>JBAZTW010000098.1:0-2529 GCA_041661665.1 Phycisphaerae bacterium | reverse complement strand
AGGGATGTTCTTAAGAAAGTCAGCACGCATCCTCAGAGCCGGATAGATGAGTTGCTGCCGAGCAATTGGAAACCACCGCTAAAAAAGGCGAAAATTGCAGAAGACGACCTCGCCGCATAATTTTTTACAGGGGTGCATTTGCTCGGGAAGTTACATTGATACGTGTCCGTCCGGTGGGAGTTGGTATTTTTTCGCTACTGCCAGGCAGCTAATTTTCCGAGATACGCTGCTTAATCCATTCGTCCGGCAACAGTTCTTGTAATTTACTTACAGGCTGGCCCGGCAATCTTGTCAGCACATCTTCAATGTAAGCAAATATATTCAGCCCCAAACGTTTTGCCGATCTGGTCAAACTGAACAATGTAGCAGCAGTTCGGCCGCCTTTGTCGCTGCCGAAAAACAACCAGTTACGCCTTCCTATGGCAATTTGCTTCATTTCCCTTTCTGCCGCATTGTTATCTATTGCAAGATTGCCGTTTTCAGTGTACCTGATGAGAGCATTCCAATTCTTCAGACAATAATTTATCGCCTGACGTATCGGACTTTTTGGTAATGCCTGTGCTTCTGTTATAGATTCAAGCCACTCTTTATACTCTTTGAAGATCTCCACAGATTGGAGTTGACGCAGCTTGCGTTTTTCCTCCGGAGATAAATCTTTTATCTCTTTCTCTACCGCATACAATCTTTTATAGTATGCCAGTGCCGTATGACTTATCACGGGATCGATATTGCGGGCATCATAAAACTTTCTGCGAGCATGAGCATTGCATAAAACCTCAGTAACAGGTTTAGTCAAATATATCCCATCATAGCCGCCAAACGCATCCGCCTGCAAATATCCTTTAAAACCATTCAAAAACTCATCAGGTCCTTCCCGCGATCTACTGCTCGTATAATCAAATACATTATATGGATTATTTTCATCACCCGTATATATCCATATCCTGCCCTGACGGCATTTGTTAAGATCATTATCCTGAACCTTTACCGGTGTGTCATCAGTGTGGATTACTTTCGATTCAAGAACACGGTTTTTCATCATCTCATATAATGGTTTGAGTATTTCAGCGCTTTGAGCCATCCAGTCGCACATCGTCGAGCGTGATATCTTTACTCTGTGGCGGCTAAATATGTCCTCCATGCGATACAACGGGCAGTGGTCTGCGTATTTGCTTACGATCACCTGTGATAATAAGCCTGCTCCGGCAAGACCCTTCTCTATCGGCTCATAAGTGTTTTTATCTGCCGTTATTATTGACTCCTGACAGTGTTTGCATGCATATTTGTACCTTATGTGCTCCAATACATATAATGATGCGGGCTTGTAATTTAACTGCTCTGTTTTGTCCTCACCTATACGCTCTAATTTTTCCCCGCAGCAGGTGCAAATCTTCTGTGATTCATCAATATCATAAATCTTCTGCTGCCTGGGCAGATGGGCGGGTATTTCATTCCTGCTGTGACCGGCAGCTTTTCTCTCATAAGTGATTGTTTCTGTCTTTATAGGCGCAACTGGTTTGACTTCGACATTCTGCCGCTCAAATAACTCTCTGATGCCCGGCAGCAATTCATCTATATTTATTTTCTCGGATTTGATCCCGTATCTGCTCCTTAAAAGCAAATCCAAACGATGCTCAAGCGAGGCAACTGTTTTCTTGTAACTCTCAACTGTACCGAGAAGCTCAGAAATAAGCTGATGACAAATTGAAATGTTTTGAGGTAATGTTGTTGTTATATCTGCGCTTTTCATAAAATACTTTTAGCGCGAGCAAACAAGAATGTCAATACATAAAATCAAAAAATATCAAATATTTTTTAATGCAAATCTTTTTTTGAAACGAACCGAAGAAATATCAACTCCTTCGAGTATCATTGCAAGCTGACGATGTTCGATAACATAATTATTTTCGTTTATCTGCGGCAGTGTGAATACGCCTTTTTCCAATCGCTTATACCATATAGCCAGGCCGTCACGATCCCAGTACAATAACTTCAACCTGTCGCCTTTGTGGTTGACGAATACAAATATATGACCGCTCAACGGATTCTGACGAATAATATTTTTTACCATCATCGCCAGGCCGTCAAAACTGCGACGCATATCCGCGGGCTCTGAGCACAGATATATCTTTACAGCCGATGGAAAACTCAGCATTGCTGCTCACATATAGTACGCACTGTTTCACAAAGCAGTTTTATGTTGCAGCTATTTGAAGCATTCACATAAATACCGCCCGGAAAGGTTACGCATAATTCATTTGAGTTTGTATGTATCTGACCCAAAGGTATAAATTCGGGCTCAACAGATGAGCCGGCATCATTAGCATTAACCAAGTTATCTGATTTTTGCTCCAGCTTTTTTCGCCACTGGTAAAATGATGATGGACTTATGCCCTCCTTCTCGCAAAACCTGTTAACACTTAATCCGCTTGCTGCTTGTGACTCAATTACCAAACGCCAGAATTGATGGTCGTCGTTGGCAATATCTTTTACTTTGCTCATGTTCAAATCCCTTCAATAAACATGAGC
>JBAZTW010000097.1:0-2550 GCA_041661665.1 Phycisphaerae bacterium | reverse complement strand
GGTGTTTTTCCACGAGCTTGCCCATGCCGCACACGAACGCATCGAAGGCAAGCTTGCCGGCGGCCAGGCACCAGGCCAGGAGATAGTCGCGGAACTTACTGCGGCAACACTTGCTCAGATGTACTGCCCTGAAGCTAATCTTGGGTTTTCGTATGAGTACGTAAAAAGCTATGCCGAGAAATCCCAAAAGACAATCGAGCGGGCTTGCCTTGCGGTAATAAATACCGTTGGGTTTGTATTGGATGAGATACTAAAGACTCATTTATTAAAAAAAGAAGAAGTTGCGTAAAGAAAGTGAGGTAGCACTATGGAAAAGTTCACAAAGATTACAATTGGTTTTGTAACCCAAACCTATGCGAAAAACTCTGCCGGTGAATTTGTATGCACAGAGCAGGAATTTATTGCCGGCGACCAGGTGGATTATGAAGATGCCAATGGCAACAAGATAAATCCGCCTGACCACAAGTATCAGCCATTCAATATGAAACTGTGACATAAGGCAGAGAAGGTATTGGTGTTGTCTTAAAAGTTGATTAACAAGACATCTGTTTGTCTATGTGCAGACAGATGTCTCTTTTTATTGAAAGTGAGGTAAAAATAGTGGAAACAATTAAAACATTGCAGGAATTGGAAAAACTGTTTTCAGAAACGATGTTGTGTGAATTTGCGGACAATGAAAAAGCACCTGGAAACAGGCTGATAGTAGAGTATCTAAAGCAAATGAATTACACAAATAAGCAAATAGCAACATTGCGGTCTGTTATTCATTTAGATACGGAGCGTAATGGATGGTAACACGTCAAATCAACTCATTCACAGGAGACAAATATGAAAAAGTTAACAAAAATCTCAGATGAAATGATAAGCGCTGCCCGTGATTTATGGCCGGATGCTATTGACTTCGATTTCGTAGAGTGCACTAATCCGGACTGTGAGTTTACAGGATTAGTTCAATTGGGAGATGAGTTCTGCCCTGACTGCAAATTAGACAGTCTTCAATGGGCAGACGAGAACCAGAAAGAATTCAGTTTATAAGGAAAGGGAAAATTTATGTCTGAAAAAACTTATACAATCACTATAAAAGAACAATGCTCTGATGCCGCCCCTGTTGAGATAGATGTAAATATCTTATCCGAGGGCGGTAAAGTCTGGATTCAGCCTAAAGGCTATGGTGAGAAATGTGCTGCCGATGATGAAGGATTTCCCATTGGAATTGAGATATGGCAGGGCAAGCTCCGTCTGATTGCTTTTAATGACATCAACAGCGAAGACCCGCAGATTATTGATATGGAAACTGCCAAAGAAGCTGCCCGCAAATGCAACTGGTGTGGAAAGGATATAGAGACAGACTCCATTAAATGGAAAGGTCTTTTATTTTGCAGTGAACCATGTCTGGATGCGTGCAGGGTGGCACAATAAGAACACATCGTAACCAAAAATCAGAAACCATGTAAATTTTGAAAGAGTAAAATCATGACCAAAACCAAACAAAAAATTAATACCGCCAGGAAAATTTATGAAGTACAGGCAACGGAATACAATGGCGAGCAGGAATACTCTCAAAGTGAGTTGCTTGCCGCCAGGAACATCAAGCATGCCCGGCAGATAGCCAGAGATTATTTTCGACAGTGGTATGATGATGGCGACCAGCTGCGGGAACATAACACTGACAATCCTGACGAGTTTGAATTTGTCGGCGGCTGTATCAGGCTGAGGATCAAGAACGTTCGAAAAACTACTCTTGATGAATGGATAAAGACGCAAATTACGTTGCATAGCATTGCAGAACTGCCGGATGAATTGATGACAACCGGAATTACCCGTTCGGCGGCAGAGCTACTGGAAGCCTGCAAGGTACTAACCTCTTATACGATGGATTTACTCTACCGGTTGGATAATCAGGTAAATCTTGGCGATGTTGAGGAAATACAGCAGGCAAAAGATGCTATCGCTAAATACACCAGCGTTGTAACAAATCAATCGTAAATACAAATCTCTAAAATTTTCAAACGAAAGGAAACATTATGCGAAAGAAGATATTCTATGCGCGCAGTCCGCCTCAGTATTATTGCTGACAGACTGTAAAAAAATGTATTGAAACAAAAAAGACTATTAAAAAAGTATCGAAAGGAAAATTACAATGAGAATATTATTTGTAAACAACGACGGGGCCGGATTTGCTGATTATGTAACAGTTGCAGAAGGAACAACAGTTGAACAGTTTTTCACTATCAAGATGGAAGGCAGAGAATCGTCTGATTACCTGATTCGTGTCAACCGTCAGCCTGTTCCAAAAGATTATATCTTGCAGGATGGCGACCGTGTCACAATAACCCCAACGAAAATTGAGGGCGCGCGACCTGTTATAGTGTAACAGGCCACGCAACAATCAATATTAACCATAAGGCCTCTGTCTGTATTCATTATAGGCAGAGGTCTTTTTTTGCGCAAGGAAAATTTTATGAAAAAGCAAAAAAATATTATAAAGCTGTCAAACCTGCTTTTAGACGGCCTAAACGAGCTTAAAAAAGCAAGATTGCAGCAGATTCA
>JBAZTW010000096.1:0-2553 GCA_041661665.1 Phycisphaerae bacterium | reverse complement strand
GCCAGCCGGCGGAGACGGAGGGTTGATTTTAAATGACAGCGATTACTTCCGAATTTTTGAAAAAGAAAGCCCGCGAAATTTCATACGCTCTTAACCGAGTGTCTTTTTATATTAAAAGAGAAGATCTGAGGAGCCGGCTGGAAAGACTGAGTTTTGAATTTCTGGAGAACGTGGCTGTGGCGGGAGAAGATGCTTCGGACAAGGTGTCTTTGGTAAAAGTTTTTAAAGATCTCTCCGCTTTGGATGTTTTGGTCAGAATAGCGCATTCGCTTTATGAAATAGAAACGGTTAACTCGAATATTCTGATAAGAGAGCTGGACGCCTTTAATTCGGCAATTCGGCAATGGGCTGAGGGGAGTTCGGCAATGGAAAATAATTCGGAATTCGGCAAAGCTAATTCGGCAAACCAATTTGCAAAACAGGAATTAAATTTGGAAAGCATATTCTCAATGCCGCCTGCGGTGATCGCTCAGCCGGCCAGTTCGGCAATTCAGCGATCAGTTAATTCGGCAATGCAAAGTTCGGCAACCGTTCAGGCGACAGAAAATGTTAAAGTTTCCGGATCAAAAGATTTTGCGAACATTGATAATGAAAAAGAAATAGTGGAAAGAGCTTATTCGAAAGATAATAGCGGGGTGGTAGGGGACTTTGATAATTTAAAAAGCGAAACGGCAAAGGATTCCATCCAAGCCTGCCAGTCGATCATCAGAAAATTTCAGAATGGGATCACGCAGCAAGTCAGGGATGAGTTCGGCAACCGAACGGTCAGGCAGAACCTTATATCCGAAAAAATTCGGCAATCCGGCAAGGCCAATGTTAAAGATCTGGTGAGCCAGTTTCCAGGAGTGAGCGAAAGAACATTGAGATATGACCTTCAAAAATTGTGCGATCAGGGAGCGATAGAAAAGATAGGCAGCAGCGGTCCCGGAACCAGTTATTCTCCAAAAGGACAGAATCCCTAAGTTGGCCGGAAAAACATCGAATTAGCAGCTCTTTATCGGTCCTTAAACAATAGAATAATGACTGTAATAAAATCCCTCTGATTTCGTTATATTTAGTAAGCATTGCTCGTATATGGTTATCAACAATTTATGAGTTTTGCGGATTTGAAAAATAAAGGCTATAATTAGTATAAGATTTGGTGTGAGGCTGAATCTTCCAACGGACTTAAAACTTATGTTTTAGGTTCTCATGTTTGGTATATTCAGTCTCACTCTAAAAGGTGAGATTTTTCCTTTATATAGCAGTCAATTGAAGAAGATTTAGTGTGAGGCTGAATCTTCCGAATTAAAAACTTATTTTTAAGTTCATATTCGGTGCATTCAGTCTCGCCCTAAAAAGCGAGATTTTTCTTTCATAGGTTAATAAATTTTTTCCCCCACACCCATTGCCGTAATGCGATACGAAGTCATCCTCACTCGACTTCAAAAATATTCGCATACTGCAATCGGCGTGGGGGTGTCAGGCGGATCTTCCGCCGAAACAAACCCACTAGCGCTTTTAATAAAATAAAAGCGTAAGGGTAAAGATACCGAGAAAATTATTTTGAAGCTGCACAGGTCGATCTCTTATGTCTACGGATATGAAGAGAGCGGTCAAAGGATAATTTTTTAGAAAGAAAAGAATAAAAAGTAAAATAATTCTTCTTGAACAGCAAAAAATTTCGTCGACTGAAATTCGTTCAAAAAGAAAGTCAAATTAAAAATAAACATGAGTAAATTAATTAATAAAGTTTCAATTACTGTTGTCGCTATGACCACAGTTTTGTCGCTTTCAGGAGTTGCTTCTTTGGTTCCTGCAACCGTGCACGGTGCTACCGCTGCCGAATTGCAAGCCCAAATCACACTTTTGTTAGCGCAAATTTCGGCTTTGCAAAGCCAAATTGGTACTTCCGGAACAGCTGTGTCTTCTACAGTTCCAGCTTCCCTTTTGTCTTCCAGCGACCTCACCGTTGGTTCTAAAGGAGCTTCTGTAAAAGCTTTGCAGCAATTCTTGAACGCTAATGGCTATGCAGTGTCCGCAAGCGGAGCCGGTTCTGTTGGTAACGAAACCGAATATTTCGGCAACGCTACTAAAGCCGCTCTCGCTAAAATGCAAGCTGCTCAGGGAATCTCCCCGGCTGCTGGATATTTCGGCGCCAAGACAAGGGCTAAATTATCCGCTATGGGATCTGCTTCCACTGGCACTGGCACAACCGGTACCGGCACAACTGGTACAGGTACTACAGGCACAGTTGTAACAGGAGCTGGTTTGACAGTGGCTTTGGCCGCTTCTCAGCCTGTTTCTACAATTGCTCCTGATTCTGCAACAAGAATCCCGTTCACTAAAGTTGCTTTGACAGCCGGTACTTCAGATGTCTCAGTCAGCTCCCTCTTAGTTGAGAGAACTGGCCTCGGCGCTGATGCCGCTATCGAAGGCGTTATATTATTGGACGAAGCTGGTCAGCAAATAGGTCTTAAAAAGACTTTGAATTCTGATCACCAAGCCACTATTGGCGATACCTTTGTTGTAAAAGCTGGTCAAACCAGAATATTGACAGTAGCCGCTAACCGC
>JBAZTW010000095.1:0-2632 GCA_041661665.1 Phycisphaerae bacterium | reverse complement strand
TCAATGATGATCCAGTCGGGACTATTAAGTTGTTGATGGAGTGTCTGTGCGGAAATGAGCGTTGTGTAAGTCATAGTTTTATACCGTTAAGATGATTTTGCCGATGTGTTGGCTGCTTTCCATGAGTTGATGGGCTTTTGCGGCATCGGTGAGCGCAAAAGTTGAATGTATAACCGGTTTGATTTTACCGGATTCCAGTAAAGGCCAGACTTTTTCGAGCAGTTTGCCTGCGATTCCGGCTTTAAAGGCGTCGTCTCTGGCTCTTAAGGTGGAGCCGGTGATAGTCAGCCGCTTAAGCATGACCGGCAACAGGTTTATTTCGGCTTTCGGGCCGCTTTGAATCGCGATTTGCACCAGCCGGGCATCATCGCTCATGCATTTTAGATTGCGCGGGAAATAGTCGCCGCCGATCATGTCCAGGATAACATCGACGCCTTGGTTGTCGGTAAGGCGCTTGATCTCTTCGACAAAATCCTGTTCCTTGTAGTTGATCGCGGCATCGGCGCCGAGCAGCAGGCAGAACTCGCATTTGGCTTTTGAGCCAGCGGTGACTATGACCTTGGCGTTAAAGGCCTTGGCCAGTTGTATAGCCGTCGTGCCTATGCCGCTGGCGCCGCCATGCACCAGCAGCGTTTCGCCGGGCCGTAATTGGGCGCGGTCGAAGACATTGCTCCAGACGGTAAAAAAAGTTTCCGGTAATGCTGCGGCTTGGGTAAAAGACAGATTTTCCGGCACGGGCAGACATAACGCCGCCGAGGCCAAGCAATATTCGGCATAACCGCCGCCGGTCACCAGTGCGCAGACTCGGTCACCTAAATTCAAATGATCGATGTTGTTGCCCAATGCCTGAATGGTTCCGGCAACTTCAAGCCCCGGAATATCCGATGCGCCGGGTGGGGGCGGATATAGGCCTTTGCACTGCATTACGTCGGGGCGATTGACACCGGCTGCGGCGACCTTAATTAATACTTGATTGGCCGATGGCGTTGGAATGGCGCGTTGAACCGGTTTTAAGGCTCCGTTTTCAATTTCAATGGCAAGCATCTGCTTGGGAAGCGGCATAGTCATAACATCGCAAATAATCCAAGTTACGTAAGCATTCTAGTAATCATAGTTTGCAGCATGAGGATTCATTACTCGCTCTATACCAGACTCTTTCAACCCATGTTGCAGGGCTTTATAAATCAACATAAAGCTAGGAATTTCTAACAATGGCTTGCCGAAAATTATTTTGCTGCGATACTGTTTCACTATCTTTTCACGAGGAACGGAAAACGGAAATGAATGTCGTCGATCAAATCCATGCGATAAAAGTAGGGCTGATCTTTTTTGAACACAGCGGTGAATCACAGAAAGAAGCCAGCCGTCTAGCCTTTTTAGTTGATCCTCATCAGTGATTAATGGATAAAAACTCATTACACCTTTGAAATAAAGCTGCCTTTGTCTACCACGCAAATAGTCGGCCATTTCACGGTGCGACAGGCCACCGTATAAATATCTCCTAACCTGCATCATTGCACTCAACAAAGCTATATCTCTATTATTTGCTGGAATGACTAGTCCTTTAAGCGGTTTTTTCCTAATCGGCTGTATCAAATTTTTATAAAGAAGATATGAAATTTGCTTCTTTATTCGTTTTTCGGATTTTTCTTTAATTGACACCTTTGAAACAGCTATTGAATATCCAAGGAAGCTAAATTCTCTTTTGGAAGTAATTTCAGTGGGAAGGCCCTCTCTTGCTAATAAGCTAATTCCATCTGATTTTTTTGCGTTGATAGACACTCCAGCCTCTCTGGAGAAAAAGTCAATAAGTGTGAATGACTTGCAAATTGCGGCGTAATCAGGGCTCCAAACTACCGTATCATCGGCATACCGCGCAAACTTGAGACCAGCCTTTTCGAAAGACTTATCTAGTTTCCAGCAAACTAGATTGGCAAGAAAAAGCGATATTGAAGTACCTTGAGGTATTCCTCTCTCTCGTGTTTTTAGAAAGGCGCGAATAATTTTCTCTTCTTCGTCGCTGATAAAAAAACCATTAACGTTGAACTGTTTGAACAGATACTCATGGTTGATTGATCCAAAAAAATCAGAAAAATCAAACTCGGCAATAAACATCCTTGCATCCTGAGAAATATCCACGGCGATATCTTGTATTGCAAAGTGAACATTTCTATCGTTTCGGTACGCATACGAAAACGAGCTAAAACGGTGCTTATTTTTTGCTAATAATCTAGAGTAGAAAAGTCGTGATACTGCTGCATCGGGTATTTGGTAAATTGTTACTTCTCTTGTACCTCCACCTGATTTTGGAATGGACTTTTTCGAGGGTTCATGAGGAGCGTATGTACTCACTGCTATTTTTCTGGCAATTGACTTTGCGATGCTTTTAGCATGAGAACGAACATAAAAAGGGTTATGTTTCTTGTCCAATTTCCATTCATCAGGTGTTTTAACTACCTTATTTGGTACGTCTTTGATTCTTTTTTTCGTTCGCTCATGTTCAGTATGAAGCAGATTATGATAATCATGATGGCGTTTTATTAGTTTTTTTGCTTCGCTGAGAATGTATTCTTCGAGCTGTTTTTCTAGGTTCATTTAAATACCCCTTAAAACAAAAAGCCCGAAGCAACTG
>JBAZTW010000094.1:0-2750 GCA_041661665.1 Phycisphaerae bacterium | reverse complement strand
TTGAAAAGTTTAATCGCCCTTTCGAGCGCGATTGATTCGACAAGGTCAGTTATCTGCTGGCCTTCGTAATATCTTTTGCCGGGATAACCCTCGGCGTATTTATTGGTCAGACAGCTTCCTGTCGCAGCCATAACTGCTTTAGAGACATAGTTTTCCGATGGAATCAGGCGAATGCAGCCGCTCTGCCTTGCCGCTTCCTGCCGCAGGAGTTCAAACATCTGCGGGTCGTACTGTTCAAGTGGCGTTATCATATTCTTACTCCTTAAGAAAATTAAAAATCAAAAAGATTTATACTGATAACTGATAACTGATAACTGTGTTTCTGTCTAATAATTTTTCTATCAAATTTGCATAGCAAATTTACCGTAATTGTATGTTATATATAAAACTAAATTATGTAATATGGTCATTTTTTAAAATTTATATTAACTTTCATATTCTTTCGTTGCTATATATTTTTTAATTTTTATTTGTATTTTTGATATTTAATTTTTGATATTTGATTTTGGTTTTTACCTTCTGCTTTAGTTTTCAAATTTTATTTTTATCTGTTAAATACGCCCTTTTAGCCCATTTTTAGGCCAAAAGGGCGGCTAAACAGTGTTTTAAGCCACAAATCGCCCCCTTCAGGCCTGTTTCACGTGGAACAAAATAGTCGCTATTAGCCAATAGCAAGTAGCCAGTAGAAATTTGTTTCGCCAAAGGCGATTCCCATTTCTATTGGCTATTTACTACTGGCTACTGATTATTCTTTTGTTTCACGTGAAACATTTTGAAACAAATTTCACTGGCAATTAAAAAATAATTTGATATTTTGTTGATTAGATTTTTTACAGGGAAGAACAAACCTTATAAGAAAGGATTTTAAAATGAACGCTCCAAAAAAAGATAAGCCAAAACATCTCGGCAGGGGACTGGAATCTCTAATGGGTTCCATAATCAATATCGGACAAGAGTTGTCCAGTATGCCCGCCGCAGAAAATAAACATAACCTTCCTATTGACAAGGACTTACAAAAGAGCAGAGCGGAAATAGCGGTCAGCGAAATTGTGCCGAATCCATTCCAGCCCCGCCAAACCTGGAACGATGACCAGCTTAAAGACCTGTCTAATTCTATAAGAGAAAATGGAATTATTCAGCCGATTATCGTTCGCCAGAAGGGTGCTAATAAATATGAAATCATAGCAGGGGAGCGACGGTTCAGAGCTGCCCAGTTAGCGGGGCTTGACAAAGTGCCTGCGATGGTTCGTCCGACCAGCGATTCGGAAATGCTTTCGCTGGCGTTGATTGAAAATATTCATCGCGCTGATTTGAATCCGATGGAAAGGGCGGGGGCGTACCAAAAATTTCTCGAAACCTTCAGTCTTACACAAGAGCAGGCCGCTCAAAAACTCGGCGAAGACCGCTCGGTAATCGCCAACCATATTCGCCTATTGAGCCTGCCGAACGAAATAAAACAAATGCTTACCGATGGCTCTTTGAGTATGGGACATGCAAGAGCGATACTTGCGCTGCCGACAGAGGACTTGAAAAAGAAACTTGCCAATCGCGCACTGGCAGGGCGGTTGAGTGTTCGCGAAGTTGAACGGTTAGTTAGAATCGCTCTGACACAAAAAGACAACGCTACCGCAAAAGCAGTTATCGAAAAACCTGCTCACATAAAAGACCTCGAATCCAAAATCAGAGGCCGGCTTGGCACGAACGTAAAAATCATCGCGGGCAAGAAGGGCAGCAGGGGGAAAATTATTATCGAATACTATTCGCTCGATGAATTCGACAGCATCGCAGAAAAACTTGGTGTAAATTCTGATTAAAAATTTCACCATCCGGCTTCGTCTTTGACTTCGCCGCGACAGGCAGAGGCACAGAGAAAAAATAGGATATAAAAATTAAAGGCTGATTAAAAGTATCAGCCTTTTTTCGTGTTTTCAGTATCAAAAATGCGGTTTTATAAAAAATTTAATTTTTCCTGTAACAACATTGCCGATTTTGGAGTCATATAACCATATGTTTTTTGAAAGGATACTGTTATGTGCATAGCGTTTCTTGTTAAGATTATAGGAATTGTGATTTTTGCATTCGGCTTGGGCGGAGTTGTCAAGAGCGGCAATTTCAAAAAAATGCTGAAATCATTTTCCGCCAGTTTCGCTGACATTTACATTGTCGGCATCTTGTACATCATTACCGGTTTTTCCCTGCGGGGAACAAAGATGCCTTTGCTGATGCAAATCTTCGGTTGGGCATTGTTTGTCAAGGGAATGATAATGCTCGTCCTGCCGGATACGGTTTCTAAAATTATGGACAAGATGGCAGACACGGCTGCGATTGTAAAAATATATCCCTGGATACTTTTGGTTGCCAGCATTGTGCTGATATACTTAGGTTTTTTCGTCTGTATCTGCACCTGCTAATAATTTCAAAAAATTTTTACGACACTGACAGTATCGAAAGCAACATCCAAATTTCCAAATATTTCCTATAGCAATTCAAGAAAAGATATAACCACATGATTCGAACCATCCTTTCGCATCGCTGGCGGTTACCCTCTCAAGTGCCTCTGCAATAGCATCTATCAATGCCTCTTTTGTTCTGGTCTTGAGTGTTCGTAAAATAGACTTAACTTTGCTCCACATCTTTTCTATCGGGTTAAGGTCTGGCGAATATGGCGGCAAATACCATAGTTCGGCTCCAACAGATTCTATCAACTCCCGAACCTGCTGACTTTTATGGGCTGAGAGATTATCCAAAAC
>JBAZTW010000093.1:0-2819 GCA_041661665.1 Phycisphaerae bacterium | reverse complement strand
GTTGCGATACAACCTGCGCGTGATTTCTAAATCGTCCTGCTCGAGGCCGAGGGAGGAGGCTTGAGAAAAATGCAGACTAACTTGCGCCATACCCATCGGTTTGCGTGCGGCCGAGCCGCTGAATATCACATCGGCCATCTGGCCTGAACGCAGACTTTTGGTGCTCTGCTCGCCCAATACCCATTTCAGAGCGTCAACTACATTACTTTTTCCGCAGCCGTTCGGCCCGACAATAGCGGTAATCTGCTGATTAAAGGTGAACTCCGTCCTGTCGGCAAAACTTTTGAATCCGTCCAAAACAATCTTTTCAAGTCTCAATGCAATAATCTCCGGTGAATATCCACAATTTAACGATACTCTAATGTATTATCGGCCTAAAGTTTAGCAATTCTTCTGTATTTAAAAAGGATATTTTAGGAAAGAAGGGGAAAATTTTCTACTCTTTTTTCAAATAGTCAATTTCGCCCTTAGTTAGCGGGCGGAATTTGCCTATGCCAAGCTTATAAGTCGATATTTTGCCGATAGCTAACCGCTTTAACGCGGTTACTTTATAGCCGAATTTCGCCATTATTCGCCGAATTTCGCGGTTCAGGCTCTGCGAAATTTTTATCTCAAGTATACTCTCGGCGGCTTGAGCCTTTATAATCTTGACCTTCCCAGGCACAGCCTTGCCATCGGACAGCCAAACTCCCTTTTTCATTTGTTCAACCGCTTCGGTACTTACTTTGCCCTTTATGGTTACGATATAAGTCTTTGGTAATTCGTGACGTGGGTGCGTTACGATGTCCGCAAGGGCGGTATCGTTGGTCAGGATTATCGCGCCGGTTGTGTCAGCATCTAATCTGCCTACGCAGAAAATCCGCCCGCCCGGCGGGACAAGGTCAATCGCCTTTTTCCGACCTGCGGGGTCGTTGTTCGTACAGAGGAAGCCCTTTGGCTTGTTTAAAAGGTAATAAACCTTGTTTTCAGGCCTGATTTTCCGTCCGGCGACGGTAATAATGTCGATTTTCGGGTCAGCAAAGGCAGGCAGGGTATCGATAATTTTGCCGTTGACCTTGACGGCACCGCCCAAAATGAGCTGTTCGCAGTTTCGACGTGAATCCACGCCCCATCCAGCCAATATTTTGTGTAATCGTTCTCGTGCCATAATTTTGCCTTCCTGTTATTGTTTGACTGTAAGTATATAATAAAAAGTGAATAATGAATAATGAATAATGGATAATGAATAATTGAGGAATCGGCCTGATGGCCGATGAGATTTTCGACAAATAGTGGTAAAGATTTATCCTTCTTTTAATCGAAAATCGCTTGCGCGTTTGGCCGAAAATCGATAAAAACGCGCAAGTTTTTTGCAAATTTTGTTAAATTTCTTCAAAAAATTGAAAGTTTTGACGCGGATTTCACGGATTTTCACGGATTTTTTGTTGTTTTTAATCAGTTTTGATGAGTTTTTGTAGAAAACAGAAACGCAGTTATCGGTTATCAGTAGTCGAATCGCCTGTCGGCGATAGGCTTTTTTTTTGTTTAAAAGAAAACCAAATTAGCAACAGTTGCTAATTAAAACATTACTAACCTGCTTTTGCCTCAGATAGTTTTTACAATTCCCATCCGCACCAAAATCCTGAATTAATGCAATAAATAATCTGTGATGTTCGTCTATACACATCAGTTGGGCATAGAACTCTGTTTTGAAAAAAAATGGTATATTTAACTAAAAAGTGGGTGTTTTGTATTTGGTGTGTTGCCGGATACTTTAAAAATACCCATGAATGATTACACAGGTTTTAAGGAGAATTAATCATGGAACATGTACAAACGAAATTGCTCAAAATAATGCTTCTTGTGGTCTTGAGCTGCTCTGTCGCCTTCGGCTGGTATGCGGATGTTACAACCGACAGAGATTTGTATCCCGACGGTTCTGTTATGCGGATAGGCTTATTCATCTGCAATGAAGGAGCTGTGCCGATACGCATAAAGCCGTTTATCCCTGCTTTGACCGAAGATGTTATTATTCCCCAGACAGCAGATGCAAACCAGAATGTAATTCCTAATTTCGTCGGCACTGCAAGACTTACAAAACTCAATCCAGGCCCTGCCGAGCCGGAAAGAGCTATTCTGCTACCATTGTTTGGCAATGGAATTATTGTTGCTCACAGCAGAGGATTGCTGTCAAACTGTTATGTACGACTCGTTCAACCGGATGTGCCTGAACCGAACAATATTGACCCTAATGCAATTGTTGACGATGAAGTTGCTCCCAAGGCTCCGGAGTTTTTCGCTGTGCCTGGAGATTATCTGCTTAGCTGCACAATAACAGATTCTGCTGGCTTAAAGGTTATGACTCAGAAGGTTGTCAGGATAGTCAGGCCACAGCCTACAGATGCTCAGAAATGCCTTAGAGTTGACATTGAGAACAACAAGCTGATTAAGGAAGTCAACAGAAAAGCCGACAGCATCGACCTGACCGGAAAACAGACTCTGAAAAATACAAACATGCACACGCTTATTCTTAATCGCATACTGCAACTTGTCAGCCGTAAATAGAATACATAATTTCTGCAAAAAAAGCCCTGTGTATCCCGCAGGGCTTTTTTTTGGTATTTTTTCTTCAGGCGGAACTATCCGAATAAATGCCTTTGTATCCTTTGAGAATAAAAACCATTTTTGCGGAGAAGTTCAAGATAATCGTCTTTGCTGATAATATACCGATTCTACGCAAATAACAGCAATCGGGGTGATAGGATTCGAACCTACGGCCTCCTGGTCCCAAACCAGGCGCTCTAGCCAAACTGAGCTACACCCCGAAATTAGAAAATCCT
>JBAZTW010000092.1:0-2869 GCA_041661665.1 Phycisphaerae bacterium | reverse complement strand
CAGTACGGCGTTTATTCTGCAGTTCCGCAATAGCCGGGCAGATAACCGCCAGGAATGGGAGAGATTCTCCCCGAACGGTCAAAGCATGTCGGGATGCCTTGAGATGCCTTAAAAATTTGGGCACCCCAAGCCTGGAATAAATAACTTCTACGGCATCAAACGTTCTGGCGTGGTATTCAGTGCTTTTGCCAGCCTGGTGGCTGCTTTGAGCGTCATCGGCCGGCGACCGCTTTCAAGTTCGCTGATTACCGTCTGACACATGCCGGAGCGCGCGGCCAGTTCTTTTTGCGTAATATTGATTTTATGGCGGTATCCGGCAAGCACCATGTGTTTGTTCTGCTTCCAGAAATCAGTGTCCCTGATATCAACCAGTTCATCGCCGTCATCTTCAACGCTGCTGGTGTCAACATCAAGAATTTCAACTATAAACTGCTTACGCAGAAATTCAAGGACCTGACTGGTACCGGCTCCGTGGAGCGATATTTCAGTACGGGGCTTTCTCACGAGAGCCAACATAATAGACCTCTATAGTTGTGGTTGTTTTTTCCGCCGTGCAGAGTATAATAATTAATTATATCGCAATATATCGCAAAATGCAATATATTATCGCAGACTTATCATAAAAAAGCGGGACATTGCCAGCAATTCCGAATGAAATTACATCTGCATTTCAAATTGCCATATGTCAGAAATCTTGGAATGAGGTATCCGCGCCCGCGTATGAGGACGGAAAAAGGTTTTAGTTGTCTGAAACGAGTTAAGAGGTTACATGTTAATGAGCGGATTCCGTACGGCAGACTGCTATCACGTCTGAATGCGTATTCTCAAATCCTCGAATTCATACAGATTCATGACTTTCTCGAAGAGATCAAGTTTAGTTTTTTCAAATATTCTTTTGAATGTGCGGAATAACTTCAGCAGGGTGTTTTTTGCCGTGTCCTCTTCTAAACCCTGCTTTTTTCTCCAGTGCTTGACAATGTCGGTCAGGCAGGTCAGTTGCAGAATGGTATGCGCCATTTGAGCAAACAAATAGTAGTTGAACGCCGCGTATCCTTTTGAGCAGAAATTGTGGCCGATATTCAAACCGCTGTTCTTCTGGAAATTGAACCCCTGATTCTCGATTTTCCATCTTTCCCGGCAGGTATTGAAGACGTCGAGGGCGTTCAGCATGGAAATTTCCATGCTGGTGATGTATGCCATTTTAAAGACTGTCTCCCTGCCGTCCGCATGTTTTCTGGTGATAACCCCTTCAATATAATTAAGTCCTGTGACTTCTTTTCCGCCAAAGCGGTGAGACGCGTTATTGCACCATTTCAGTTCTATTTTCAGGCTGGAGCGGGAATTCTGCTTCAGTTCAATGGTTTTGCGGTTTTTCCGGCCGCTGTTGATTCCTTCAATGAATTCGTCCATCAGCGGGCGGTTCTGGCTCGCGCCTTTGAAAGTGACGGAGCAGCCCCAGCCATGGCTCCGGCAGATATTAATGACCGGCTCATTGCAGTAAAGGGAATCAAGCAGAATGAAGAATTTCATATGCGGATGCTTTCTGGCGACAGCCTGAGCCAGCCGCTTGAATGCCTTGGTCTCGCAGTCCTGCTTGTCAAACTCGCCGTCAGGGTTTTCAACCGGTTCCGTATGCACCGAAAGCACAATGCCCTGCCTGGAAACAATTTTTGCTTCCAGAAAGTATTTATGATACGTCGTTCTGCCGTTTCCATGGGTTTTATGCGTGGAGTGCTTCAGCGGGCGGCCGGACGAGAAAGCCTGGACCCCGTCCACTCCGAGCAGAATGTAATCGTCATCCGTTTTCAAGGAGTCCAGAAATTTCTTCCGGTTCAGGGAGTGAATCATATTGTCGATGATTTTCTGCAGATGCTCCGGAGGCAGTCCCTGCATGAAATAGCATATGGCGTCGATGCCGGGAAGCTCCGGAATCTCCCGCCCGAGATATGCCTTGAGGTTGCGCGGAAGATTTTCCGACTGCTCCAGTTCGCTTTCAAATTTGTTGTTGGATTCAATTCCGGAAATCCTCTGCCACAGCGCAAGATGGCAGAGAAAATCGCCGGAATACACTATTTTCCCCGGCTGGCGGAAATCAGGAATGGATTCGAACCACCCGGGAAGCTGCGGGAAATAGTGCCGCAGCGCGATCAGCGCGCTTTCCCCGCAGCTGCGGGAGTATTCGCTGAAATTAATGCTCCGGAGTTTTTTTTCTACTCATTTGACCTCTCCGGATTTGCGGGCCTGAGCTTTTTTGCGCTGCTTTGACGCGGCGATTATCTGTTCGCCGAAAGCGTCTATCTCTTTGAGCAGTTCCTTGACCTTTTTGTACTCTTTCGTCCACTTCCCCACTTCCTTCACCATGGACACCGGCACATAAACCGATTTTGTTTTGCCGCCGGAGTTCTTGGTCAGAATCCACGCCGCATGCAGCTCCCCGCCATTCGCGCAGGCGCAGCTCTTGACCCCGCATTTCCTTCTGCTCTCCACCAGCGAACCGATGATGAACGGTTTGCTCTGACCGAGTTTTGCGATTCTTGCCTGCATCTGCTTTTCCAGCATGGCAACCGATACCTGTCTCATTTCTTTCACCCTTTGTTTTATTTTTTTTATATTTGAAGCAACAACGCTTCAAATACAATATAGCCGGAAAAGATGCGCAATCAAGCTTGTTTTTAAAGAAAAAGCAAAGTTTTTGCCGGAATTATGCGGATGAGGTTTTTTTTATTTTGAAGCAGTAAGACTTAAAAAAATGGCAATTATGGCTGAAAATGACGCGATCGCGAATAAAAACCTGTTGCCGCCTTCTAAACATCGGTCGAATCAGCGCGAACTATTTTTCATTCGGAATTGCTGATAAAATACACTGACT
>JBAZTW010000091.1:0-2970 GCA_041661665.1 Phycisphaerae bacterium | reverse complement strand
GCGTTCACCGATGGAAGAGATTCCCCGCCAGACAGCGGCAAAGGCTATCTGGCCGACATCGAAAAGAAAATGGCCCAAATCGGCACAGGCAAAATCGCCTCGATAATGGGACGATTCTACGCGATGGACAGAGACAGCAGATGGGACAGAGTTCAAAAGGCTTATGATTGTCTAACGCTGGCCAAAGGAGCGAAAGCTAAAAACGCTGCCGAGGCAATGGAGCAAAGCTACCAAAACAAAATCTCCGATGAATTTATTGAGCCGGTCTGCATTGTCGATGAAAACGACGAGCCTCTGGCGAAAATCGAGGACGGCGACGGCGTAATGATGTTCAACTTCCGCGGCGACAGACCCAGAGAAATCACTCGCGCGTTCGTTGACGACGATTTTGCGGGCTTTACACGAACGGTCAGGCCGAAAACATATTATCTGTGTATGACAGAATACGATGCGACAATTCCGGCGCCGGTGGCTTTCGTAAAAACCGGCAAAATGAAAAATATCGCCGCCGATTACTTCAGCCAGCTCGGATTAAAGCAGTTCAGATGCGCTGAGACCGAAAAATACGCGCACGTTACATTCTTTTTCAACGATTATACCGAAAAACCCTTCCCCGGCGAAGACCGGCAGATTGTGCCATCGCCAAAAATACGGACTTATGACTTAAAACCCGAAATGAGCGCGCCGGAAGTCTGCGATGTCGTTATGGAAAAACTCAACAGCGAAAAATATGACGTAATCATCGTCAATTTCGCCAATCCCGATATGGTAGGACATACCGGCATTACGGAAGCCGCGATAAAATCCGCAGAAACGGTCGATGCCTGCGTCGGCAAAATCCTCGATAAGGTGAAACAGCTCGGCGGAGCGGCGATAATCACCGCAGACCACGGCAACTTTGAAAAAATGTGCGATGAAAACGGCAATCCATATACCTCGCATACCATCGGAGATGTGCCTTTGATTATTTTCGACGAGCTTAATAAAAATATAAAGCTCCGCCCAGGCGGAAAACTCGCTGATGTTATGCCTACAATGCTGAAATTGATGGAATTGCAAAAACCCCAGGAAATGACCGGAGAGCCGCTGTTTTAAATTTTAATATGAATGAGTTAATCATCAGCTTTGTGCACAAGTCATTCCATAACAAGCTGTTGTGGCAATAGTTAAATGAGTTCACAAAAACCACAATTCTGCGCATAAAAAAAGCCGTCCATCTTTCAAAAGGCAGCTTAGCTCAAAAAAGCTCTGACTATTTTGACATCTACTGGTTAACAAGATAAGTTTGTAAGTGCTTTGTTTATAAGTATTTATATATTATTAAATTCTAACTTGCTGTTCTGGCAAAAAGCGGTGTTGCTCCAGGATTTTCAGAAAATCTTCGCATAGCTTTACAGTCAGCATTTTGTCTTTAGTTATTCGCACTTCCTCCACCAGTAACGTCATTAGGCGATTCTGAGCCGGGGCATCCAACATATTCCATGCGGTGCTAACATCGGCAATCTCATCTGGCAAGGAAGTATTGTAGCGACGTAGACCTTGCCATGTTACAGAGTCTCCCAGTATCTGGCTAACCATGGTTTCGATTCCATAAGCAGAATATTGCACGCTTGGACAAGGAGCCTTTCCATTGGCAGTGGAACGGCATTTGTAATAGAGATAGATGACGCCACCTTTGTCTGAAATCTTGCGTCGGCCCGTATAGGTACAGAGTTTTCTTCCACAATTGGGGCACACAATTTTGTCTCTCAGCACGAAATTCATTTTGTATCTGGACTTTTCATCAGTGGTCCTTCTGGCATCCAGTCGTTTCTTTACCATCCCAAATAGTAACGAACTTATGATTGCTTCATGACAACCCGATCTGGTGGATTCACCATCTGCAAACTTGCCGGTATATACAGGGTTTCGAAGAAGCGCAGTAATTTTTCGTGCCGACCAGGCAGTTCCGCCTGTGGTCATTCCAGTTCTTTTGGACTTATATGATTTGGTACGCCAACCGCCACGATTAATATCAGCGGCAATCTGAGTGGGAGCAGTGTCTAACGCCATGCCAAAAATATTTTTAACCTGCAACGCCTCATCTTTGTTGATAACCAGTTGTTTTGTTACGGGATCGGCATCATATCCTAACGGTATCCTGCCAGCTATTCTTCTACCATGTTTTTTAAGATATGCTCTGGTTTCAGCGATCCGCTCGTGCGTCATTTCCCTTTCAAACTGTGCAAATGACGCCAGTATATTGGTTAGAAATGTCCCATTGGCGTTTTTGTTTAATTCGGGGGTTTTCACCATATATATATGAACCCCCGCATTCTGAAATTCTTCCAACAGAATCATGCTGTCAGTCAACCGTCTTGAAAGCCGATCAATGTGGGTTACAAGCACATGCTGAACTTGGTTTTTATTTATAAGAGCACGTAGTTGTGCCAGCGATGGCCTGTCTAAAGTCGCTCCTGAAACACCTTCATCATTCAGCCGTTGCCCAATCCATTTGCAATGGCGTAATTTCTTATTTGCGTATTCCATGCATTGTTCGAACTGCACCGTGCAGGAATTCAGTGCTAATTGGGATTCGGTAGATTGCCGTGTATAAATAGCAAAATATTCAGTTGGCTTATCTTCTGAAATCATATATTTAAGATAGCACATTTCAGGTTGAAATAACAGCCAACTATTCACTGTGTGATCATTTTAGTGGAATGTTGCAAAGTCACTAAATTATTTCACGCCAACCCCAATCGGGACAGGATTCTTAACCCAATTAGTCAGCGGATAAGAGAGTTTGAGAGTTTACCAATCTGGGGCGTTTCGGGTTAACAGGTCGAGAGGATTGGGGGTGGCAGAGCTTTGCAAAAACTTAGCTACTTTGCGTGTAAGTCGTTCTTTAACAAGCGATTGTAGCGATAGTTAGGCGAGTTGCAGGAAGTCGCAATTCTGCGCATAAAAAAAGCCGCCAATCTTTCAATA
>JBAZTW010000090.1:0-3015 GCA_041661665.1 Phycisphaerae bacterium | reverse complement strand
AACCCCGTAAATTCAGAAATGCAGCAGTTCGCAGGCTATTCAAGCCTCTGGAAAAAACAATGCCTCTTCGCCGCCGCCGGATTCCTCGGCTTTATAATAATAAATTCATTCAGCTATAAAAATCTCGGCACAATGAGTTTCGCGATTTACTGGGCGACAATCGCCCTGCTTTTCTGGCTCGTTTTAGACAAATTTATAGATATGCCATTCGTCAACGCAAAGCACGGTTCGCGATGCTGGATTGTAATCGGCTCGATGCAGTTCCAGCCATCGGAGTTTTTCAAGTTCGCTTACATCGTCGCGCTCGCCTGGCATTTGCGGTATCGAAGTAATTATCGAAACCTCACTTCGCTTATCCCGCCGTTTATTCTTACGCTGTTTCCAATGTTCCTGATATTCCTTGAGCCTGATTTGGGAACGGTAATGCTGATGATGCCGGTGCTGCTGTCGATGTTGTTTATTGCAGGGGCGAAAATCAAACATCTGCTCGTAATAATTCTGCTCGCCGCGCTGGCCTTTCCGGTTCTCTGGCTCGGTATGGAAGACTATCAAAGAATGAGAGTCAGCTCGGTATTATTGCAGAACAAAATCGACGGCAGCCCAAGCTGGCTGCGCACAAAAGTTGAAAAACATCCCGCCCTTGCTTCCCTGCTCGGCGTGAATCCCGAACGACTGCGCAACTGGGACATCGGCGCGGGCTATCAGCTTATGCGTTCCAAACTCGCAATCGCATCCGGCGGTTTCGCAGGCCAGGGCTACCGCACAGGGCCATTTATTAAATACAAATTTTTGCCGGACAGACACAACGATTTTATTTTCGCGCTGGTCTGCCATCAGTGGGGTTTTGCTGGCGCGGTATTACTGTTGTGTTTATATGCTATGCTGATTGCCTGCTCGATTGAAATCGCAGCGTCGAGTTTCGATACTTTTGGGAGTTATATCGCCGCGGGCTTCGCTGTGCTTTTTTCGATACAGATTTTGATAAATATAAGTATGACGATTGGCTTGATACCTATTACGGGTTTGACGCTGCCGTTTATCAGTTATGGCGGGTCGAGTATTATGACAAACATTATGTCAATTGGTTTGATAAACAGCATCGGCAGAAGCAGATAAATCAAATTTCAGAGCCGCGACAGTGATGGAGCGGTCATTTAATATCGGTTAGCCCTGCCATCACCATGGCAGGGTTCCTGTCATTGCGAGGAGATTGCGATGCAATCGACGTGGCAATCTCTTCTATTTTTAATGCCCAACATCGAATATGGAGTCGCCAATAACAGGGGTATTTTAATACAAAATATTTAATTTTTCTTTTCTATTTTTTTTAATTTCGGAAATTTTTCTGTAAAGTATTCAATTCTATTTTCATTCTTAATATATCTTTCTTTATAATATTGGCCATAGGTTGTTATTATACGGTAATAGCCCGCAAATGGGCCACAATGTGGTCTAAATGGGATATAAATATGTGGCCCATTAAAAATGTTGTCGCCATCTTCGTCAACAGCTAAGATGTTATCATATTCTACAACACCCAATATTTCAAAATGAGCACGATTCTTTTCTGGTAATTCTTGCCAAAATTTTCTGATAGCTATTTCATTCCCATCCATCGTACCAAGTGTCTTTTTCTTAGGCCACGGATCATTCCAAGGGCGTGCCTCATTTATTCCATCTACGAAATCAAAGTGTTGTTCATCATCTGCCAAATAAGCCATAAATTTGCCTACTAAAAGCTTAATGCCGTCAGTATCTTGTTCTTTAAATTCATATACTTTCCAAGCAGGATTCTCATGAAAATCGGGTATCTCATTTAGGTAGGGATATTTAGTGTCATTGGCATCTCTAAGTAATACTTGTTTATGAAAATTATTCGCAAAAACTCGAAGCACCTTTTTTTTGGTGGCTATTCTTGAACACAATTTCGTGCGAAGTGACCGCTTTCTGATTTGAAGCGATATTCCGAAATAAGCAAAAAGTAAATTGTCATTATTGGGTTGAAAAAGCATATCTTCAAGTTCAGCTTTTCCCCATAAATAAAACTCTTGAATGCCTTTTTCTCGAATTGTATTGCGAAATACGTCTCTTGCTTTGTTTGAAAAATCACATGAAGCCGCAAAAATGGCACCATAAATAGGTAATTCGGAATTTACCTTTATATCTTGAACATATGTTTCAATTTTTTTAGGGGTTATTTTTTTCTCTCGCTTACATTGAATAAGCCAAATACGATTCTTAAGATTAGCAACTGCTCTTTCGCCTTCATCATCTTCCTCAGAGCCTTCTTCAGCATTAACATTCTCCCAAGCTCTTATATCAAAACCATCATCAGAGCCGGCTCTTCCAGTAGCTTCAATCGATTGCCAATCCTTAAAATCATAAATCAACTGCCTGACCAAATCTTCAAACCTATGAGGTTCAAGATCTTCAAAATGTAACGGATTAACCGTTCGTGATACATGCACCATTTCACACCTTTTTGCAAAAATTCTATCTTCCCTATTTTCTGCCAGATAGGTCTTTTGGAAAAATAGGGACAGTCACCTATTTTTAAATTTTTCTTTGTCATTTTTATTTTTGATATTTGATATTTAATTTTCTGCTTACCTGCCTTTCAACAGCTTTTTGTTTTGTGGCTGGGTAAGATAATTTTGCCTTGAAACTACTCTTTTCCGCGTCTTGGTTTCAAGTGCTTTGCGGGCATCTCCGGCTATGGTTCCTCCTTCGGCAGCGGCTTGTTTATTTTCAACAAATCCCTGTGCATCGCGATTGCGGGTTATTTCGGTTGTTGCCGCTTCGCCGAGCATTGAAAAAATCAGCTCAAGGTCTGTCATGTGGTCTCGTAGATTTTCTCGCTGGAGCCCCTTGAGTTTCTTATATTCGCTCGGCGTTAAACCAAACGCCGCCTTTGATATTTCCGCTGTTAATATCGCGTACTCCGTTTGTTCTTTAACCCCGCGATTAGTCCATTCATCCGTCAGTTCCTCACGGATTGCGATACCCCGCATACGT
>JBAZTW010000089.1:0-3038 GCA_041661665.1 Phycisphaerae bacterium | reverse complement strand
TGTATAAATTGTTAGCTGTAAAAAAACGAAGTGAGTCTGATGACGGCCACGTTGAAGATAAAAAATAAGTAATACTTTAGCCAAGTCTTAAATACGACTTGTCATTCCCGCGACCTGTGGTGAGCGTAGTCGAACCAAAGCGGGAATCCAGCGTAAGATAGCATCCGCCACAGGCGGTTTCCTATTTTTTTACAATCGGCTAAAATGTTACAAAAATAATAATGGGAAAGATTGCTGATGAAAAATAAAAAAAGACTAAAGGTGGCGGTAATCGGTGCCGGAGCACGCGGGATGTACAGCTACGGAGAATTTTTTAGGCAACATCCCGAAAAAGCGGAAGTCGTGGCAATTGCTGAACCACGTGATTATTTCCGCAATGAAATGGTGCGCCGACACAATATCAGGTCTGAAAATGTATTTACAGACTGGAAACAACTGCTTGATGCCCCAAAGATGGCGGATATTATTATAATCGCATCCACTGACAGGCAGCACACAGCCCCTGCTATTTGTGCCGCTGAAAAAGGCTATCACATATTACTTGAGAAACCGATAGCTCCTACCGCCTCTGAATGTATTAAAATCATAAATACCGTACAAAAAAAAGGCGTTATTTTTGCTGTCTGCCATGTTTTGCGTTATGCCCCTTTTTTCAAAGCCATAAAAAACATAATTGACTCCGGCAAAATTGGCGACCTCTGCTCCATACAACATATGGAAGGAGTCGGCTGGTGGCATTTTCCACACTCGTTTGTAAGAGGCAATTTTGGCAATGAGAAAACTTCTTCTTTTATATTGCTCGCGAAATGTTGCCACGATATTGACCTTCTGCGATGGTGGGTTGACAAGCCCTGCGTTAAGGTTTCGTCTTTTGGCCATTTAAAACATTTTAAAAAAGAAAATCGCCCAGCTGATTCAGCAGACAGATGCATAGATTGCGTTCTTGCTGACAACAAGTGTCCTTATTCGGCAAAAAAGTTTTATTTTGAAAGACTTCGTCAGGGTCGCTATCAGTGGCCGCTGGATATGGTTATCACTGAAATGACAGAAGAAGCTTTGTGTAAATCGCTCAAAAACGGGCCATACGGCAGATGCGCATATCTATGCGATAATGATGTTATGGATACACAGATTGTAAATATGGATTTTGAAAATAATGTTTTGGTAGGTATGATTGTCAGCGCTTTCACCCCGATTGGTCGCAGGGTACGTGTTATGGGTACTAAAGGTTATTTGGAAGGCGATGAGGAGACAATTCGCACACTTGATTTTCTAAGCGGCCAATGGTCTGAAATCCAGGCCAATACTCTTGCGGTAGATATAACCGGCGGCCATGGTGGCGGCGACATCGGCCTAATGAACACATTCCTTGATGCTGTCAGAAATAACAACCCCAGCCTAATTACAACCGGACCGGAGGACTCGCTTGAGTCCCACCTTATTGTTTTGGCAGCAGAGAAAGCAAGACTGGAGAACCGTGTCGTACCACTTACAGAGATTTATAGCTCAAATGGTCTCGTAACTTTTAATAAATGAGCTGCACAGGAATTGAACTCGTTGTCAAATTACATTATACTATGCCGAAGATGATATTAGAGCTATCCTTTAAAGAAAGAAATTTTATATATGAAAACATCGAATCCTTTAAAAAATGCAAAATGGCTCTGGCCGATTCCATTTGAAGTGCCTCGTAATACGTATGTTCAATATCGCTATGATTTTCAATTGAATTGCATACCGCAGCAGACGCCATTTTATATTACTGCTGACCAATGTTATGTGTTGTATTTGAACGGCAAATATATATGCCGAGGCCCTGCAAGAGGGTATCAGGAATCGTGGCCCTGCGATGAGGTGGATTTGCATAGTCATCTTGTAAAAGGACATAATTGGATTAGTGTAATCGTATACAATGGCGGCACAAGTACATTCCAGTATATTCATCACGCAGCCGCGGGGTTTTTGTGCGCGGCCGAGTGGGACAAGATTAAAATATACAGCGGTTCCCACTGGCTTGAACGCGTTTCGCTGGCATACAGCAGGAATCCGGTGAAGATGTCATACCAGTTGAATTATCAGGAGTCTGTGGATATTCAAAAAGACGACCAATCATGGATCTTTTCTGCGAAAGTTCCGAAAGGAAATGGATGGATCGTCTCGACTATCTCTTCTACCGTCGTCGAATCATGCCGATTGCCCGCAAATACACAATAGCCCAGAGGCATCCCGCATTTACTTACCACAAGACCTATGCAAACCTGTTTACAGTCAGAGCGATGATCCCTGCTGTAGCCTCGCTGTGCAAGATTATTGCTTTTTGCCTGACCCTCGAAATATGTGCTGGTAACATCGTATAACAGAATGTCATATTCAAGGCCGAACAACGTGCCAAGGCGATCTTTGAGATGAATTTCCAGCGATTCCTTGTGAGGAAGCAGTTGATCCAGCGCGCGATACAGCCTGTCATCATTTATCTTGTCTTGTCCAACACCAAGAATATCGCACAGGACAGTATCTTTATAAAAGTGTTCGGCAATGTGCAGTTCACTCGAACAATCACACAGGCGAGCTATCACAAGTACCATAGCCATCAGCGACCAGGGCACATCTTCACGACCGCCGTCCATAGCTGATTAAAGAGTTCGGTCAGACCAAGCCACCTGATAAGCTCAAGACCAAGCCACGGCCCACCGAAATCTAAACAATTTTCAACACGGATGCCGCTGGTATTTACTTCCACCCATGCAGGCTCGATATCGTCAAAGAGCATTCGCTGATATGGTGCGCCTGTCGCACGCTGGTGCATTCCACAACGCAAAGGCTCATCAGCCTGACCAAGATATGATACCACACGCTGACGAGGACCGCGATTGGTTCGATATGATTTAACCAGCGCCCCAGTAGCCATGATGTTTGCCGTTCTTTTTGACCGTGATAGGACGAATAAACATGACCTGATTGTATGGCCGAAATCACACGATGCAATAGGGCAGGTTTTCACTACAACGGCTTTTTGAATGTTTTGTATAACTCAAACC
>JBAZTW010000088.1:0-3195 GCA_041661665.1 Phycisphaerae bacterium | reverse complement strand
CCATCATCATTATTTGGCAAAGATTATTTCGTATTACGCTGCCGTATTAAATTTTGATGCGCTGCAACAGGAGATGCCGGTTACGATACAGCAGGAGATAACCACACTTCTAAGCGAGATTATGGGGCTTGCATCCGGCTGTTGTGGTGGCAGGGGTGGGTCGATGCATTTGCGGAATGCAAAAATTGGTGTTATAGGCACCAATGCCATTGTTGCCGGCGGTGTTCCGCTTGCGACCGGCGCAGCGTTTGCGTCGAAATACACTTCACAAAATTATGCAACAGTGTGTTTTCTCGGCGATGGAGCGGTCAATCAGGGCGCATTCCACGAAGCGGTTAATTTGGGTTCTATATGGAAGCTGCCAATCGTCTATTTCATCGAGAATAATCATTATGCTGTCGCTACATCAATCAAACATTCAACGGCAACTGAAGACCTTGCGACTAAGGCTTGTGCATACAATATTTCCGGCCGTATCGTTGATGGGATGGATCCGATTGCCGTATATGAGGCAATGAGTGATGCGGTGGATTATGTTCGTAGCGGTAATGGTGCCATTATTGTCGAAGCAAAATGCTACCGCTTCCATCACCACGCCGGCCCAATTGCAGGCAGCAATTTCGGCTACCGTTCAAAGGAGGAGGAGTCGCAGTGGCAGCAGCGAGACCCGCACACGACATTTGCACAAAATCTTATACGACATAATATATTGACGCAGCAGCAAATCGAATTTTTACATGAAAAAGCGAAATCTGCCGTAACTGCTGCCGTGGGTCAATGCTGTACCCAGTCTGATGCAAAATATGTGGTTAAGGAAGGCCTTTCACCAACGGCCAAGAGTCTGACAACGGGACTGCGAAGCGATGGTAAGGAATTTATTGGCGTAACCTATAAGGAAAGGGAAGATTTCACATCCTTTGAGCAGAAGAAATATGTCGAAGCGATTGCATTAGTAACGGGCAGACACCTTGAACAGGATACAAAGGTATTTGTCGTTGGCGAGGAAATAGCTAATTTCGGCGGCGGACCTTATGGCGCAACTAAGGGGTTGCCGGCTAAATACCCCCTGCGTGTCCTCAATACACCAATTTCAGAATGTGGTTTTGTCGGCCTTGCCGGTGGAGCTGCTATGAGTGGGCTTAAACCAATTGTGGAAATTATGTTTCCTGATTTTGCTCTTGTCGTCGCAGACCAGTTATTCAATCAGCTTGGCAAGCTACGGCATATATACGGCAATTCAACTGATATGCCGGTCGTAGTGCGGACGCGTATTGCGATGGGCTGCGGTTATGGCGGCCAGCACTCGATGGATCCGGTAGGACTTTTCGGGCTTTTCAGCGGTTGGCGGGTGGTTGCACCATCTAACGCATTTGATTATATCGGTTTGTTCAATACCGCTATGCGTTCACTTGATCCGGTGCTGATTGTTGAACATCACGAACTCTATCCGGCAAAATCCGATGTGTCAAAAGACGATATTGATTATTGTATTCCCTTTGGCAAGGCAAAAGTGGTGCGAACAGGAAAAGATGTAACCGTACTGGCGTATTCATCTGCCGTGAATCTGTGTAAACAGGCAAGTGATACGCTAATCGCACAGGGTATTGACGTTGAACTTATTGACCTTCGCTCGGTCAGTCCGGCAGACATTGACTATTCGACCATCGGGTCTTCATTGAACAAGACAGGCAAATTGGTTATTGTCGAGCAGACGGCAGCAAGTATGGCTATCGGATATAGGGTTATCGCTGAATGTCAAAACCGATTTTGTGATTTCCTTAAAAAACCTGTCGCTATGCTTACGGGAGTCGATGTACCGTTGCCGGTCTCAAAGCAGCTTGAAGCAGCGGCGATGCTGTCAACTGAACAGGTAAGTAACGCTATTGGTGAACTTTTTAAAAGGTAGGATTTTTTTATATGAAAATTAGTGATATAAGTTGGCAGGAACGATATCGAGCGGTTCGCTGCTTCCTAATATGCTCGATAAAAATGTTCACAGACAGATTGCCCAGGTGGTAGCGAATGCCTGGGAAAAAGCAAAATATAAAGGAACAACCCAGGCTACCGATGGATCCCCTTAGCAAATATTGAGGTTCTCACAGATATAAAACTTACCGCCAAAGTAGTGTTGGCGGCAGCTAAAGCTTATAACACCCAGCAGATGGTACGTTTTCAAGACCAAAGAAACTAAATTAAGTTGCAACGCAAACTTTTCACCCCTGCCATCAATCATTATCAGCTTGCAGCTTATAAAATCTTGTTCGCGCCCATTGTTCGCGGGGACTGTCAAGAATCTTTCGCACTTTTTTTCATAGTTCTTTCAATGGTCATGGTTGTCTCTTGCCTGCCACCCCATGGGGTGGATTTTTTTATCGGGCTATCCGGCAACTCCTGTCAACTTTTCTGACTGTTCTCGTTTAAATTCCGTCAATCTTTCCATATTCATATATCGCTTAAGACCCCACTGTGTGCCGGCTATATGCCTCAGTCTCGCCGCCGCCAGCATCAAGGCACTGTTGCCATCAGGAAAGGCTCCAACAACTCTTGTCCGTCGCCTAATCTGCCTCATTATATTTTCCTGCGGATTATTTGTATAAATATGCCGGTGATGTTCACGCGGAAAATTATGATAGCTCAGAGTCTCATCAATGCCTTGGCGAACTTGCTCGGCAGCTTTATAAAGCTTCATCGTCTCAAGTTTTTCAGCTACCGCAGCAGCCTTAATCTTTGCCGCCCCGGCATCTTCCTGGGCATGAATCGCCTTGAGCATGGCAGCCACCTCTTTCATCCTGCCACGCGGTATTACGCTCAGCACATTACGATACCAATGAACTGTGCAACGCTGCCATTTCGCTTCCGGATAATACTCCGCCAGCGACTCAATCAGACCGATGCATTTATCCGAGATAAACAGTTCGGGACATGTTAAGCCACGCCTTTTCAAATAAGCCAGAAACCCACTCCAGCCCGCTTTATCTTCCTTACAGCCTTCTGCGACACCAAGAATGTCGCGATAACCATCCTGGCCGACTCCTACAGCCACGAGAATGGCGACATTCCTGACTTCACCGCCCCATGTTCGTTTTAGGCTGATGCCATCAAGATATACATATGGGTATTGGTCGGTAATCTTTTCATTCCGCCACACTTCAATCCTTTCATACATCTTTTGATTCAGATCACTGACGGTGCCAG
>JBAZTW010000087.1:0-3232 GCA_041661665.1 Phycisphaerae bacterium | reverse complement strand
ATCAGAGAACGTGTTGAATTGGTGCAGGATTTCGATAGGTTATGCGATGATATAGTCAATGAATATTATTTTTTGTGTAAAAATTATCGCATCACTGAAGAAGAAATCCTTGTGCCGAAAACAATTAAAGTATTGGAACCAATATCAGGAGGTATATGACATGGCAAAACAAAATATTATGAATATTATTGCATTGAAAAAGCTTTTGAACGAAATTGGAAATGAAGTCAGCGATGATTATCAGGTATGGCTTTCATCAGATGAGGAAGGCAACGAGTATTTGCCTATGTTCGAGAATCCACAGTTGTCCCTGGCTATCGACAAGGATGCAAAAAGGATTGTCTTCTATCCTTCGCACAGGTGATTTCTTTTATTTCCTTTTACCGCAGCTGCTTTCAGTTGCGGTTTTTCTCGCGATATAGCGATAGCTATATTATTTTCAGTTGTTATCATGCTATGGTTTTGTTATACTTGATTGTGTTCAGCAAATATAGGAGTGCCGATTATGATCGCAAAAAATGAAACAGTGGAGCAGGCCTGCCAACGAATATTAGCTGCTTTCTTTGTAAAGTATCCAAATCCTGACTTGCAAGCTGAAGCCAATCGTATCCTAAAAGAATTCCTTGCCCAAAAGATTCCTATGAAAGGCAAACCCAGTGGCTGGGCAGGTGGTATCGTTTATGCAGCAGCCAATCGCTGCCGTCGGGCATGTGGCGTACCGGGACTTCTCAATAAAGAATATGCGCAGTTTTTTGGCATTTCGATGGAAACTATTTATAGGCGTGCCGCGAGATTTCGAAGGCCGTAGGTTTGTTGTTGAGCGAACTTTGTTCAAAAAAAAAGTTTTATCGATAGGTTCCCATACTCCACAATAATAAAAAACCACCGGAGTTGTCTAATCCACAACTCCGGCTGATGGAGGAGTGTGATAAAAAGCATTGTTTCTGTAGAAGCATACGCCTTTTAATTTGTTTTTGCTCTATCATAGTACGAAAAAAGTCTGTCAAAAGACTTCAGAAAGTATCAAAAAAGTATCAGGGGTTTCATTCATTCAGGCAGGCACTACTTATGATGGAGCGGTGCCTGAATGTGGCACGGGGTGTGAAAATAAAATGAGCATACACAAAGAATTGAAGAAACGAGGATTTGTATTTGACAGGAAATATGGTTGCAATGAAAATCAGGCTGAAATCTGGATAAATAAAGAAACTGAAATGGGTGTTCGTATAGAATGGTTCAGACTGGATTGACATTGGTGTCAATTGCTTTACATTTCCAATAACCGGTAAGCCGGCAACATATTCAAGTTAGTCGTTTCGTTATCCGGCCATATGGTGTTCAAAGGCGCCTACGGCGAAAAATTCACAAGACCTTTGGCATGACGCGACAGGGTGTCAGGTGGAGCGGTTTCAGCATATCTGCGGTAGCCAGTACATCCAAGTATTTGAGGCGATACTGTTTATAAAAAAGACATTCGGCATTCAACTTTGCGATAATGCCATGCATATCAGTCGTGAAAATTTATTCTTTGCCGAGAGATAAAAAAACGGCCAAAGCTGAAATTGCAGCGACGGTTATGCCGCTATGATAATTGGGTAGAACCTGGTTCATACAGATGGCCGGTGTGATATCGCATTAAGACTTTATATGTCCGTTACAAAGTAGAAAGTGTACTTTAGTGAATATAGTGGAGGTAGGCAAAAATGGATCAACTACAAGAAACATTACTTCTAAAATCCAATGAAGCCGCTCATAAGCTGGCGATCTCACCGAGGACGCTCTGGCAAATCAAACAAGACGGTAAGATTCGGTGTGTTAGGATCAATCGGCTTGTGCGCTATGACCTGCAAGACTTACTTGCCTATATCGAGCAGCAAAAGAAGTTTTCAAATTATCAGATTTGAAATTGTAATCACCTTTTTTGTGGATTGAAAAATTATGGCAAGTATTTCACGGTCTTCGTCTGACAACAGGCGAAGTATACAATTTGTTTGCGCAGACGGCAAACGCAGAACAATACGTCTGGGACATGCCTCGCAGAGGATGGCAGAATTTACAAAAATTAGGATTGAGTCATTGCTTAGCAGCGCTCTTTTAGGCTGCTCCCCTGATCCGGAGGTATCACGCTGGGTGGCATCTCTGGGCGATGTAATGCTCAATAAACTTGCGGCTGTTGGATTGATTCCCAAGAGGCAAGTTGTTACACTAAAAAACTTCATTGAGGGCTATATTCAGTCTCGAATTGATGTCAAGCCCGGCACCCGCATGTCCTATGTGCATGTCCGCAATAATCTGATAGACTATTTCGGTGAAAATAAGATTCTGCGTGATATAACGGCTGGCGACGTGGACGACTGGAGACTGTTGCATTTAATGGGCAAGAATTTGGCCGAAAACACTTTGCGCCGGCGCTGCGGCGTTGCGAAGCAGTTCTTTCGCGCCGCAATTCGCAAGGATATTATTGAAAAAAATCCGTTTGAGGGTGTAAAGGTGGCAGTGCAACCTAACCGAGCCAGAATGTATTTTATAACGACACAGGAATCAGAAAAAGTATTGGAAGCCTGTCCCGATCAGCAGTGGCGGTTAATATTTGCTCTGTGCAGATATGGTGGTCTGCGCTGTCCCTCAGAAGTTTTGGGACTCAAATGGACAGATATTGATTGGGCGCGTTCCAGAATGGTTGTCCACAGCCCGAAAACAGAGCATCACCAAGGCAAGGATATGCGTATTGCGCCGATCTACCCTGAATTATTGCCGCACCTGCAGGAAGCATTTGATCATGCGGCGGCAGGAACGAAGTATTTGATTACGCGCTATCGCAAGAAAAATTCTAATCTTCGCACATCCTTTGAGCGTATCATCTGTAAAGCACAATTGAAACCTTGGCCAAAGCTGTTTCAGAATTTACGGAGCAGCCGGGAAACAGAGCTGACGCAGAAATTCCCGCTGCATGTAGTCTGTGCGTGGATGGGAAATAGCCAACTGGTAGCAGCGAAACATTATTTGCAGGTGACGGATGAACATTTCCAGATGGCAGCAGGGCGAGATGATGTGGTGCAAAATCAGAGGCAGTATAATACTGCACAGGTTAGTGCCACCATGCAGCCTGAAACAGATGGAATTGCTAATTCATAGACATGCTCTGGCATGTGAGAATCTGCGAGCCAAAGGTGAAATATTATAAATTATCTGGCCCGCCCACAAGAACACGAACGAGATTTTGTAACAATGT
>JBAZTW010000086.1:0-3392 GCA_041661665.1 Phycisphaerae bacterium | reverse complement strand
CGGCTGAGACACGTTATGTGGCTTCCGCTGTAGAAAAAGGAACACTCATAACCTCAGTTTCTGGTAGCGGCCAGATTTCTGCCTCCAATCAATTGGATGTAAAACCAAAAACTTCAGGCGATGTCATTTCTGTGATGATTAAAAATGGCCAAGAAGTAAGGGCGGGAAATATTTTAGTCCGGCTGGATGCGACTGACGCTTATCAGGATATTCGTGACGCCAAGGAAAATTTGGAAAGTGCGGAACTATCTTTAGAAAAAATAAAAGCGCCAGAAGATCACTATTCTATTTTACAGGCGGAAAACGCGCTTACTTCAGCGAGAAATAATTTAGAAAAATTAAAATTGTCGCAGGCAACGGAATCGCAAAACGCAGAAGAAGCGAAACAAAACGCAGAGGACAATGTTATTGAAGCTTACGAAGACGCTTTCACTGCGGTGACGGATGTTTTTTTAGATTTGCCTTCGATTATGTCCGGATTGGAGGAAGTACTTAATGATTATGAAATCAGCGACCACCAGCCAACAGTGGGTGGTAGGCAGGATAACACAAGCGCGCTAATGTCTACCACAAACGTGGACAAAAGAGATAATTTATTTGGATTTAAGGCGAGCGCGGAGAGTGATTATGCGGCTGCTCGCGAAAAATATGATGCGGTAAGCGGATCTTATAAAAATGTCAGTCGCGATTCTGAACCGGTAATGATAGAAACATTGCTTGCGGAAACCACAGAAGCAGCAGAGGCTATTTCCGACGCGGCAAAAAGTGAAAACAGTTATTTAGCGACATGGGTTGATTTTAGAACAGAATATAAATGGGAAGTTTTTCCGGAAGTAGAAGCTTATCAAAAAGATCTCTCGTCATACATTGGGCAAATCAATAGTGGTTTGTCGAGTTTGCTTTTAGCCGGAAGATCCGTAGAAAATAGTTTAGAGGCGGTAGAAGACGCTGAGAAGAATTTGGAAGAAATAGAGCAATCAAACCCCTTTGATATTGCGGCTGCGGAAGCAACAATAAAAGAGAGAGAAGCAGCGTTAGAAAATATTAAAGAGGGGCCAGATTCCCTGGATCTTCGTTCGCAAGAATTGGTTATACGACAACGAAAAGAAGCGCTCGCAGAAGCGAGCGCGAAGCTGATTGATTATACAATTTGCGCTCCTTTTGACGGGGTTGTTACTTCTGTTGATGTACAAAAAGGCGATTATGTTTCTTCAGGGACATCAGTCGCGACCATTATTACCAAAGAACGCGTAGCGGAAATTTCTTTAAACGAAGTTGATGCCGCCGACGTCAAAGTCGGTCAGAAAGCTACTCTTACTTTTGATGCCGTGGAAGATCTTAGTATTACTGGCGAAGTAGCTGAAGTTGACGCGCTCGGAACAGTGACTCAAGGGGTTGTTACTTACGACGTAAAAATTATTTTTGATACGACTGATGAACGCGTGAAACCCGGTATGAGTGTTTCGGCATCAATTATTACCGACATAAAACAAGATGTTATTTTAGTTTCTAGCTCGGCCATAAAATCATCGGGCGAAATTTCATACGTGGAAATGCCGAGCGTTGCAGCAGCGGCCGATTCTGTCGGAGCGTTAAGCGGTGTTGTCCTGGCTTCTCCTTTGCGCCAGCAAGCAGTAGAAACCGGTTTGACCAATGATTCGGAAACTGAAATTATAAGTGGTCTTAGCGAAGGTGATCAGATAATTACGCGGACGATCAGTCAAACCAGCTCTTCAACAAATTCTTCCGGCTCTTCGGAAAGTCAGGTTAAGAGTAGCGGTTTGTTTGAAATGGGCGGAGGCAGTCCGCCAATGGGTAGATAAATTAGCGTGATGGCGGAGTAGCAGAAGTAAAATGATTATATGATTGAATGTAAAAATATAAGTAAAATTTATTCGACTGGCGTTGGAGAAGTTACGGTTTTGAAGAATTTATCTTTTACTATAACCGACGGAGAATTTGTCGCGATTATGGGACCGTCCGGTTCTGGTAAATCAACTTTGATGAATATACTTGGGGCGCTTGATGTTCCGAGCGGCGGAGAATATTTCTTAGATCAAAAAAATGTCGCGGAACTGAGCGACGATGAATTGGCGGAAATTAGAAAAAATAAAATTGGTTTTGTTTTCCAATCTTTTAATCTTTTGCCCAGATCCACAGTTTTACGTAACGTGATGTTGCCGCTTGTCTATGCCGGAGTCCCGAAGGGGGAAAGAGAAGCGCGAGCGCGCGAGGCATTGAAAAACGCTGGGCTAGATGAAGAACATTTTTATCATCTTACAAATCAGCTTTCCGGCGGCCAGATGCAGAGAGTAGCAATCGCGCGAGCACTCGTGAATAATCCATCGCTTATTTTGGCAGATGAACCAACCGGAAATCTTGACACAAAAACCGGAGAAGTGGTTTTGAGAACCCTGGAAGAGTTAAACAAAAAACAACATCATACAATTATTCTTATTACTCACGAGCGGGATGTTGCGGAACACGCTCGTCGGATAATTCAGATTCGTGATGGCGGGATAGTCTCCGATGAAGAAAATAAAAAAATCAGTTAGAGGTTTATTTATATATTATGAAGATAGCAGATTTATTTGAAGAAATTTTTTTTGCCCTATTCGCGAATAAAGCTAGGTCAGGTCTTACGATTCTTGGCATTGTTATCGGCGTGGGTTCAGTTATTGCCATGATTGCCATTGGTCAGGGGTCGCAAAGTTCAATTCAATCAAACATCCAATCTCTCGGTTCGAATTTAGTGCAGGTGATGCCCGGGATGCAAAAATCTTCAGGGGTAAGTTCTGGTTGGGGCTCGTCTCAAACTTTAACAAATGAAGACGCCGAAGCAATTGTTGCGGAAATTTCCCTAGCTAACGCCGTTGCCCCAGAAATTTCCAGTCGGTATCAGATAACTGCCAAGGGGACAAATACAAATACTCAGGTGGTCGGAACAGTTTCAGTCTATCCCGGCGTTAGAAATGTTGAGATGGACTTTGGTTCATTTGTTTCCGATCAAAACGTAAAAAGTTTGTCTAAGGTCGCGGTTTTAGGACCCGGTGCGCGAGATGATCTTTTTGGCGAGGGAGCCGACCCGGTTGGCCAGACAGTAAGGATTAAAGGAATAGAGTTTAAAGTTATAGGTGTGACTAAAACAAAAGGCGGTAGCGGGTTTGGGAGCCAGGATGATATGATTTTTATTCCACTTTCTTCCGCGCAGAAATTTTTAGTAGGTAAAAGTTACGTAAGTACCATAAATATTCAAGCGCAAGATGCCGAGTCAATGACAGCGCTCCAAGAAGAAGTTACCTCGCTTTTGCTCGCGCGTCATAATATTTCCGATCCCGAATCGGCGGATTTCAGAATTATGAACCAGGCGGACATTGTGGCGAGCGCTTCTA
>JBAZTW010000085.1:0-3444 GCA_041661665.1 Phycisphaerae bacterium | reverse complement strand
ATTTCCATCATTATCTTTTATTCGGATGCCGATAAATTCGCAACCGCTCCAGTCCCTTATTACTTTAGTCGTTGCATCAAGATATTCTTTCCGCGAAGTTTTTGCGGCAAAAAGCTCAAGCAGCGAATTTGTAATGCCCTGTTTTCTTTCAATTGCGTTACGCTTAGTTATATCGCGGGCAGCGGCAAAAACGCCGAGAATATTGCCGCCGATATCCGTATAAACACTTGCGTTATAAAGCACGTCGGTTAGCCTGCCGTTTTTGTGTTTAATCGTAAGAGGATAGTCGGTAACAAGTCCATTGGCAAATACCCGCTGATAACCCTCGCGAGCCTTTTGCGGCTCTGTAAAATAATTCGAAAAGTCTGTACCAATAAGCTGCTGTCTATCAATACCGGTAACCTTGATTGTTGCTTCATTGACATCGGTGATTTTACCATCTGCGCTGATTGTAACCAATGGGTCGAGAGATGATTCGATAAGACTTCGGGCGTATTGAGACGCTTGTTTCTGTGCTGTTACATCACGAGCGGCGGCAAAAACTCCGATGACATTACCGTCGGCGTCCTTATACACGGCAGCGTTGTAAAGCACATCGGTCAGTTTGCCGTCCTTGTTTTTTATCGTCAAAGGATAATCGGTAACAAGTCCTTTGGCAAATACCTGCTGATAACCTTCGCGAGCCTTTTGCGGCTCCGTAAAATAAATCGAAAAATCAGTCCCGATTAGCTTTTCTCGCGATACGCCCGTAACTTTTATGGTCGCTTCATTAACATCAGTGATTTTACCGTCGGCGCTGATTGTAACAAGCGGGTCAAGCGACGATTCAATTAAGCTTCGTGTATATAGCGACGCTAAATGTAAGGCTTCCTGTGTCTTTTTGCGTTCGGCAATCTCCGCTATCAGCATTTCGTTCGTCTTAACCAACTCTGCCGTACGCTCACTAACCTTTTTCTCCAATTCATCTTTGGTCCGGCGTAAAACCTGTTCGGCCAGTTTAATATCCGTCATATCACGGAGTATTTTCAGTTTTGACACATGGCCGGTAAAAATATTGACAAAAGGAGCGTCTATTGCATCATAAACCTTGCCATTTGTTGAGGTATATTCCCAGCGTGTGGTCTTCCCCTCCAATACCTCTGAAAACTTGCAGAATGAACAAGGCTTATCCGAGCAGACTAAATACTCATAGCATTTTTTCCCGTCTATCTCGCCGAAGAGGTTTCGCATCGCAGGGTTGGCGTACTCGATATCATAGTTGCGATTGACTATATATATGGCATCGGGGATAGTGGATAAAATACTTTCACGTTCCTTCTGCTCCTGAACAAGAATTTTTTCGTGCCGTTTTAGATTGCGAAAAATAGTATTGTAAGGGTCTATAAGCTGCGTCTTAATCAATGCTCTGTAAATCAAATAGAATGAGATTATTTTGAAATAATGACCAACGACATTAGCTGATCCGTAGACGCTGCCGTAGAGGGTAAAGGCAAGTTCCGAACATATCGACAAAAAGAGACCGGCGGAAAGAAGTATTAAAACGCTTTTTTTGAATTGTTTGCGATTTAAGTATAAAAGCAGAATCGCAACGACAAAAAAACCGCAAACAACCATTTCGCTTATTTTTTTAAATTTTGTAAGTCCCGTTTCTTCGACAAAACAGGTCGGGAAATTTTCCCAATAAAAAATCGAGAGCAATACAATCGCCGTAATAACGAAATATATACAAGCAACTACACCATGTCTTAATTTGCGCCCAACAAAAAACACCGCCGCTATAAATGAAATGCTATGCAAATACCGTGACGCAACCCAGAGCTGGGTGGCGATATCCGGATTATATCCCTGGAACACTCCCATTCCTTTATATGCCAAAGTATGCACTAAGTCCAAACTGCCTATGAATAAAAAAGCAATGCCGATAAATGAGAGATAATTATCCTCGATGAATTGCCGGCTGTTCCAGACGATAATGAACATCGCAAAGGCAATGGCAATAGTGAATAATTCGGAAACGGTGTGAAACAACAGATAACTGTGAAGACTGGTTAAATACAGCCCGATTAAAATCGCAGCGGCACAAACAATGACCAATCCCTGTTTTATTTGTTTTGAATATCGAAAGCTATAAGCCATAGTATTTTTGATTATAATCTATTTGCAATCGAAAAACAATAGAAATGAGGCTCTTAACAGCAGCTTGAAATGGCCAAACTGCCGTGAAAATTCGATAAAATCTTTCAAATTTACAGCCTATTCTAAGCTTATCTACACGCTTACGTTTAGGAAACGGGGAATATCCTTGAAAACCACTTCGTGATTGCTTGCATTGGATTACATATCAACCCCCGACGATAAGGAGTTTCCCTGATTAAAATTACGGATGTTCCCTGTTTAATTATAGCTGAAAAAAAATTATGGTGTTGCAAGTTGATTAAAAATAAAAAAATAAACGGAAGTAAAAAAATTATATGGTGAACTTTTTAGGAAAACGAAAGGAGGTATGCAAGTTATGTTTCAGTAACACAGCCCCTGTCAGGGCAAAAAAAGTTATTTAGAAGAAGTTAAAAATAGAACAAGTAAAATTTATTAAATTTTGGAGAAGTACAATGAAAAAGTTATTGACAATTTGTGCAGTAGTTTTAATGGCAGCCGTTGGACAAGCTGGTGCAGCATTAACAGGTTATGTAAGTAACCCGCAAACCAACTCGGTGGACTGGACCAATGCGGTAACAGCGGCAGGCGGAACAATTACAAATCTTAATTTTAATGATATTTCCACAGGCGTGCTGACGCTTGTAAGCACGGGTAACTACGCCCTTAATGCTTACCAGGCCTCGGAAGGCGTAACTTTTGCCGTCAAAGGCAACGCTCCTGCTATCACCTATGGTGTCGGCCCGGGCGACAGCGGCAGCTATCAGTTAAACCCTGGCGAGGGATTACATCCGACAAGTAATTACTTGTCCTTTCCACCATATCCGGGATACAGCGGCGGCTACGTCACCTCTATAATAATGAACTTCACCGAAGCGGTATCGAGCGTGGGCTTTTACACCATAGGCCTGAATAACTCATTTACTCCCGGTATCACACGCATCACCATAGAGGCTTTCACAGGCATCAACGCAACCGGCACATCCCTGGGTACATTCACATCTCTCGACGCTCACAACTTCAATCCCAATAATCTGTACTTTATGGGTCTGACCAGCAACATAAATGAAATTATGTCGTTTCGGATAGGCGGCTCCTGGCAGAAGGCCTTTGGCGACAAACTCGGTTTCGACGATTTCAGATTTGCTACCGTTCCTGAACCCGCAACGATTGCCCTGCTCAGTATTGGCGTTTTGAGTATGCTTCGCAGAAAAAACCACTAAATCAAGTAAATAACAGTCCGCCGCCGTGATGTATCGCCGCGGCGGCAGAAACAACAATTGAAATGAA
>JBAZTW010000084.1:0-3556 GCA_041661665.1 Phycisphaerae bacterium | reverse complement strand
TCTGCTTGTTTGATACAATCTTTGCCATAGGTCATTCCTTTCAATTAGGTTATAGTTTTGTACTGGATTCGTATTATAACCGTTGAATGAATGACCTACATATTATCTAACTACTTTTACTATTACAAAAAAACAGTCCCGACTATTCATCGGGACTGTATATAGAATCCGTCCAACAAGTCCGTTCGTTAAACGGCGTTTAGTAACTATTTCATATGGACAACAAGCTCGACTCTTCTGTTCTTTGCCTTACCGCTTGCGCTGCTGTTATCAGCAACCGGCAAACTTGAGCCGCAACCTACAGCTCTGATTTGATTTTCCGGTATGCCGTTGCTGACAAGCTGCCTGAGCACAGTCAATGCTCTCTCTGTTGAAAGCTGCCAGTTGTCTTTCCAGTTAGACTTCTTAATAGGGTCTGTGTCCGTATGGCCTACTATATCAAGCAACCTGCCGCTGTACTTTTCATTGAGAACCGAAACGATTTCACTGAGATTTTTCTTTGCGCTTGACTTGAGAGAGTCTTTGCCTGAATCAAACAAAATCGCATTGGGCAGCGTAACGGTAATCGTTCCTGCCGCCGCGTTCACCTCGACCTGATTGTCGCCAAAGCCTGTGGCCTGGCCGGCAGTCTGACCTTTTGTTTCCATCTGCTTTCTCAATTCTTCGATAGTCTGCTCGCCCTCTGCAAGTTTTGCTGCGAGATTTTCTTTTTCGGAAGCACTGCTGTCCAGCGTACTCTTGCAGTTGTCATAAAGTCCTTTGAGGTTCTGATGTTCCACATTCAGGGCAGCGTACTTTTTCTTTAAGCTCGTACATCCGCTTAAAAGCCCGCAGGAGACCATAAAAAATGTCAAAAGCATAATTTTTCTACCTAAAGCGCTCATAGCACAACTCCTTTATAAAAAAACTTATTCCATTTTTATTTTAACGGTGCAGAACAACCTGCAGCCAGTTTATCACGACATCGTGTATAATCATAACTAAAAATAGTCCCATTGACAAGAAGGGACCATAAGGAATTTGTCTTGTTTTCTTAAAAAACATAGAAAAAGCCGCCCAAAGCAGTCCGAAAAACGGTGCAACGAAAAACGCCACCACCACAGGCCAGGCACCAAGTACCGCCCCTGCCGCTCCCATCAGGTGCACATCGCCAAGTCCCATCGCCTCTCTGCCAAAGGCCAAAGTTCCCAAAATTCGAGTCGTCCAGACCACTCCGCAGCCGATAAAATACCCCCAAAGGCTGCCTGCAAGTCCAGAAACAACAGGCTGTTGCGAAAAATCAATCCACCAGTCGGCAAATCTCGGAAACCTGCCATAAAGTTTAAATGCCGCATAAGAACAAATAATTATCGGCAACAGGTAAATTACCTCTTTTAACATTTCAAGACGGTGTTTATAGTTTTCTGTACTCGGCTGATTGATGCCTTCGGAATTTTGGCCGCCATAGCTCTCCTTTATCACACCAGTAAAAAGAAGCAGCAAAGAAATTAAAAATCCTGCCAATGCCCCTGCCGCAAGTATCGCGATATTTGCCGAGGCGGTCGGAAACAGGTCATAACCTTTTATTATCGTCGGGTCATACACAAACCCCGCCGCTGCTGAGCCGACCAGGCCAAGAGCCGTAACAAACCAGCAGATTGAAAGCGGGATAACCCATAATTCCAAATCAATAGCCGATGCCGCCAGCAGAGCGGAGAGCATTATAATATGAATCGCATACAGCAAATATCCGCTGTCGAGGAATCCGCCGGCGCCTTTTCGCAGCGATGTTTGAAAATAGATTATATAGACCGCGACAAAGAGTGCAGCAGTCAAAAATTCTATTATGATATATCGCGGTGAAATTTTCGCTTTGCATTTACGACATTTGCCCAGCAATATCAGCCACGACAGAATCGGAATGTTGTCATAGAATGAAATCATCGTCTTGCACGATGGACACATTGAGCGAGGTCTGACAAGCGATAAATCTCTCGGCAGGCGATAAACCACAACGTTTAGAAAACTTCCGACAGATGCGCCAAAGGCGGCAAGAAAAGCAATCAACAGCCAATCGGGAATTATAAGCATTTTTTATGCCTTAAATAAAATTGAAGATTGAACATTGAAGATTTGCGGACTCGCCTGCGGCGAAGCTATCTTAAATGGTTTTAAATCTTCATTCTTCATTCTTCATTTTTCATTTTTTATTTACCAATCCCGCGACTTTCATTTGCAGGCCAAACAGACGAATGAATCCTGTCGCGTCGGTTGGGTTGTATTCAGCGCCCATAGTAAAACTTGCAAGAGCGTTGCTGTACAAACTCTTCGGGCTTGTCATACCGGCAATTGTCGCTCGGCCTTTGAATAGTTTCATCCGCACATTGCCGGTAACATTCTGCTGAGTAACATTCACAAATGCATCCAGAGCATTACGAAGCTGACAAAACCATTGGCCATTATAAACCATTTCAGCATATTTCAGGGCAATCTGCTGTTTGTAATGCAGGGTATCCTTGTCAAGCGTAAGGCATTCCAGAGCCTTGTGGGCTTCCATCAAAATCGTTCCGCCCGGCGTTTCATAAACGCCTCGTGACTTAATGCCTACCAGACGATTTTCAACAACATCAACCTGACCGACAGCGTGTTTGCCGCCGATTTTATTGAGCTGCTCAATAATGCTTACAGCTCCGATTTTTTTGCCGTTGAGTTTTACAGGAATTCCCTTTTCAAAACCGATTTCGACATACTCCGGTTTGTTCGGAGCTTTTGAAACCGGATTTGACAAAACAAACATCCGCTCCATTGGCTCATTGGCAGGGTCTTCAAGTTCTGCGCCTTCATGGCTGATGTGCCAGAGGTTGCGGTCGCGTGAATAAATTTTCTTTATGCTCTGCTCAATGGGAATTTTATGTTTTTTCGCGTATTCGATTGCCGCTTCCCTGCTGGTAAGTTCAAACTTCGGGTCTTTCCACGGAGCGATGATTTTCAAATTCGGGTCCAGAGCCATATATGTAAGTTCGAATCGCACCTGGTCATTGCCTTTTCCTGTCGCGCCATGAGCAACGCCAATTGCACCTTCCTGCTGGGCAACCATAACCTGATATTTGGCGATTAATGGCCGGGCAATGCTTGTGCCGAGGAGGTAGCCGTTTTCATAGACCGCCCCGCTCTTGAGCATAGGCCAGAGATAATCGGTTGCGAATTCCTCGCGCAGGTCTTTGACGATGCACTTTACAGCGCCGGAGGCGAGGGCTTTTCGCTTAATACCCTCAAGTTCATCACCCTGTCCAAGTTCCGCGGCAAAGGCGATTACATCATATCCATAATTTTCTTTCAGCCAGGGCAGGATTACGCTGGTGTCCAGCCCGCCGCTGTAAGCAAGCACTACTGTCTTATTTTTCGACTTAGCCATATAAATCCTTTAAAATCAGAACACAGAATATAGAACTCAGTAGACAGAATAATGGAAGCCGACTTTGTCGGCAACTATTTTTTTTACTGTCACTCCCGCGCAGGCGGGAGTCCAGAAAACTTCCTGAATAAACTGGATTCCCGTTCCCCAATCAGGTTGAGG
>JBAZTW010000083.1:0-3612 GCA_041661665.1 Phycisphaerae bacterium | reverse complement strand
GGCACACTGACGCTTTTGCAGGCGGCCTGCGATAAAAAAATTAAAAAGTTTTTTCAGATTTCCACGGATGAGGTTTATGGTTCTCTTGGCGATACCGGTAAATTTACCGAGCTTACGCCATTATCGCCGAATTCACCATATTCGGCAAGCAAGGCATCGAGCGATCATTTGGTTGCTGCGTTCGGCCATACATTCGGTCTGAATTACAACATTACCCGCTGTTCAAATAATTACGGCCCTTACCAATTTCCGGAAAAAATGATACCGCTGATGATAAACAACGCTCTTGCCGATAAGCCGCTGCCGGTTTATGGTGATGGGCTCAATGTCCGCGACTGGATTTATGTCGAAGACCACTGCCGGGCAATTTGGAAAGTTTTGACCGAAGGCAAAACCGGCGAAGTTTATAATATCGGCGCAAGCAGCGAAAAGACAAACCTCGAAGTTATAAAGACGATTTTGAAAATTGTCGGCAAACCGGAATCGCTTATTACCTTTGTAAAAGACCGTCTCGGCCACGACAAACGATACGCGATTGACTCTACGAAAACAGCTTCGCAGCTTGGCTGGCAGGCACAGATAAAATTCGAGCAGGGCATAAAGGGGACAATCGAGTGGTATCTGAAAAATAAAAAATGGCTCACTGGCGTAACCACCGGCAGTTACCAGCAGTATTATCAGCAAATGTACGCGGGCCGATGAGGATTGTTGATTATATTGTGATTTGAATTGTATTGCTTGGCGTGCTTTGTCCGGCTTTGTTTGCCGCGGAAACATAAAATTCCATTTCGCAATTGCGGGATTGTTCTTTTAAAAGTAAATACTCATTAAAACAGTTGGCAAAATCTTCCCATTTTTCATCAGGGAGAATTCTGCGATAGAGTCGATAAAGACTGACGGTGTTTTGGCCGAGGGGCTTTTTCCATTTAAGCTCGATACGACCATCATCTTTAAGCTCGGCCTTGAGACCTGTCGGTTGAGCGGGGGCTTGAGTATGGCTATGTTTTTTGTGTCCCGACCATCCGAGCATCTTTAACTTATTGTCATCGAAATTTACAGTGTTTTCAGCATAACGAAGATTCTTCTTTATTGCGGTGATGAGATTTTTTAACGCTTTCTTTTTCAGGTTCTCGGCTCCCGTTAGTTTTGCATCAGCTTTGACTTTGTCGTTTTGCCTTGCACGGAAAATAAGGCTTTTCAGTCTTAATTGATGCCATAGAATCGGCGGTTTTGGGAAATCAGGATTGCCTCTCAATCCTTCAGCCATTCGCAATGCCAAGGAATAAATCTCTGATTCTTTTGTTGGGAATGTCGCCATATTTGATTCCAGATGTGGGGCGCATCATTAGACACGCCCCGGTTATGGTAAATTTTTGGTGTGAAGTTTTACAGTATGGCTAAAACCGTATTGCTCGGCATTCCATCACCTGCTTTGTTGGCTGCTATAACGCGGTATTCCCATTCGATTCCGCGCGGCTGGTCGAGAAGTGTTGCCGCTGTTTCCATAGAAGCGGTGATTTCTTCCCACAGGCCTTCGGGACGCTTTCTTCTTTGGATTCTATATACGCTTGTCTTTCCGCCATCGTCAGGTTTTTTTCATTGAAGTTTAACCCAGCCTTCACCCTGTTCGACAACAATAAGCTCCTTTGTTTGGCCGGGTGGTGTAAGGGGTGTTTTTGTTTTGCGTCCGCTCCAGCCGATTAGCTTGAGTTTTTCATCATCGTAATCGACGGTGTTCTCGGCGTATCGTAAATCTTTTTTCATCGCCTCGGCGATTGCTTCGAGCACTTCGAGTTTCGCGTTTGTAGCGGCCTCGGCGGCGGCTTTGGCTTCGGTAACCGCATTTTGAGCGTTGGTCAATGCGGATATAAAACTGTTGAGATTTGTCGGAAGTACAGGTGGTGCCGGATAGACAGTTGGGTTGTTGGTCAGACCGCTTGTCATTTCGTTGGCAAGCACAAGTACATCCGCTTCAGTAGTTGGAAACTTTGACATTTTGAAATCCCCTTTGTTTGAAAGTTACGTTGTTTCTTTTTCTGCGGCTGTTTTTGTTAATGCCGCACACGATATAAAAACTGTCCCGGGCAGCTTTTATTTTATGGAGCAGAATACAATTATCAGCATTATTTACTTCTAACTTCTAACTTCGGACTTCTTACTTCTGGAATCTGACTTCTGGTTTAGTGCATAGTTCATCATAGCTACTTGGCTCTTGGCTTCAAATGCCTCGTTTAATGTGTAAAATGCCATATTCGATATTATGAATGTATTCCACATCGTGTTAAATGTTTCATATTACGCTTGTGCGGTATAGTTATCGCTTGATATATTGCGATTAACGCTTTATGAGTTATGTATGATGCATTGAGCGGCGTATTTTATATTTAACGAGCCGTGTTTGTCGCTTCAAATATAATAGTCGATGCTTTAAATGGAACACTTGAAGCGTAAAATCAGGCAAACCAAGCTTACTTTATTCAATTTTAAATCTTGCTGCTGATGTCGATCCGAGTTTTTAAATAAAAAATAATGATTTATGAAATTTTATGATTCAAAAGGAATTTTTTGTTTCTTAATCTCTCGTCCCTGCCAGTTCTTTCGGCAATAGAAAAATGAAACTTAATAAAAAAATGAGAATTTTTTTAAAAATATTTTTATCCTTACATTTGTTGATTAGCGGTAATGACCGTGCTTGTAATATTATGCGGCGTTAGCCATGTGCCGGAGACGGGCAAATGACAAAAAACAAACAAGTCTCTTTAAATTTTCAATGAACCTTATAAAGAAAAACATAGCTGCTAATTTTGCCGGAAGTATATGGCAGAGTCTGATGTCATTGATTTTTATCCCGCTTTATATCAAATTCATGGGGATTGAATCGTGGGGGCTAATTGGTATTTTTGCAACGCTCCAAGCAATGTTTGGCCTTTTAGATATGGGGTTAAGCAGCACACTAAACCGCGAAATGGCGAGGCTTTCGGTATTGCCTGGTAAGGAACAGGAAATGCGTAATATTGTCCGTACTATGGAAGTAATTTACTGGGGTGTCGCTGTTTTTGTCGGGATTACCGTTACGGCATTATCACCATTCATTGTACATCACTGGATTAAAGCAGGACAGTTATCTCCCAAAACCATCGAACAGGCGCTTTTGATTATGGGATTAGTGATGGCTCTCCAGATGCCGATAGGATTTTACTCTGGGGGGTTAATGGGGTTGCAGAGGCAGGTTCTGCTTAATGTGATTAATATTAGTATAGGCACTTTGCGTGGTGCCGGAGCTGTTCTGGTTTTATGGTTGGTTTCGCCAACAATCCAGGCCTTTTTTTTATGGCAAATAGTTACCAGTGCAATAAATATTTTTTTATTAGCGTTATTTCTTTGGCGAAGGCTGCCGCGTAGTGATAGCAAGGCAGTTTTTCAAAAGCGACTTCTCAAAGGTATTTGGAAATTTGCTGCCGGGATGAGTGGAATTTCAATACTGGCGGTAATTCTTGCTCAATTAGATAAGGTTACATTGAGTAAGATGCTCTCTCTTGAAATGTTCGGTTATTATATGTTGGCCAGCGTGGTAGCGATGAGTCTTGGACGCTTTTTCACGCCGGTATTTTA
>JBAZTW010000082.1:0-3623 GCA_041661665.1 Phycisphaerae bacterium | reverse complement strand
CTTCCCTGCAAGAATTCCGCAGGCCTCTATGGGCGCTTCTGCCGCAGCCTGCTCTAACATCTGCTTAAAGATTTCTTTTGGAATTATCAATTTTGTCATTTTGGTTTTCTCAGGTCGCATACAATCTGCTGTTCATCTTTCAGTTTCGTAATTTGCGGATTTTGCCCGCAAATAGGGCAGTCCGGATTTCGGCTCAGGTGTATTCTGCGAAACTCCATTTTCAAAGCATTATATGTCAATAATGTATCCGTCAGCAGATTTCCGATGCCCAGCAAAAATTTTACAGCTTCGGTCGCCTGCAGTGAGCCGATAACACCAGCCAAAACGCCGAGGACTCCCGCCTGCGAACACGATGGAACCGCACCGGCAGGCGGAGGAGAATTGAAAATGCAGCGATAGCAGGCTGTTTTTCCCGGCAGTATCGTCATCAACTGGCCGTCAAATTTTAATATGCCCGCGTGCGAGAAAGGCGTTTTTTCAAAATAGCACGCATCGTTCACAAGAAACTTTGCGGGAAAATTATCCGTGCCGTCAATCACAAAATCATACCCTCTGATTATATCGCGTATGTTATCGGCTTTAGCCCAGCATTTATAAGTTTTAACTTCCACATCAGGATTTATGGCTTTTATTTTTTCGGCGGCGGAGGCGACTTTGTCTGTCCCAATATCTTTAGTATGATGAATCACCTGTCTTTGCAGGTTAGTCAAATCCACCTTGTCGGCATCGATTATACCGATAGTGCCGACTCCCGCCGCAGCCAGATATAAAGCTGCCGGCGCTCCAAGTCCGCCTGCGCCGACTATCAGTACTTTGGACGAAAGCAGTTTTTCCTGCCCTGTTCCGCCAATCTGCTCAAGGATAATATGCCGGCTGTATCTTTCAATCTGCTCTTCAGTTAATCCCATTTCCGCCTCCCATAAAATACAGAAATTCCACTTTGTCGCCGTCCTTTAACGCGGTTTTTTCAAATTCGCTTCTTCGCAAAATCTGTCCGTTAAGCTCCACCGAAACCATTTCCGGCATTTTTACATTTTGTTCAGCCAAAAGCTCGCTAACCGTAAAAGAACCGCTGAAGTCGGTATTTTTGCCATTAACAAATATCTTCATAATTTAATCCTAAAAAGTTTTTTCTATCGCCTGTTCAAAATCGTTTTTTATATCTTCAAAATCTTCTATGCCGACGGAAACTCTAACCATATCTTCTGAAACTCCCATTTGTTCTTTTTGTTTGGCGGAGAATTCATGAAATATGGTCGAAGCCGGATGTATAACCAAAGTCTTGGCGTCTCCGAGATTAGCCAGATTTTTGGCCAGCTTTAGAGAATCTATGAATTTAAAAGCCCTGGTTTTATCGCCGAGCCCGAATGTCAGCAGCCCGCCGGCTTTGCCTCCGAAAAGTTTGACGACTCTGTCATAAAATTTATTGTCTTTCAGACCGGCATAATTTAACCATAATACTCTCGGGTGCCGCTTAAGAAAACCGGCTAATTTCTCCGCATTTTCACAATGCTTGGCCATTCTGCACGAAAGAGTTTCCAATCCCTGCAGCATCAAAAAAGAATTCATCGGCGCCGGACAGCCGCCTAAATCACGATAAATCAGATTTCGCAAATGGTACATAAAGGCTAATCTTCCAACCTTTCCGGCCAATTTTCTGATGTCTTCAAAAATTCCATTCTTCCAGTCATAATTTCCGGTATCTATTATCGCTCCGCCGATGGCTGTACCGTGTCCGTTGATAAACTTCGAGGTCGAATGGATAACTATATCTGCGCCGAAATTACCCGGTCTGAAAATAGCCGGAGGAGTAAGAGTGCTGTCCACGACAAAAGGAATATTGGCTTTATGGGCGATTTGGGCAATTGCGGGCATATCGGGAACATCCATTCGCGGATTGCCGATAGTCTCGACAAAAATAAGTTTTGTCCTGCTGTTAATCGCCTTTGCAAAATTACCGGCTTCATCAGCATCGATAAAAACAGTTTCAATGCCGAACCGTTTAAGAGTATTTTCAAATAGCGATACCGTTCCGCCAAAGATGCCGGCTGCCGCGATTATCTGGTCGCCGGATTTAAGCAAACACATTACAGCCGACGCTATGGCTGCCATTCCGCTGGAGGTCGCGATGCAGCCGATTCCATCCTCAAGCTGCGTAAGTCTGGCTTCGAGGGCGGCGGTTGTCGGGTTTGCGATTCGCGTATAAATATATCCCGGCGATTTGCCGTCAAAGACATCCGCCAGTTCCTGTGCCGTTTTATAGGCAAAAGAAGCTGTTTGCCAAATCGGCGTCGCTGTTGCGCCGTTGGAGCTGTCGCCGGAAAAACCGCTATGTATGGATAGTGTTTCGTTTTTCATATAAATCTCTATTCCTATTTACAGTCTGACTGTTATTACAAATAATACTCGATTAGATATTTTTGAGCGGTAAGAAGTTCCTTTACCCTTACAACTGCTCCGGTAATGTCATTCAGGCTGTCTATTTGAAGGTCGACTTTTGTACGGCTGAAACGATTCGGACCTATATTGATAACCCTGCAGTCATTAGGAGAGTTAAGAGCGTTAATTGTTTCAATTTCGTAATCATCAACATTGCTTATTGTCGTGATAAGTATCAGTCCGGCGTCGGTGAATAAATGCGATACCTCTCCAAGTCTTTTGATGTATTCGTCCCGTTCTTTGTTTTCGTCAATATCTATATTCGTATCGATTCCAAGCAGACTGTTGGAAAGGCCGAGGTAATAAACATATCTTCCCGCGTTAAAGAGCGATTCCTCCAATGCTTTGGCCAGTTTTTTCTTTCCCGTATCGGCCGGACCGCAAATAAGCACAAGCGTCGAACGCTGGGAATATCTTTTCGTTCTTGTCTGAGGCGTTATGCTGCTGCGGTCCCATCTTTTTTCGCGCTGCTCGACATGTTCGGTAATTCTATTGCCGATATTCCTGGCAGAACCGAGAATTACTCCGCCGCCGACAATTTCGTAATTATCTATTATCACGAACCTGCCGGTCTGGGAAATATCTAATGAACAGTCAAAAGCAATCGGTTTAAGCGTCTCAAGCATACATTCCGCGACATCGTGCCTTTCAATCTGCTGACGATTGGAATCTGTGGTTAAATCAGAAGCGTCAAGCACGGTAATTATTTGATGCAGCCATACCGGCATTCTTGCGCCCGCCAGTTTAATCTTGTACCGCTTATTTTTTATCATCGGCTGCCGACCCATCCAGAAGATATTTGCCTTAAGATGCACAGCGACTTTTGCCGGCGACTCATCGGCTTTGCACATCAATTCTCCGGGCTTAATATAGACCTGTTCATCTAAAGTAAAACCTGTTGATTGACCCGCGTATGCTTCTTTTTGGACAGGCGTATTAAAACTTTCTATGGTTGCGATTTTCGTTCTTTTTTCTGAAGGCAGAAAAACGACTTCATCGCCGACTTTTATGCTTCCCGTTTCGATTCTGCCTGCGATAATTCTTCTGTCGTCGCCGGTTTCGGTGAACTTGTATATATCCTGAACGGGAAACCGAAAAGGTTTTTTTATATGGTCTAATTCCTTGGCAAAGCTGTCAACGGTTTCAAGAACCGTCATACCGGAATGCCACGGCATTTTATCTGA
>JBAZTW010000081.1:0-3772 GCA_041661665.1 Phycisphaerae bacterium | reverse complement strand
TGTGCATCCGTGCCTCATTACATAGCTCCAGAACTGCTGCCAACGGCCTGTGGTCAGCTTCATCGCTCGCAAAGTCAAAACGCAGCTTGCACCCTCATCTTTCCACCGTGAGCCGGAAATACACATTCGCTGTTTAACCACTGTCTTACAGGCCGCCTCGGTAACACCGCTGCCAATGGGAAGATTATTGGCTGTATGATACGCATACGACATCTTGTCCTTATAATTTTTATAATACGTTATCACCTGTCTGATTTCTTCATCACGCTCGATAAAATTCCTGCTGTCTATATGTGCTCTCTGCTGTTCCAGTTCTTTTATCAGTCTGCCGGCGGCCCCCTGTTTATGTTTAAGGTCATGGCTGAAATTTTCCTCCCATATCTTTTTACTTGTTTGATCCCGACCAAAAAGGGCCTCCGCTGCTTTGCCAATATATTCTCGTGCATGATAAAAATCCACAAGCAGCCGTTTGGCATAATGCCAAAGGAACGTCCAATTGTCCTTTGCCCCATCTGCCAGCCCTATATACAGCGCATCGGGAAACTTTTCCTTAACTCGCTCAATCTCACGGGAAAACTTTTGTTTGAACTTCTCTTTGCCGTACTCCGGACTGGCAGCGCAATAAACGGTGTGAAGTCTCTCACCCTGCTTGTCATAAAACGCTATTGAACCGCATACGGCCTCACGCCAGCCATCATCCTGCATCAGCATACAGGTACCATCTAACCCAAGAGTAATAGAAACAACCGGCTGGTCAAACTCCGGCAGATCGTATTCCCATTCAGATTCACGAACCAAAGCAATAGCGCCTACAAAGTCGCTGAGTTTTTTGGCGTAATTGCGGGAGATATCTCTGCCGTTACATTCCAGTAAATCTTCACGAATAGAATCAGCGCCGAAGCGAGCGTATTTGCCGGATACTATTTGGGCATAACGTGGCGTCGAGTTGAGTACCATGCGAGCGTCATTTTCCAAAGGCACATACGCACGACCACCTTTGGATGTCTGGTATGTATGACGCTCGACCTGTACAGACCCGTACGGAGTTTCGTAGGTTTGCGGGGCATAGTCTTTGACAGTGTGCTTTATACCATTGACACGTATTGATTCGCCATTGGTGTCGAACTGCTTTATCATCGGCATCATAGCAACCTGTCCGGCTTCGTTGAGAGACTGCTGCAAGGACTGCTCATCTTTAAGCATCTGGCCTGTCAATTCAACAGTAAACTGAATTGTCAACTTAGTATCCTTTTGTTCAATCAATTTTGCCGGCATGGCAAACACTCCTTTATAAATTTGTTTACACCATGCCTTTTTATCGGACAAATACAGGGAATTTCTTGAAATATAACACTATTTTAAGCGAACACCCTGTATTTATCGCTTAACTCCAATAAAAACAAAGATTTAGGCTCTCTCGTTTCTTTACTATCTTCGCACGATTTTTTACTATCTTGATACCCTTTTTAAGGGCAACTCTGAAATGGATGCCCTACTATCAACGATGCCGCTCATAAGAACCGCAATCTGTTTTGAATGACTTTTTTCAGGCTGCCATACCGAGAAAGTCGGAGACAGTAATTTTATATGTGATTTGTTTGTCATTTCGCAAATGTCTTAACCGCTTCAATGGTTTTCCTGACGTTTTGACTGGTATGAGCAATAGATAGAAAACCTGTTTCAAACTGTGACGGCGGCAGTAATACGCCTGAATTTAGCATACGCCTGAAAAAGTCTGCATATTTTAATGTATCTGACAGTTTGGCTGAAGTATAATCAGAAACGGGATTGCAGGAAAAGAAAATTGTGAACATTGAGCCGATTTGATTAATCTGAACATCAATGGCAGCAGCCTCAAAAACACTTCCAAGGCCTGAAACAAGCTTACAGGTTTTTTTGTCAAGCTCGGGATACGGGTTGCTTTTTATGAGATATTTTAAGACGGCAATTCCTGCGGAAGCGGCCAGCGGATTTCCTGAAAGTGTCCCCGCCTGATAAACCGGTCCCATCGGTGCCAGAAATTGCATAATCTTTCGTTTTCCTCCAAAGGCCCCTATGGGCAAACCGCCGCCGATAATTTTGCCGAGGATTGTCAAATCAGGTTTGATATTGTAAATTTCCTGCGCTCCGCCTAAAGCAACTCTAAAGCCTGTAATAACCTCATCGAAAATCAGCACCACCCCGATTTGGTCGGCTATTTCTCGAAGACCGCGAAGAAAATTTTTATCAGGAAGTACGACACCCATATTTGCGGCTATCGGCTCAACAATTATACAGGCTGTATCTTTCCCGAATTTTTCGGCAAGCCGTTTAACTGCTTCAATATTGTTATATGGAGCAATAAGAGTTTCGGCTGCGATAGATGCCGGCACTCCTGCGGTATCCGGTATTGAAAGTGTCGCAACTCCGGAGCCTGCTTTCACCAATAAACCGTCGCTATGTCCGTGATAACATCCTTCAAATTTGATAATTTTGTTTCTGCCTGTATAGCCTCTGGCTAATCTTATCGCGCTCATTACGGCTTCTGTGCCGGAATTAACTAGCCGGAGAAGTTCAATTGATGGAAAGGCTTTTTTAATAAGTTCGGCAAGTTCACATTCCGGTTCGGACGACAGGCCATAGCTCGTTCCTTTATCAGCAGCCTTTTTGATTGCCCTAATTACGGCTGGATATTGATGGCCTGTAATCAGCGCACCCCAGGACATCAAAAAGTCGATATATTTATTGCCGTCAACATCATACAGATACGCTTTATCAGCTTTTTTTACGACAAGTGGTGCGGTTTTGACCGCCTTAAAAGCTCGTACCGGACTGTTGACCCCGCCGACAATCGAGCGGCAGGCTCTGTTATATTTTTTTCTGCTTAACGAGCGAGCCATTTTGAAAGTTCCTTAGCATAATAAGTGATAATTGCATCGGCTCCAGCTCTTTTCATAGCTGTTACCGATTCGATGACAGCATCTTTTTCATTGATGACACCTGCCTTCGCGGCACATTTTATCATAGCATATTCACCGCTGACCTGATATACGGCAATGGGCAGAAGCGTTCGCTGCCGCAGCCGGTATAAAATATCTATATACGGAAGGCCGGGCTTAACCATCAGCCAGTCGGTGCCTTCCGCCTCATCCTGCAAAGCATCTCGAAGAGCTTCTGCCGGATTGGCAAACGAAAGCTGATAAGATTGTCTATCTCCAAAAGCAGGCGATGATTTTGCGGCATCACGAAACGGACCATAAAACGAAGAGGCAAACTTGGCGGCATAGGACATTATGGCGGTATCACATAATCCGTTTTTATCGAGGAGACTGCGGATGGCTCCGACCTGTCCATCCATCATTGCCGAGGGAGCAACTATATCCGCACCGGCCTGAGCATGAATCTTTGCCATTTCAGCAAGCAGTTCGATAGAAGCATCGTTATCAATCTGTCCCTTTTGATTAATTATTCCGCAATGGCCATCCGTTGTGTAGGCACACAGGCAGACATCCGTAATTACAACGAGTTCCGGGTCGATTTTTTTTAACCGGCGCACCGCAGACGGTATAATTCCGTCCGGCTCGAAAGCAGCTTGAGTGTTTTTGCTTTTTTTATGCGTTTCCGGCACAGCAAAAAGAAGAACCGCTGGGATTTTTAAGTCCTCAACTTCCTTATCCAGCAAATCGACACTTATTCTGTAAACTTCCAGCATCGATTCTATCGGCTCTCTTCTGCCAGCACCTTCTACAAGAAATAAGGGCAGAATCAGGTCATCAGCAGTTACCGCTACTTG
>JBAZTW010000080.1:0-3953 GCA_041661665.1 Phycisphaerae bacterium | reverse complement strand
CTCATGGTTAGCCCTGCCATCACTATGGCAGGGTTCATAAAAATTCCATCGGCCGTTAGGCCGATTCCACAATTTTTATTTTTTATCTTTTATTTTTAATTTTCCTTGTACGCCCCTGCCGCAGCCTCAGCTACTTTTTGATGCACACTCTTATCTAACATATCAGGCAGCAATGCCCCTTCCGGAGCAAGCGAAGCAAGCATCTTCGACACAGCTATCTGCATTTCAATCGTTATCTGCTTGGCCCTCACATCAAGAGCGCCCCTGAACAAACCCGGATACGCCAAAGCGTTATTTATCGTCCTGCCGTCAGCAGCAACAGCCGCACCAGCCGCAAGAGCCTCATCAACGCTGATTTCACCAACCGGATTACTCAGCGGAAAAACTAACGCGTTTTTCGCCATCATAGATATCATTTCCGAAGAAACCATTCTCGGCTGTGCAACGCCGATAAACAAATCCCTGCCCTTAAAACCTTCCAGCAGGCCGCCCCTGACGTTATTCTTATTCGTAATCTCCGCTATTTTCTGCTTATACGGATTCATCTTTTCCGTTCTGCCCTTATACAATGGCCCGACAGAATCATACACAACAATATCTTTAAAACCGAATTTCAAAAGATTTTTGGTTATCGCCAGTCCCGCCGCTCCCGCTCCGACAATTATCGCCGTACAGTCTTTCGCCTGACGATTGGTTTTCTTCAAAGCGTTAATTATCGCCGCAAGACTCACCGTCGCCGTCCCGTGCTGGTCATCGTGAAATACCGGAATATTGAGCCGCTCTTTCAATTTATCTTCCACCTCGAAACACGTCGGGGCTGATATATCCTCAAGCTGAATTGCGCCAAAACTCGGTGCTATTTTGCAAACTGTTTCAACTATTTCATCAGGCTTAGTCGAATCGACAAGAATCGGAATCGCACTTATACCCGAAAACTCCGCGAATATCGCAGCCTTGCCCTCCATCACAGGCAGCGATGGCACAACGCCGATATTACCCAACCCCAGCACTGCCGTACCATCCGTTACTATCGCAACCCTGTCGCACAATCCCGTCAGCTCCCACGCTGATTCAGGATTTTTTACTATCTCATTGCAGACAAACGCAACGCCGGGAGTATAAACCATTCTAAGGTCGGTCAGACTTTTTATCGGCACTCTGCTTACCATTGAAATCGCGCCGCGATGGTGCATATCAAATACATTATCGTTCACACCGAGAACCTCGATGCCCTCAACGCTATTAACCGCGCCAACTACACCGTCTAATTGTTTCTTATTGGAGCAAAAAACCTGAACATCGCGCATTTTGCTGCTGCTGTCAACTCCGACAACGCTCACATCGCCGAGATTCACCTTCTCCTGCCCTATCGCCGCCAGCAGCTTACCAAGCATACCTGGCTTGTCCTGAATCCTGCACCGCAGTGTATAAACCTCAGGAGCGCGATAACGTTCCTGCCAACTTATTCTACTTACATCCATCGCCATAAAAACTCCTTGTCTTGCCGGCCTTGCATCAAAATCGCCAATAATATCAATTCTAAACAACTTCAAAATTATACCTTATTCCAAAAAAACTTCAATTCCTATTCCATTTTCCCTCCTGTCATTCTGATCGCAGCGAAGAATCTATACCTTTATTCTGCCGCTTGGTCTATTTTTTGCTTCCTTACTTCCTTGCCTCTTTACTTCCCACCCCTATCGACTATAATCCGCTCTTTGGTATTTATCGCTTTTACAAAGGACAATGGAATGTTCGACAAACTATTAATACCGCCAAAAAAGTTTTGTAGGGTGGACAGCTCTGCTGTCCACGCGGTTTCGCTGTCGAACAAATTCGATCCTGCCACGCTCAAGCCGCATCGCGACAAAACAATTAAAAATCCAGAAGGTTATAAAATAAAAATCACCGCAACAGGGGTTGAAATTTTCGCCAATACCGCCGCCGGCACATTCTACGCCGTCCAGACAATCCGTGATTTGATAAAAATTTACGGTCAAAAACTTCCGTTCTGCAAAATCACTGATGAACCAGATTTCAAAAGACGAGGCGTTTATCTCGACTGCTCCCGCGGAAAAGTCCCAACCGTAAAAACATTAAAACAGCTCATCGAAAGACTGGCACACTGGAAAATAAACGAACTCCAGCTCTACATCGAAAATGTCTTCACATTCAAAAAACATCCCGACATCGGCAAGGGATACAGCCCGTTCACGCCGAAGGAAATTCTCGAAATCCAAAACCATTGCAAAAAATATCACGTAAATTTTGTCGGCTCATTGGCCAGCTTCGGCCACTTTGAAAAAATCCTCGCCCTGCCGAAATATCAGCGACTCGCCGAACTGCCCGCAGGCACAACCCTCGACCCGACAAATCCGGACTCTATAAAACTAATTGACGATTTATACAGCGAATTTATACCGTTATTTGAAGCCAAAGATTTCAACGTCTGCTGCGATGAAACATTTGAACTCGGACAGGGAAGAAGCAAAAAACTTGCTGACAAAATTGGAAAAGGTCAGGTCTATCTGCAATTCCTGCTCAGGATTCATAAATTATGCAAAAAATATAAAAAGAGAATGAACCTCTGGGCGGACATTGTCCTGCAGCACCCCGAACTCCTCCGAAAACTGCCCAGGGATATCGTCCTGCTTAATTGGGAATATGAACAGAACGGCGAAAATATCTGGAAAACAAAAGACATCGCCAAAACCGGCATTCCGTTTATGGTCTGCCCCGGCACAAGCTCCTGGCAAACCCACGGCAGCAGACTCCAAAACGCTATGGGCAACATCAAAAATTTCGCCGCGCAGGGCAGAAAATACCACGCAGAAGGATTATTGAATACTGACTGGGGCGATTTCGGACATCGAAATTTCTTAGGCGTAAGTCTGCATGGCTTCGCTTACGGCGCAGCGCAAAGCTGGAACGGCAAAGCCGTTGACGATAAAAATTTCACCGATAATTTCTGCTTCCACGTTTTCAATCAAAAGACTAACCAGCTTTCCAAAGCAATAAAACTGCTCGGCAGCTCCTACATCACATCAGGCCTTGTAAAAAATAAATGCCTGCTCTACCACACTCTTGTGGCGCCGGCGGTTAGTGAAAAATTTCTCAAAGCCGCAAAGCCCGCAGGCCTGAAAAAAATTATCAAACAGCTTTCAAATAAAAACCTCTGGCCGAAAATACCTTGTCATTCTGACCTTTGTAGGGTGAACTTTAGCCCACGCGGTTTTTATTTAGCCCCCAACTTTATGTTGGGGGTTCGTTGTCATTGCGAGGAGTCCCGCTTCGGGACGACGAAGCAATCTCATCTTGTCATTCCCGCTCCCCCCAGTGTCATTCCCGCGCAGGCGGGAATCTATCCCTCTATTCCGCTTTGTGAGTTTGAACGTCTTGCCATTGAAGAATTTAAACTTGCCGCGATTATGGACATCCTCGCCGCAAAAAGAACTCTCGAAGCAAAAGGGATAAATGCGGGCTTTTCAAAACGGGATATGCAAAAAATGGCCAACCAATTCAAAAAACTCTGGCTTGCAAGAAACAAACCATCAAGATTAAAAGACAATCTAAACTTGTTCAAATAACCGATTTGGTTAGCCCTGCCATCACCATGGCAGGGTTCATAAAATTTCATCTACCGCCTGTCGCGGCGAAGTCGAAGACGAAGACGGAAGCGCAGGGAGTTTTATTCAGAGCCCAAGCGACAGCGCAGGGAGTTTCGTAGGGGAGACCTATGTGTCTGCCCACTGTCATTCCTCGAAGACCCCTTTGGGGAGCGCAGTCGAACCAAGGCGGGAATCCATTGTATTTAGCCCCCTGGCCTGCCAGGGGGTTCGTCATTCCAACCGCATTCAGAGCGTAGGGTGTTTCGTAGGGGCAGACCTATGTGTCTGCCCACAAACAGAGCCCCAAGGGTAAGAGGAAATTGCATCAAATTGTGAAAGTCCTCT
>JBAZTW010000079.1:0-3972 GCA_041661665.1 Phycisphaerae bacterium | reverse complement strand
TCACCGGTATTGGAGAAGTTCTAAAATCAAGAAAGCCTTCTGTGAAAATAATAGCGGTTGAACCTGCTGATTCGGCAGTGCTTTCAGGAGGCCAGGCCGGACCTCATATGATTCAGGGAATCGGTGCCGGATTCATTCCTGATGTGCTGGACAGAAAAGTTATTGATGAAGTAATTCAGATAACTAATGCCGAAGCTTTTGAACTGTCAAAAAATCTGGCCAAAAAAGAAGGCATATTTGCTGGAATATCATCAGGGGCGGCAGTAGCGGCAGCAGTAAAAACAGCTCGGCGAAAAGAAAATGCCGACAAAGTTATTGTTGTCATCCTGCCGGATACGGCAGAGCGGTATATAAGCACGATACTTTTTGATTGACCATTATAATGAAAAGTTTTGCTAAAATAGATGATGTACAGGTGGAAAAGAAGATAAGAAGTCCTCAAACCGGCTATCTGTCGCTCGGTATGGATATGACCGATGTCCGATGCCTTATTGTCGGCGGCGGCAGAATTGCTGCGAGAAAAGCTGCCACGCTTCTCGGTGCAAATGCATCTGTTACAGTCTTATCGCCGGCAATCAGTGAAGGGCTCAGTTTTAATATAGAATCAGAAAAAGTGCGATGGATACGCTCGGAATACCGGTCAGAATATCTGAACGGCTATGATTTTATTATCGCAGCAACTTCCAATCCTGCGATAAACATCGAAATTGGCACAGAGGCTCGCAGATGCGGCAAACTCTATTGTGTTGTCTCTTCAGGAAGATTTTCACAGGTAATTTTCCCAGCCGCATTTAAAAATGACAATCTCACAGTTGCCGTGCATTCTAACGGAACAAACTGCCGCCGTTCAAAAGCCGTACGCGATAGAATAAAGGCATATATGAACCAATTAGATGACCGCTCAGAAGAATTGACGATGTTCGGCTTTGACAGAACAAATCTGAGCAGAGAAGATTTCAGCAGACTGAAGGAATTTGAAAATACATTCGCTAAAAATAATCCCGCACAGGATAAAATTCTCGTGCTGGCTACCTGCCAAAGATGGGAATGCTATGTCCAGAACGGCGATGCACGCCAATCAATCAGAGATATATTATCCCAACTGGAAAATTTTGCCGGCACCTTTAAAACAAGCATATATTACAAGAACAGTTACGCAGCCTATTATCATTTACTCAATATCTGCCTGGGACTTGATTCGCCTTTAACCGGCGAAACAGAAATTGTAAATCAGATAAAAGACTCTGTAAAAAAATGGATTGTTTCCGAATCATCGCAGATGTATAAGACTTTCTCGTCTGCGATACTGTCCGCAAAAAAAATACGCCAGACAACCGGTCTGACTGCCGAACGAAACTGCTGGGCTTCGGAAATTGCATCATTAGTTAATAAAAGTCTCGGCAATGTAAAATCCGCCCGTATATTAGTCGTTGGTAACGGAAATATAAGCCGTTCTTCGATTTACAAACTGATTAATGCCGGCCACAAGGTTGTAAATTTTTCAAGACATATTGAAAAACAAAACAGCGACTATCAGATTTATCATACTGACAAAATAGAGAACTTTCTTAATAATGCCGATATCCTGATTATTTGTTCCGAACTTACGCCCAAAGCTCTTGTCTCTGTAGAACATTATAAAAAAACATCTAATCTGCTTATTATAGATATTGAAGGATATGGTAATATCTTAGGATGTCAAGGTGACGGCAATTATTTGGGCTTTAATGAAATACCGCAAATTAAGTTGACCGCGGATGAAATAAAGACTATCGCCGATGCGCGTCTAAAAGCTGTTGAGCAAACGCTTATCTGGTACAGCAGTCGCAAAGCAGTTAAACCGCCCGGCGGCATTATTCGGATAGGCGCAAGGCAAAGCCTGCTTTCTAAAGTGCAGATTGCTGAAATCAAAAAATTTCTGAAGACGTTGGCTGATGATATAAATTTGGAAGAAGTATTTATTGATACTCCCTGCGATAGAGACAAGAAAACTCCTCTTCCTGAAATCAAGGATGATGATTTCTTTACTCGTGATATCGACAGGGCTTTATTGGAAGGCCGGATAGATATTGCCGTTCACAGTGCAAAAGATTTGCCGCAGAAACTTGCAACCGGCCTGACAGTTATTGCTGTTATGCCAAGCATTGCTCCATGGGACTGCCTTGTTTCAAAGAACAATGTACCGCTGAAATCATTGCCGAAAGGGGCAATTATTGGAACATCCAGCGTTACCCGTAAAGAAAATCTAACTCGTTTGCGGCCAGACATTAAGGCTGCCGACATTCGCGGTAATGTTCCCGATAGGATTGAGCAGCTTGACGCGGGAAAATTCGATGCTTTAATTTTAGCTTGCGCAGGCCTGGTTCGATTGGGACTAACCGACCGCATTACAGAGGTGTTTTCAGAAAAAGTATTTCCTTCTACGCCCGGACAAGGTTCGTTAGCGCTTGTTATCAGAAATGATGATGTCGAATTGATGGAGTTCTTAAAACCGCTTGATTTAGGCAGGAGTTCGTTAGCCAGATGAATATCGGGAAAGTATATATTGTCGGCGCCGGTCCCGGTTCAGCGGATTTGATTACCATTGGCGGCCTTAGAGCCATCAAAAAAGCTGATGTACTAATCTGTGATAATTTGCTGCCGAGAACTTTTTTTGAGGAACTTGGAGTATTTGTCGGTAACAAACATATTATATGGCTTCAAGATGAAAATGGCCATAAAGAGCAGAGCGAAATTAACCGACTGATGGCTGATTCGGCTAAACAAGGTAAAGCAGTTGTTCGATTAAAGACGGGCGACCCGCACATCTTTGGCCGTGGTATGGAAGAGCTGGCATTCTTATCAGAGAATGATATATCCTGTGAAATTATTCCCGGCCTTACGGTTGCCACCGCCGCAGGGGCTCTGCTCGATTTGCCTCTTACGCAGCGTCAGCGGTCGTATTCTTTTGCCGTTGTTACAGCCAGATGTGCCGGCGGAAAAATTAACGAGTCTTTCCCAAAGGCCGATTCGCTGGTTATATTTATGGCTGTCAGTATTCTTGAAAAAGTTGCTAATAAACTCATAAAAGAGGGCTGGCCTGAAGATACTCCTGCCGTAATTGCGGAACGCGTCAGTATGGCCTGGCAAAATCAGGTCGAGGGCGAATTAGAGAACATTGCGTCTTTGGCTCATCAAGCCGACATACATTCACCGGCCATATTGATTGTCGGAAAAGCTGCTGACAAAAAAGAACTGCCGCAAAGCAGACCAAGAATACTATTTACCGGCCTTGACCCTGCAAACTTCAGAACAATGGGAACAATTATGCACTGGCCTGCGGTAAAGGTCGTTAGAATCGAAGAAGAATATAAAAAATTTCCGGGAATAATCGAGCAGTTAAGAGCCAACCATTTTGGATATACGATATTTACCAGCAGAACATCTGTGCAATTATTTTTCGAGGCATTGAAAAGTTCAGGTCTTGACAGCAGAGTTCTATTTTCTACAAAAATTGTTGCATGTGGTCAGGGTACGGCTATGATGCTTGAGGAAAATGGAATAATCGCGGATTTTATTCCTGCCGGTATGGGTTCGCAAACTATTGTTGGAATTGCCGAATCGCAGGACAAGGCAAATGTTTTGCTTGTGCAGAGCGCAACAGCAACTGAAGCTTTGGCAAATTCATTAGCTGAAAAACTCGGCGAGATAGAACGCCTGTGTCTGCATTGTGTACAGCCGCACCCCGAATTGGGTCGAAAATTACCTGAACACGATACGATTTACTTTACCTGTCCTTCCGGCGTGAGGGCATTTTGGGAAAAGTATGGTCAGCAGGCCTTTAAAAAAGAGGTCTGGTGCATAGGCTATGTAACAGCAAAACAACTTAATGAGTTTAATGTCAAAGCAAAGGTGGTACAACCCTATGTTTCCTAATACAAGAATGCGAAGGAATCGGCTCACTGAAGGTCGAAGAAGATTGGCTCGTCAAGT
>JBAZTW010000078.1:0-4499 GCA_041661665.1 Phycisphaerae bacterium | reverse complement strand
ACAGACAAATTGGATGGTGTGAAGGTTAATATGATTTGTTTAGACCATCTCAAACGCAATAAAAAAGCTGCCGGCCGGCATAAGGATATGGCAGACATCGAAAATCTCCCATAGTACCATTTTTAACTGTTTTTTCTTGATTTTACCGGACGTGGGGTGTAATTATACAGGTGTAAATTCAGAATGAAAGCATCAAGATGGCGATAAAGGAGTTGATTTCCAAAACTGGCAGGTGGCTCTCGGCAAAGGGGCAGAGTATGTATGTGCCGTTGCGGAAGTCGCCGCTGCCGCAAAGGTCGAATGATATTCCGCAGGGGCAGGTCGGACAAATCTATAAGCCGCAGCAGACAGAAAAAACCGAAGCTCTTGCGATGCTGCAAAATTCATTTCAGGCGATCGTCGAAAAGCTCGGCGGGATAAATGACCATCTCGATAAACAGGTTGAGCAAAATGCCCAGCTTGTTCAGAAGTTAGGCGAGCTTGCGCCGCTTTTGCAGAATTTTCCCGAAGGTTTTAAAAATCAAAAGGCGGTGATTGATTCGCTCGTCGAGCAGTTGAAGGCACAGGCGTTGAAAAATCAGCAGTTCACCGAGACGATAGAAAAGATTCCCGCTGCGACTGATAAGCAGACAAACGCCATTACAGAAATGTCGGTTCAGCTTGCAGCATCTGCTGAAATTGATTCGCAGCTTGCCGAGGGATTTAGAAAATTTAATACGATAACAGACAGATTGAACGACAACGTCGAAAATCAGGCCGACAGTATAGTGCAATTAGGCAAGACGTTTTCGGCATCGGACAGGTATCTGAAATATATCTTAAATACGCAGCATAAGCGATTTATGTGGGTTTTTGTCTCGGCAATGGCGGTTTGTGCCTTTGCGATTGCTATGCTGGTTATTGTAATTATTTTGCTGAAATAACGCCAACTGGCGTTATTGCTATCGCGATGGACGGTTGCTAACTGTTTATGCCGACTTCGTTTACCCGCGGACAATGGTACGTGTTTTATTTGTAATTAAAAAGATTTTTATTGCATTTGTTTTTTTGTCTGGTATTTTTGTATTCGTTCTTTGGAAATGTAATTATCCGATTGTCAAGAAGGGAACACGGTTTAAATCCGTGACGGTCGCGCCGCTGTAAGCGCCATGCCTGAAAATTCAGGCTGTTGAAAAAAGTTGTACCACTGTTCGATAAGAACGGGAAGGTTTTTTTCGATATGGGCGTAAGTCAGAAAACCTGTTGGTGATTGGTTGTTTGTTGATAGTTCTCGCGTAAGGAACGCCAACAGATGCGCTGTGTGTACAGCAGCGTTATTTGTTAGAAATTATAAGCCGTCGTTCCTGCGTGGGACGACGGCTTTTTTTGTTGGTGTTTTGCCACAAAGGCACGAAGACACAAAGAAAAAATATCTCTGTGTTCTCTGTGAACTCTGTGGCTAAAAAAATTATTCAGTCCATTTCCATAAGCTTGACGAATCGAGCTTTGAGGTCTGCCGCGTTGCAGCCGTTTTAGCCGACGGCTGCAGCGAGACCCTGAATGGAAAAGTACAACTAATGTTTTAATATTTTTTTGGAAAAGGAAAAGAAAATGAAAAAGTTTGGTGTTGTTTGTTGTGTTGTTGGTGTGTGTGTATTTGCTGCGAATGTTAATGCTGCGACTTATACCGGCAGCGTGGAATACACGGCTGGAAGCGGAAGTAATCAGGCGACCATAGCCATTGACTTTGATTTTGGTAATAGTTTTTTATTCAATTACCAGTGGGATGGCATCGCAACCGGCTGGGATGCCCTGGCTGCTATCGATACGGCCGGTGCGCTTGATGTGGATGCGATATGGTATGGAGAGATGGCGGCTCATTTTGTGAGTGATTTTGATTATGCCGGTGGTCTCGAATATGATTACGGCTCTGCTTATGCCGGCTGGGCTTACTATGGCAGTACTAATAATGAGATATGGACGTTGAAATCAGGTGTTGATAGCAGAACGCTTGTGAACGGCTGTTATGATAGTTGGGTCTGGACGAATTATGACCTGAATTGGATTGCTATTCGTCAGCCCGGCCAGATGCCGATTCCGGAACCGGTTACAATTTTACTTTTTGGCCTTGGCGGCTTGTTGATTAGAAAATGCAGGGCATAAACGATTTGCGGCACAGCCGGTGCAGCCGCAGTTCTACCGGAAGGAATAATGATGGTTACAAGAAAACAGATGGCTGTTGTGATGATTGGATTATCTATGGCAGGATTCTGTTTTGCGCAAGATTACGATGCAAATGATTTTGCAGTTGAGGTTGTAACTTATAATGACGCTAATGCAGGGTCGTACAATAATCCAAATGCGGCTGTTGGAAGTCCCTCAATAGATACCGATTACTACGGAACGCATCGTCCGGTAGTTCCCGTTTATCAGCCATGGCGAATAGATCAAACAAATCAAATCGTCAGAATCGGCAATGGAGGATGTCTTATAGTTAAATTTAATCACAATGTTTCTGATGACAGGAACAACCCCTATGGGATAGATTTTATTGTTTATGGTAATGCTCATCATGTTATTACAGATGAGCAGTCGTGGGACTATCAGGACCCCGGCACAGCTATATTGACCGGCGGGGTGTATGCCGAGCCGGCGGTTGTGTGGGTTAGTCAATATGGCGGCGACGACCCTAATGATTGGTATAAATTTGACAATACTGTTGCGGACAGTTTTGCTCCGACACTTGGCAGGGTTTATGATACGAATAATCCTGTCGAGGCGTATCCGGGCTGGGAAAATAATTGGTGGGGCGCTGCAACAGACCCTACATTGCCTCTTGACCCTGGGTTACAGGCGAGTGATTTTAACGGCAAGTCTCTTGCATATATGTGTGAGAAATACGGTCAATCTGCCGGCGGCGTTGGTTTTGATATTCGAGGCCTTTCGTCAGAGGATTATAATGCTCTGGATTACGACCCCAGTACCGGTGAAAAATGGATACGATACGTTAAATTTACCTGTGCGGATGTTAGCGGCGCTTTGACACCGGAGATAGATGCAATCGCGGATGCCGCAGGCTGTGGAGATTATAAACATCCATTTCCTATAGGCGATTTGGATAAAAATTGCCGAGTTGACCTTGTTGACCTTGCTATGCTGACGGAGAACTGGCTATATTGTACATGGAAGTGTCAATGATAAAAATGGCAAAAAAAGCATTCACATTGGTTGAACTTCTTGTGGTGATATCCATAATAGCGATACTTATGGCTGTGCTAATGCCGGCTCTGGGCAAAGCTCGACAGCAGAGCAAAGCTGTTGTATGCATAAGTAATCTGCGTCAAATGGTAATAGCCGCGAACGCTTATATACTGGCTAACGAAGGGTACTATCCATTGGCCGGTTTTACAGAAAATCGAGCCGGCGGAATTTACAATAGTTATGGATGGGACTATCTTCAGGTTCGTCAGTGGGGTGTTTTGCGAGAATGTGAGCCAGGCTTGTTGTGGCAGAAGAATGGGACTTTAAAAATTCAACAGTGTCCGACGTTTAAAGGCGGTGCCAATTCGCAGGGAGATCCCTATACCGGCTATAACTATAACGCCAGTTATGTTGGAGGTGTTATGAGCCGAGAGGTATCGGGACGAACCAGCGGGGTTAATTCAAGTAAGGCTGATCAAATCAGAAGAGCTTTTGGTTGTGCACTTTTTGGAGATGGCGAATATGGAACTTCCTGGTCTGCAAACAATGGGGCTAACAAGTATATGAGATCGCCTTTTATTGGCAAACTTGAAAATATGGCTGACCATGGAGGGCTGCGATATGCCGGCACACAGGGATACAGACATCTTGGCAGTACGAATGTAGGTTGGGCTGATGGACATGCCTCAAAAGTTAAGGAACGATACACAGAAACATATTCCTCGCAGAAAACGCTCATAGTGAGCGGTACCGGTTTTCTTTCGCCGGACAATAGTGCTTACGACCTTGAGTGAGTTGTTCGCTCTGTGGAGCCTGTTGCACAATGTTTTTCGAATCCAACCGTTGGATTCTATGGCTATGTGAGCAGGATGGCTCATTTTCCTGACATCACTTACCGTTATTCAATTTTCAACTATAACTTTCACTTATTTCCGGCTGGACGAATTTAATATCCGACTAATTTGCCGACAAACATTCATTTCTATCAATTCCAGCAGACTTTTCCGCTTCGCCACAACTTCAGAAGGTTATGCGTAGCGCATATCAGCGACCACTCGCTGCGACATGCTTCAATTCCTCGTCGCATAAACCTGTCAATACCGCGAACATCCTTAATCTGTCCAAACACCGGCTCGACCGTCTGACTCCGCAGCTTATACAATTCTCTGCCACGCTCGGTCAGAAGTTTTCGCTCCATCAACTCCGTCGCCGACAGATCTTCCGGTATCGGTTCTTCTGGCAGAGGTTGTGCTTCCATAGCTTTTCGCTGTTTGTAATCTTTCTGTACAGCTACCAATAACTCAACATCGCCTGCCGGT
>JBAZTW010000077.1:0-4521 GCA_041661665.1 Phycisphaerae bacterium | reverse complement strand
GCCGTTTGGTTCCTGATAGAACCATTCATCCTGCGACAGAAGCTGATTGAACTGGAAGCAAGCCTCATTCTCGAGTTCAGGCCTGCCTTGCGGGTCTTTGTCAAAACCTGCGAAATTCCAAACCCATGAGTCGCAGATATTTTCCCAAACCAGCGTTCCGGGATGGCTGAACGGATGCACCGGATCTGCCCCTGCAGGTACGTCCGTCCAGATGCCGATGTGAAACGCCTTCGGCAATACCGGCGGGAGTTTCGGCTGTGTCCAGCCGATAAACGAACCCCACCAGTGAATATCTGTTACCGGCCGTTCGTCTTTGCATTCCCAATCATCGGCCACAATCGGCCTGTTGTCGTAGCTTGACAATTCGTCCCATCCGTTAATCATTCCGGTTGCCTCATCAACAACGGGGGGTTGACTCCATTTAATATAGTTGCCTTTATAAGGCGATGTATTCGGCGTTACAATCAGATTGTGCCAGTAGTTCCACATCACACCGAGCTGCAATACGCCGGGAGGAGGAACAGGCATCTGTCCGAATACCCAGTTGAAATTCTCATCGACAATAAAGAACTGCGAGTTCTTTATGTTGAACGCCGGGTTATTAGTAAAACCTGTTGCAACAGGATTTGTCGCTGCGACTCCGACTTTGGAAGTGTCAATAGTGATTGTGGTCAGCACATTCCACGGAAGCGGCGCCGGACAGCTCCACCACCACGACCGCACGTTCCCGTTTATGTCCTTTATACCGAACGATACTGCGTTTATCTGCCCTGATGCTCCAAATTGTTTCGGCGTTACTCCTACCGTTATCGTTGAATTGCTTAAATCGGGGTCCAGCAGGTAATCGTATTCCCATGCACTCGAGTAACTTCCACTGGGCAGAGTTGGCTCACCCCACATCATTACAAGCCCGGCATCTTCGCAACCGCCGCCCCCGCCTCCTCCTCCGCCATAAACTTCAAGACCTGCGGGCATAAAAGTATTTGTCGGATAGGGGTCGCCATCCGGGTCTTTATACAGAGTCCACTGCTCCATATACCCTGTCCATTCGTCCGCCAGCAGCGGCCGTATATGTCCGCTCGAAAGAGCTTCCAGCCATTCCGTTTCAGAGTCAATCAGCAAATGCCCGCTGCTGGTATGCGGAGTGCCAATCAGATTTTCCGTTCGACTTGGAAAAGTACCGATACCGCCCATATTGGAATAAATTTCGCTTGTAACTCTAACGCTCGATAGCTTGGGGGTGTTAACGTCAACGGCTTCAAAGAAGACATCAAAGAATGATGTTACATGTTCTCCATTGAGTACCGGTATGAAAGTCCCGCCCATAGTTTCCGCATGTACGGTAATTGTCCCGCCGATTGGGTCAATAACAGGAGGACTGGTAAAAATAAACGGAGGCCTTGGTGCCACGCTTGAGCAGCTCATTGCGTCGCTCTCGTAGTGCAGGGTCGCGCTTCCGCCGTTGACATAGATTGTCGGGCCGATGTACGCCATCTGCACATAAAGGTTAACCGGACAGATTGTGGCAACGTGAGCCTCGCTCATAGCTATCGGCGTTGCTTCACAGTGTAGCTCGAATGTGGGGGCAGGGGGCGCGCTGATAGTTATGTTCTTCACGTCAACCACTCCGCCGGCAATCCACGACACTGTACCGGATTTGCCGCCTTTGACGGCCTTTACAACAATTTTTTCATTGTTGCAGTTTTTATCTAACCACCCCCCTGAATAGCCGCCGACAGCGCTGCTTGTGTCGGTGTCGCTGTACGAGCCGCCCGCAGCGGGGTAGCAGTTTATATAAACCGCAGCGCCGCTGACAACGCTGCCGCTCTCGTCTTTTACCACGCCCGAAACCGCATAAGCGCCAAAGGCGGACGTGCTGCCTGCAAACAAAATACACAAACTAAATAAAATCAGCTTTTTCATAATTCATCTCCTTAATTCAAAATTATTGTGTTTCAAAACAAACTGATACCAATAAAAAGCTTTTTAGTTTCAGTCAAACACCGAAGCAGAAATGACAAATATGATTAGCCATGATGCCCGTTGGCAAATGCGATAAACAATGCGTGTAAAATCCCCGTCAAAGAAATAAAATTTCCTTAAAGCCCCATCTTCATTTTCTAATCTCCTTAACTTTAGACTGCGTAAACAACTCTCTGTATATATCAAAAAACACACATAACTGGCAGCGTGTTTTAATAACACTCGCTTACGACTTACGACTATGAATTATATGCTTTTGTGAATGCTTGTCAAGCTAAAAGTTGATTATTGATAAAAAAATGCGGGTATTATGAGGCCTTACCTGTTTTAACAAGATGCCTTTATTTTAACAAAAAAGCCCCTGTTTTTGGCAGGGGCTTTTGAAATGCCATATATATCTGTGGCTATTTTTACTCAAACAGGAACGAGCCGTATTGGGCTGCGCTGCCGAGTTCTTCGTGAATCCTTAACAGTTGGTTGTATTTGCAGATTCTGTCTGTTCTGCAAGCCGAGCCGGTTTTGATTTGGCCGACCCCCGTTGCGACTGCTAAATCAGCGATGAATGAATCTTCTGTTTCGCCGCTGCGATGGCTCATAATCGCGGTATAGCCGCTTCTCTTTGCCAGATTGATGGCTTCGATTGTTTCGGTTAGCGTGCCAATCTGATTGACCTTAATCAGAATTGAGTTTGCTGCGCCGCGCTTGATGCCCTTTGCCAGTCTCTCCGTGTTTGTTACGAACAGGTCATCGCCGACGAGCTGGCACTTGCTGCCGAGCTTATCGGTAAGTTTCTTCCAGCCATCCCAATCGTCTTCAGCCAAACCATCTTCGATGCTGACGATTGGATAGTTTTCAACCCACTTATTCCAGTGATTAATCATCACATCGGAAGAAACGCTGGTCTTTGGAGCGGACTTGAAGAATTTGTATTTCTTCGTGGCATTGTCCCACATTTCTGTTGATGCCGGGTCAAGAGCGATAGCGATTTGTTTGCCTGCCTTGTAGCCTGCCTTTTTAATCGCGTCGAGAATTACTTCCAGAGCCTCTTCGTTGCTTTTCAGTGATGGAGCGAAGCCGCCCTCATCGCCGACTGATGTGTTGTAGCCTTTTTTCTTCAAAACGCCTTTGAGCGTATGGAAAACTTCAGCACCCATCTGCAGAGCCTGCGGGAAGTTTGCTGCGCCGATTGGCATTACCATAAATTCCTGAAAATCCACGTTGTTGTCAGCGTGTTTTCCGCCGTTGAGGATGTTCATCATCGGGACAGGCAGAACGTTTGCGTTGCATCCGCCAAGATAGCGATACAGCGGCAGACCTGCTGACTCGGCGGCGGCCTTTGCCACAGCCAGCGATACGCCGAGGATTGCGTTTGCGCCGAACTTGGCTTTGTTCTTTGTGCCGTCCATTTTAATCATCATATAGTCGAGTTCTTCCTGACACATAGCGTCCATACCGATAACGGCATCAGCCAGCTTGTCATTTACGTTTTTGACAGCCGTCAGCGTGCCTTTGCCCATATAGCGTTTGGCTTTTACATCGCGAAGCTCGACTGCTTCGTGTGCGCCCGTGCTTGCTCCTGATGGAACAGCGGCTCTGCCGAATGAACCATCTTCGAGCAGAACATCGACTTCTACGGTCGGATTGCCGCGTGAATCGAGGATTTCTCTGGCTCTTACATCAATAATTGTACTGAACATCTTTAAATTCCTTTCTGAAAGTAATTTGTCATTGCGAGCCCCCTTGGGGCGTGGCAATCTCGTTTGTCATTCCCGCGAAAGCGGGAATCCAGAACATATTTAGCCCGCCGTTTCACGGCGGGTTTCTGTTTACGGGGTAGAAAAATAACGCTTTTTCAGCAGTTCGTCAAGGATTGTTTTTAGGAATAGGTGGATGCCTAACCACCTATGTGTATTCTTGATGCTTGACTGCTTCCAAGTGCACCTGATATTCCCATCAGAAACCCCCATTCATACCATACGCCATTGTTGTTTGTTTCGTACATACTGACGTTCTCAATGAATATGCTGACGATGAAAGTAAAGGGCGCTATTGCCCCATGCCATAAGCCCGACAAAAATCCTGCGGGGCTTCCACCGGGTTGTTTGTATGTTGAATTATTTCCTGCAATCGCAAGTATATTTGCCATGAGGTTCCTTTCTATTCACCATATCCTAAAATTTTTGCTTTGGTATTTTTCACGTCAACTTCAATAAAAATTTCTCCCCCCATGCCTATTGGGCAATCGTTGCTGTCGGGAATTAAATTTTTTGACTTAAAAACAACATACCAATTATCCGGCCCAATATATTTTGAATTATTTATGTATAAATTTTCTGCTTTGATCAATTTGTAATTGTCTAATTGTATTTTATTGTCTATTAAACATTTTCCCGCAAGATGAATTGCATTGATAACTTCTTGAGATTGAGCGTTCTTTTCTTCCTCTTTTTGTATTATTTGTCCCGTTTTTACATCAAACTGACAATGGACTCCATCGATTGTTACAAGTTTGAATATTAAATTGCCTTTCTCATATTG
>JBAZTW010000076.1:0-4569 GCA_041661665.1 Phycisphaerae bacterium | reverse complement strand
AACATAAGTTGGGCATATTGGTCTTTCAACGAACCATTTACTATTCTTGATCCCTCGGTAAGGGTGCCGTATGGTGCTGATCCAAATACGAGTTGGATAAGCGTGGATACGATGTGTGCTCTCGGGATTTACGGTGTTACTATCATAGAATCTGGCGGTTCAACCGATGTCAACGAACAAGGTACAACCACCGATACTTATACCATTGTTCTGAATAAACAGCCGACCGCCAATGTGAATATCACCGTTGACCCGGACCCCGATACTCAGGTAAACAATAACGGTGCCGGTAATTCGATTGTGCTGACTTTTACAAGCGGTAACTGGGACTCTGCACAGACTGTCACTGTCAAGGCCATAGATGATGCCTATGTCGAAGGTAACCACACCTCGACCATAACGCACACTGCGGCCGGCAGTGACCCTGACTTCAACGGTATCAGTATCAACGATGTAGTAGCTCATGTTACTGATAATGATGTGTTGTTCAGCGACGGCTTTGAGAGCAATTTTGATAAGTGGACTGATGGCGGAACAACCGACTGGGACAGGGCAACGAGCCAGAAGAAAACCGGCAGTTATTCGGCTCATGCAGGTAGTGCTGACAATGATTTGATTTCCGATAACCTCAACACCGCAGGCTATTCCAGCATGACAATATCTCTCTGGTTTAGGGATGACGACATCGACAATGATGATGATGCTTATCTTCAGTTCTATGACAGCGGCTCAGTTTATGACAATTACTATGAGTTGGGAAATAGCACTGAAGACACATGGAATTTCTACACAGTAACTATTTACAATACAGGTGGCGACGCTCAGTACTTCCACTCAAATTTCAGGCTCAAATTTGAGGGAACTTCGCTTGATTCCGGCGAAAACCTGTGGATAGATGATGTATCTGTGGTTGTGTATTAGTAAATGGTCGGATTTTTATCAACTGGGTTACTGGAATTAAGTCGTGATGACAGGTATTGACCAATAGTAGTAATCGCTTCTTGAAAGGGGCGGGTTTCTTTCAACCCGCTCCTTTGTATTTATTCGGAACCTATAAATCGACAGTACCACATACTTTGCAAGTATTACTTATTCATAATTTTCTGCAATGAAACGCCGTAATGGGTCAGTTAGAAAGGGTTTCGTACAGACTTGAAACACTACCCTCTCCCACTACCGTGCATTGTGCATCGGCTGTATACACCATCCTCTGGTTCGTGAGTTTTACTGAAGAGCCGGATGCGATATGTGGCGCCGGCAGTTATGTGGCGTTCAGGCGGAAAAACATGGTTGATGGACATTGGGGAATCCTTGAACGCCACATAAGTAAATGGTTATAAGGAACGCAAGAACGACATTAAATGTAACTTCCCGAGCAAATGCACCCCTGTAAAAAATTATGCGGCGATGTCTTCTTCTGCAATTTTCGCCTTTTTTAGCGGTGGTTTCCAATTGCTCGGCAGCAACTCATCTATCCGGCTCTGAGGATGCGTGCTGACTTTCGTAAGAACATCCCTAAAATACTCAAATAGATCAATATCATGCAGTTTACAGCTGGCAACCAAACTGTAAATTATCGCTGCTCTCTCGGCTCCGGCTTCGCTGCCGGCAAACATATAATTTTTCCGGCCAATTACAACCATTCTCAATGTTCTTTCAGATAAATTATTATCTATTTCCAGCGTCGGATCATCACAATATCTTTGCAATGCCTCCCATTGATTCATGGCATATGTTATTGCCTTGCCCATAGGACTCTTAGGCAAAACCTGATCCTTATATTCATTCAAAACTGCCTTGATTTCCGCGAATATCGGCTTGGCTTCTTTCTGTCTGGCTTCTAATAATTGTGTATCACTGTAATTTTCTTTTTTAGCTCTGCTTTCAATTTCATAAAGCCTGCCCCAAAGAACCATCATCCTTGCGGCTCTTACAGGGTCGCTGTCCAACGCATATTCAAACTTTCGCCTGGCGTGAGAATTACAGCCAATCTCCGTAGCATCTGTTTTTCTGAATAACTCATCATAGCCGCTATAGGCATCCGCCTGAACTTTGCCGCTATATTTGCCGAGGAATCTAATTGGCCCCTCTCTTGACCTTGTCGGAGTAAAATCAAATACCACATTATGCATATTGTCAATATATACCCACAAATAGCCGTTATACGTTGAACCTTTGCGGTTTGGACATTTTACGGGGATTTGGGTGTCATCAGTATTTATCTTTGGCGATTGAAGTATCTTTTCGTGCATCCGGCCAACCAAAGGCTTTAAAAGGTCAGCACATCTGCCCACCCAGTCGCACATCGTTGATACATTAATATCAACACCATGTCTTTTTATAATGCCTTCCAGCCTGTTTAACGGATTATGGTCGCAATACTTACTCGTAATAATGTGTGCAAGTAACCCCTCGCCTGCAACGCCTTTATCAATAACCATCGGCGGAAGCTGGCCTATAGATATATTTCCTTCACACTGCTTGCAGGCATACTTGTGTCTGACATATTTCTTAACGTAAAATGAGGCAGGCTCATATTCCAGCTTCTCAGTTTCCTCAGAGCCGATACGCTCCTTTTCATTATTACATACAGAACAAACCTTTTCTTCTTCGGCCGGCTCGATTTCAATAACTTCTCTTTTAAGTTCAGCAGGCAAAGGTCTTCTGCCATTATAATTGGCGTTTTTTACAGGTTGAACCTTTTCACTCTTTGTCTGTTTCTGCTCTTCTATCTTTGCCTTAACTTCATCATATAAATTTTCAAACAGCAATCTCTGCTGGGGATCAAGCTTTTCACTCTTTTTGCCGAACAACTGACGCTTGAGATAATATAATTGCCCTTGTAAATCATCGATTTGGCCAAGCAAAGTAAGCACCATTTGCTTGAGAGTGGATACATCATTTGGTAATTGTTCAATTGATGCCGCTGCTGTTATTTTAGTCGTCCCTGACATGAATATGAATATAACAGCAAATACAGTAAAAGCAAGCGAAAAGTCGTATAAATGCAAAATAATTTAAAAATATTTTACGTTTTTTATGATCTTTGATAGCGTTTTCGCTGCCTTGCTTTTAAAAGATCAATGCCTTCGAGTATCCATGACAGTCTGGCTACATCAATTTCCAGTGATGATGTTTTTGGAGGATAGTTTAATTTTTCATAAGTTCCTTCTTCTAACCTTTTATACCATATCACAAACCCGGTACGATCCCAGAACAATATCTTACACTTATCCCCCGTCTTATTGAAGAATACGAATAGATGTCCGCTGAATGGATCGTTTTGCATAAAACTTTCGGCAAGCATAGAAAGCTTACCAAATCCGCATCGCATGTCAGTCGGCTGGGTATATATGAATATCTTTACTGATGATGGAAGCGTCAGCATAAACCAGCCGCCCGTGCCACCGAAAGAACCATACTCAATGTCGCACTGTCAACGCCGGCAGGTATTCGCAACGTGTTGCCGGAGGTAAGCAAAAGTTCTATGGCGACAGAAGTATTTTGGGGCATCGCTACCTCGATGAATGCCGATGGTTCGGGTTTACGTTGATCCTCCTGTTCTGAATCATCGCCAGCCAGCTTTTTCCTCCAGGAATAAAACGATGGCTCTGATAATCCTTCCTTAGTGCAAAATTGCCGAACGGAAAGCCCGCTTGATTTAAATGTTTCCAGGGCCATCTGCCAAAATTGCTGCTGGTCGTCTTTGACTGGTTTTTCAGTTTTAATAGTTTCGCTCATAATTATATCTCCGAATAACACTATGAGCCGATTATCAACTTTTCAAAGAACCTCGCAAGATGCAGTTGGCCGTAATATTACGCTGCGCATAAAAAATCTTGGATGGCAAGTTTTGGCACTGCATTGATTACTCTGGCAACGTCAAGCAGTTTGGAGTCTATTCTGTATAAATATCAGCCCGTTCAATTCAAGAGGTATGTAATTGTGGGTTTTTGGAAATGGCCGCCGTAGCAGTGTCGTTTTGTCGACGGCGCGTGGGCCAAGTAAAACCACAACATGGAATTTCCATGCCGACAGCAGGATAGTTTGTTCGAGAAAATAGGCGGTTCCTTCCGGCACGAAATCTTTCACACAGCGCTGGGAGCAATTACAGACAAAGACAGAGTTGGTTGTCGTGTAAAAAAAACTTGAATATCAATTACCAGTTGACAGTGATTCTTATAAAAATACAAAATTGCTACACACGTAGAGATACGAATGTGTGATTGGGTGTTTGGAAATCAAAAAGGCCAAAGCCCCCCATGATTTTTTATGACCACAAAGCCCCGATGGGTACGGCTGAAATACCTTTGCCAAAAGGCACATACTGAGCGCCGGTGTAAAACACAATACCCTGAATAAACTTCTTTTTCGCCATATCTGCAAGAAATTTCATGCCGTCAAAATCCTTAGCATCTACCGTACCGCTCAATTTGACCTCAATGCCTACAACATCCCCCGCAGAGTTTTCAAGAACAATGTCGACTTTCTGGCCGAATTGACTGTAGAGATGAAAAATATTCGGCTTTACAACGCTCCATGTCGCCTGCTTTCGCAATTCCATTACCA
>JBAZTW010000075.1:0-4578 GCA_041661665.1 Phycisphaerae bacterium | reverse complement strand
TTCAGGAGCGATTGGCGAATATGGGCGGAAGCATAGATATTCAATCGCAGCCGGGCAGCGGAATGACAGTAAAATTAACGTCCCCATTGGCAGAAAGCAAAGGAGAATAGCAATGAGTATTCGTATAGCGTTGGCTGATGACCATAAGGTTTTAAGGCATGGTTTGAGCAAAGCATTCAGTAATGAAAAAGATATGGAAGTTGTCGGCGAAGCGGAGAATGGCTATGAAATAATAGAATTAGTAAGAAAAACAACGCCCGATGTAATAATAATGGATATCGCTATGCCCGGGATGAATGGCATTGAAGCGACTCGGCAGATTATTAAGGAATTGCCCGGTATTAAAATCATCGCTCTTTCGATGCACTCAAGTAAAAAAATGATACACGAAATGTTCAAGGCTGGAGCTAAAGGGTATCTGCTCAAAGATTGCGAATATGACGAGCTTATAAATGCAATAAGAGTTGTTATAACTGATAAAATTTATTTAAGCCCTGCGATTACCGAGGTTGTTGTCGAAAATATGCTCAACCCGGCGGAGAGGGAAAATGCCTTTGCCGTCCTTTCAGACAGAGAGCGGCAGGTGCTGCAGCTTTTAGCCGAGGGCAAAACCACCAAGCAGATAGCTCGAACGCTCCACGTAAGCCCAAAAACTGTGGAGGGTCATCGTACGAAGATTATGAACAAGCTGGATATAGACAGCGTTGCAAATTTGACGAAATACGCAATCAGAGAAGGGCTTACCTCCACAGATTAAAAAACGCTGCGTACGAAAAGAGCATAAAGTTATACCTTTTGCCTTATTTCCAAGCATTCGCGAAGGCATTATAGAGGAATTTCCCTATTTGAGTTTAATTTGCCTAATGTTAAGTTTCCTTTCGTGGCCAATAATCAAAAGTCGCGAACATGGCTTGTGTAAAGCCTGGTTTTAAAACAAATAAAACATCAATTATCGGCAGGAGTAAAATATGGTAAACATAAAAAAGATTTTGTATCCGACAGACTTTTCAGAGTATTCTTTAGCTGCCCTGGATTTTGCGCGTGATTTAACGGATCGTTATAAGGCTCAATTACATTGTGTGTACGTAGTAGATTTTGTGGATAGCATACTATTAGAGGGATATGCGCCTATTATAGAGACTCCTCCTGTTCCAGTGATTCTTTCTGGCACAATTGAGCAGACAAAAGAAGTAGCAGAGCAAAGACTCAACAATTTTATAAAAAAGCATCTTTCTGCTATTGAAAATTCGGTTACTAAAAAAATTATCACAGGTAAACCGTTTGTTGAGATAATTCATTATTGTCAGCAGGAGAATATTGATTTGATAGTAATGGGCACACACGGGCATTCTGCTTTAGCTTCAATGCTATTGGGAAGCGTAGCGGAAAAGGTCGTTCGTAAAGCTCCCTGTCCTGTGCTTACAGTAAGACATCCAGGGCATAAATTTGTAGCCCCATAAATAATTGGAATGGAAAAAATTATGAAGATATTAGTTCTTTACTGTTCGATGTATGGATATATTTAAGTGAAAAAAAGGTTAGAAATTTCGTATGAAAGACTGGTCAAAAGCGTCCTTGGCAGAGATTGTGGAACATCTCGAAAAGCACCATTTGGGGCTGAAAGAGAAGCTGCTTGAAATATCACGAATACTGGAACAGATTTCTGCCGGAAGCGGAAAAAAATGCGGTAATATCGTTGAATCTTTGCAAGATTTTTTTGCGGGATTTGGGCCGGAAATGGAAAAACATTTTGACAGGGAAGAACGTATTCTTTGGCCATATATCCGCCAGATGGAAGATTTCAGTCAAACCGGCAGTAATAGACCTGATTTTCACTACGGCAGCATAAAAAATCCTATCAGCCTGATTAAATATGAGCATGATAGAATAGAGAATGTTATGCTGGATATTATGCGTACCCTTGCCGGTGATTATAAATTGCCGCCTGATACAGACGACGATTTCAGCCGGCTTTACGATTGTCTGCGAAATATTGAAAAAGAAATTCGTGAACATATTTATCTTGAGAATAAAATATTGTTTCCGCAGGTTATAGAACTGGAACTGCAAACAATGCACAGCAGATAATCGCTGAAAAAAATAATATCTGATTTATTGGAGATTAAAAAATGGATATTACATTGGAAAAACTGATAGAGCTTTTGAACAAAGACCTTGAGTTGGAGTATTCCGCGGCGATTCAGTATATAAATCATGCCGCCGTTATGACAGGCGCTGCCTATGGTGATGTAATTAAAGAGTTGAAGATTCATATCACCGAGGAAATCGGCCACGCCATTGTCTTAGCTGACCAGATTGATTATCTTGGCGGTTCGCCTTCGGTTGCGGTTGGCCCGATTCACACATCTGAAGTCAATGACCAGATGCTCGAGCAGGATTTGGTCGGCGAAGAGGACGCTATAAGACGTTATAAAATTAGAATCGAGCAGGCCGAGCAGCTTAAGGAATTTGCTCTTGCCCAGCAGCTTAGAACCATTCTTGCCGTTGAACAGGAACACGCAATGGATATCAAACAGGCACTTGGCAGATAACTTGTTGTGGTTTTTGAGTGCAATATCTTTCACTACCCTTAAAGTTGCCCTTGAAAAGGGTATCAAGATAGTAAAATTATTTTTACAGCCACAGATATGGACGGATATACCGAACTGCTGGGCTGTTTTTCGGATGTGTTCATATAGTTGATTTCGAATATCTGCTGGTAAAGCTACTCCCGCAGAATTGCCAGTTCCAATTTTAATTTTGCAGCCTGTTTTATAGGAATCAATAATTTTTGCGAGCAGCTTCTTATCAGAAATGTTCGACTCCAGACTTTTTTTAATGGCTGGTCGCAGGAATAGATAGCTGACCGCCAGTTGTTTTGCTCCCGCGTTTGCAATTTCGCTGCAAAGTTCTTCTATTTGCATTTGGAAATCTGTCAAACCGTGTATTAAGGGATCCGCTCGAACAACTATATCAATATCAAGCTCGGTTAATTTCCAGGGAGTATTGTGATTATGAAGTACGAATGTTCCATTTGCATATATTTATGACCCCGAACTTGGAGATTCTGAAAATGGTTATGACATAGCACCAGGCACGGATTTTCACAAACTTCCAACAAATGAGAGAGTTTCGCTCATTTCTACATCTTCAATCCCAGACTTCTGTCGCTTAAAACATTATGAAAAATGCGAAAGTTTACTTATTCATTATTCACTTTTATTTTTTCACTTTTTTAACAATGTCATCTCTGAAGCCTTAGGCTGACGAAGCAATCTACTGCCTACTGAAACAGCCACGTTGAGAGGTATCGTTCGCCCGTATCTGGCAGAACAACTACAATCAGTTTGCCGCTGTTTTCTTTTCGTTTGGCCGCTTCCAGAGCCGCCCACAGTGTTGCGCCGCCCGAGATGCCCGCCAAGATGCCGTCCAATTTCGCCAATCGTCTTGCCGTTTCCCCTGCGTCAAAGTCTTTTACGCGGATAATCTCGTCGATTATTTCCATGTTAAGAACATTTGGAATAAATCCTGCCCCTATCCCCTGAATTTTGTGCGGCCCGGGTTTTTCGCCGCTCAAAACGGGAGATGAATCAGGTTCTACCGCGATTGCTTTAAATGTCTTTTTTCTTTTTTTGATTACTTCTGATACTCCCGTGATTGTTCCGCCGGTTCCTACGCCGGCGACGAGAATATCGATTTTACCGTCGGTGTCGTCCCATATTTCCTCCGCCGTGGTTCTGCGATGCGCTTCGGAATTGGCGGGGTTATTGAACTGCTGCGGCATAAAACTGTTTGGCGTTGCTTTGATAAGTTCTTCAGCTTTCGCAACTGCGCCGCTCATACCTTTTGTACCATCGGTGAGAACAAGCTCCGCGCCAAAAATTTTAAGAAGTTGCCTTCTTTCCGTACTCATCGTTTCCGGCATCGTCAGAATCAGCTTGTATCCTTTCGCCGCCGCTGCAAACGCCAGAGCGATTCCGGTATTGCCGCTTGTCGGCTCGATAATTACAGAATCCCTTCGTAGCCGCCCCTTTTTTTCCGCATCTTCAATCATTGCTATGCCGATTCTGTCCTTAACGCTTGAAAGCGGATTGAATGATTCAATCTTTGCCAGAATAGTTGCATTCGTTCCTTCAGCGATTTTATTTAGTTTTACCAAAGGCGTATGCCCTATGGTCTTTGTGATGTCTTCATATATCTTTGCCATTTTTTTATTCCAAAAAACTATTCCCGCGCAGTTTAACCCCGCCAATACTTTGGCGGGGTCATTTAAACTTCATCGCCGCCCTGTCTCGTCGAAGCGTAGCGAAGACGGAAGGCGATTCCACAGCGTGTAGGGTGGACAGATTTTCTGTCCACGCGATAGTTAGTCCGCCGATTTACCTGTCTCGGCGTAGCGCAGCGAAGACGGAAGCGCAGGGTGTTTCGTAGAGACGCACGGCTGTGCGTCTCTGTCATCTCTGAAAGCGTGCTTCCAGTCAAACAAATAATTTTAATATTTTTAAATCGTTTATCGAACCGCTTTTATGGTTTTCAACCAAGTCATCTCTTCGCCGTAAAATCCGGCATAATTTTCTT
>JBAZTW010000074.1:0-4807 GCA_041661665.1 Phycisphaerae bacterium | reverse complement strand
CAGAGCGCCAAAACCGCAGCAGGCCGCGGGCGTTTTTAATGAAATACCAATATGCAGCTCCATCGCCCCTCTGCAAACCGGCCAGCCCGCCGAAGGCCTGCACCGGCGAAACGTAAAAATGGACATCCTCACAGGCATCGGAGCGGGCATCTACGAAGAGCTTATTTTCAGATTAGTACTGATAAGCATCTCAATGACGTTTTTCGAGCTGATTCTCGGTATGCCGAGGCTCAACTCGATTATCGCGTCGGTAATTATCTCATCAGTCCTCTTCAGCCTTCATCACCATTTCGTATTCCTGAACGGCCAATTCGCAAGTTCCGAGATTTTCAGAATAATGCCATTCGCTTTTCGGACAATCGCGGGGGTATTTTTCGCGATTATATTCGCCGTCAGGGGCTTTGGAATCGCCGCAGGCACACACGCGTTTTACGATATAATCGCCACTTTGCTGAACGCCTGGCTGTTTGAGCATTGCTGAAAGGCAAAAAAAAACGTAAAAGCAAACGGATTATTAAAAAATTATCATTTTTTTTGTAAATCCTTATTGCCGCAGGTTTAAAGACTTGTGTTACAATCGTCCTATAATGGCACAAAACCGCATTATCAGTACTGAAAACGCCCTTGTATTGAAACGCGATTTTTGATACAATACCCCCGTAAGTAGTAGTCAGCTAACTTGATATTTAATAGGGTTTTGCGATGGAACTACCAAACACGAATACTAATGTTATCGTCAGCGAATTGACCTTCACCCTCTACCAAAGGCCTCTTCATCCCGAACTTTTCACCATTCACGAAAAGCGAACGATAAAGACCGACAAGTATGAGGCTCTGATTTGGGTAACAGGCGGCTCGCACGTCGTCAGCGTATTCGCCAACGAACTTTGCCTTTCGGAGTTAATCAGCACGCCGACCCAACTGCTCCCGCGTCGCGGCCTGATTGAACGATTCAGATTCTCCGGCCAAAGAAGCCACAAATGCACATTGGCCAAAGGTATGAGTTATATGACTGATTTTCAGGTTGAAAAGATGAGTCCGAATCTTTACCGTCAAAGCCATAACGACCTTGAGAGATTCGCCCGCAATCGCGGCATATTTGTAAAGTTCCCGAAGCTCGCAGTCGGCGGCCTTGAGCCGTTCAGCTATATAGACTTTGAAGCGAGAAAAGACGAACTGCACGTCCACGCTTTCCACGCGTATCCCGACCAGGTTACGATTATCAAAACTCAAAGCCTGTTCGATATGCACTAAAAAATTGCTTAGCCCCCGGACCTGTGCCGGGGGGACTTAAAATTCAAAACACTATAAAAGCTTCGCCTAAAAACGAAGCTTTTTTTATACCGTCATTTCGAGCGCAGTCGAGAAATCTATTTAAAACTCTATCGCCATCGGCGATTCCACAATTTCATTCTAAAATCTGCGATTTCAAATTCTTATTATCAGAGCCGCGACAGTGATGGAGCGGTATTTTTTAGGTTAGCCCCACCATCACCATGGTGGGGTTCATAAAATCTCATCGCCATCGGCGATTCCACAATTGTCATTCCCCCGCCTCTTGGTAGAGACGCACGGCGTGCGTCTGTCATTGCGAGCGCAGCGTGGCAATCTCTTTTCAAATTTCAAATCTGCGATTTCAAATTCGTATTATCAGAGCCCAAGCGATAGCGCAGGGAGTTTTGTTTAGCCGCTGCCGGCACGGCAGCGATTGTCATTCCCGCGACCTGTCGCGTCGAAGCATCGCGAAGACGGATTGGGAATCCATTTTTAAAATTATCACGAATTACGCCGATTTTTTTTCTCTGTATAGTCAAAATAGGCTTTGTGGCAACCAATGAGATTATTATTCAGATCGGTCTAATTATTGTTGTATGTTATGATAAAAAGTATTAGAATAGCAAAAACTATTGCCGTTATGAATAAAGCAAAGGGTTCTTCGAGCGTAATATATTTGTAAAATATGAAAGGGGAATTTGATGAAGCTAAAGTCATTTGAAATTAGATCATATCGTTCATGTATTAAGACTGGTTTTCCTTTGCACCCCGAATTGACCGGACTAATTGGAATCAATAGTGCTGGGAAAAGTAATATTTTAAATGCTCTCCTTCTTCTTCGAAAAAGGGGTCGCTCTAGATATGTACCAGCTCGCGAAAGAGATGCTTCCTGTAATAAATGCTTTATTTCTGCAGAACTTAAACACGAAAAAAAAACTATTTACATGAAAGGTGAAATAATTTTTGAAACCGATGAACGGAACTTTGACGAAATCCAGTATACAGGGCTAAAATGGAATTTTCGTGAATTCACCAATAATGCAGAATGGCTCAAATTTCCTATAGATTCTGACCTATTTCCCACTTATGCCCATTTGGGATATACCAAAAACTTGTCAAAACAACACTATTATCAAATATTTCCGAAGTCAAAAAAAGACCGTGATATCCTTCAGAAAAGTCAGCATTTATTGGCCAAGGTAGATTCATTCTTCAATGGCATTAGCTATTACAGTGCTAGTCAGTTTTCAGACCCTTCACGCTGCCCAGTTTCAATCGAACTAGAAGAGAATCGTCTGCTAAGACGAACTCGTTCCTTTGCCGGCCATGAACAGTTTATACTTGATCTTTATAGAACATGGAAAGCTCAAGACAAGTTTTATAAACGCTACTTGAGTACCGTTGGTGGGGAGGGAATTGGCTTGATTGACAACATTGATTTTACGGAAGTTGAGATGCCTTCAAATTCGTGTAAAGTCCTCTCGGGCGGAAAGACAAGAATAATAGAACGAAGTCGATTATTGATAGTGCCTATCTTTTCTGTCTATGGCAACAAATTGTCACCGAACCAGCTGTCTGAAGGTACATTCAAAACGCTGGCATTATTATTTTATGTCTTAACAGACGAGAGTAAACTGTTATTGATTGAAGAACCAGAAGTTTGCATTCACCATGGATTACTTAGTAGCATTATTTCATTAATCAAGACCCAGTCTAAACAAAAACAAATTATTATAAGTACACATTCTGATTTTGTTCTTGATCAACTGAGTCCAGAGAACCTTATCTTGGTTAAACGGCAAAAAAAAACTGGCACAATGGCAAAACCATTAAGCAAATCAATGAGCAGCAATGACTACAGGGTTCTTCGTCGGTATCTTGAAGAATCGGGAAATCTCGGTGAATACTGGCGTGAAGGAGGTTTTGCAGATGAATAAAAAAACGAAACACCCTGTGGGTATTATTGCAGAGGATGATAGCGATTTCTTTTCAGCATGTGTTTTAATCAGACGCATAGCGAAGAAAGATAATGTTTGTTTTCACAAATTTATCGGGAGAGGTGGTGGAAAAATAAAGAAAAAGTGCTGTGCATGGGCAAATGAGTTACATCGAAAGGGTTGTAAAACTTTAGTGCTTATTCATGATAGTGATGACAACGAGCCAAATGGCTTGCAACAAAAACTAAAAGGAGCACTTGGACAATCTCCAATTGAAAAACATCTAATCTGTATCCCTATCCAAGAATTAGAAGCGTGGCTGTTAAGTGACCCAGATGCAATAAAAAAAGGCTTAAATCTGCAAAAAAAACCTGTGGTTCCTGGACAACCAGAACAAATTAACTCTCCTAAAGAATATCTTGGTAAACTGATTTATTTTGCATCAAATAAAGAAAAGATATACCTTAATACAAAACACAATATAAAGATTGCGGAAGTGCTTTCCATTGATAGAGCTAAACGGTTCTGTCCATCATTTAGGCCGTTTTATGAATTCATTCATAAGCACATATAAAAAAAATTAAAAAAAAGTAGGAGAAAAATTAGGGACAGCTGCATAATTTTAAAATTTTCGTCCGCAACTCAAAATTAAAAACATCATCCCGCATCTATTTCGTGGTTAGCCTTGCCAATACATTGGCAGGGTCATTAAAATCCATCGGCCAAAGGCCGATTCCTCAACTATTCACTTTTCACTTTTAGTTTTTCACTTCCTTATCCCGTCAATCCTGTTATCCTGTCTGAAAATAACAGCGAAATCTGCGTCTAAAGTGTTTATTCGCAGCTTTTCGCGGCCAAAAAGAATCATTTTCCTTTTTATTGATTTTCGTATATAATGCTGTTATCTGTAATGGACAGAACAAATAGTAACCGGAAATGTTATGGCAGCTAAATCAATTATAAATAACGGCGGGAAATACGCCGGCAAGTATGTTGCTACACGCTCGTTTAATCACAAGGCCGTTGTCGCTTCTGGCAAAGACCCCGGCGGCGTAAGGCAAAAAGCAATTGATAAAGGCTGCAAATCGCCTGTCGTATTTTTTATACCCCGTAAAAACGCCATACACATTTACTAAGCCTGCCAATGCCAATAGACTCTTATCCATTCGGATTCAAACGGAAAAGTTGACCTTAACAAATTCGCGATAAGGATTCCCAGAAGAGAATTTGCGGTTGTTCCGAATTTGCATATGGTTATTTTGGGTGAGAAGGATTTTTTAAAGGATTACGTTTTGACTATTGACTATCCTGGTAAAAAATTCTCCATCAGAAAACCAGCCAAACCTGCAAAAGCAAAAACAGTTTCGTAGGGTGGGCTTCAGCCCACGCTGTTTTTTTGTTTAGCCGATGCCGGCACAGTTCAATACTGGCATCACTTTTTACTGCCGCCCTGAAAGGGCATAACATACCAGCCCAGGGCAACCAGGCTGTGTCGCAATTCGATTTACAGACGGCTGTTTCGCAGACTATCGCGTCAAAAACATAAAACTTTCCTTTCGACCGCCGGCAGAAAACCGCAGACGGGTCAATTTCTG
>JBAZTW010000073.1:4620-4971 GCA_041661665.1 Phycisphaerae bacterium | reverse complement strand
AAGCCAAAAGACTACACACCGCTATGAAAGCGCCCTGACCAAGCATCGAAAACGCTCCTCGCATCGTTATCACCGATTCATTTGTCGGACGGGGCGGCCGCTTCATAATGTTCGGGTCAACAGGGTCAACTCCCAACGCCAAAGCTGGAAAACCATCTGTTATCAGATTTATCCAAAGTATATGTATAGGCAGCAGCGGCACAGGCCAGCCTATAAGCGAAGATACAAACATTACGAGTATTTCGCCGGCGTTGCAGGATAAGAGATAATGAATAAACTTCCTGATATTATCATATATACCTCTACCCTCTTCCACCGCCGCTACGATAGACGCGAAGTTGTCGTCGGTGA
>JBAZTW010000073.1:671-4610 GCA_041661665.1 Phycisphaerae bacterium | reverse complement strand
TGATAATCATATCCGAAACTTCTTTTGTAACATCCGTTCCGGTAATTCCCATCGCAACGCCGATATCCGCTTCCTTAACGGCAGGAGCATCATTGACGCCGTCGCCGGTCATAACCGCAATTTCACCACGGCCTCTCCATGCACGGACAATCCTTAATTTATGTTCCGGAGCGACACGAGCATATACCGGTATATGCAAAATTTTCTCAGATAGTTCACTGTCGCTTATTTTGTCTAATTCTTCGCCGGTCAGAGCAATGGAATCCTTATCAAAAATTCCCAATTCTTTCGCAATTGCTACCGCAGTGTTTTTATGGTCGCCAGTAATCATTACGGTTTTAATGCCTGCCTGCTTACATTCTTCTACCGCTTTTTTGACCTCTATGCGAGGCGGGTCAATCATAGCAATCAAACCTGCAAAGGTTAGATTTTTTTCCGTGGTTTCAGAATCCGCCCCTTTTTCGTATCCGCCGGTTAAATCCCTGTAAGCAACAGCTAAAACTCTCATTGCCGAATTAGTCATACTGTCATTTATTTTAAAAATTTCCTCTTTATCGGCATTTGTTAATTGTGAAATCTGATTATTCTTTTCAATTGTGTTACAGTCGCTAATCATTACATCAGGCGCACCTTTGACAAAAGCGACTAATTTTCCATTATTCTGCCGAATAATAGTCATCTTCTTGCGGTTTGAATCAAATGGAATTTCGTCGATGAAAGAAAAATCTTTTTCTTTATCTTTTTTTGAAATACCTGTTTTGGCTGCCGCTGTTAAAAGCGAACCTTCCGTAGGGTCGCCGACAATCTGATATTTACCATTGTCCTCAACAAGCTGCGCTCCATTACACAGTACGCCGATATTGAGAACGTTAATCAAATCCGAATAATCGCCTGGGTTAATCTGTTTATCATTAAGGAGAAATTCACCTTTTGGCGTATAACCGATGCCCCGAACCTGAAAAACATTTCCGCCCGCATAAAACGCCTGCACGGTCATTTCATTTTTGGTAAGGGTGCCTGTTTTGTCGGAACATATAACAGTAGCACAACCCAGAGCCTCAACAGAAGGAAGTTTGCGGATAATCGCGTGGCGGGCAACCATTCTTTGAACGCCCAATGCCAAAGCGATAGTTACAACCGCAGGAAGCCCTTCAGGAATAGCGGCGACAGCCAGGCTGACAGAAGTTAGAAAAACATCGATTATTTTCCCGCCGCGAAACCATTCGAGGAGAAATACGATGCCTACCAGAACAAAGCAAAGATAAACAATCCATTTACCGAAATCTTCTAATTTTTTCTGTAAAGGCGTTGTTTCTTTTTCAATACCCTGAATCATACCGGCGATTTTGCCAAGCTCGGTATTCATACCAATTTCGACGACAATCGCGGTTGCTTTTCCTGAAACAACCGATGTGCCCAGATAAACCATATTCGCCCGGTCCGCCAAAGGAATTTCTTCCTCTTTAAGAGGAGAGGTGGTTTTTAAAACAGGCGTTGACTCTCCTGTAAGACTTGCCTCAGCAACGCTGAAATTTGAAGTAAGCCATGCAACCCTGCTGTCTGCGGGTACATTGTCGCCGGCTTCAAGTTCGATAATGTCGCCTGGCACTAATTGGGAAGAAGGAATAATCTGATGTTGGCCGTTGCGGATAACTTTTGAAGTCGGGCTTGATAATTTTTTTAACGCGGCCAATGATTTTTCGGCGCGATATTCCTGAATAAAACCAAGAAACGCATTTAAAATAACAATAACGATAATGGCACAGGCATCGACCCATTCCTGTAACAGGCCGCTTACAAGGGCGGCGCCAATCAGAACCCATATTATAAAATTATGGAACTGTTCCAAAAAAATCGTAATCGCCGAAGTGCCTTTTTGTTCGTTTAGCTGATTAAGGCCATACTTATCCTGCTTTTCCTTAACCTGCTCTGAATAAAGTCCTTTATCTATGTCTGTCGCGAGCATCGCCGTGATTTCAGGAATATCTTTATGCCAAAATTGTTCCATTAGTTTGCCCTTTCTTCGACGACTTCTGCCAACGGTTTGGTTATTATTTTATTTTCGCTTCGGCGTTTGAACAAGTGGAAAACAACCGGCAAGACTGACACAAATATGATAATGAGTATAACTAACTCAAAATTATTCTTAACAATTGGTATGTTTCCGAACCAAAATCCTCCAAAAACGCATACCGCAACCCAGGCTATGCCGCCTATCACATTGTAAGTAAAAAATCTGGCATAATAGCCTGTGTGACTGTATAAGCATAGTGGAACTATCCGAACCAACATGTCCGAGATGAGGAACATTGCGGTTTGCTGAATTGACGCTGTTTGTTAGTTCTGAGAAACTCGTAGAAACTTTTTCACTGGCATTCAGCAGATTATTTTTATCAAATGGCAGAATCGCTGACCTATTAGCATTCGAAGAAAGCAGCGCGATTTTTGGCACAGCAACCTCATAAACTAACTCTTTGCCCAGACCTGAAGACTGGAACATTAATCCACCGAGTATGGGCATCAGCAAAACCAGATGTATCGCTTTATTTAACATTTTTATTAGCATAGCAGGGCTGTGAGATTAAGTCTATAATATTTTTAACATAGACTTGGCTTCTTCTACTGCGGGTGCGTTTTGCCGCTTGACAAGGCAATTTTTGTTTGTTCTAATTATTGTTGTAGCTTAAATTCAGCATCTTTCCTGATGTTGAATGCGGGGAAACCGGACTCCTTAAGTTGAAAACTTAAGGATGGGGCGTATGTTGTCTGGCAACAGACGACAAGGCCACTTCTAAGGCCAAGCCCATCAGCTAACCTCGTCGGCATTTGGAAGGGCAATCCTATAGGCTTTGCTATGCGGCGAGGTACGAGATTCCCATTTACTAAGCAGTCAGCAGATTGTGCTACACATTTTTGCTGTATATAGTAGTATAATGCTGCAATCCAGCTTTTCGAAGCATTATAAAATATGATAGAATTATTTCGTAGCGTAAACTGCGTACCACTTAGTAAAGCCGATTTTTCACCTTTTAAAAGTGCGAAAGCTGACTAAATTATGACTGGGCATAGGAACTGAAAATTAAAAATCAAAATTAAGGAATCGGCCTAATGGCCGAGATTATTTTGATAAACCGTGTGGGCTTCCGCCGCCGCTAAAGCTATGGCGGACAAGAAAGCCCACCCTATAAAACTATTTTCATACAAATATAGTTTAATTGGAATCGGGAAAAATATCAATTTTAAAAAATGCTCAAACTTAGGGGTTTTCCTGTAATGACAGACGCAGCAAATCTTTATACCGCCAAAAACAGGTATTTACCGCTTCCGTCAGCCCCGCTTTCAAACGATACAAAATAAATTCCGGCTTATCCGGCAGTGGCTGGCTAAGGTAAACTAATCGATCACATATACTCGGAGCTGTTTCAACAAGCCAGCCTAAATATATCATCACCAGCACCGCCAGCAATACCAGCCGGCAAATCGCATTCCAGCTAAACGTCCGTATTTTTTCAAGGTTCACCTGATTTTTCAGGAAGCGAATCGCCTCTTCACATTCCCACCTGCGTATATAGAGACGCAATACTTTTTCGGCATCATCAAAATCCTCCACAGCCAAATTCGTCAGCAGCATCATCGGCTTATCCACGCCGGGGAGTCTGGAAACAACCATTGTCAATTCTTCCTCCCGTTCGGGCAGACGAACTTTTGTCCAGCCTATCTGTGTTATACGAATTGTCGGTTTGCCGCGACGTTTGACAAGTTTATGAAAACGATGCGGCGTTGGAATTTGCTCGGCAAGCTGATCTGCACGAATGGCTGTTTGCTGGAACCCATCGTAAAACACTGTCAAATGCCTGTTTCCAACAAGTCTGACAACAAAGCGAAAGTGATTATCCAGCCAGTCGTCAAACATAACCCGGCTGTCAAACCCTCTGTCTG
>JBAZTW010000073.1:0-620 GCA_041661665.1 Phycisphaerae bacterium | reverse complement strand
TTAAGAACTATGGGGTTTTGTCCGGGGCTGCAGGGTTCTTCATGGCTGAACGGTTCCAGCAATAACGGAACAGGATTTTTTCGGCTAAGCGATGCGTATAATTCGACTAACCAATAACCATTGACCAACTGGCCGCTGCTGCCATCGCGGACAGTGGCCAGATAATCCATCTTCTTTGCCAGCGGCTTGGCAATGTCTGAAAGGTCGAGAATTATCGGCGTATCATCCTTAATAAATGGCAGCCATGTATGCGGCAGTTCAGCCTTAATTTTATTGTCGAAGCTGCTGTTCTTTACAAGGTGAGCTTCGAGTCTGTCTAACCGTGAGAGGAATTTTGTCCGCTGGTTGGGCAGATGCCTTGCCATCTGACAGACGATGGGCTTGCCGCAGCGAATAAGACCTATGAGGCTGTCTCGAATGAACTTTTTGTCCGGCAGTGGTAAATTGTTTGTGATTTTTTTGAGAAAGTCGTTTAGGTTTGACGATATAGATTCCATTAAAGCAACGCGTTTAAGCAGGGTGTTCGCTTAAAATAGTGTGCATCCGTGCCTCATTACATAGCTCCAGAACTGCTGCCAACGGCCTGTGGTCAGCTTCATCGCTCGCAAAGTCAAAACGCA
>JBAZTW010000072.1:0-5047 GCA_041661665.1 Phycisphaerae bacterium | reverse complement strand
CTGTGGAAGCATGGCCTTATCAAGAAAATCACCAATACATATAAATACTATCTGACTTCTCTGGGACGCAGAGTTACTGCGACAGCTTTGAAACTGCGTGAAATGTACATTATCCCATCGCTGAGAGGTGTTATTGTCAGATGATTTATATTTTATGACCATTTTGCGATCAATTTTATTTGTAAGAGACTATATAATTGATTTTGCCGCATTATACTACGAATAACGTATATAAGTCAACAAAAAAATACGAATACAGCAAAATATGTTTTTATAGTTTTTTTATGAAGATGTTGAGATGTGGTTTGTTTCGGCAAGCTGCTCCACTGCCTAAAATCGTAATTGCTGCTCAAAAGCTGCTGTTTTAATCACGATTGCCTGCAATCAGATTAGTCGTTAGCATTGCTATTATACGACATGGCACTGTGCAGATGTTGCTGATTTTTAATGGCAGAACGATAAGAGTGAAGCCGGTGCGGGGGAGGAGATGTAAATTCGTGATATTCGCGACGATTGAAATCTCGGCCTTGAACAGGTCAATAAAAAAGCCGGTAGGATTGACAAAACCTGTATCATAACGGCTGGTGTTTGAACCAAATAGTGTAACTTCCTTTTTGGCCATCCACTGGGCGGCATCAAGGGAAAAGTATTTCATCCTGTCGTTGCCGGTATTTATAAGTAGAGCAGAATCGGGCTTTATATCGCCGGCAAGATTATCCAAATCATCGGCGGTAATACATCGGCGGTCTTCTTCAAATATGATGCACATACCCGGCAGTATCAATTGTTCTAAAGGTACTATATCGGTGTTTTGCCCATCGCGAAACACATGTGCGGATGTCTCAAAATATGTGCCATGGTGTGATTTAATTTCAATATCATAGGCATAGCATTCGTTGCCGCAATAAATCGGCGAATTAGGTTTGAGCTTTGTGAACACATCCTCGCTATGTTTAAATGGAATGCTCAAATCTATTACTTTCATTGTACTTCCTCAAGGATTTGCGTGAATTTTTTGACGGTGTTTGCAAAATCGCTGCAATTATGTCCCTGCAAGATAAATAATCCATCAAAGCTTCTGCAAAGAAGGATAGAAATTAGTTCCTTGATTTCTGATAATCCCTCTTCAAGATTACTGCGTTGTCCTGTGGCGAATCCATCGTTTATATATAAAGCGCCTATTCTTGATTTTATGCCTGTTTTATAGTAGGATTTTAAAAATGGATTTTCGCCGGCTTCGACAAAGGCAAGAGGGTTAAAGGCGGCCTTTGCGGATGGCAGAGTTTTTCCTAAAGTCTTAATTTTTTCGACAAAAGAGGCAGAGTCGATATGAGTATTTTCAATCAGTATTTTTGTGCGTTTTTTCACAGGTTTGATTTTACTTATATCTGTTGTTGAAGGAACGATGATAGTGTCCGTATTAACTTCTGATGCGATTTTTGCCATGTCTTCGGTCGGCATAAAAGGCAATCGCAGAGCAGCAATTTTAATGTTGGCCTGACGCAGTCCCTGCAAATACCATTTTCTTGTCTTTTCAGGAATTGCTGCCCAGGCAATGTTGTTGACAAAAGACAAAACAATGGTGTCGATGCCGAAATGTTTGCAATTTTCTATGATTTCTTCAAGATATTGTCCTGCGAACTGGCTGTCAGCAACGAGGGTGAAGGTTTGACGTTTCCAGTGTGCTTTGAGTATATCGGCCTTTTGCGAAATGCCGTCCGGCAGATTGGGATTATCCGAGATGAAAAGGTCGGGCTCATTCCGCAGTCTTTCCTGCAATGCCTCAAACAAGGTGGCGGTATCGAATAGTTTTGCGTGACAGGCGCCGATAACAGTTTCCTTTACGAGTCTTTTACTTCGCAGCCATGACTGCAAGCCAATGAAATTCCGATGCGGGCCGGGAAAATATGGCCATGTTTTTGTTCGAGTTTTTCCATTAGCATCAACGAATGATTTGGTGATTGGCCGCAGATAGGGCAGTTTTGCCAGTGTTTCAACGCTATGCAGCAGCGTCATGCGGTCAATATCAACACCGAGGAGCAGGACTTTGCCGTTTTGCTTAACAAGTTTCATATAAGGGGTGTCTTTGCCATGGGCAGTGTTAGCGTTTTCATGATTCTCGACAAAATGTTTTGCATCATTGCCAATCGCTGCGATAGATGCGGCCGAATGACGGCTTCTGAAGGCATTTTTTCGCCGCCAAAATGTTTGAGCGATAATGCCAAGGTTTGTCTCGCTTTTTTTGACATTAAAGATGGGGTCAGAATTTCCAAATGTCGGCATCAGTACAGTTCCTGTCGAACCGACTATTGCTAATAATGCATCAATGACAGTGTCAGCTCCGCCTTTGACAGTACCGAAGCTGCTCAAGGCGCTGTGTACCATAACTTTGTCGCCTTTAGTCAGGCCGAGAGTTTTTAATCCTTTGACGATATCATTAAAAGTTATAGATTTTGACATTTTTTGTATTTCCTTTTTAAGCTATCAAACAGGCATCTAATATGGCTGCTGCGCCTCCCAGAGCGCCGATATGTGATGTAAGGGAGCTTATACGTATTTCGAGCTGTCGCCGATGAGAGGCCAGAACGGTTTTTTGCAAAGATCTCATAAGGACAGCAACTGCTTCGGACCCCGCCTCGTTGATAACGCCATCAAAGAGAACCATTTTAGGGCTTAAAATATTGACTATGCCGGCAACAGCAACTCCAAGTCTTTCAAACGCCTCATCAACAATACGCGATGCAAGTCTGTCGTGTTGGGCAGCGGCTCGCAGGACATCCATGCCAGTAAGTTCATGTTTTTGTGAGAGGCTGCTGTTATTGCTTTCAATGCCTGCCGCGGCTGTTTTTGCAATCGCTGTCAGACTCGCCACCGCCTCAAGACATCCTACGCCGCCGCAACGGCAGACGGCCTGTGAATTGCTTATTTGTAAATGCCCCAGTTCTCCCGCCAGATGTCCCTGACCGGATATGTAGGTGTTGTTAAGTTTCATACCGCAGGCAATACCTTTGCCATATTCGATATAGAGCAGATTAGCAATGCTGTTGTTGAGTTCAAGGCGGTCAACTGCGAGAATTTTCGCTGTGCTAGTACCCAACAGCAGTATGGGCAGTTTGAGTTGTTCTTCGAGAGTATTTACGACAGGGACATTATTCCAGTGTTCCATTGTCGTTGCCAATGCGCTGATGCCGGCATCGTCATCTATCAATCCCGGATCGACCGCCGCGACACCGAGGCACTGTGCAGCAGGCATTTTAATATCTTTTTGTATGCTTTTGACAGTTGCGCAGATTAGTTCAAGTATTTCTTTTTGGTCACGATTTGCCAGGTCGATGGTTTTAGTGGATTTGGCAATGGGTTGATAGGCTGTGTTCATTGCCACTGCCTCAATACCATCGGGTCCATATTCAATACCGATGACGTATCCGTAATCCGGATTGAGTCGCAATCCGCGTTTTCGGCGAGGGCCTTTTGTGTCCGTGCCGCCATCTTCGACGAGAATATTTTTTGACAATAGAATGGCCGTTGAGCGAGAAATGGCGGCGTGGGGCTGGCCGGTAAGTGAGACAATGCCAGAACGCGATATAGGGCTGTTATCTCTAACTATTTGTAAAATAGTAGTTTGTGTGCCATTGGCGGCGAGTTTATTTAATTTTAATAATTTATCTATTGACAAATTAACACTCCATAGATATATTGATATTTATTGTTATTGTATCATGTGATATAAAAATAGTCAATACTTGATTGTGAAAAGGTAAAACAATGGCTAAGGATAAAAAAGTACATACGACAGGTGAAGATTCCGAAGGCGGTATCACTTCCAGCTATGAGACCGGCGATGGAGTTAAATTGAAAGTAAAATACTCTTTTTTTGGTTCGATTTATGACCAGGAAGAGGAAAAAGCCGTTCTTGGGGCGATGAAACAGGATTCGCTGACGATGGGGCCGCAGGTCAAGTTTTTTCAGGAAGAATTCGCAAAGGCTCACGGTGTCAAGCAGGCCTTTGCGGTATCGAATTGTACGACAGGTATGCATTTGTGTACGCAACTATTTCAGCTTAAGCAGGGCGATGAAGTCATCATTACGCCGAATACATTTATTGCTACATCATTGGTATTGCTGAAAGAAAAAGTTACGCCGGTGTATGCGGACATTGACCCCCGGACATTCAATATTGATCCTGTGGATATTGCCCGGAAGGTAACCAAAAAGACCAAAGCTATCTATGTTGTTCATTATGGCGGTCAGATGTGCGATATGGATCCGATTATGGATATTGCCAAAAAACACAAGCTGTATGTGCTTGAGGATTGTGCTCATACGCCGATTGCCGAATATAAAGGCAAAAAAGCGGGTTCAATCGGCGATGTCGGCGTATTCAGCTTCCATTCGCTCAAGAATATGACCACCTGCGGCGAAGGTGGTATGATTACGACCAATCACGATGAATGGGTCAAGCCTATTGAAATGCTCAGATGTATGAACCTGTCGCATTGGGATACTGCCGCTACCGATTTTACTTTTGGCAAACATACGCTGCATAAATTTGTTGATGGCAAATACAGCGATTACTGGATACCATCGCATTTTGATGTTGAAGATGTCAATGGTTATTGGGGCAACAATTACCGTATGAATGAGATTCAGGCAGCGGTGGGGCGTACTCAGATTAAAAAGCTTGATATGCTGACGGCCAAACGTCAGGCGAATGGCCGTTATATCAATAATGGTATAAAGGATGTTGAGGGTGTTTTTGGCACATACGAAGACCCGAATTGCAAACATGTATTCCATCTTTATACTCTGTGTATTGATCCGAAGATTTTTGACCGCGATGAGTTTATGCGGATATTATATCGCGAAGAAGGTGTGCAGGGCATTTTGCATTATCAGCCGACGTATCATTTTGCAGGTCTTAAAAAGCTTGGCATCACAGGCGATTGTCCACTTGCCGAAGAATTCTTCTATAAACGCGGGATAAACCTGCCGATGCATCCGAGATTGACACAACAGGAGCTTGATGATACTGTTGCCGGTATACGCA
>JBAZTW010000071.1:0-5292 GCA_041661665.1 Phycisphaerae bacterium | reverse complement strand
TAGCAGCTTACAACGGAGAATTTGCGCCCCTCGGGTTTTGCCCTGCACAATGTCGAAACGGTAATTTGCGTATTCTGCTGCCCTGCCGTTAATATAAACCGCGTGGGCTAAGAGCCCACCCTACAAAACTGCCGTTAGTAATTACAAGACATAAGTTTATGTAATAAACCGGCGATTGGCAAGCAGATTTTTTTAAACGTCAGCCCTTTTCCGCCGTAAGTTATGGATACCTCTAAAAAATCATTTTGCGAAAATTTCAACTTTCAGCGGGCAGGCAAAAATTCGAGCCTGCTTTTCAACAAAGGCTAACCATTTTTCTCTGGTGTCAAATTCGGGCGTTCTGCTCCAGACTGCGCCGGCATAATAAACAATGGTGTTATTTTTGTCGGCTTTTGCTAAAAGCATATTGTTCTTCTCTTCATCAAAGTAGCGGCCTGCGGAAACATCCTTAGGCACAATCAATCCGAGGGCTATTAAATCTGATTTTGCATCGGGCTTTTGCCAATAGGCCAGCCAGTCTTTATCGCCGGCAACGGTCAGCGTTCCGCCACGCGGGCATTTTGCGATTCCGACGGCAAAATTCACGTCATTTACATCAGCGTTAAACCTGCTCTCGATTCGATTGAAGTTCGAGCCTAAATCAAGGGTGATTCTTTTTGTTTCGCCAACGGTTTTTTGCCCCACAGGCCAGGGTTTGTATGTAAGCTCGAAAATTGTCCGTATCGGACCGTTAGTAATTATTTTCCACTGTAAATAATATTCCGAAACACATAATTTATTGTCTGACCAGACACCAAGACCGCCGCAGCCGAGCGTTAGGTTGATATCGACAATGTCTGGTGTTCGGCTATTGTCGCGGATGGTAACCGGCCAGATGCCGCCGGAAGTACTGCCAAAGATTCTGAATGCAATTTTATCGTTTTCCCAGGCAAAATCGTTTTTGTCCTGCGGCATATAATACGCGATTGTCTGAAACTGGGGCTTTGGCTGGCTGAATTCATCGGCATCGAGAACGCGAAACCGCTGCGTTTGATTCGGCTCAAAATCGGCCTGGAAAATAAGCTGGTCGTTTTTGCCGTCGTTGTTGTCGTCTATGAACTGGAATGGGATTTCTTTTTTGAGCGTTTCGCTGAAAACAAAGAGATTGACCATAACCGGCGTTGATTTTAAATCGACACAGATTGTCTCACTTGTCCGCGACTCATTTAGAGGATTCGAGACTTTAACAACGTAACCAAACGCCGGCACAACAAACGCTGCCGAAGCAACTAATATAAAAATCTTTTTCATTACAAGGGCAACAGGGCAGTATGAAATAAGCAACAATTCGCAAGTCCCTGATTACAAGAACTTATGGATGTAATTTTGGCGGACAAAGAAAAAAACGGAGAGGGCGGGATTCGAACCCGCGGTACAAGCGTTCACTCGTACGACGGTTTAGCAAAAAGAGACCCGCCAAGTCCAATACTCTGTCCCGCCAAGAGTTTACACCATTCACTTTACACAAAGTTGCTCACAGGTTGCATATTGTACCCCAATGGAACACCAAAAGAAAGATATTTAATGTTGCACATTAAGGATTCAGGGAATGGTTCTATGACTCTTGCTGCTCAAGGCAACCCCCCTGCACACATTAACTACGCTCGATTGTAATCTTAATGCCCGTATCCAAACCTGAAACATGGCTCAGCAGCTAGGCATTTTGTATATTGGAAGCCAGATTTTGAATATAGACAGCCTACCGATTTCAAACTTCAGACGGACTAAGAAAAACAAACTGGAAAAAATATCGGGTCAGTTCCATCAATAATATCATCCAGACGCAGCTACATCATCATAGAATTTAAAATCCTTATGAAAGCACTCAATACCTCCCTGTTGCTTTCTGGACACACTTGGTATGAACCATGCCTAATTATTGACGGTATAAAATAATATCAATAGCGAAAACGAAAATCAAAAGTACAGGGAAATTGCTTAATGGAATTTAGTGAATACGTGCAAATCAACTTTTAAATATCAATGCAATTAATATTTTATGTAATAAGCTAATTGCTTCTTTGCGCTTCTCAGATGCAACTATATTCCGCATCAATTTCTTAAGCCCATTTATGGCAAATGTTTGTATTAAAGCGGCAACGGTTCAAAGGATTATTGTTATAAACCATACCAAGCAAACATAAAACATCAAGTACGGGGGCCTATTTCTATGGCCGCTGCACCCTGCCACTGCGCCTCTAAATTTGCATAAAAACCTTTCCCCAGTGAATTACCTGTTAGTGTTTTTCATGGAGTGGTGCTTACGCGGTAGTCAAATGCGGTAGCCACGGCGCGGACGCTGGAAACTCCAGGCGGCTCAAATATAATTCGGTAACAGTTACTGCGACGATAGAGCGCCACGTACTAAGTTTATCTTTTTATAAGGCCATTCAGATGCCTACATCTGTGACTAATCCAGTGCTATCACACAATGTACATAAAGATAAATTGGTAAAAATATAAGATAGTCGTCCCTGAAAAATAATTTAACATTTTTACAAATAAGAACTTGCAAATTTAAAAGCTCGCGCTAAATTGCAGGATAATTCTTTTATTCTTCAATTACCTTGCAAAATACGGAGCATTTTATGCGGCCAAAGCAGAAAGATTCACAGTCATTATTGTTCACCTCAAAATTGCAGCAGATACTCAACGACCAGCATCCTTTGTATAAGCTGGCAGCGGGTATTGACTGGCAGACTATTGAAAAACAACTGGCCTGCTGTTACAGCGAGGATATGGGACGGCCGGCTAATGCCACACGTTTAATGGTTGGACTCCACTATCTCAAGCACACATACAATGAATCCGATGAATCCGTTATCGAACGATGGGTTGAGAATCCTTACTGGCAAGATTTTTGCGGATATGAGTACATGCAGCATCAATTTCCAATTCATCCAACAAGTATGGTTAAGTGGCGTCATCGAGTCGGTTCTGAAAGAATGGAAGTTTTGCTAAAAGAAACCTTGTCAACGGCCATACGTGAAAAGCAAATCAAACAAACAGATGCATCCAAAATAATCGTGGATACCACTGTGCAGGAAAAAGCGATAGCTCATCCGACAGATGCAAGACTGTATCTGAAATCCATTCACCGGTTGATAAAACTTGCCAGACAGCGAAATATCGACCTTCGTCAAAGTTATGTTCGTATCTCAAAAAAGGCATTTTTCAGTCAAAGTCAATATGCCCGTGCAGGTCAATATAAGCGTGCAGCCAAACAAACTAAAAAGCTCAAAACCTATCTGGGAAGACTGATACGTGATATTATACGCAAGGCTGCCAATCCTGATCAAGAACTTGCGTTAATGCTTGATCGCACGGAAAAAATATATTCACAAAAACGTGATGACAGCAACAAACTTTACAGTTTAGATGCGCCGGAGGTTGAATGCATCGGCAAGGGCAAAGCCCATAAGCGTTATGAGTTTGGATGCAAGGTTAGTTTTTCTATTACTCATAAGAACAATTGGATAACCTCGGCGGCGGCATTGCATGGCAATCCTTATGATGGCCATACATTATCAGCAACGATAGCACGTTCGGAATCTAATACACAAGTCGCAGCAAAAGAAGTTTATGTTGACCGCGGTTATCGGGGACATGATTATGCCGGGCAGGCGAGTATTTTTAAACAGGATGGTAAATTCAGGCAGTTGACACGAGCGATCAAAGAGAAGCTGAAACGGCGAAGCGCAATAGAGCCGACGATTGGCCACGTGAAAAGCGACAACAGAATGGATAGAAATTATTTGAAAGGCGTAGCCGGCGATATGATGAATGCGATATTGGCGGCTGCGGGGTATAATATGCGGAAGTTATTAGCCGCATTTTTGTATGCGCTGCTGGAAATGGGCATGGTTTTGCAAAATCTGCTGCGAGAAATGGCAAAATGTTTGAGACAAGCAATTTTTACCTGTCCAAATTTATTGTAAAAGGACTTTTTCAGGGACGACTATTTAGCACACAACTAATACCAGTTTACCTCGCATAAAAAAAGCCCCTGTTTTGCAGGGGCTTTTGAGCAATCAAAAATAAAACAAACCCGTGGACAGCAAAGCTGCCCGCCCTACTGGATTTTTATTCGTAAAAATGCGTCGATTCCGTTTCCCAGACATCTCTTTCGAGCTGGTCGCTAATCATTTTCGCCTTGAACCTAACATCCTTTACGGCATTTGCCTTTACGGTAACATTCCAGATGGCCTTTGTCTTTGCGGCCAGCGTCGGCAGCGGAGCAAATGTAATCGTGCCATCGGCAAACATCCCCGATGTAGCTCCTGCGCAGCTTACATAAGTCATTTCAGGCTCAAGCGTCGCGACTATGCTGATATTAGTGCCGACCGCGCTGCCCTGATTCGTTGCGATAATCTGATACGTTGTGGATTGGCCGACTTTAATCGGGTCGGTAATATCAACCACCTCAAGCAGAATCGCAGGCACGCCTACGACTTTTGTTTGAGCGGTCGCTGAAACCGACTCGCAGCAGCCCGCCGATGCCGTTGTGTTGCTGATTAGTGTTCCGATTCCGCCTGGCATATAAACCGCTGAAACATTCGCTGTCGCGCCTGGAGCGAGCGATGCGATTTTCCAAACGACTTTGCCGCCAACCAGAGCGCCGCCATCGCTTGCCCTGACAAAACTGGCGCCGGCTGGAATTTGTGTTTCGATAATCGTATTTACCGCAACCCAGTCGCCGATATTGGAAACCGTAATGTCATAGACAAGCTCTCTGTCGAGATACTGAACATCGGAACACTTTTGGGTCAGGCTAAGTTTCGGCTGCTTTACAGCGATTGTTGACGCGGGCGACACAACCTTGATTCCGCCGTCAGCGGTCACAACCGCACTGCCCGTATAAACCCCTGCCTTTTGGGCTTTCAGAGCAACCGTTATATCTCTTGCTGTTCCGCCTGCCAGAGTTCCGAGCACAACATCAACCTTGCCGGCACCCTGAACAGTAGTCAGACCACAGGGTAATTCATCAGTAACCCTGACATTGTTCGCGGGGCCTGTGCCTGTATTTTCAACTCTTATTGTATAACTAATCGCATCACAAATAGAAACCTCGGCGGGGACGATTCTGCTGACTGCAATGAGCGGCTGAACGCTTACAGACTGAAGGCAAAGCGGAACTCTGTATGTCAGGTCAACGCAGTTTTGAATAATGCCCCCTGCCATCGCGATTGCGACGCTGCTAATTTCTTTTGTTTCTCCCGGCCCGATACTCGGAAATACCCACATCAGTTTATT
>JBAZTW010000070.1:0-5314 GCA_041661665.1 Phycisphaerae bacterium | reverse complement strand
CTGGCGAAAATCGAAGAGCTTAAAATCGGCGACCTTATTCACGACGGCAAGATGAGCGGCAAATTCGAGATGCCGAAACTGCCGAGCCCGATGTTCAGTCTGGCTCTTGAGCCGACATCGAGAGGCGATGAGCAGAAAATCGGCACCGCGATGGAAAAACTTACCGAAGAAGACGTTTGCTTTAAGGTTACCAGAGACCATCAGACAAAAGAACTGATTATCAGCGGTATGGGCGATTTGCATTTGCGAATTATGATTTCTAAAATGGAAAAGCGATTTAAGCTTGGCGTTACGACGCAGCAGCCCAAGATTCCGTATCGCGAGACGATTACCGCAAAGGCGGACGGGCATTACAGACATAAAAAACAGACCGGCGGCGCAGGCCAGTTCGGCGAAGTTTTTCTTAATGTTGAACCGGCAGAAAGAGGCTCGCAGCCGCCGCTGCAGTTTAGCTGGGATATTTTCGGCGGCTCTATTCCGGGACAGTTTGAAGCTCCGATTACAAAGGGCATCAACGATGTTATGGAAAGAGGCGTTGTGGCGGGCTTCCCGATGCAGGATGTTAAGGTTTCCATTACTGACGGCAAACACCATCCGGTCGATTCAAAGGAAGTTGCGTTCCGAGCGGCGGGCAAGGGCGCGTTTATCGACGCTGTCAGCAAGGCCAGGCCGGGATTGCTTGAGCCGATTGTTAATATCGAAATTACGATACCTGCCGATTATGTCGGCGACATCGCGGGCGATTTGTCCAGCAAGCGAGGTCGAGTGCAGGGTCAGGATATGCTTGCGGGAAATATGATAACGATTAAGGCGCAGGTGCCGTTAGTTGAAATCGCAAATTACGACAGTCAGCTCAAGAGCGTAACCGGCGGGCAGGGCAGCTATTCAATGACGCTGAGCCATTATGAAGTTGTTCCGCCGAACGTTCAGCAGCAGATTGTCGCTCAATACGCCAAGAACAAACAGGTTATGGAAGAATAAGAATAGTTTTTGGTTCTTAATTCTTGGTTTTGAGTTGCGGATTTGCCTTTGGCGAAGCTGTTTTGTGAAGTACATACTATTTTCAGAGGTTTTCGATAACCATTTGCGCGGTGTTTTGACTTGCGTGCCCAGCCGCTAACGGCTTTGTGAGTTGTGCTAATTTTTCGCTCATCGCGGTGAGCTTTTCCGGGCTGTTGAGATATTTTTCGCATACCGCGACAATCGGAGCAATCGAATCGAAATACGGCATAAACTCCGGCACAAGCTCCTCTTGCGCCAGGATATTAACCAGCGAAAGATACTTAGTCGTAACAATTCTTTTGCCGACCAATTTCCAGAGCAATTTATTCGACTGATACATTATCGCCATCGGACAGGCCGCCGCGGCAACCTGCAGCGTTGCCGAACCGCTTGCCACAAGAGCCAAATCGACATCTTGAGCAACCTTATGCACAGCGTCTATTTCATAATTCAATCGCAGCGTTTTAATTTCAGTCTGTCTAAGCATTTGCATCGCGGCCTCATCAGCGGCAACTGCGGTAAATTTCATAGCAGGGTGGCGTGCCTTTAATCTTCTGGCGATATGCTGCATCGCCGGCCAAAGCGATTTAATCTCCGCCTTTCGCGAGCCGGGCATCAGCGCGATATGCGCCTTGTTCACCGAATATCTGCAATAGTCCTTCTGCGTTATCTGCTCTGGATTTATATCTTCAAGCATCGGACTGCCGACGAATTTGCAGGTCAAACCTTTTTGCCCGAACCAATCCGGCTCGAACGGCAAAACCGCCGCCATACCCGCAGTGCAGAGCTTTTTCAGTTTTTCAATTCTGCCCGGCCCCCACGCCCAAAGCTGCGGCGCGACGTAAAACAGGGTTTTGATATTGTTTTTGCCCGCCGCTTTGGCGATATGAAAGTTAAAACTCGGCGAATCGCAAACTATTACTATATCAGGCTTCGCGCCGGCGAAATATCTTTGAGCGGTTTTGATAGCTTTAAAGAAAAAGTGAATATGCCCCAGAACATTGTAAAGCATTGCCGCTTTGTGAGTTGTGTTGAGGATGATTTCGCAGCCGCTGTCAGCCATTCTTTGGCCGCCTAAGCCGGCAAACTCGAATTTATGGCCGGTCTGCTTGAGAGCGTCGATGAGTTTGGCGCAAAGTCTATCGCCGCTGGCCTCGGCAGCGCTTAGAAAAATCCGATATGGCCTGTCAATTTCCTGCATAACTGCCTCTTACACGAATTTAAAATAGAATCCGCACCGTTGTCCGCGGGTAAGCGAAGCTGGCATAAATGATTATAAACTGCTCGACGCGCAAGCAATAATACCAATTGGTATTAAATAAGGGATAAACATTCAAAACTCAAGCATAAAGTATTCCCTTTTTCTCGTGTTTTTTCTTTGTGTCTTCGTGCCTTTCGGTTCGACAGGCTCACCGTCCTGAGCAGAGTCGAAGGAGTGGCTATAAAGTCTCCCCACTGTTTTGCCGATATTACCATTATGGACAAATTGCGCAGAAAATCCGGCCTTTTTAGACACGAAAAAAAGGAAGCAGAGAAGCAAAGAAGCAAGGAAGCAAGGACAGCCTGTCAAGGGCTGAAAGATTCCTTGCATCCTTATTTCCGTACTTCCTTACGTCCCTCTCTTTGTGCCTCTGCCTGCCCTGAGCCTGTCGAACGGGTGAACTCTGCCTGCCCCCGAAAGTGTGTAGTTTCTATAAGGAAACTGCTGGGGGTGGCTAAAGCCTTTACGTTAGTCGAAGTTCTGATTGTGGTGGCTATTTTGGGTATTTTAGCCGCGGTGGCAATACCTTTATTTGAGGATAATACCCAAAAGGCAAAGGAATCCGCTGCTAAGGAAGACCTCCGTGTTTTAAGAAATGCTATCGAACTCTACGCCGCAAAAAATAAGGGAATCGCTCCGGGGTATCCGGAAAACAACACTAGTTCACTAATAATGAATGAAAACACTTTCTATTTGGCAATGCTAAGCAAAGGGTACATTTACGCTAAGGCTAAAAACCCATTCAACGGCCTAACAACAATAAAAATGATTAAAAATGGCGCCATATTTCCCGAAACTGCTACCGGCACTTTCGGCTGGGTTTATAAGCCCCAGACAAAAACAATTAAACTCGACTGGCCGAATACGGATTCACAGGGTACGCTTTACTTCGATTATTGACCATGCTTGTGTTTGTCCAGCTCTTTATTCAATTCAACCTTTCTAAACGTAAGAATTTCAGGGTTAGCGTTTATGTCATTAACATCCAACGGGCTGCCGCCTTCAAGCGAGCTGTAACTGAACCAATCAGCTTTCCACACCTTGCCATCTTCAGACACTTTGCCCTTAAAATAATCATCGGATGTCCCTGACAGCTCCCCCTGCGGCAATTTCATAGTAAAACTATCGAGGATTATATGCACAGTAAAAATACCTGTTGCAGCATCGTAAGAACTTGTACACTGTCCCATTATAAAGGCCGCATAAGTGCCGGGGTCGGGCCCTTCTATATCATAGCCCCCTTCTTTTACATTAATTTGACCGGCTATGGGATGTATTAACTTGGGAATAGAACCATCCGGCTCAATTTTGAACGCCCATTTAGACCCTGTATTATCATTAACATCGAGCTCCCATACACCGACCATAATTTGAGGAAAATTGCTGTCAGACTCAACGGCTGTTTTAACGGTTTTTTGAGCGGATTCATGACAGCCGGAAATAAAAAATAAACAGTAGACAGTAGTCAGTAGACAGCAGACAGTAGGGATAAGCGTTTTTTTCATTTTATGCTCCATTAATTTACCCCTGCGCTAACGCTTGGGCTCTGTTATTATTTTATCTGATAACTGCAGTTTCTGCAAACAAAAAAACCCCGACTTTCATCGGGGTTTTTAATTTCAAACTTTAACTTTAAGCCGGGGCTTATTTTCTTTTGCGAAGAAACAATCCGCCAAGACCAAGCAGCGCCATCGTTATCGGCTCTGGAATGTTATAAGTGTCAACCAAAACAGGGTTAGCACCAGAATCATCGTAAGAATACAGAGTGAGTTGCTGTACGCCTGCCAAAACGGAGAAATTGGTAGCAGCAAGACCAGCAGCCTGTGTCCAAGCTCCAGTTGCCGCTGTTCTAAACTCACCATATACGCCTGTTCCTGTTGTTAATCCAATATCCGCTACATCTGGGTAGACATCTGACAACGCCATGTTTGACTTAACACTGGCGACTATATTGCCACCGCTTACGCCCAACAGAGCAAAATAACCACCACTGCCATCACCTGACCCATTTGAAGCATTGCCAGCAAGGCCTGATGTTAAATCGATACCAAACAGTCCGGCACCAAGGTTAACTATCTTCATCGGCGAGACAATTGTAGCACTGGCTAACGAGGCAACGGCCAGTACCAAAACTAAAGTTAACATTTTTTTCATTTTTAAGCTCCTAAAAATAAAGGTTAATAAATTTTCTTTTTAAGGCACAAAGGCACACAGGCACTAAGGCACAAAGAACACTTAATAAGTAGTCAGTAGTCAGTGTCAGCCAGTATAGGAATAGAAAATCTAACACTGAAAGCTGACCGCTGAAATCTGATTTCTGAAAGCTAATTTATGATGTTTTCAAAAAGCTACTGCCATCTTTAGCCACAGAGCTCACAGAGAACACCGAGAAATACCTTAACAGCGTAAATCCGTGTTAATCCGTGTCTAAAACTTGTAAGCAATAACTTCGTCTCAACCCCAATTGATGAGCGTATTGTAACAAATAGATTGATGAATTGCAAGAAAAATCTTTAAATTTTTTTTTTAGACACTGATTTCACAGATTTCACTGATTTTAACTATTTATTGTAATTGAAAAAAGCATCCAGGAAGTTATACTTTTACCATATATGACCGATAAAGACGAACCAGCGACTATATATATGTACTCTGATTTGACAAAGCAGATAATAAATGCCGGTTTTACAGTCCATAATCAACTCGGATTCGGCTTTCTTGAAAAAGTATATCATAATGCCCTTGCCATTGAACTAACAAAAAGGGGACTTCAGACAGAAACCCAAAGACCTATAATCATCAGATACGATGAAAAAGTTGTAGGCGAGTATTATGCCGATATCTTAGTAAATAACTCAGTTATAGTGGAAGTTAAAGCCGTAAAAGATATAAATCCCGCCCATGAAGCACAGCTTGTCAATTACTTAAAAGCGACAGGTATAAAGGTCGGCTTGCTTATGAACTTTGGCGAATCTCTTATATTTAAGAGAAAAGTATTTTAATCCATTTTAAAAAAATCAGTGAAATCTGTGCAATCTGTGTCTAAAAAAA
>JBAZTW010000069.1:0-5524 GCA_041661665.1 Phycisphaerae bacterium | reverse complement strand
TTTTCGGCAGGGCCCGTAAGTTTTATTATAACGTTGTACTGCTTGGCCATCGCTGCGGCAAATGCAATGGCGGGCTTTCCATGATCTCTGAGAGCAGGTGCCGCTGCCAGAAATGCAAAATTGAATTTGACCCAACGGTTGAGTTTCAAAGATGCTTTAAATGCGGCGGCAAGCCTGTATTGCGTGTAAGGCGATATTATTGCAAGGATTGCGGCGATGAAGTGGTATCAAAATTTGTGTTTGAAACACTGCCGTTTGAGAAGGAATATTTTAAGCAAAAAATGGCTGAATCACGCAGGCGTAAAGAAGAGCAGTTTCAGCAGGTAAAAGAAATGCTGGCACAAAGCCGGTCACAGGTATTAGATTCTGATGCCGTTGACTTAAATTCCATACCAGGTCTGCTTGCGGCATTAAATAGCTTGGCTGCGGGAATTGATGAAAAGCTGCTTATTGAACTAAAGAATAAGTTCGATCTCGGCCGTTACCAGGAGCATATAAAAGCTCATATTCAGGATTTTCCGATAGACCTAAGGAGTATCCCTGCAATTATTGAAAATACGCGAAAAGACCTTATATGGCGTTTTATCGCAGTAATTTTCCTTGAACATGAAAGGGCAGTTGAAATATGTCAAGAGGGACAAACAATATGGGTGAGCAGATATGTTGACAGACAAGGACAGGATTTTTCTGGAGAAATTGAAGAAGTTGATGGACTTGGCGGACTTGCATGTTGAGCTGCGAGCCGGCAATCCCAGCAGAATGATCCTGAAAGGCACATACGGTGAAAAGATTCATAAAATCTTTGGTGTAACAAGACAGGGCATGCGCTGGCGATTTCAGCATATCTTCGGTCATGCTTATGTCAGGGCTTTTGAAACGATCCTGCTGATAGAGAAAATCTTCGGAACAGAGCTTAGGGAATACGCAATAAGGATAAGCAGGGAAAAATATCAACTGCGGCAAAAGGTAAAAAAAGGATTATGAACAACAAAAAACTTTCTAATCTTGTAATGAGATAACTGTAAAACGAAAAATTTAAAAACTACAAACCACTACCATCCAATAATCATAACTAAATTTACCACAGACGGCGAAGACTTATCCTTATGGATAGAGAAACGCTGCAAAGGTCTTATGAACATGAAAGTATTTGAGTTTAAGCTCAAATCATCGTGAAACGGGACCTTTTATCGACGGGTAATTTGGAAACAGCCGCTTAATTGCGGCATTTTAATTAGATGGTTCTCTAAACTTATTTGGCACATCAGTTATCGACGAGAGAGTGATTTCTAAAAAATTTGTAAGAAACTAATTTTAACCATGATGGCACGCTTGCTAAGCGAAGCGTGCCATCGCTTTTTAATGAAAGGAAAAGGTGCAACTATGCAGGAAACAATTTGTGCAAAAGTAAATCCAAGGTTGTTAACCAAGGCAGACAGACTGTTTACAGGAACAGCCGAAGGCAGGGTCATTGAGATTCTGCAAAACGCAAGAAGGGCGAAAGCCACAGAGGTTAGGATTTCAAACAAAGATGGATTTGTAACCGTTGAAGACAATGGTTGCGGTATCGAAGATTTTCAGAAACTGCTGGATTTAGGAGGCAGCGGCTGGGATGAAAAATTGGAAGCAGGCGAAGACCCGGCAGGTGTCGGGCTTTTCAGCATGGCTCCAAAAGAAGTAACGATTACATCTGGCGACAGGCAAATCGTTATAGACAAGGATGGCTGGACGGGAAAACCTGTACAGGTAACAAAAATCTCAAATGAGATAAAGGGAACAATCTTAAAGTTCAGAGATGAAAAGCCCTGGGATATGGAGCTTGTTGAAAAACACGCCGTATTTGCAGGGATAAGAGTTATTGTCGATGGCAAGTACTGCCACCAGAGACAATTTTGCAGCAAGCAAGCTGCGTATTATAGTAATCCGGGCTGCAAGATTGAAGTGGCAAATGACATATCTAAATATCACAAGGATTGGACTCTCAACTTGTATCACGACAAGGTGCTTGTGAATTTTCATGGCCAGGTGGTTCAGGTTGAACATTGGTCGAGCAGCCATTGTGCCAATTTGACAATACTTGTCGATATTGCAGATGAGACTGACATTAGATTGATGCTGCCGGCAAGGACAAGATTGGTAGAGAATAAGGCTTTCGAGCAGCTTAAAGCTGTTATTGAGATTGAGTATTATAAGTACTTCCAGAGGCAGAAAACTCACACTCTGTATTACAAAGAATACCTGCGTGCAAGAGAGCTTGGTGTTGAATTGCCGGAGGCTGAACCCAAGTTCAAAGTAGGTCTTATCAGCAAAGAGTATAATGAATCTGTGGAAATAGCAACTCCAAAGAACTTCAAACTCAAGAATGGTTATCTCTGCTTTAGTGATGATTTAAAAGATGAGCATGCTGAAACAAACGCACATCTATTGGCGGCACTGGGGAAATTTAAGGATAAGCCTTTTGTGCCGGTGGAAATTGACAGCGGCTATATGGGGTACAGCTGGACTAAACTGCCGAGAGTAACAAAGGTTGAAGTAGTAAAAGGCAAGGAGAAACTCCGGCATGGACTCAACAGCGGTGAGATAGCATGTTTTGATAAGCTGTCAATAACAGTTCATACATCAGATGGGAAAATATTTGGTTCTGATGTTGATATGGCTGTCATACCCGTGCCGCCAAAAGGCAGTTATCAATGGGCCGATGAGACTGTATGTGTAACAAAGGAAGCAAGAAATAATTTGTCTTCTGAGGATATATGGTTTCATTTGGGCGGATACAGCGATGAAGGCGACAGCTTTGATACACAGCTTTATGAATTTGAAAAAGAGCTTCAGGAGTTCTGGGATGCATTGATAGGGCCATATGAAAGTTTTCGCAGCGAAATAGTTTCTGCGATTAGAAGTAATCACGAACTATACGACAAATGGCAGAAAGTGACAGTATTTGAAGATGGCAACCTTGAGATTGTTTTCAAGGATGGCAGAAGGCAAAAGGTAAATTTACCTGCCGAATCTGCTTAGAATCAATTCAGTGTCAATCGTCAAAGCACATCTCTTTAGGTCGAGAGATGTGCTTTTATTTTTTAATCACATCTTATCAATTGAAAGGAAAAAGGTGAAATTATGGCTTGGAGACCAAATGAGCAGTTTATTGAAGGGGTTCTGGATAATACTATTCAGGGCAAGGTTACCGGGTGGATGAGATTTGCCGGTATGAAGGAAAAAGTTGTGTTTAATCTGGAAGGCGACTTCCACAGGGACATCCGCGGTGCAAAAGTAAGACTTCGCGGCGATGGTGAATCTGCAAACACAGGAGAATCAGCCAAACGTATGGAAGGTTTTTCGAAGATTCAGAAAGGCAATGTCGGCGACATGACGGCGGGTCTGCCTCCTTATGATTACTCGAACAGCCCGTATTTTGAATTTTATTCGGAGGATAATGGCAGAGTTGTTATCGAGCTTGAACCGGATCAGGTCGAGATATTGACACCGCCGATACCGGCATGTGAGTCAGATCCAATCGACCGCAAAAAGCAGGCCGAGAATATGGCAAACTTTTTATGCGGTATCGCGGGAGCATGCGGCATTCCTGAAACCAATGCTATAGCAATAGCTGACACAGGAGCCGTTGAGCGGGCAAAGAAGGTAATCGCCAATGACAAAATCAGGGGTATGAAACTACTGCCGAAAGAAATCCGCGAAATACTCCCACCGTTATATGCCCAAGACGGCAAAGGCGGCAAAGCAGTTGTTTATGCGAAGTACTTCACTCCATCAAGTAATTGGACATGGCTGGTAACTGAGGGCGAGCCTGTGCTGGATGAATCGGGAACACATGAAGTTGATTACAAGTTTTTTGGCTTGGTGTTCGGCCATGAAAAAGAGCTTGGTTATTTTATGCTCAGCGAGCTTGAAGAAGTTCGTGGCCCGATGGGGCTGCCAATTGAGCGCGACTTGTACTTTAAGCCAAAAACCCTGCAGGAGATTGCACCTGAAATGTTTAGGGAGGGCTAAGTTATGGAAAAGAAAGGATACCATATTGATCCTCCTCCGAAAGAAAGCGGTACAGAACCACTTTTTAGGGTCGTGTATGCAATCGATGTGAGCGCTTCCGATGTCAAACAGGCCGCCGGGAATGCTTTTAAGATGATGCTATCGAAAGATTCGTTTGCTCCGATTCTTGTTGTACTGGATTGCAACGGTAATCAGACTACGATTGATTTGTCCGATACCCTGGAGTTCAACAAAATCACGACTGGTTTCGTCTGTCAGAAGTATCGAAAAGATGAATCAGGCAAATTTGTCTGTATACATCAGGAGTTCATTGCCGGCGACGATGTGCAGTTTGAAAACGTCAAGGGTGACCCTATTGCGGCTCCTGAGCATGACTATCAGCCGTTTAATATGGTGCCGCCAACTGCCACTATCGTCAAAGAGCAATGTTCTGATTCACCGCCTGTTGAGATAAAGGTAAATATCTTATCCGAAGGCGGTAAAATCTGGATTCAGCCTCAAGGTTACGGTGAAAAATGCACTATTGATGGTGAAGGTTTTCCTATTGGCATCGAGATTTGGCAAGGCAAGCTCCGTCTGATTGCTTTTAATGACATCAACAGCGAAGACCCTCAGATTATCAGCCTTGAAAATGCAAAGGAATCTTGCCGAATTGAGGATTCACAAGAAGGTAACTGCCCATCTTATTGTGCCGCAGCAGAGTATCTTGCTGCCGAGGGACAAAAAATCTTTACCGGTCACATGAATGGCGGCCTGTGGAATGCCAGATGTATGGATGCCGGCATCTTGTCAAAAAAGCAAAACGACAAGGCCGCATATGAGCTTCTGATCAAATACGGTGACCAGTATGCTCAGGCGATTTCTGATGAGCAGAAAGATGTATGGCAGAAAATCAAAGAAAGCGCAGCAGCCATGTTGAATCAGGCAACACCGTAGTTCCCCAGTTCTTACCTTCTCCAATTTACTGAAGCACTGTGTTAGTGCTTTCATTCAACTCTTTTATCAAACCTGACTTTAGAAAGGAAACGCAATGAAAATAAATTGTGATGATTGTGCGCGCAGTCCGCCTCAGTATTATTGCTGACGGACTGTAAAAAATGTATTGAAACAAACTATTAACAAACTTATCGAAAGGAAAATTACAATGAGAATATTATTTGTGAACAACGACGGTGTGCGACCCGTTTGCCTGAAACTTGCGCAACTTATTGTTGTGTAAGAGGATAGGCAGACAAACCATCTTGGTGTACTTGATGGTTTGGATAACTTGATTTCTGTGCAGGTGTAATTCCTGCCCCTCAGGTGCTGAGGTGAAAGCATATCCCCCATGCCTGTGGCCTGACAATCACAGGTGTGAAGCGGGGATAAACGGCTGTAATTTGGAATACGGCTGAAAACTCCGCCAAGCAAAGCTGAGAAAAGACAGGAGACAAACCCATTACAACTGTCGTCATGTTTCAACAGGCTTAGCCGAATTGTTAAGCCTGCCCAAAAGGGAATGGATGGATAGCCA
>JBAZTW010000068.1:0-5703 GCA_041661665.1 Phycisphaerae bacterium | reverse complement strand
TATCGTGATGGATTTATGAAAGCTGTTAGCATTGGTTTTGCTCCGATTGCATACCATGATACCAAAGAAAACGGAAAAAGTGTTACTGTATTTGATGAAATTGAGCTATTCGAAATTTCACTTGTAGCAGTACCGGCAAACCGCAATGCTCTGTCTAAATCACAGCAGCGGAAAGCCGACTGGCTGGAAGAAAAGAAACTTTCTAAAAATCCTGACCTGCAAAAACGCTGCGATGAGTTCGCACAGGCGTTGTTAGGTCTTAAAGAGGTTGACGGCGAGCTGATAGAAACAGACGAATTTGACATAGACAAAACAAGTTCTGATAATTCAGAGTTTGCTGTTAATTTCGCCAAAGCTGTAAATCCTGCTTATGAGAGCAATCCTAATCCGTTGCTTGAATTGGTAAGAGGCAGGAAATGACAAGAAAAATATCTGAAAATGTTGGCGATATTCGATATGAAGCGGGTGCCTCACAACTGCGATTATCTGGTAGCCAATATGGTGAGTTCGGATGTTTGTATTGTTTCGTTTTACTATTTCCTTTCTGTTGGTTGGCGGGCTATTCGTTTTAGCCCGCCTTGTTTTAACTGTAACTTAAATTTTATTTATGAGGCAAAAAATGTTGAATGAAAAAAATATCACCGAAGGCTTTCAGGCCGCAGGTGAAAGAATGGATGGGCTTGATTCCAATGTTAAAGAATTGGGAGTATATACTAAAGACCTTTATAAAATGCTGCTGCGGACGGGGCGTGCTTTGGGGTCGGGAACATTGGATGGCAAAGATTATCACGGCTTTTGGCCGAATGAAGAAATGGCCAAGAGCTTTGGTGAATATGTCATGCAAGCTGTTGGCTTAAGAAAAAAAGATATGGGTACTGTCGGCGGCTCTGGTGGCGATGCTTTGGTGCCTAATGAGCTTGCTCGGTGGATTATTCAAAAACTCGGTAAGTATGGCGTATTTAGACGCAATGCCACAAACGTCAAAATGGGCAGTGGAACTCAAATAATTCCAAAAGTAACTTCAGACTTGACAGTCTATTGTCCAGGCGAAGGCAAGGAGATTACAAAATCTGATATGAATTTTGGCATGGTTTGTATGAACACTCGGAAGTTTGCGTGCCTGACCGTTATCAACAGGGAACTTGAAGAAGATGCCATAGCCGGTTTAGGTGAAATAGTAGGCATTTCGGTGGCGCGTTCAATGGCGAAAAAAGAAGACTTAATCGGCTTTATGGGCGATGGTACTTCACCATATTTCGGAATGGCCGGCATAATTGGAAACTTGCTGAATGTTGATGATACTATCACAAATATCAAAGGCCTCATTGTCGGCAGCGGCAACGCATATAGCGAACTCACACTTGCCGACTTTCGCAAGGTCGTTGGTATTCTGCCCGATGATGCAGACGATAATGCCAAGTGGTATATGAACAAGAAGTTCTATTATGAGGTTATTTATCCGCTGGCTGAAACTGCCGGTGTAGCAAACATCTTCGAGATACTTTCAGACAAAAAGGGAAGATTCCTGCTCGGCTATCCGGTTGAATTTGTAAGCTGTATGCCTGCGATAGCCGCAAATAGCCAGATATGCGCTTTGCTCGGTGATTTGGAGCTTGGAGCGTATTTAGGCGAACGCCGTGAGTTGGAAATTGCTCGAAGCGATGAAGTGCTTTTTGGCAATGACCAGATTGTTATGCGAGGCACCGAAAGAATAGACATCAACGCTTTTGGCGTTGGCGATACTGAAGAAGCGGGGCCGATTGTCGGGCTTATTACGGCAGCCGCTTAAGGAAAATGATACCCACTTTTTTTCTGATGTACCTGCCGTCTTGAGCGTATTTTCAGACGGCAGGTTTTTGAAATCAAAATGGAGTTATAACAATGTCTGACAAAGATATAAATATACACGTTAAGGCACAAGATATCCCTCAAACAAAAATTGATTTTGAGGATGTCGGCAAATCTATAGAGGATGTTGGCAAAAAAATAGCCGATGGCAATAAACAAGCCGCTGACAGTACAGAGAAACTTTCACAGAAGACAACCGACCAGAGCAATATCGTTGACAAACTCGTTACTGGAGTCAAGAGTTATGTTCTTGCGTGGCTCAGCATTGAAGGTGTAAAGAAAGCCATCAACTGGTTTATCGAAAAACTCGAAAAAATTCGAGACTTGCAAAAAGAAATACATGAAACAACTACCGACTATGCTAAAATTGGTCAGTCTCTTGTTGCTATGACAGGTACGGTTGGAAAAGAGCAGGAATATGCCAAACTTGCCGCTGGCATTACACAGAAAGGTGGCTTTGAAAATAAAAATATCTCTGCACAGATGCTGCGTTCTGCCCAGACATCTTTTAAAAATCAAAAGGGCATAGATAATCCGCAGGTAATATCGCTTTTGAATGAGATGGCTCCCGTATTTGGAGCGTATGGATTTGGCGAAGAAGAGATAAAAGCCTTTATGGATATTGCCGAAAAGGCAAAAACGCCAATGACCGGCAAGTCGTATAAAACTCTTTTTGCTCAATTAAAAACCACTGCTGATGTGTCTAAAACAGAAGTTAAAGAAACTGTAATCAATTTTCAATCGGCAACTGCTGCATTTATGTCGCAGGGCGGTTCACCAGAAGTCGCCGAAAAATTATATGCCTCTGTAAGGTCTGTAACCGGCGATGATGCGGCGGCGGCCTCTATTTTTGAACAGACTACCAAATTATCTGAAGGCGGATACGAAAAACCACGCAGGGCTATCGAGCGTAAATTTGGCGTAAAATGGAAGGATTTGAATGCAGACCAGCGAGCAGAATTGCTTGTAAAATATGTCCAAAATTTACCGGAAGGAAAAGCAGAGCAGATTCTTGAAAAGGAAGGGTTTCCGTCAAGGGGACGTTTCAATCTTATGGCAACTCCAGAGGCAAGGGAAGCCTTTGCTGTTGCGGAGAAACAGACTACCGCTGCCAGTGATAAAGATATTGAGCCAGTGGTTAAGGATTATCTGGCTTCAACTTATACCCAGGAGAGGCAGCAAATATCTGGGAAGGAACTTAAGGGAATTGACGAAGATTTTTCACGTCGCAACTGGGAGCTTAGGTATAGTAAATTCAAAACAAATTTTGATACATTAGAGGGAAGAGCCAAGGAAAGAAAATACATCTCTGATGAATGGGAGCCTCTTTATGATACTTTTACAGAGATGGCAACCGAAGCCCAAAGCATTGTTCGTGAATTTGGCAATGATAGCGAAATAGGCCGACAGGCACGCGAACTTATGGGCGAATTAGCAGGCAGCCGTGCCAAAGCTGAAATTATTTTCGGTGGAATGCTTGGGGCATCGGCGGAGCAGGAAGGCCTTGGCTATGAAAATAGATTGGCGGAATTAAAAAAACAAGCTCAACAAAAACGATTAAAATCCGCAGGCATAGAACCGTCTAAAGCCACAAAACCAGAACCACCAGAAACAAAATCACCAGTACCAATTTCATCGGATTTTAAAAATAATTTATCAGAAGATTTTAATTCTGCACAGCAGCAAACCATAATACATAACAATTGGCACAATGATATGAGTACGCATTTTTATCCAAGTGTAGGCCAAGTTGAAACGCAAAGATTTACTTTGGATGACTGAAAATGTCTTTTGTAATGTATGATAGTTTGTTTGTTCTCAGTCAAAGTCGGCGAGCTTTGATATTTTTAGCTCGGCAGGCTCATTTGAGCCTGCTGAAAATAATCAGATTTTAATCTGCTAACATAAACCTTTTAAAAGGTGTTTAAAGATGCCTGAAACAAAAACAAAACGCTGTACTAAATGTGGTAAGGAGAAACCAGTAAGCGAATTTCACAAAAATAAGCAAGCTAAAGACGGCCTTACACTTCAGTGTAAAGGATGTATAAAATCATATTACAAAGGCACGGTTAAAACCAACAATGATATTGCAAAAAATCCAGATACAAAACGATGTTCCAAGTGTGGCAGAGAGAAACCTGTTAGCAGCTTCACAAAAAGCCGCTCCAGTAAAGATGGATTTTATAGTAGCTGCAAAGATTGCAAACAGCAATTCGAGAGAGCATATAAAAAATTGTATAGAAAAGAACATCCTGATATTGACAGCCAGAAGAGCAGAGCGACAATAGATAGTTGGCAGCAAATTGATGGTGTGCTTCGTGAAATGGCCGAAACGCAATTGACCATTAACGATGAAACAGTGTCAATTGAAAAGCGAATCAGCACTATAAAATCGCAGTCCGATGAAACAATTGAGCCGTGCGTGTTGCATCAGATTTTTTTACAAACTATGCTTGCGGTTTTTTTGAAAAAGGAGCTGTCAAAAGACAAAAGAGCAGTTCGCAGATTTCAGTTTGGTAAAATTTTGTGGAATGCCGGTAAAGTTAATATCGAATTGAACACGGAATTTGCAAAAGAGCGGCTGGGGAAACCTTAAAATCAGGGCATAAATTATGTATGATAACAAAAAAACAATGAAGTATTTTTTGACTATTAATACGCCAGTTGGCAGGTGTCAGATTGCAGCGGATAACTGGAATGTCATTGCGGATTTGATTGACCCCAGCAATCTTATGTATAACTCTAATAACGATGTCCAAAACGCCGCTAAACGCGCACAGAAGGCATATCACAAGAGTTATAGAAGCAGCAGGAATGGCAATAAGCGAAGCCGTGCAGTCCAGGAAGGAGTTGAAATTGAGGTAATCTCTTACTACATAATGGGCTGGACTGGCAAGGAAGCTCTGGACAGAATTGAAAATAAAAAGGGAATCAAGCTGTCAAAGTCTGCTGTTGGCAGGTATTGGACAAGATTAAAACGTATAGGCGTTATACCTTTGCAGCGTTTAGAGGTAGAAGATTCGGGAGTTATTGACGACAATGATAGTCTTTAAAAGACCAGAAGATATACAGTAAAATAAGTCAATTGATAGACATATAGGCTATATATAGTGTCCGCTTTATTGGGAACATACCACCCATAGCGGAATTTTTACGCGCAGAGAGTTATTCGCATTTTCATGCACAAATTCTGATTTAGCCGTGCCGTCTACAATAGTCCTATAATTTTTTTTGGCATTTTTTGGAAAAATTTTATTTTGTTTGTTGACTAAGTGGGACAGAGTGGTAATAATTGGGACGTAAAGACTAATTAATGGGACACGAACCATGCTTTTGTTAACAGGGGAATATGAAGGGACTCTTGACGACAAGGGAAGGCTCTTTATCTCCAACAAGCTCCGCAGTCAGATAGACTGCGATGAGCATGGCGGCAGTTTTTATCTGACATTGGGAGCTAATGGCATATTGTGCCTTTATCCTGAAAAATACTTTCAAAAGATTGCCCTTGCCGAGTCGCCAGGGACGGTGGCCCCTGATGAAGCGGTAGTTTTTGAGCGAATGAGCTTCGCATTGGCCAGCAGGGTTGAGCTGGATCGGCAGGGCAGGCTATTAGTATCGGAAAAAATCAGGAGACGCGCCAATCTTCAAAATAATTTAACGCTGGTCGGAATTCGCGACCATATTGAACTTTGGAACAGTCAGGACTGGGATAAATACGTCGCCGACTAATTCAGGCAGTTCCAGCAGCAGACAATGCAGGCAAGACAAACTGTCTTGCAAAAACAGAGTAAAGAAATTTAATATAGTTAAAAGCTTTAAGGAGAAGGCTAATGTATGCAATAGGAAGTGAACACA
>JBAZTW010000067.1:0-5927 GCA_041661665.1 Phycisphaerae bacterium | reverse complement strand
CTCATCGGCATTAGCCGATTCCTCAAATCTTCATTATTCATTTTTCAATCTTCAATTTTCAATTCTATCCCGTCAATCCTGTTATCCTGTCTGAAAAATCCGCGAAATCAGCGTTTAAAAAAAAACAAAATCTCATCGGCGCAGCCGATTCCTTTAATTTTCATTTTTCAATCTTCAATTTTCAATTCTATCCCGTCAATCCTGTTATCCTGTCTGAAAAATCCGCGAAATCAGCGTTTAAAAATCGTTCAAAACTTGACGAAAGCTAATCAAAAGTTTACATTTTTTTGCAAAATTTTGCAAAATGTTGCAGAATTTTGCTCGTTTCATGCAAAACTTTGCTTGAATTTTGCAACTTTATGCTCGATTTTTGCAACATTTCTTACGCGTTTGGCCGACCTGCCCTGAGTTTGCCTGCGGTGAGCACGTCGAACAGTCGAACGGGTATTCATTAGTGGCTATTTTATACCTGTTTTCCGTTGTGTCTTTGTGTCTTAGTGGCTATATTTTCTTTACTGTCGAACAATTTTTGGTTAAAAATCGTATTAGTAAGGTTTTTATACGGTCATTTTCAGGCCTGTCTTTCGTTAATTTTAAGTTTATAAGTCTTTGAAAGGAAAAGAGTAATGGAACGAAAAAAAATCTTGTCGTTTGTCTTTGTTCTGGCAGTAATTTTTAGTCAGAATTCATTTTGCTTTGCGGCTCCCGCTGAAAATAAAGACCGCGAAATGCTTCGCAACACCGGCGAAGTTTTTGCGGAAATTGCTGAAAAGGTAACGCCGGCGGTTGTTTTCGTTAGCGTCGAACAGGAAGTTTCCAGGCAGCAAACAACGTTCGGCGACCCGTTTGAGCAATTTAATGATGAGTTTTTCAGGCGGTTTTTCGACCAGCGTATGCCCCATCCGCAGCAGCAGCCAAAACAGCAAAAACAAATCCGAAAAGGCCAGGGTTCAGGCTTCATCATTACCGCAGACGGCTTCATTCTAACCAACAACCACGTCGTTGAAAACGCGAACAAAATCACTGTCAAACTTTCCGATGAAAGAGAACTTATCGCCAAAGTAATCGGCACAGACCCCGAAACAGATGTCGCTGTGATAAAAGTTGATGCCAATAATTTACCCTTCGTCGAACTCGGCGATTCTGACAAGCTGAAGGTCGGCCAGTGGGTCATCGCAATAGGAAATCCGTTCGGCCTCAGTCATACCGTTACTGCAGGCATCGTCTCGGCAAAAGGCAGAAGCAAAATCGGCCTTACAGAGTATGAGGATTTTATTCAAACAGACGCAGCGATAAACTTTGGCAACTCAGGCGGCCCGCTGCTCAACATCGATGGAAAAGTAGTCGGCATCAATTCAGCCATATTCAGCGGCGGCGGCGGTTATATGGGCATTGGATTCGCCATTCCGGTCAATATGGCAAAATATGTTTATCAGCAGATCGTCGCTGAGGGCAAGGTTACTCGTGGTTATCTCGGCATCTACGGCGAAGATATAACCGCTGATATGGCAAAACTTTTCGGCATAGAAAACCAGAAAGGCATCGTTGTGAACAAACTTCTGGCGGATGGGCCTGCCGCCAAAGGCGGTGTCGAACGTGGCGACATCATCATTAAAAAGGACAGCAAGGCTGTCGATGACTGGAACAAATTCAGAAATGAAATTGCCCGAACAGCCCCCGGCACAAAAATCGAACTTACAGTTATAAGAGAAGGCAAGGAAAAGGAACTTACCGTAGAGCTTGACCCCAGAGAGTCAAAAGCCGCCACAGCCCAGGCCGCTGAAAAACAGTCCAAACAAATTGGCATCACCGTTCAGGATTTGACTGATGAACTCGCAAAACAGTTTGGCTATGAAGAGAAATCGGGTGTTATTGTTACAGAAGTTGACCCATCTTCACAGGCCGCTGAGATTGGTATAGCTCCTGGCACATTGATTACGGAAGTTAATCGCCAAAAAGTTGAGGATTCCAAAAGCTTCTGGGAGCTTATCGGAAAGGCTCAGGATTCGGTTTTGCTCTACGTCCAGCAGGGCGAAATTGCAAGATACGTCGCGATAAAATTCAATAAATAATAGAAACTCAGAATTCAGTAGTGAAACAAAAAAAGCCTCCGCAAAACGGAGGCTTTTTTATTTTTTACTTAAATCCTTTTGGGCTGCTGTGTTTGTATTTATCCAAACACGCTTTTTCGATGTTCACATCGTTTATGTTAGCCAGCGTACACAGCCAAGCGAACACATCGGCAAATTCAGCTTCTTTTTCCTGCTGACTGCCGGTTTCCGATGCCAGAACGGTCGCAAGCTCGCCGACCTCTTCAGTGAACCACATAAAAGTCTTTGCAGTCCCGCGTTCTTTGTCGCGATGAAGATACTTTTCGGCTATGAGCTGCTGAAAATCATTTATTTCCATTTTCAGAGTGGGCAGCTACTCGGCCATTATGTCTGACAGCTTAGCCTGCGAGAAGATGTCCCGCACTTTTTCTGTGGCTGTTCTGCAAACCTTTTCCATTCTCAGGCTGAAAGGTTCGTTATTTGTCTGCTCAGCGAGCTGAAGGTGACTAAACAGCGGGCCATCAACTGCTTCGATGATTTCGAGCAGTGTAATACCCTCTGCCGGGCGGGAAAGGAAAAATCCGCCTCTTGGGCCTCTCTTACTCCGCAGAACATTGGCTCTGACGAGCTGCTGCAATATCTTTAATAGATACTCCAGCGGAATGCCATACTGTTTGGAAACGCGTGATGCAAGCACCGCACCATCTCTGTAATGTTGCGCTACATAGCCTACGGCTACCAGTGCATAACCAGTTGACCTGCTGATTTTCATTTTTTGTCCTCCAAAAAATAATTTGTTAATTTAGTTCGGACACTTTTTGCTTTTTTCATAGAGAATAGTACTTATTAACCGGAGGAGCATAACCAAGATAACAGTACAAAGACCTATACAACAAATTCAGGTCTACTTACTATATTGTACTATAATTTGTAATTAGATGTTCAATATTTCTAATAATTTTCTATCTGAAAACAAAAAAACTTTGTGCCACAGTTACAATTATATCATTATATCAAAAGAGAATAAGAGCATCCAGAAACTCTTTTAAGATATCAGACTATTACTTCTACCAAAACTTATCAGGAGTTTCAAGAGTTTTTTTTAAAAATAATTTTTTGTAACCGTTTATGGTCATAAAAAATCAAGAAACACAATAAATTATTTGTGTGCTCCAAAATTGTCTGTTATATAACAAAGTTATGATAGACAAGGATGCTACCATAACGCAACCTTAACAGTGCAGAAGTTGAAAACGAAGCCTTCGAATTAAAGAAAAAGGGGAATATCATGTGCCGTCGTCAGATGTTTATTGCTGGAACAATTGCTCAGTTATTTTCTATCTTTTTGCCGGCTATTCTGATTGGGCGAGTCGATTATGCCGCAGCGGCCGAGTTCACCCGGCAGGGTGCTGGGGCTGAGCAGCTTTCTACTTCGCTTTCCTTTCAGGACGGAGTAATGTTCGGGTTGATCGGACAGCGGGAGCATTTCTTTGTTTTTCGTTTCCGGCCGTTTCTACAAGAGAAACCCGTCTGGCTGCCGGTCTTTAACACGGGTCTGGATGGCAAAAATTAAAATGGATTAATCAACGGGCTGGACGGGCGTCTGTCGTTTGTAGTAACATATCCTGACGGGCGCGTCCAAACACTCACAAGCTCCGACCTTGTATCCATCGAGCGCCGCCCGTACCTCGAATGCCTGACGTTTCGTTTGCACGAGGATCAGAATACCACTGCTGTCGGAACTCTGTCGATGGTCGCATTGCCCGAGAATGCGGGCGTGATATTTTCCTGGCGTGATAACGCTATGGCGCCGCACAAGTTGCGTCTGGTGGTCAGCGCCGACGATTCAGAAGCCATGCAATACCCCAAATCGCCCTCATCAATGGATTTCTTTGAATATGGCCGGGGTATTTACAATTATGACACGAAAAACCATTGCTTTTGCCAGAGCTTCGAAAACCATTATGATAACCCGCGTCAGGGGCACTACCCGGTAACGAAGTTGCTCTTCAGCGAGGCGCCTGACGGCTGGACCATTGCCGATCGCGGCAAAGATGGTTCGCTGCTTACGGCGTTGACCGCCAACTACGCTCCACTGGCCGGCGCTGAGGGTGGAGCCAATACCGGCAAGGCATTCATTGCGGAATTTGTGTTGCCTCGTAAATCTCCGCTCACGCTGGCCTGCATCATGGCCGACAATGAAAAGGAGTCTGAGAAATTGGCCGAACAGGTACGTTCGCACAGCTACGCCCGGTGGGAAGATCGAATCAGAGGCCATTGGGCTGACTATGTGCGTCAGCGTGAGGCTCAGATTGAAAAGGCCATGGGCTGCCGGTTCGACCGCCTGACGCCGATTCAACGACTTGTCTTTGAGACCAATCTGATCGAATGCAAGCTGCTTCAAGGCAGCAACGGCGCCATGTTCGCCTGCGTCGGTGCTTACCAACTCTGGGAGGCGCACAAATTCCCGGCCTATTACAATAGTTGGATTCGCGATACGGCAATAACTGTTTTTCATCTGACCGAGATGGGTTTAGGTAAGGAATTCTCCGTGCCGCATGCCGAATTGATCAGCCGTCGTTACAACGATGAAAAACTGATGAATGGTCGCTTCCGCTGGCTGGACACGTTCTACAACCATAATGATAAATATGAGACCGAATATTCTCAGGTTGATTCCTCCTTTTACGCCATAGCCACGTTTTACCAGTGCTGGAAGAAGTCAGGCCGCCGGGAATTCGTCACGGGTGAGAATTACAAACTTATGCGTGACCAGTTGCGCTGGCAGCGTGATTCCTGGACTTTCGACCCCTATACTACCAATTGCATCAACTATTTCGATGCCGCTTCGGGATTGTTTAAGGAATACCGGATCAATGAGGCTGATTTAACCACTGACAAAATGGTATGGTATCGTTCGCCCAAGACCAACAAGAAGTTCTTTTTCGTTGACAGTTTCTACATCAACGTCTATGGCTATGCCAATTATCTGATGATGGCTGAAGTGGCTGAACTTAATGGCGATTCGCCGGCACATGATGAATATCTCCGGCTAGCCGCAGAGTTAAAGCAGGCTCTCCACAAGGGCTTGTGGAGAGAGGAGCTGGGCTGCTATCTTAGCGGCATGGGCTATAATGGCGACGGCTACGAGGATTTGGATTACAAGTGGTGGAACATCGGTTTCGATTGCATCTGGGCGTTGAGCCTGCCCGAAGATAAGCATTTGCCATTCAGTTACGAAGTCAAGAATCGCTGCTTAGATGGTATCTGGCGGGACAAGGCATGGGCAAACACATTGTTCGGCTATGCCGAGATGGCCGTGCAGATGCCGAACCACCGTGCTCAGATCATCGATGAAATTGTGGAGGAAGCCGAGACGAGTGAGGCTTCGAAAGCCGGCATTCTGTATTTTTATCCCAATGTCATCCCCGAGCAGTTAAGTGCGGGCGGTGGCCATCCCTACAACCTGCCCCAGATATTCGCCATCGCCCCCAGTTTACGTGCATTCTGCCTGTTGGCGGCCGAACAGCCGAAAGCTACAGAAATTCCAACAGGTAAGGCTAATGATGATTTAGCTAAAAACAGGACAAAAAAAGATTGAGGAGTATTTTTTGCTGATTAACACAACCCATTGTTAAAAAGCAAGCGAAAGCAATCATAATTGTTTATATTTTGGCGGACAGCGACTTTGCCGCTAAATGTTTTTTTGATAAGGTATTTTACCAGCAAGGGGGGCACATGCTTTCATAAAGATAACGTATAATATCTTTCGCACTTTGAAAAGTTGATAAAAAGAGTCCTTTCTTTGGTCGATGGTACTTGAAACGATCAAAAACCATAAAACCAAAGAAAGGACAGAACTATGCAGAACGCTGA
>JBAZTW010000066.1:1419-6075 GCA_041661665.1 Phycisphaerae bacterium | reverse complement strand
GGAAACATCGTCTGGACTAAGTTTGCCCAGGTCAACCGTCGCTGTGATTTGCAGGTCGGCTCCGACTTCCAGAGACCCTGCGCTGCCGTTGAGAGGTTCAAAGTTCTTGCCGACACGAACCTGTACATCGACATCTTCAATTTTCACATTGCCCCATTCCTGACGCAGTCTGCTCTTCCAGTTAGCCAGGCTCTTTGCCTTTTCCATACCGGAATCCATAAACGATTCCCAGGTATGCGCAGCAGGTTTGTAGAATCTGCTGGTATATTCAGCGACCATTCGGTGGGTATTGAAACGCGGAGCAATCCACTTTATAGAGTTTTTCATTCTGTGAATCCAGGCACGCGGCAGATTGTCGGCTGAACGCGTGTAAAAGAGCGGAACAATTTCATTTTCAAAGAGATTGAAAACGGCTTCCGATTCGACCTTGTCCTGATAATCATAATCGTCGTAGGTTTCGCCTGCACCGATTACCCATCCGCCGTTGAGAGTGTAGCCTTCGCACCACCAGCCGTCGAGCGTGCTTACGTTCATAGCGCCGTTCATAGCCGCTTTCATTCCGCTTGTGCCGCTTGCCTCCATCGGAACTCGCGGATTGTTCAGCCAGATGTCAACGCCCTGAACCATAAAGCGTGCAATATCAATGTTGTAATCTTCAAGGAAGACGAGCCTTCTTCGGACATCGTTTCTCGATGCGAAGTGAATTAGCTGTCTGATAATTTCCTTGCCCTGCTGGTCGTTCGGATGTGCTTTTCCCGCGTAGATAATCTGCACGGGCTTGTCGGTTTTGTTGAGAAGTTTTATAAATCTTTCGGTGTCTTTCAGGAGCAGGTTGCCTCGTTTGTATGTGGCGAACCTTCTTGCGAAACCAATCGTAAGGGCTTCGGGGTCGAGAACTTCTTCAGCCCAGCCCAATTCTGTATGATAAGTGCCCCGCCGCTGCATTTGAGCCTTTACCTGCTTGCGGACGAAGCTGATAAGATTTTCCTTGTTGCGCTGATGGATGCGCCAAAGTTCTTCATCGGGTATCTGGTCAACGGCGCCCCAAAGGGATTCCTCTGCGATTTCTTCCGCCCAGTTAAAGCCGAGGTATCTTTCGTAGAGCAAATTCAATTCCGGCGCAACGAATGTTTTGGCGTGTATGCCGTTGGTTACGGATTGAATGGGTACTTCTGCGGCCGGCAGTCTTGGCCAGAGTTCTGCCCACATCGAGCGCGAGACTTTGCCGTGCAGTTTGCTTACGCCGTTTTTGTATGCGCTTGTTCGCAGGGCAAGCACGGGCATTTTAAATGTTTCGCTGTCTCTGTCAGCGTTGACTCTGCCCATAGCGAGGAATTGATTTTTGGTAATGCCCAGCGTCGGGAAATACTGGCTAAAGTATTTTGTCATAAGTTCGGGCGTAAATTCATCGTTGCCTGCCTTGACGGGCGTGTGAACGGTGAAAATATTGCTTAATTTCGTCGCTTCAAGAGCCTCGTCGAATGTAAGACCTTTGGTTGAGCAAAGGTGTCTGATTCTTTCCAAAGCCATAAACGCGGCGTGTCCTTCGTTCATATGGCAGACGGAAGGTTCATAGCCCATCGCTAAAAGGGCTTTGTGTCCGCCGATGCCGATGAGTATTTCCTGCTGGATTCGCAGTTCTGAATCGCCGGAATAAAGAGCCGATGTCAGCAGCCTGTCCTGTTCGGAATTGGCAGCGACGTTGGTATCGAGTAAAAACAGTTTTACCCTGCCGACGTTGACTTTCCAGATTTGCGCAACAATCTGCCGCTGCGGAAAAGCTAATTTTATCGTCAGCGGATTTTCGCTTTTCTTTTTTACAAGCTCGACGGGCATATTATAAAAATCGTTGTCTTCGTAACGCTCCTGCTGCCAGCCGTCAGCGTTGAGGTATTGTCTGAAATAGCCTTTCTGATACATCAGCCCCATCGCGACAAGAGGCAGACCGAGGTCGGATGCGCTTTTCAGATGGTCGCCCGCGAGTATTCCCAGACCGCCGGAATAAACCGGCAGACATTCGTGAATGCCGAATTCGAGACTGAAATACGCGATGACCGGCTTTTCAGGTTTGTTCCAAACCTTGTCGAACCAGCCCGGCGATGTCATATAATGTTCGAGTTTGTCCTGCGCCTGTTTGAGCTGATATAAATAGCCCTGCTTTGTGGAGAGGTCATTGAGCCTGCTCTGATTGACAATGCCGAGCATTTTGATTGGGTTGTGGCCGGACTGCTGCCATTTTTCAGGGTCAATCTGACGGAACAGCTCTATGATTTCCGGATTCCACGACCAGAACATATTGTGGGCGATGGTGCGGAGCGGCTTGAGAGCTTCCGGCAGCGAAGGCAGTACTGTGAAATTGCGTATCTTTTGCATAAACATCCTGTCGTATAATAATAGTCAATATCAAATAGTCAATAGTCAGTAGGCACGCCTGCCAACCCTGTACTCTGTACCATACTTAATCGACATTTTTGGGCGATTGCTTAATTATCGCGATGAAATAGTCTGATTTGTTATAGGACTCAAACGCAAAACCTACCTCCCTGGTCAATCGTAATCAGAGCCAAAGCTTGAACGTAACTCCTTTATTTTCGTTTTTTGTGGGCAATGTAAAATAAGGACTTATGGCAAAAAAATGTCAGACTTCAGATGTCAAAAATCAGCCAAACGCGCAAGTAAATTGCAAATTTTGTAAAATTTTGATAAAAAAATTCAAATTTTGAACGACTTTTGAACGATTTTTGCAAATTTTGAATGATTTTTAACGAGTTTTGAATGGTTTTTGAAAGATTTTGAAAAGGACATAGGGGATAGGGTTTATGGTGGAGAGGATAGGGTTTGCATCGGGCTGTTTCATAGGTTAGAATGCCCGAAAATCAGAACATAGGACTCAGAATGTAGAAATCAGAAGGAAAAAGTTTTGAGTTTAGAAATTTATATATTATCGGGAAATAGTTGAGGAAATAAAAAATGGCAGAAAAAAACAAACTATAGCCCCGGATAATTTTGACTCAAAGGCGTAATTTCTGTATCATACGCACAGTATGTACTTTTAGTTTTTAAAATGGAAAAGGCGGAATGGATTCACGGATAATACAATTAACTGCTGCCGCTCACAAATACGGCAATTTAAATATACGTTCCTGCGGCAAGGAGTTCTTCCCACCAGACGTTTTTGGCGGTTCATCTAAGAAAAAGGGGATTGGCGTGCCGATTACCATCAAGGTGCAAGGTTTGCCGCGACCGATAGAAACCGACATTCCCACTGATGCAAAAGGCAAGCCCAGATGGTTGTTTAGAGAAAGAGCATGGGTAAAAGATTTTATAAATTCAAATGAACTTGTGAAAGACAACATAATAACGATTGAACGTCTTAATCATAGAACATACAAACTAATCTCTGATAACAACCATACCGAAAACTCCCAAGCCCACTGCGTTGTTGAAGAAAAGAAATCAACTATTGATAATTCAGGATATTTAAAAAACGACCTAATTGGGATCAAACAAGCAAGTGAATGGGCTACAGAATATCTTGGTAAAACAGTAACAACTTCTAATATTTCTTATCTGATTCAATATGGGCTGATAAGAAAAATTGGCGACAATGGAACAACACAGATTTCAAAGCAAGAACTGCTCAATTATTACAAATCCTACAACGGGAAACGTCAAGTTTCATGGAAGGATAAACTTGGCGACGATTTAAATTGGGCATTGTCATTTGAGCAATACAAAGAAGCCGAAACGACAAAGCACGTTCATCGTCTGCATCCTTACAAAGGGAAATTCATTCCTCAACTTGTGGAATACTTTTTAGATAGCCATACCGACAAATTCAAAAAACATACTTATTTTAAAAAAGGCGATATTATCCTCGACCCATTTTCCGGCAGCGGAACTACAATGGTTCAGGCTTGTGAACTCGGGATGCACGCCATTGGCATTGATGTCTCGGCCTTTAATGCCCTGATTGGAAATTGCAAAGTAATAAAATATGATTTGCCCAATGTTAAAAAGGAATTAAGCCGAATAACAGCGTTACTTGAAAAATTTCTTGAAAATTCACATACGATTGAATTTGAAAAAAAGCTGCTGAGGAAAATTTACGAATTCAACGATAAGTATTTTCCTGTTCCTGACTATAAATACAAGGTCAAACGAGGTGAAATTGACGAAGATAGATATGGTGCAGAAAAAGAAAAGCAATTCTTGCCCATATACAATAATTTGGTTAAACAATATGGCATAGCATTGCTTCATAATAACTCCGGCAGTTTTCTCGATAAATGGTATTCTCAACATATAAGAAATGAGATTCAATTTGTTTTTGATGAAATCAAGAAAATCAAAAATATTGAGACTAAAAAAATAATTTCAATCATATTAAGTCGAACTATTCGTTCCTGCAGAGCCACAACGCATGCGGATTTGGCGACATTAAAAGAACCTGTGAACACAACATATTATTGTGCAAAGCACGGCAAGATTTGCAAGCCGTTATTTTCAATTCTAAAAAGGTGGCAAACCTATACAAAGGATACGGTTCAACGGCTTGAACAATTTGACAATTTAAGGACACAGACCTTTCAAGCGTGCCTGGCGGGTGATAGCAGGGCTATAGATATTTTCAGTGTACTTGAAAAGAAAAACTCC
>JBAZTW010000066.1:0-1409 GCA_041661665.1 Phycisphaerae bacterium | reverse complement strand
AGTCCGCCTTATGTTGGATTGATTGATTATCATGAACAGCATGCTTATGCTTATGATTTGTTCGGGTTTGATAGAAAAGATAAATTAGAAATAGGACCACTTTGTAAAGGGCAAGGAAGAGAGGCAAAGGAAGGTTATATACAAGGCATAGCTGACGTTTTGAATAACTGCAAAAAGTTTATGGTTGATGATTATGATGTTTTCATAGTTGCCAATGATAAATATAATATGTATCCAACCATTGCTGAAAAGGCAGGTATGAAAATTGTTAATCAGTATAAGCGGCCTGTCCTTAACCGCACAGAAAAAGATAAGGGTGCGTATTCAGAAATAATTTTTCATTTAAAAAGAATGAGTGAATAAATTTTACAACGATTTAGGCATTTATTATCGAGAATTGAAAGAATTTTTTTAAAATGGCACTATCAAACGAACAAAAAATTAACGTTGAAACTGTGCTTAAGAATAGCCTAAGGCACAAATTCCAAAACTATAATCCAGAACCGGCATCAATGCCATTTCATACGCGATTACTGGGCAAAGACCGTATGGCTTTGTTTTCTTTCATTCATTCTTTAAATACTAATTTTGGGACAAGCATTTTTGAACCGGTTGCTTTAGCATTAGCTTCTTCAAGTTTTGCAAGTGCAACATCACAGCAAACAGCAGGGACGCAAATTTCTTCTGAAGCACACAGAATTATACAAAATATAATGGATGGTTTGGCAACAGCAAGTACTTCACCAAACAAACCTGATGAAATCAATGCGATCAGGGCTGTTTGCAGACAGGGCGAAATGATAAATGTAAAACTTACGAAAGTTGACATTAAACTTGTTGGGCAAGATGGAACTATTTACCTATTTGATATCAAAACAGCAAAACCTAACGCTGGTGGTTTCAAAGAATTTAAGCGGACACTTTTAGAATGGGTCGCAGCTACGTTTGCAAGCAATCCGATTGTCAATGTTCAATCTCTTATAGCAATTCCGTACAATCCCTATGAACCTCAACCATATAATCGCTGGACAATGCGAGGAATGCTTGACCTGCCCAACGAATTAAAAGTTGCAAACGAATTTTGGGATTTTATCGGTGGCCAGAACGCTTACCAAGATTTGTTAAATATCTTTGAACAAATAGGAATTGAATTGAGACCTGAAATTGATGCCTACTTCAGTCGTTATAATAGGGTATAAATAACCCGCAAGTGCTGGATTATGATGATTACTGGAATACGGAAATTCAGGCGAAGATAAAGGATTTTGTGCGTATCAGCAAAGACGATTATCTTGAACTGCTGCGCAAAAACGGCTTTGTCACTGGGACAATTCAGAAGCATTTATTTTAAAAATCCCACGTAAATCCGTGTCAAAAAACAGTTATCAATGAAAAATGCTCCAAAACCG
>JBAZTW010000065.1:0-6083 GCA_041661665.1 Phycisphaerae bacterium | reverse complement strand
TTCAAAACTAAAATGCAAAGCCTTATATAAAAATAAGTTATAAACGTAAGATTTAAAAATCAAGCAGAAAAAACAAGAAGTTTATGGATAGTAGTACAGAGTTCACAGAGATACAGAATCTCTAAAAATATAAATCTCTCTGGTCGGTCTGTTCGATTTTATTAAGTCTGTCGGCAACCTGCAATTTTATTTTTTCATCGGCTATTTTTTCAAGTTCGGTTTTGATGAGTTTTTCGCCGGCCGCTTTGGTTTCCTTAGAAGCGTAATCAACAAGATATTCCTTCAGCGTGGTAAGGGCGTTTGGCTGGCAGAATTTTTTTATGAAGCCGGGGATAGCAAATTCCATAAAATGTTCGCCGGTTCGGCCAAGCCGATAACACGATGTGCAGAAACTCGGCACGAAACCATCTTCAATAAGCTCTTTCATCACCGCGTCGAGACTGCGAATGTCGCCGAGGACGAATTGTTCGCGCTCCATTACCTGCGCGTCGCCCAGTTCGGTATATCCGCCTATTTCGATTCTGCTGCCGGCGTCGATTTGCGAAACGCCGAAATTCATTACTTCTCTGCGAAGAGCGGGGCTTTCTCTTGCTGTAAGTATCATACCGGTGTATGGAACGGCAAGCCGCAAAATTGCGACGAGTTTTTTAAATTCATAATCGCCGACCATCCATTTTTTATCAATGCTTACGCCGGCGGCAGGCTGAATCCGTGGAAAACTGATTGTATGAGGGCCGACGCCATAATTTTTTTGTAAAAATAACGAATGGCTCACCAATCCGAGAACATCAAACCGCCAGTCAGATAGCCCGAACAACGCACCGATACCGACATCATCGCAGCCTGCCTCAAACGCCCTGCTGAGGCCATCGAGACGATAGAGATAATCGCCCTTGCGAGTTGCTGACGGATGATGCAGGGCGTAAGCGGTGTGATTGTAAGTCTCCATAAAAATTTGATAAGTGCCGATGCCCGATTGTTTAACCGTTTTAAAACCCTCGATATCCAAAGGAGCGGCGTTGATGTTGACTCTGCGAATTTCGCCGTGGCCGACTTTAATGCTGTAAACCTGTTTTACGCAATCGGCAATGAAATTCGCGTCGTAATTTTTGTGTTCGCCGAAAACCAATATCAATCTTTTGTGGCCGACGTTTTCAAGAGCCGTAACCTGCGCGGCAATTTCATCCGGGCTAAGCGTTCTTCGAAGTTGTTCCTGATTGGACGACCTGAATGCACAATAGGCACAATCATTTATGCACTTATTGCCAATATAAAGAGGAGCAAACAAAACAATCCTGTTGCCGTAAACTCTTTTCTTCAATTCTCTGGCGGCATCAAAAATTTCTTCGGTTAATTCCTTATCCGCGGCTAAAAGCAAGGCAGTTTCTTCCACGGACAAAGCCTGTTTGCCAAGACTTTTGGATATTATATCTTTGACTGCATTTTTATCCGGTCTGTTTTTTTCAATCAGCCCGCCGAGATAATCATCATCGATAAAATCTTTCGCAGTGCCGCTGAGTAATTTTTTCTTTATCATAATCCGACCCCCATTTTCGCTCTGGCCAAAAACCCCGGCGATTCGCCCCTGCCGCTGCCGATATAGCGTCCGATGCTTTCAATGCGTTTGAGCATACAGGCATTGCAGGTTTCCGCTGATTCTGCGATGCAGGCTTTGGCGGGATAGATTTCATACATTGTTCGATATTTAGTCGGTGTTACATTAGGCATAACAATATTTGCGCCGCAGCAAAGCCCCTGTTCGCGTCCCTGCTGAGGATTCAGCGTCGCCAGCGCGGTAGTCGCAGGAATATTCGCCTGCGGGCAGAGCAGCCGGGCAAGAGCAATTACCTTATAGGTCATTTCTTCTGTTGCAGGCGTCTGGTTTTTGTCATCGAGCAGAAACTTTTCGAGATTTTTGCCGAGCAGTGTATCGTGATGTTTGATATAAGGCCCTGCGCCTATCATATCGAGTCCGATTTGCTTGAATTTAAGCAAATCATCGGCAAGACTTTCATAACTCTGGCCTGGCAGGCCAATCATAACACCGCTGCCGACTTCATAGCCAAGCTCTTTGAGCAGTCGTAATTTTTCAAATCTTTCAGCGACACCATTTTTGCTGTCCGGGTGAAGTCTTCTGTATAGATCATCGTCGCCGGTTTCAAATCTCATAAGAAATCTGTCAGCCCCTGCCTGCTTCCATAACTGATAAACTTCTCTATCCCATTCACCGACACTTAATGTAACGGCAAGGTCGGCGGTTTGTTTAATTTCTTTTATTGTCTCGGCCAGGAAATAAATGTCCATTTTTCTGTTTTCGCCGCTTTGCAGTACAACCGTTCCGTAGCCTAATTTGCGTGCGGTTTGAGCGCAGTCTATAATTTCGGCTTTACTCATTTGATACCGCTGTAATTTAGTATTGGCGGCGTTTATGCCGCAGTACAGACATTTTCTGCCGCATATATTGGAAAACTCAATAAGCCCCCTGAGATAAACAGCCTGACCGACATTTTCTCTACGGACACGGTCGGCGTTATCCCAAAGTTTTTTAAGTTCGGCGGGTTCAGTCTGCCTTAACCAGGATATTATTTCCTGACGATTCATCCCGCACCTTTTCCCTGTTTGATGTTATTTTTTCCATACTTCAAACTTACATAATATATCGAATATTTAAGAGGTGCGGGATTCATCATTCAAAACTTCCTGCGAATTCTTCAAAAGTTCAACTGTAAAACTGCTGCCTTTTGAAATTTCGCTTTTAACACTTACATCCCCATCATACAATTGAGCAAGTTTTTTAACCGTTGAAAGTCCAAGGCCGCTTCCAAGAATATTTCTTGTCTGCTCGTTCTTTATTCTAACAAAGTCCTTAAAGAGCCTGCTTATCTCATCTTCTTTTAAGCCGATGCCTGTATCGCTGACATTGATAACAATTTTTTTATCGTCGGCGGTGATTTTAATATCAACTTTTCCACCGTCTTTATTGTATTTGACCGCATTAGAAATCAGATTATTCAATATAATTTCAATCTCGGTGTGGTCGCCTTTCATTACAACATCGTCTCTAACCTCAAGATTGATGGCGATATTCCGCTGTTTTGCTACTAAGGCATTGGCTTCTATTGATTTTTTGGCAAGTTCGCAAAAATTAACTTCCGCAAACTCGCGTCTTCGCTGTTCGGACTCAATTCGGGTCATATCCAGCAAATCGAATATCAGTTTTTTCATTCCATCAAGACGGATAAGACTTCTGTTAATTACGTTATCATAAACGCTGAGTTCATTGCCCAAAACTCTGTCGCTTACGATATTTAAGTAGCCCTGTATCGCGGCAAGCGGAGATTTAAGCTCGTGAGCAAGAACTGAAATAAACTGAAAGCGAACTCTTTTACGTTCTTCAGACAGATTTTTCGCCTGTCGCTTGTAGACTATCCTATTGGAAGCCTTGCGAACCATATGCTTAATTTCCGCCGGTGAGAAGGGTTTTGCGAGAAAATCATAGGCGCCGTTTTTCGTGGCTTCAACCGCTGTCTCTAATGAAGCATACGCGGTAATCATCACGGTCAATATGTCAATTTTCTTTTCGGCAATTATACTCAAAAGCTCCAGACCGCTCATTCCCGGCAGTTTATTATCGAGGAACAAAATATCAGGATTTTGCGATTCGATTATCTCCAGACCGCTTTCAGCGCTTTGCGCTTCAATCACCTGAAACTTTATCTCTGATTTCATTTCAGGCAAATTAACGCTGAAATCGTTCAAAATCCTTGACACGCCGGAACGCATACCCGGCTCATCATCAACGATAAGAACTTTAAATATATCTGCCACAGTTAAACCCCTAAAAGTCTGCTGATTTCACCTAAAAACCATCCAATTGTTTTCTTCGCAAAATAACCGTAAAAGTCGTTCCTGTCGGCCCCTTAGCCGGGTCGGCGTTTGATTCAACTTCGATATCGCCCCTGTGCATTTTGACTATGCCGTAAGCTACAGCCAGCCCCAGTCCTGTGCCTACGCCTATCTGCTTTGTCGTAAAGAACGGGTCGAATATCCTGGAAATATTCTCTTTTGCGATGCCAACACCAGAATCGATAACCTTTATATTTAGATTTTTATTATCGCCCCCCATAGTTATCGTTATCAATCCTGTTTTATCAGTTGCCGCAATAGCGTTGGCAACCAGATTGCTGAAAACCTGGCTCATCTGGTCGCTGTCAAGTTCCGCAATTCTGTCTTGAAGCGTATTTTCAATTATGATTTCGACGCATTTTTCGTTTGGCACGGCCTGAATGGACTTTTCGATAACTTCATAAATATCCGTCGGCTGCAAAATAGCCTTGTTTTTTCTGGCAAAATTCAGCAGACCGCCAACAATTTTTTTGCATCTGTCGGCCTGCTCTGAAATCAATCGCAAATCTCCGTTCAAGTCGGCATTATTATGATATTTTTCCAGAAGCAAGTGAGCATACATCAAAACAACGCCGAGCGGATTATTTATCTCGTGAGCGACACCGGCGGCAAGCTGCCCCATACTCGCAAGCTTTTCAGACTGCATCAGCGCTTCCTGCATATTTGCAAGCTGGTTATTTGAATTGGCCAAATCGTCGATGTTTTTGTGAAGCTGCTCAATCACATAAGGCAGGCACATCTCGCTCTCAGCCTGACCTTTCCATATCGCCATCGCGTGCTGCCGGCAGGTACTATAACCACAGGCTCCGCAATTAAGCTCATCAGCAGGAACGGTCTTGCCCATCTGCCTTAAAATCTGTTCAATGCCATTGCCCGTTACCTTGATTCGCTGGTCAAAGGCGGCAAATTTTCTTGACAGGTCAAGATTTTCAAATCGTTTTATATTTCCTTTCCATTTGGCAATGTCCAGATTCTTCATTTTTTCCTGAACATAACCGCTCACGCAGGACCTTCTGCTGAACAAGGGTTTCGCATTTGAAATGCCCGGCCCCATTATACAGCCGCTGCACGCGAGAACTTCCAGCAGCCGGACTTTCATATCTCCGCTTTCAAATTCCTCGAAAGCATCGACAAAACTGCTGCCCTCAACTGCGACAATTTGTCCGCTGACCAAATCTTCCTCAATCCCTGCCGATTGAAACAATCCCCTGCCTATTGGAAATATCGCTCCGACACCGGCAGAAGGCTCATCAAAAACACTGTCTTCAGAATTTTCAGGGCTGATTGACTGCGCATTAAACATATCTCTCAGCTCAACGAAAGTAAGACTTTCGTTCACTTCGCTGGTTATATTGACGCTTGCTATCTCACCTTTTTTCGCTATACAGGGGCCGATGAAAACTATTTTCAGGCCATCGCCGTACAACCTGTGAAGCATCTTGGCGGCGGCAACCATAGGTGAAACTATAGGCGTAAGATTCTTAACTAAATCAGGATGGTATCTTTCGACATACGCGATAATCGCAGGACAGCTTGTCGCTATATACCTGCAATTAGGGTCGCTTTGTTCCAGCAGTTTGCGATATTTATCGGCAACAAGGTCTGCTCCAAAACCAACCTCATTGACATAATCAAAACCAAGTTTGCGAATCATACCGACAAGCCGAGCCCAGCTTATTTCTGTAAATTCAGCGGGAAAACTCGGCGCCAGTATCGCCGCAGTTTTATAATCCGATTTCAGCAGTTCATAAACCCCCGGCTTTGAATCCAGAACTTTTTTTGCCTTCTGGCTGCATACGCGAACACAATTGCCGCAACCGATGCACCTTTCAGCAATAACATCCGCCTGGCCATTGATAATCCTGATAGCCTTGGCTGGACATTCCCTTACACAGGTATAGCATATCCTGCATCGTTCTTTCACAGTGCAAACAAAACTTGTCGGCAAAATTTCTTTCACAGCATTTGTCCTCCGTCATTAAGACGGCAGAGAACGATTGGCCAAGTCATAATCCGCAGCAGGGTTTCAATCAAGCCTGAATTAATTTTCGCACGGAGTTTAACAACTCCTCCGCTCGCACAGGCTTATCGAGAATACAATCCGCCTTTATCCATGATTTGGCTTCCGGTGTTTTGACATCAAAGCCGAGCCCTGTTGAGGCAGAAACCGCCGTCAG
>JBAZTW010000064.1:0-6346 GCA_041661665.1 Phycisphaerae bacterium | reverse complement strand
TTTTCACTTCCGAATGGTGGACGAACAAGTCGCTGCCGCCGCCATCGGGAGTAATAAAACCAAAACCTTTGTCTGCATTAAACCATTTTACTGTTCCTAAACTCACTTTACTGCTCCTGGGCCTATTTAAAGGCCGTTAAACATACTATCTCTCGATTTGATTTATTGGAAGCATACTCTTGAGAGATGAAAGGATACACGCCAAACACACTAAATTATACAAACCGGATTTATAAAGTCAATAAAAATATAAAATAAATAATGGGTCTCGTTTTTGAAACAATAATAGAGGTATTATGCAAACACCTGCCGTATTCGCTCGCAATAGTATTGCACGTTCTCCCATTTTGCATCCGGTGCAATACGGTGGTCAGGACAAGGAATGTAGCCGCCAAGTTCGATGATTGGTCTGAGTCGTTCAATTTCTGCATCAATAGCTTTGCTATCAAGAGCGAAAACGGTCTTGTCCATTCCACCGACTCCTCGCAATTCTTTACCATACTTTTTTCGCCAGGGCGTGATTTCCGCCCGCCATGTCCCAACCTCAATGGGAAACATCGTATTAACTCCATTGTTAAGCCACGTTGGAATTAAAGAATCTATGAGTCCGTCACAATCAAGCGACACTATCTTAATGCCATAACTGCGCACAAGGTCGGTAATCCGTTTGTAATACGGGCCAACCTTTTTGTTGAACACCGAAGGCGCAACTAACGGTCCATTTTTAAAACAGATGTCTTCCCAAAAATGTGCGAAATCAAATTTGGCGCCGCTGCTCAATGCCATTTCGGTACACTGATAACAAAGTTCACCCACCGTACTAATTATCTCGTCATAGAGAGGTTCATCATCAAAATATAAATAACTGATACCTTCGACACCAAGCCAGTTCCTGATTTGCCCAAATAAGCTGCCACAAAACAAACCAACAGGATTTTCTCTGCTGAAATTTTTTAAAAAATCCAAACCTCCATTTAAAAATGGCTTGAATTCTGTTCCCGTATTTACATCGCAGCTTGTAATGCGCTCTCTGACAAATTGCAATTTGGGAAGATAATGTTCTTCCCAGGATATTCTATTTTTAAGCAAATGATCGATTTCTGCCGGGATAGAACCTGCACCTGACTTTCGCAGTACAATCGCACCATTACAATCAAGAACTTTTTGCGTGCCATCGGCAGACTCTTCAATAACCTGCTCATCGAAGGCTGGAAAAAGCCCTGTATTAGGCGAAAAGCAATTATACCATCCAAAGTCAAAGCCAAGTTTATCGCTTATCTGTTTATCAACAGGCGTACAATCGCCCCATGACATAGCCTGTTCCATAGTGATGTGTCCTTGATTGCCCCATTTGATTAAGGTTTCACGCCAAAAACCAAAATGCACAATAGGCAATCTGTCATAAGACTGGTAATTAAGTACCGCCATGGCCCGTTCACGATTGGTCATACGCTCACCATAAATAGATTGTAATAATATGTTAATTTATATAATTGCAGCACATATTGCTAATTTACACACAATACGGTACAATACAATGGAATATAATAATATAATAATGGAGCACAATAATATGAATCCCATATCCATTAAAGATATCAGCCCGAGCGTACGGATTTGTAATTATTTCTCGCCTGAAAAAGGGCAGATTTGGGGTCCTCGCATTATTCCTGACTATGAGCTTATATTTGTCTCAAAAGGAACTTTTATATTTGAAACTGATGAAGTAATCGAAGTGCCAACTAACTCTGTACTCTGCATAAGACCACTGCTGCGTCATATATTCGGCCATGTCCCAACTTCAACTCGTGGCGTAATAAGCTGTATACATTTTGATATTATAAAATCGCAACAAAATGGAAGTAATGACTTGTGTATGCACCCACAGCCTGAAACTTTAACATTATGCACTGACCACCGGCAAATTCATGACTTGTTTAAATCATGTGAAAAGGTTTTTAGAAATTATGACCCATATAAAAATGAACTGCTCCAGCTTATACTTAAACAGATATTACTTCTTCTTGCCGGAGCCTGGCAGAACCAAAGCAACCCCCGTATTTCAAAGCATCTCGAAAGTATGCTCGAATACATAAGAAAAAACCCGACACGAAGCATTTCACGGAATACCCTTGCGGAAAAATTCGGCTACACACCCGAACACATCAATTACCTTTTCAAAAAAGAATTGGTCATAACTCCCACAGAATTCATCACTCGCGAAAAAATGCTATTGGCACAGCATTTAATACAAAATGACGGCTTTAGCGTGAAACAAGCCGCTCTCCACGTCGGCATAAACGACCAATACTATTTTTCACGGTTATTTAAAAAATACCTTTTTCGCTGTCCATCACAATATAAAAAAAACAACTAATACTATGTCAAAGCTAACCCAAGTTCCGCAGTTTGAGCAAAAATAAATTTTTTGTAATTTTTTTTCGATGATTTCGCGTTGTAAGCGGGGTTTGAGTTATACAAACCAGTCAAAAAGCCGTTGTAGTGAAAACCTACTCTATTGCATCGTGTGATTTCGGTCATACAATCGGGTCATGTTTATTCGTCCTATCACGGTCAAAAAGAACGGCAAACATCATGGCTACTGGGCATTGGTCCAGTCATATCGAACCAATCGCGGGCCTCGTCAGCGCGTGGTATCGTATCTTGGTCAGGCCGATGGGCCTTTGCGTTGTGGAATGCAAAGGCAGGCGACAGGCACACCATATCAGCGGATGCTCTTTGACGATATCGAACCTGCATGGGTGGAAGTAAATACCAACGGCATCCGTGTTGAAAATTGTCTGGACTTCGGCGGGCCGTGGCTTGGACTTGAGCTTATCAGGCGGCTTGGTCTGACCGAACTCTTTAATCAGCTCATGGACGGCGGTCGTGAAGATGTGCCCTGGTCGCTGATGGCTATGGTACTTGTGATAGCTCGTCTGTGTGATTGCTCGAGCGAATTGCACATTGCCGAACACTTTTATAAAGACACTGTCCTGTGCGATCTGCTTGGCGTTGGACAGGATAAGATAAATGACGACAGGCTGTATCGCGCATTGGATCAATTGCTGCCGCATAAAGAGGCGATGGAAGTCCATCTCAAAAATCAGCTCGGTACGTTGTTCAATCTTGAATATGACATTCTGTTATACGATGTTACCAGCACATATTTCGAGGGTCAGGCAAAGGGCAATAATCTTGCACAGCGAGGCTACAGCAGGGATCATCGAGGCGATTGCAAGCAGGTTTGCATCGGTCTTGTGGTAAGTAAATGCGGGATGCCTCTGGGCTATGAGATATTCGCGGGCAATCGGCATGATTCAACGACGGTAGAAGAGATCGTCGAGACGATGGAACGTCGTTACGGCAAGGCAGACCGTATCTGGGTTATGGATAGAGGAATGGTATCGCAGGAGAATATCGACCTGCTCAAAGAAGGCAATCGGCGTTATATAATCGGTACGCCGAAATCAATGCTCAGGAATTTTGCCGTTCAGATTGCATCCGGCAACTGGGACAAGGTGCATGAGGGTCTTGAGGTGCAGCGATGTCAAAGTCCTGACGGCAGCGATGAGACATTTATTCTGTGCCGCAGTCAGGACAGACGCAAAAAAGAGCAGGCGATGCACGAGCGTTTTGAGGAACGAATCGAAGAGGGCTTAAGGAAAATAGAGTCAGGCTGTTCCAAACGAAAATGTGATGTGATAACCATAGCCAAACGTGTCGGCAGACTGCTTGGTCAAAACAGCCGAGCGGCAGGGTTGTTCGAGACGAATGTGATAAAGACCGCCGATGGCGCAGCAAAACTCCTCTGGCACAAGGTTGAGGCGTGGCGTAACTGGGCGGCCTTGAGCGAAGGCTGCTATATGCTGCGAACCAACATAAATGATTGGAGCGGGGAAGAACTCTGGAAGGCATACATTCAATTGACAGAAGCGGAGGCCGCATTTCGGATTCATAAAAGCGATCTGAAAATACGTCCGGTCTGGCATCAGAAGACCGAGCGTGTGCAGGCTCATATATTGGTGTGCTTCCTTGCGTATGTGGTGTGGAAAACGCTGGGTCAGATGTGCAAAGCCGCCGGTTTGGGCGATGAGCCGCGACGTGTTTTTGAAGAGCTGGCAAAAATAAAGGCCGTCGATGTGATATTACCGACTCGCTGTGGTCATCAAATTCGTCGCAGATGCGTCAGCCGGCCGAGCGATCATCAGGAGATTCTACTGCAAAGACTTGGGCTGAATCTGCCGCTGACAAACAAGATTTTGAAAAAATGTAGTGAAAACTTTCAGCGTTTTTAAGCCAAAATCAGCGATTTATACCCCTAACTGCGGAAGTTGGGTTAGCCTTCGGCCGTGCTGGATTGTCCAGCTTGTTCACATCAGCTTTTCTTGACGCACTATGAGCTTTTGTACCCTACGCCATTATTTTATTTCAATGATTCTGTATGTCCTACTGCCAAGTCCTATTTTTTCCGCATGTTCAAGCTGAGTGCGGTGGTCAAGCTTTTTGTTGGCCAGCAACTGAGCAATGCTTTTTCCAGATGTCTTTTCAACCGCATCAACTGCCGCTGAATCGACCGCGACAGGATCTGTTGATGCAAATATGCCAATGTCACCAACAATGCTGTCCATATCCTTATTGCCATAACAGTCACAATCATGTGTTACAGAGAGCACAAAATTGAAGAAAACGGACCGTTTTTCCTTGCCTTTTAAAACACCCAAGGCATGTTCAGCGACATCTTTCTGCAATTTCACGTTTTCTGCCCCCCAATCATATGCCACCGCCTCAAATCTACACATCGCTACGCACTCTGCACAGCCAATACACTTGTCCTGATCGATATGTGCTTTGACATCATCCAGCGTGATCGCATCGGCTGGACAATGTTGTATACAAACTCCACAGCGAGTACAGTTCTTAGAAACCTTAGGCTTCAAAGCTGAATGTTGTCGCATCTTGCCTTTTCTGCTTGCGCATCCCATCCCTAATGTTTTCAGGGTTGCCGCGGCACAAGTTGCCACGTGCCCTGTAAAGTGGGCAATTGATAGTAATGACTGGCATCTCGTGATATCATATGCAATCATCACCTCTTTATTCAGTTGACCATCAATCTTAACTGCGGTTTCTGACGTGCCGAAAAGGCCATCAGAAACAATAAACGGAATGCCGAGTCCGGCGATGTCGAAACCATGTTCGCTGGCTAGGATTGCATGATCAATGGCATTATGCCGTCGTCCCGTATAGAGTGTGCTCGTATCGGTCAGGAAAGCCTTTACATTCAGGGCCATAAGTTCGTCAATGAGCCCTTTGATACAAGGTGCCTTAATGTACGTGGTATTCTTTTCCTCACCTACGTGTACTTTGACAGCAGTGAAATCACCCGCTTTGAAATAAGCTGAAAAGCCCCCTTTTTTGAAGAGCCTTCTTGCCTTTTCCGAAATCACTGTGAAGCCATCATTAATATTTGCTCTAATAAAAAAAACATCTGCTAACATAATTCTCCAATCTAAATCACAATTCTTTCTTCAGATTCCTGATACAACCCATATAAGCAGTTTGCTCGGACAAATAGTCAATGTCAAGATTGAAATGTGAAGGGCTGCGAAGTTGTTCGTGTGATTCATGCTAAACAATGCAGATGCACCTTGTATATGGTTTTTGCCCCATTTTCACAATCGCCTCCATCGACTTCTGATGATCCACCTTGGCATTGGTGCCGGTCAGTTGCTTCAGCACAACGAATTGTAGTATCATAACACCCGTTATCATTGCTATAAGTACTATCGGAAACGCAGAAAATCCGAACCTGTCTGCCAATGTACCAGCCATAAGTGGTCCCGCCACGCCGCAAATACCCACGACCGTTTCATTAATAGCTACATATTTTGCGCTGCGATTCGGGTGTACCAGAGAGTGAAACACCAGTCCAAAGAAAAACGAGCCTGAAAACACTCCATAACAGGCTACCGAAGCGTATAATCCAATTGTTCGCAATGGCACAGTTAGCACTTCTGCTCCGTCGAGAGCAGGCAGGAGCGACACAGCAAAACCCACCATGCTTACCAATCCGAATACTGTAAAGCCCATGACAGGCATGGGACGAAACATCCACGTTCTGCTACACACCAAACTCAACCCCACCAATGCCTGCACAACATAGAGCGAGGCTATTATCGAACCAATCTGTGACTTTGGCATCGCAAAGGATACCCCAACAGATGGCAGCAGTGCCAACAACGAATAAATCCCCAGGCATCCAACTCCGGTAGCTACCCATTGCAGCCAGGCCAGGTCAGGCATTGTATGATAGTTGACATCTTCTGCATTGGATTGCTGATTAGAC
>JBAZTW010000063.1:0-6440 GCA_041661665.1 Phycisphaerae bacterium | reverse complement strand
CTCAAAAGCTGTCCATTTGCCCCGATAAGCCCAAAATCCACTCCCCATGTATCAACGCCTATGCCGTCAAGCCGCATATAACCCGCCTTACTGCATATTTCCATTGATTTAATCACCGCCTGCCACAGCGAAAGAAAATCCCAATATAATGTGTCATCAAGTTGAACCGGCCCATTGGAAAACCGTTTGATTTCTTTTAAGGTAAGCTTTTCGCCCTCAAGAACCCCCAGCACCGCTCTGCCGCTACTGGCGCCAATATCAAAACCAAGATATACACTCTTTTTTGCCATTTACTGAAACAGTTTCTCTGTCAATGCATCAAGTTTTTCAACATCCCATTTTACCTTCCGGTACTTTGCTACAAGCAGATACAGGGCATCTATGAGGCATAATTGAGCCAAAAGAGATGACAGCGAAGCCACTCTTATTCTGCCTTCAGGAAACGAGGTACAGAAAAAGAATTTACTAAACTTCCTAAGTGGACATTTGGGATTATTAGATATGCCGACCGTAAGAGCCTTGTTGGCCTCGGCGTTTCGCATGGCATCAACTGTGATTCGGGATTTTCCCGAATGGCTAATACCAATGACAACATCATTCTTCTTTAACCGTAGCGTTTCAATCACTACTCTATAAGCATCATTATATGCCTGGACTTCGATATCGAGCAGCGAAAACCGCAATGCCGCCTCTGATGCCACATTAGCGGAACTGCCGATACCAAAAAGCACTACCCTGTTTGCTGCTGCAATTGCTTGCGCAGCCTTTGATAGGGCATCACAGTCAACCAGTTTCAGCGTATCCTCAAGACTGCGAATGTTACCCAAAAACACTTTTTTGGTGATATCCTTATCGCCGTCGTCCGGCGTGATGCTCTCATAAATCGCCGAAACTGATGCTGCCGCCGAGGTTTCCTGGGCCAATTCGACCTTGAAATCCCTGAATGTCGCACACCCTAACTTGCGAGCCAGACGGCTCGTCGATGCTATACTCACACCGGCAACATCCGACAATTCGTTTACGGTAAGAAATGGCACCGCATCGACATGCTTGAAAACGTAGTCAGCAACCCGCTTTTCCGCATCAGGAAGGCTCGAATAAACAGACTGAAGCTTGACTAAAACATTTGCCATATGCCTTTTTTCTAAAAAAAACAATCGCCTTATTTACCTCTACTATAAAATTATTAGAGGAGCGTGTCAAGACAATTTGATAATTTTTTTCTTATTTTAAAAATTATATTGTAAAATCTTTACATACCTGTTATATTGACTGGTGTTTTAATTCTATGGGACTTTTTACTATTATGTCAACAGTTCAGAATTTTGCGTATATTTTTGATTTCGATGGCGTTTTGGTCGATTCGATGCAGCTGCATTTTCAATGCCTGGTCAATGTCTGCCGCAACGTCGGCATACAAGTTAGATACGATGAATTTGCCGCACACGCCGGAATTCCCACGCTCCTGCAGATTGTCTGGCATGCAAAAAAAAGCCCGTACCCTGTCGACACAGAAAATATGTTTTCGCAGTACCGAAAGCTCTTTGTCGCCGGAATAGATCGAATTCAACCCATTGAATGCAACATCAGATTGATGACTATATTTCGCAATGCCGGCATCAAAACAGCCATAGCATCAAGCAGTTTGGCGGAATTTGTGCTTCCAATCACCAAACGCCTTGGAATTTCCTGCGATGCAATTATCACCATTGATAATGTCAAAAATGGGAAACCTGCCCCTGACCTGTTTCTTAAAGCCGCCGCGGAACTTAAAATTGAACCTGCCGATTGCATGGTAATAGAAGATGCAGATATAGGCATCGAGGCAGCTTATAGGGCAGGTATGGCAGTGCTGCGGTATAGTGCGCCTTACGGCGAAACCGCCCACAAAAACACAATAACCACAATGATTGTTCCCGAAATTACGGCTGCATAAAATAATTAAAACTATTTTTAAGAAAGGTATCGATATGGCAGATTTGGATTCAGTAAAAGAAGCAAAAAATTACTATCTGGATATTCCTGTCCCCAGCTACGGCTTTTTCCTCAAAGGGGCAGGCAATCTCGACTGGGGCATGAAAAACAGGCTCTCTCGGATTTTCAACCCGCAAACGGGCAAAACAGTGATGCTTGCCATTGACCATGGTTATTTTCAGGGGCCAACGACAGGATTGGAACGCATTGACGTAAATATTCTGCCGCTTATGCCTTATGCCGATGCGTTGATGCTTACTCGTGGTATTCTTCGCACAACGGTTTCACCCGCTCTTACAAAGCCCATTGTTATGCGATGCAGCGGCGGGCCGAGTATTTTAAAGGAACTCTCAAACGAAGAACTGGCAGTTGATATTGAAGACGCTATACGCATGAACGTCGCCGCAATCACTTTGCAGGTTTTTATCGGCGGTGAATACGAAACACGCTCGATTCATAATATGACTAAGCTTGTCGATATGGGCTTGCGATACGGCATTCCCACAATGGCTGTTACGGCTGTCGGCAAGGATATGGCGAGGGATGCCAAATATTTCCGTCTTGCCTGCCGAATCTGCGCAGAACTTGGCGCACAATTTGTAAAGACCTATTATGTCCCTGAAGACTTTGAAACTATTACTGCATCATGCCCGGTGCCTATCGTAATGGCTGGTGGGAAAAAACTTGCAGAACTTGATGCGCTGACAATGGCTTATAATGCCATACAGGGTGGCGCGGCCGGCGTTGATATGGGACGAAATATTTTCCAGAGCGAAGACCCGATGGGAATGATGCTGGCAGTCAACAAGGTCGTCCATGAGAATCTGAAACCACAGGATGCCTTCAAATTCTGGCAGGATCACAAAAACGGTGCAAAGAAAGGCAAATAACAATGCCGGCACAATATCTCGTTGAGCGAATTCGCAAAAATAGTCCTGCATTGAGCGTCGGCATTCTCACTGGCGACTGGATGAATCTGCGTTCCGAGATTGCCATTCTTGAAAATGCAGGAGTAGGTCTTTTGCACATCGATGTTATGGATGGCTGTATCTGGCCTAAAATAACTGTTGGGTCATCTTTTGTTAGTGGAATCAAAACCTCTCTGTTCAAAGATGTTCACCTTTTAATTGATAAACCCGAAGACAAAATAGAAAGTTTCGTCAAGGCCGGCGCTGATATAATCACCTTTTCTGTTGAATACTGCAAAGATACAGCAGAGACACTATGCAAAATAAGTCAGATGCAAAACACAAATGACCCCGGCAGAGGAATATTAAAAGGGCTTTCGCTTAATCCATCAACACCGATAGAAAAAATAGCCCCTTTTATTAAAGATATTGATGTCGTAGTGCTGCTGGCAGTCGGTCCGGATACCGGAAGCGATAACTTTATTTCAGCTTTGCCTGATAGAATTAAACAGATAAGAAACTTAAAACAAGACATCCTGGTTTTCGTTGACGGCGCAATTAACAAAAAGAACATCGTTGATGTTGCCACAATGTCTCCTGATATTATCGTAACCGGCAGCGCAGTCTTTGACGGCAAAGATGCGACCGGTAATCTGAAATTTATGCTCGATGCAATTAAAAAATAGAGAGGTAATAAAATGCCAAAATGTACTCTTCCATTGGAAAACAAAGTCGCATTGATTACTGGCGCAGCCGGAGCTATCGGCTATGGTATTTGTGAAGTCTTTCTTGAGAACGGCTGCACCGTCGTCGCAACAGATTTGCCGGGCGAAAAACTTGATAACTTTGCCAAAGACCTCAATCAACTGGCTCCCGGAAAGTCAATCGGAATACCTAAGGAGGTTACCAGCGTAGATTCTGTCGCAAAAGCGATTGATCGTGTTTATGAAAAATACGGCAGGCTCGACATCGTGGTTCATAATGCGGGAATTGCCCATGTGTCCAAAATAGTCGATATGGATATTGCAAAATTTCAGTTGCTTGAAAAAGTTAATGTTGATGGAACACTAATTGTTCTGGCCCAAGCCGGCAGAAGAATGATTAAACATGGCAAAGGCGGCGATATTGTCATAATGTCAACCAAAAACGTCCCATCACCAAGTGCTGGTTTTAGTGCATATAGTGCTACAAAGGCCGCTTGTCACCAGCTTGGCCGAATCGCAAGTCTTGAATTTGCCGAATACGACATTCGGGTAAATATGGTTGCTCCCGATGCGGTATTTTCAGAAGGTAAATACAAGTCTGGGCTTTGGGAACTGGTAGGCAATGACCGAATGAAAGCTCGCGGGATAAGTGAAAAAGAATTGCATGACTATTATCGAAATCGTAATTTACTTAAGGCTGCGGTAACAGGACGACATGTAGCTAATGCAGTGCTGTATTTTGTAACCCGACAAAGCCCGACTACCGGCGCTACTATCCCTGTAGATGGCGGCCTGCCAGATGCAACACCAAGATAATTTGAGTGGTACTGCAGCACAGACTTTTCAGCATAGCGATACGTCGTTGATTTACGGCCACATATAAAACATTGTTCGTGGCCTTGTGGAATTGCTCACACTTTCTCCAGACTCTTGCAAAAGCTTGCATACGCTCGCAGGAATTTATAATAGTCGGATGGTTCATTTTGGAGCTGCGATACTCAGCCAGACACTACGGTAATTTGCTGCATCAAATTCCGCATATTAATACCTTGTCTTGTGCAGCATTTAGCCTTTATTGTCGGATAAAGTGTAAGTGGAAATTTATCTGAGCGTGATTTTCTTTTTAAAGTTTTCATAATCTTTCTTCCTAAAAATCAGCTTGTGGGTATTATACGAAATTCAAGGCGAACGTATATTATGCTGTTATACTTGTAGTTGCAATAGGAGGTTCAGTCCATTTAGTACCTTTTCAGCCAATCATTTCAAAATTCCAAGTTTGACGAGTTTATAGGCTTAGACAATAACCGCCACAAGTATATATGCAGTTTACACGTGAACGAAATATCCGTATCATCCAAATATGTTTTACGGTATTGTTACTTTGCAGTGGTGGGAAAAGTTTATAAGGCAGCTTGTTTTCTTAATAGCCGGGGTAATACGGGAGCGATTGATATAGCCGGCAGTATGTTATACCAAAAACAATAAACAAAACAATAGCCTTATACGATCGACTTGACGCGTAAACTCCACAGTGTCTGTCTTAAAGCATCTGATCGCCTTTTTCTGTAAGACAAATTACTATCAGCCTGCCGGTTCTGGTGGTTTCGATTGTTTCCTGGATTAGAGATTGCTGTAAAGCCAAGATCTTCAATTTCTGTCCTTGCCGAACCGACAAACCAAGCCGTTTGTATCGGGCGGCTATGCCACTGTCAGGATATTCCTGAACATCTCGCAAAAAAGCCAATTCCATGTTTTTAGCCAAGTCGGCTTTATTGCTCGATATATTGTTTTCATCTGCTCTGGCTGGCAGACGAAAATCCTGTTCAGCCACAGCAGGAGCAATATCCTGCATATGTTCTTTAACGTAAGTGTCTGTAATTTTTCCTTTTTCAATGACAAATTCAGGTATTGAAACTTGAAATGGGTGTGCAATCCTGCCTTGAATTTTTACAACTGCCTGGCCGACTTCAAGTGAACCTAATATGTCTTTTTCCTTATCGAGCAAGAGACATTGCGCCACGGCATTAATATCTGTCTTGTGTTTTAAATTCATGCAGATCGTACAATAAGTATTTCCCATCGCGTAAAGAGATATTTTACTTGGGTGCTGGTCTAATAATATAAGGCTCACACCGAATTCACGTATCTCACGAAATATAATATCCATCACAGATTGGCCGCCTACTAAGCTCCTCCGTTCATCGCTTAATACATGATGGGCCTCCTCAATAATAATTGCATGCTTAAAATCCTCTCTTCTATCTTCAGCCATATGCTTATGATGCAAATATAGCATACAGGCCTGTACAAAAAATGTTTTATCAGACTGCGAAAGGGCATCCAGTTCTAAAATGACGTTTTTATCAAGAATATGGTCAATGCTGTTATTGTTATTGGTATTAAGTAGTGTATCCATGTCCCCAAAACATAGCGTTGCCAAAGCCCTCAAAGTCGAAGATAGCCAGCCGGATTCTCTTCCCCGGGCATCCATGCCCCTTGCTTTAACTAAAACATCTTTAAATGTCGGCCATTTTTCAACAGTACCATCATATACTCCTGCTTCTTCATAAACAGCGTCAACCGCCTGCTGAAGCAAAAACAATACACCATTTCCAAGGCAGTAAGCATGGGCGATAACTTCATTCAGCTTTTTTAACCAGGTTTTGGGGTTGGTGCCAGCCGGTGGTATTAAAGGATTGAATGTAAACGGGGCAATGTTCCTGCCGACAGTATAAACTTCAACATCTTTAAATTCAGGCAGTGAAACTAAGTCGCGATAATTTCTTTTCCAATCGAAGACAAGAAATGGCTTATTTTTTTGTTTAAGCCCTTTAAGTACCAGAAAACCGATGTT
>JBAZTW010000062.1:0-6906 GCA_041661665.1 Phycisphaerae bacterium | reverse complement strand
CCCAGGGCGTTCAGGCTGTGTCGCAATTATTGCAATAATTATTGCAATAAATCATTTGCTATTTGCCCCCAAAATGCGCTAAAATCCGATCTGGAAATAAAAGGGATTTCGCTATGGCATATCGATACGGAGACCGGAGGCAAAAAACACTTTTTCCGCAAAGTATTGATGAATATATCTCGCAGGATGCGCCGGTAAGAGCGTATGATGTATTCGTAGATGCGCTGGATTTCGGCCAATTGAGCATACAGATAGAACCCGACAAGGTCGGCTGTCCGCAGTACGACCCGAAGATAATGCTTAAATTGCTGGTCTATGGCTATTCTTATGGCATTCGCAGTTCGCGTAAGCTGGAAAGAGAAACACATTATAATCTTTCCTTTATCTGGCTTAGCGGCGGGTTAAAGCCGGACTTTAAGACCATAGCCGAATTTCGCAGGAACAATAAGCTCGCCCTGACAAATGTTCTTAAACAGTGTGCCAGACTTTGCATAAAGCTGGGACTGATTGAAGGCAACACATTATTTGTCGATGGCAGCAAAATAAGAGCCAACGCTTCGATTAACAGCAGTTGGGATGAGAATAGATGCACTAAACGCCTTGAGAAGATTGATAACAGAATAAAGGAAATACTTTCTGAGTGTGAACAGGCCGATCAAAATGAATCTGATGCAGCTTCACTGGTGAAGATGCAAGAGGAACTGGCAGACAATCAGAAACTGCGGGCTAAAGTGATCGACATTCTCAATTCGCTTCAGGCAGAAGACAGAAAATCGATAAATGCCGTTGATCCTGATTGTATAAAGATACATGGCAGACAAGGTTCTCATGCTGGTTATAATGCACAGACAGTAGTGGATGAAAAGCACGGTTTGATAGTAAGTGCAGATGTGGTCAACGAGAATAATGATCTTCATCAGTTTGCAGATCAGATTGGACAAGCAGTTGAAACGCTGGAAAAGAAGCCTCAAACAGCCTGTGCAGACAGCGGTTTTTCAGATATCGATGAACTTGAAAAGGTTGATAATGAGGGTATTAAAGTGGTTGTGCCCAGTATGAGGCAGGCAGCAGATAAGGAAACCGGCCCGTTTGACAAATCCAATTTCAAATACGATCATGAAAGCGACAGTTATACTTGCCCAACAGGGAAGATTTTGAAATATCGCCGCACTGAGACAGACAGGGATCGCAAAGAGTACCGTCCTGATGGAGGGGTATGTCAGGCCTGTCCCAACTTCGGGGTGTGCACTAAAGGCCGTAACGGCCGAAAAGTTACAAGAATGCTCAAGGAAGAGTTGTGTCAAAAACTCGAACGACAGTATGAGCAGCCGGACAGTCAGGAAATATACAAGTTGCGTAAGCAGAAAGTCGAGTTGCCGTTTGGCCATATTAAGCACAACCTGAAGGTTGGCGGTTTTTTGCTGCGAGGTCTTGCCGGTGTCAAGGCGGAGATGTCTATCTTGTCGAGTTGCTTTAATATTGCGCGAATGATCAATCTGATTGGCGTTTCAGGGTTAATTGCCAGGCTTGGCTGCTGAAAAACAGCGCCTAAATACTGTAATGCCGGGAAAAAGTTTATGATTTAGCAGAAATTGACCCGTCTGCGGTTTTCTGCCGGCGGTCGAAAGGAAAGTTTTATGTTTTTGACGCGATAGTCTGCGAAACAGCCGTCTGTAAATCGAATTGCGACACAGCCTGAACGCCCTGGGTAAAAAAACCGTAAAAATCCCAAAGCCCTGAAAGGGCGTGATAATCAATGGCATGATTGCTCGTCTGCGGTTGTATTGCGAGGCCGCAACCCGCTGTCATCTCGACCAAAGCAAAGCGCAGTGGAGATATCCATTTAAAATCTCATCGGTCTTGCCGATTCCACCTACTGACTACTGAATACTGGCTATTGGCTACTCTTCCATCCAGTTCTCCGCAAACACCGCAAAATCAAACATATTTACACGTCTGTCGTAATTCAAATCTCCGATATTGTACTTCCGCAAAAATGGAAAAGTCTGCCCTTCACCAATATTCCATACATTGATAAAGTCCCACTTATAAAACATCCTTTGGTTGTACCAATAAACCGAAGACAATCCTCTTACGCCTGCTGGATCAGGAGAGAGATTGCCCACGCCGCTCAACAAAGGATTTACATCCGCATACCAGAAGCACTCGGAATACAAACCTGGCAGAGAATTGCCTGTGCCGATAAATCCGCCTGCGCCGCTGTTGCCAGACACACTGCCGGATGAATAACTGTTGATAATCACGCTGTCCGAATCGCTGATGCCGGCCAAACCTCCGACTTGCGTATTTCCATTCGCATCTCCAATCGCATAACAATCCCTAATCGATGAATTATTCACATTTTGACCTGCGAAACCACCAACTTCATTCCCGTTACTTACCGCATTTCCTTTCGCATAACATCTTGAAATTGTACCCAATTGGTTCACCCCGGCAAAACCGCCTAACGCGTTCGAGTTATTGCCGATTACATCGCCGCAGGCGCGGCAATCTGAAATCTCGCCGCCAAAATTTTCACCAACCAGTCCACCAAAAACCGTTGAGCCGGTAACATTGCCTTCTGCCCAGCAGTTTTTTATTGTACCGTAATAATTTCTCCCGACTAATCCGCCGGCATAAAAACAACCAAAAGAACAAACCTGTGTAACAGAAGTATTTGCACCACAGTTTGAAATACTGCCATTCCAGGTCATTCCGACAAGACCGCCGATGCTGCCTGTGCCTGTAACATTTCCAGTAGAGAAGCATCCTGTTAACTCACCGGAATTATTATAACCAAGCAAACCGCCGGTATAACCCCCGCCGCAGACATTATCCGCGTCAAAACTGCAGCCGGAAATTGTTCCTGAATCGTTGTAACCAATCAGGCCGCCAGTGCATTCATCTGCGGCAACCGTGTTAGTGCCGGTAGAATAACATCCTGAAATCAATCCTCTGTTATACCCCACAAGAGCGCCGGTCGCTGAACATGTGCCGGTATTATGAATCGTAACGCTGATAAGAATGATATTCCTTATTTGAGCGGCCGAATCAACGCAACCAAACAACCCCATATCCTTTACACCGGAAGCGTTTATGTTCAGATTTCGTATTTTATGATTATCACCCTCGAAGACTCCTTGAAACCAATTTGTCTGATTTCCTATTATATTATACGAGTAGCCGGAAAGATCAATATCAGCGGTAAGTTTGAAATTCATAGTCCAATCTTCCGGATGCAGCCCTATCGCATTTAAATCTGCCGGCACAGCTATCAGATATGGGTTATTCGGCTCGCCTGTTCCGCCGGAGTATTTAGCCTGCGACACACTGGCTATCACCAAAATACATATTACTGTACAAATTTTTTTCATTTTCCTTACTCCTTAAAAAATTTACAATAATGCATAAAAATATCCAAAATGACTTCTACGAAAATTCGCATACTAATTCAATGGCTTATTTATGAAGATGCAAAATTTGATATTTCGTTACAAAAAAAATAAAACTTATTTCGTCCATGCTTCGTACCTTTTATCTCATCTAAAACATCCTGTTAATCCCATTATCCTGTCAAAAAATTCGTAGGTTTTGTTATTTTACCCACTGAATTTTGCATCCTGAATTCCCTCTTTCAAAACTTGTCAAATTCGCATCAAAACTTGCAAAAACTCGATGATTTTTGCTCAAAATCGTTCAAAAGTGAGCAAAAACTTAACAAAATTTGAAGAAATTTAACAAAATTTGCAATTTACTTGCGCATTTTTATCGATTTTCGGCCAAACGCGCAAGCGATTTTCGATTAAAAGAAGGACAAATCTTTACCACTTTTCGCTGACCGCTGACATCTGAAGTCTGATTTCTGTCTAAAAAATTAAATTCCCATCGCCGCAGGCAATTCCACCTACTGTCTACTGACTACTGGCTACTGGCTAATAATCTGTTTTTATCTTTCAATTTAAAACACAGGCCGTTATACTGCCGGAACTTTTTAATTACCTAAAAAAACAATTTTTTTCAGAAAGGAAATTTAGTATGAGATTGCTCATAAGTGTTTTGGCCGTAATGGTTATCGGCACATTGTCGCAGACTTTCGCCGCTGACGCGAACACGGCCGCACCGGCGCCGGAAACAAAAGTCGCGCCCGCCAAACCCGTCGCACCGGCGGAAATTGTTATCGAAACAAACGAACCAGCCGTTGACCCCAATGCTGTTGTCCTTGCTATCGGCGACACAAAAGTTACCGAAGGTCAACTTGCCAAAATTCTCGCTCCGCGTATGAAACAAATGGCCGGCAGAGTTCCCGCCAATATGATGGGCCAGTACAAACAGCAGATGCGCAAACAGGCTATGGAACAAACTATTATTGAAACAATGCTCAACGAAAAAGAAAAAGCGGCGAACATCACCGTCAGCCAGGCAGAACTGGACGAGCAGATAAACAAACAGATTGCCCAGCAGAATCTTACGTTAGATGACTTTAAATCGCTTCTAAAGGGCTATGGCGTTGATTTTAGTGAATATCAGGAAAATATGAAAAAACGCGCGATGTTTGAAAAGCTGATGGAATCGCAGTTCGTCGGCAAAATAAAAGAGCCGAACGACGCGGAAGTTAAGGCTTACTATGAGCAAAACGCTCAACAGTTCACAACGCCGGAAAGCATTCACGCCAAGCACATTCTCGTCAGACCCGCTGACGGCAACGACCCGAACAAAGCAAAGCTCGAAGCAAAGGCAAAGGCGCAGGAACTTTTGGCAAAGGTAAAGGCCGGCGCAGAATTTGAAACAGTAGCGAAGGAAAATTCCGCTTGTCCGTCAGCCAAAGAGGGCGGCGACCTCGGCGTTCAGCCGAAGGGAACTTTCGTTCCAGAATTTGAAAAGGCCGCTAATGCCTTAAAGCCGGGCGAGATGAGCGATGTTGTTGAAACGCAGTTCGGCTATCATATTATAAAGCTTGTTGAGCGTTTAGACGCGAACACGACAAGCCTTGAAAACGCCAAAGCGAAAATCGCAGCCGAGCTGGGCGACAAGCAAAAAGAACAAATTGTTATGGATTACATCCAGAATCTCAAGTCGGAGGCCAAGGTTAATTTCACCAATGAGGCTGACAAATTTGACTTGAATCCTCCCAAGCCCCCGGTTGCCGCTCCTCCGGTTCGCAAGGCAGAGCCAAAGGCTGAAGTGAAAGCTGATGCGAATGCCCCAAAAGAGATTAAGGCTGACGCAAATGCTCCAAAAACCACGAGCGAAGCTGTAAAAACACCTGCTGAAGAAAAAGCTGACAAGAAAGCTGCTAAGGCCAAAAAGAAGGCTGATAAAAAGAAATAATACCGATTGGTATTATTTGACGCCTGCGTCAAAAGTTTGATTAGGCGACTTGTCAAAATTTAAACCTTCGGGGCAAGGATGCTCCGGAGGTTTTTTTTGCGCTCGAGTCAAGCCGTATTAAAGACAAAAAACATTTATTTCCCAATGGTTATTTGGGAAATTTATAAAACTTGTATAAATATGGGGGTTAGGGCGACAGCAGGGTACTATAATTGTTATACTTTAACGGTTTTAACAGGTATAAAACTGTACATCTGTTATCTTTTGTGTGTCATAAACCAAGTGTCTTGTGCATAATTTTCTTGCTATAATAGACTTATGGACGTATATTGATGTTGGATGGTGAAATGAAAAATGTAAAGAGCGTTAATTGTTTCGGGAGTCTATAATGGCTAAAGACATTCCGATAGAGCAGTTGCGGGGCCGAACATTGGGTAGAATCCTTGTTAAGATGGGACTCTTAACGAGGGAAAAAGTGCATCAGTGCCTTGATGTTCAGACGAAGAAGGGTGGCGGCATTCTTCTCGGTCAGGTGATGATTGAGCTTGGAATGATAAATGACAAGCAGCTTCAAAAGGCACTGGCCGCTCAAAGAGGAATTGAGTTTGTTGACTTAGCGGGGATAGAAATTCCACATTCAATTATTGAGCAGATTCCTGCGCAGATGGCGACGGCTTATCGTGTTATTCCTCTGGAGTTTGACGCGCAAGCCAAAAATATGCTTGTCGCTATCGACAGTCCCGACAATTTTAAGGCGACCGATGACCTTAGCACATTGATGGGGTTTAAGGTCAGGGCGAAAGTTACCTCGCCCGGGGATATGGACGAGGTTTTGAAGAAATACTACTCCAAGGACGAGGAGAGTATTAACGACCTTATCGGGTCGCTGGAGACGGATGATTTTCTGGCTGAATTTCAGGGCAGAGACCAGAGTATTGACCTTGACGAGCTGAAAGAGCTGGCCGAGTCCAATCCGGTCAAGAAACTGCTGAATCTTGTGCTTTTGCAGGCGATTAGGGACAAGGCATCGGATATTCACTTTGAGCCTTTCGAGACTGAATACAAGATGCGGTATCGTATTGACGGCGTACTTTATGAAATGGTTCCGCCGCCAAAGCATATCGCCGTGGCGTTAAGTTCTCGAATAAAGGTTATGGCGAATCTTGATATTGCCGAGCGAAGGCTTCCGCAGGACGGCAGAATTCCGCTTACGGTTCAGGGCAATCCAGTTGATTTGCGTGTAAGCATTTTGCCGACGATGTTCGGCGAAAGCGTGGTGCTTCGTGTTCTTGACAGGAGTCAGGTTGACCTGAAACTTGAAAAGCTCGGGCTTGACGAAGAAGACCTTGCGATGACTCGCATATTGATACAGAGGCCGAACGGCATTGTAGTTGTAACAGGCCCTACAGGCAGCGGCAAAACGACAACGCTTTATTCCGCGCTGAAGGAATTGAACACAATCGACAGCAAGCTGATTACGACAGAAGACCCGGTCGAATATGATATTGATGGAATTATACAGGTGCAGATGAAGCCTGAAATCGGGCTTACATTTGCAAGGTGTCTGCGGTCAATTTT
>JBAZTW010000061.1:0-6966 GCA_041661665.1 Phycisphaerae bacterium | reverse complement strand
AATCTTTGCCATAGGTCATTCCTTTCAATTAGGTTATAGTTTTGTACTGGATTCGTATTATAACCGTTGAATGAATGACCTACATATTATCTAACTACTCCCTTTACTTTTTACAACCCCCAGCATAAAGCTGGGGGCTAACTATTCTTTATTTACTATTTAACGTAGCTTCGTTTTGAAACAGGTTTATCGAGTTCAAATGCTTTGCAGACAGCAATCAGAGCTTTGTCGCCCTGGTCTTTGTCAACCAGACAGCTTATTCTGATTTCGCTGGTGGTGATTGAATCGATATTTATTTTTTCCTTTGCCAGTGTGCTGAACATCATATTTGCTACGCCGTAGTGCGTTCTCATACCAACGCCGATAATGGAAATCTCGGCGATGTCCTGACGATAGAAAGCGTCCTGACAGTTGACTTTCTTTTTGATTTCATCGACTGCTTTTTGAGCATCCGCGAAATCATTTTTGCTGACGGTGAACGATATGTTTGCTTTTTCCGCGCTTACTTCGGTCTGGATAATGTCGTTGACGATTACCTTGGCTTCTGCCAGATGAGCGAAGATTTTCGCCGCATTGCCGGGTTTGTTGTCAACGCCGATTAAGCTTATTTTCGCCAGATTTTTTTCGATAGTTGCGCCCGATACAAGAATACCTTCCATTTGTGGTACCTCATGAGTAATTAAAGTTCCGATTTTGTCAGACATAGAGCTTCTGACGTGAATAACAACGTTATATTTTTTACCGAATTCGATGGAGCGGCTGTGCATAACGCCCGCGCCCAGACTTGCCATTTCGAGAACCTCATCATAGCTAATCTGGTCCATCTTAACGGCATCTTTGAAAATTCTTGGGTCAGTGGTGTAGACGCCGTCAACGTCGGTGTAAATTTCGCAGGTGTCGGCCTTGAGGGCAGCGGCCAGTGCGACTGCGCTTGTGTCCGAGCCGCCTCTGCCGAGCGTTGTGATATTTTCATTTTCATCAATGCCCTGAAAACCAGCCACAATAACAATGCAGCCCTTATCAAGATGTTTTTTGATTCTGCTCGCGTCGATACTCTTTATTCTCGCCTTGGTATGAACGCTGTCGGTTATCATTCTAATCTGAGCGCCGGTCATACTGATAGCCTTTTGCCCCATACCCTCAATTGCCATCGCCAGCAGCGAAACTGTCTGCTGTTCGCCAGTGCTCAGGAGCTGGTCCATTTCCCGTTTTGGCGGATTCGGATTAACCTCAAGTGCATCAGCGATTAAGTGGTCGGTCTGCTTGCCGCGAGCCGAGGCAACGACAACAACCTGATTGCCGCCTTTTGCCGCAGCGATAGCCTTCAATGCGGCGTTCTTAATCTTCTCGGCGTTGGCTACCGATGTTCCGCCGAACTTCTGTACTGTAATTTTTTTCTTCTTTGCCATATTTTCCTTTTGTTTTCAACCTCTAAGGAAGTATTCCATTAACTCGAAGCCTTTTTCTATCTTCAAACCTGACTGTGCCGCGTTTGCTTCGCTGAACGTCTGCTGCAGGACGCTTTCAATGCCTTCGCCTGCCATAGCGAATGGTACAGGTTCGTTTGAATGCGATTGTTTGCTCACCGGCGTCGGATGGTCCGGCATAACCAAAATTCGCCAGCCCGGATACTTCTTCAGAGCCTCATACACCGGCCCGACTATGTATTTGTCAATTCGCTCGACGGCCTTTTTCTTTATCTCGGCGTTGCCGGCGTGGCCTGCTTCGTCCGGGCCCTCGATATGTATAAAGACAATGTCGTATTTGTCAAGAGCTTCTATCGCCGCTGCCGCTTTTCCTTTATAATTTGTGTCGAAAAATCCGGTTGCACCCTCGACTTTTATCAAATCGAAGCCGATTAACTTCGCCAGCCCTCTGACCAAATCGACCGCTGTTATCGCAACTCCTTTGAGGCCGAACCTGTCTTTAAAGCTTTCCATTGAGGCCTTTTGACCCTGTCCCCACAGCCATATTGAGCTAACCTGATTCTCGCCCAAGTCGCGTCTTACTTTATTTATCTCATGGTCAGCCATAAGCTGGTGTGATTTTGCCATAAGTTCAAATAATATTTCTGCGTTTTTTCCGCGAGGCAGATTTTTTTCGACCTCCTGCCCGATTATGTCGTGCGGCGGCTCGGTATAAACGTCAAAATCCATTCCCTTGAACACGCAAATATGCCGATAGCTCACGCCCGGATAAAATTTGATATTTGCGTTGCCGAGGTTTTTATTCAAATCGTCAATTAATCTTGCGCCTTCTTTTGTTGAGATGTGTCCTGCGCTGTGGTCGGCCATTTTCTCATCGGCAATCGTAACTAAATTGCAGCGAAAGACCCAGTCGCTCGGCTCAAGTTTGATATTCATCGCGACCGCTTCGATTGGCGCTCTGCCGGTATAAAATCGCTGCGGGTCATATCCAAGCAGACTCATCATTGCCACATCGCTGCCTGGTGTCATACCTTTGGCGACGGTTCGGACAAGTCCCTGTCTGCCGGTCTGGCTTATAATGTCGATATTGGGTATTTCAGCCGCTTCCAGCACGGTCTTGCCGCCGAAAGCCTCGATAGGCTCATCAGCCGCGCCATCTGGTATAACTATCACATATTTACATTTGGTATTCATATTTTACCTTAAACCACCTAATAAATTGAAGAATGAAGATTGTAGATTGAAGATTTATGGAATCGCCTCACGGCGAAGCTGTTTTTTATTTTTCAATTTTCAATCTTAAATTTTCAATTCTTTTAGTCCTTATCTTCCGGTATGTCAACTATCCTTATGCAAACCGGCTTTTCCTTAACGATTGCCAGATTGCTCAAGCCTGCCAGAGCTTTGATAATTTTTTTCTGTCCAGTCTGATGCGTAATCACAATTGCGGGCACAAGCCCCTTTGCGTTATGTTCTTCGTGCTGAAGCACGCCCGAAAGGCTTATTTTATTCTTCGCTAAAATTCTGCATATCTGCGCAAAGACGCCGGGCTTATCAAGAACTTTTAGCTTTATATAAAATCTGCTCGTCAACTCGTCTATTTTGCCGATATATTTGCTGATTTTTTTTCTCGGCTTAAGTTTAAGATGTTTAAACAGCCTGCCGGAATTGCCCATCGCTACTTCTATAATATCCGCCACAACCGCCGAGGCCGTAGGCATCATTCCTGCGCCTCTGCCGTAGAACAGCGTTCCGCCGACCGCATGGCCGAAAACATTTACCGCGTTGAAAGGCCCATCGACCCTTGCCAGTGCGCTTTCGCTTGATATAAACGATGGGTGAACCCGCAAAAATATCCGCTCGTCGTTGACTCTTTGTCCGATTGCCAGCAGCTTGAGCGTATAACCCATTTCTTTGCCATATTGAATATCAGCGATATCTATATTTTCAATGCCTTCAACGCTGATGTCTTCGGTGGCGATTTCATATCCGAACGCCATTGATGCCAGAATCGCCAGCTTGTGTGCCGTGTCTTCGCCGTTGATGTCGAGCGTCGGGTCAGCTTCTGCGTATCCTTTTTCCTGTGCCTGTTTCAGAGCCTCGGAAAAAGGCATATTTTTTTTGCTCATATTCGACAGGATATAATTGCAGGTGCCATTGACAATGCCGTAAATGGCCTGTATTTTATTTGCCGCGAGCCCCGTTCTCATCGCTGATATAATCGGTATTCCGCCTGCGCAACTTGCCTCAAACGCGATGCACCTGCCTGCCTTGTGCGCTGCGGTGAAAAGCTCATTGCCGTGCTTAGCCAACAGCGCCTTATTTGCCGTTACGACATCCTTGCCTGCTGCGAGCATTTTGAGCTGAATGTTCTTTGCGGTCTTTGTCCCGCCGACAAGTTCAATCCCGATATCGATACTTTTGTCGGCCAGAACGCTGTCGAGATTGTCGGTCAGAACGCCTTTAGGCAGAGTAACTTTTCGCCTGGTTTTTATATCAACGTCAACCACCTTGGCCAGCTTAAGTCGTACGCCTGTCTTTGCTTTGATATAGTCAGCGTCTTCGAGGATGATTTTAGCGACGCCGCTGCCGACGGTTCCAAAACCCACAATTGCGATTCTTACAGTTTTTTTAGCCATAAAAAATTCCCAACCTGTTCAGGACAGAGAGTTTATCGAAAACAACCCTTTTTCGCAAGCGAAATATGGTGTACAAATATAGGGGTACAAGAGACTTGAATGGTTGATTGGAAGGGCAAATTGCCTCGCTCATAACCCGCTTTTCATCTGCTCTAATTTAGTAGCTTCCGCGAGAGTCTTTTTTTCTTTTTTGGTCAGCGAGCCTATGCCTTCTTTCGCGACCTTTTCGAGAATTCTGTCTACTTCCCTCTGAATCTCGCTGTATGCCTTAAATCTCACTTCCCAGTTGTCCGAGTGGATTGCCGGCTTATATCTGTTTTTCAGCTTCGGCCACAGATACACATATCCGCCCCCGACAAGCATACCCGCCAAATGAGCCGTGTCGCCGCCTGCGTTTGCGCCGCCGGTGAAAATATTTATAATATAAACAAGCATAAATAGCGATGACGCGACTCTGATTGGCACTGGAAATATAAAAATAAATACCACAAACTGCGGAAACAAAATCGCGCACGCCGCCAGCATACCGAGTATCGCCCCGGACGCTCCGATGAGCTGGCCATGGCCGATTTGCGGAAAAGACGACAACGCAAGATAGGCTATTCCGCCGGTCACTCCGCAGAGCAGGTAGAAAATCAGGAATTTTTTACTGTGCCAGAATTTCTCAAGTGTCGGCCCCAGAAAATACAGACCCATCATATTCATAATCAAATGCCACGGGTCGTTTAGGCTGTGCAGAAACTGATAGCCTATCAGTCGCCAAACCTGAAAATAGTTTATATATGAGGTCGAATCGACGCTGAACCAATTATAAACAAAGTTCCCCAAAGGCTTTATGGCTATACAGGCTAAATAAATGCCGACGTTCAAAATCAGCAGATTCTTAACCACAGGCGTAACCTGCGGAAAGCGAAACTGCATTTGCGGCCTTTGCTGCTCGTAATCAGGCCGCGAATAATCCCTGTCATAAATGCTCATATTGTCCCTATTGATAGATTGATGTGTTTATTATACGCCAAAATCGCATATATCAAATATCAAAATGTAAATATCAAAATTACAATGCAAAATTCAAAAATTTCTGCGTAAATGCCTAAAGCCGGTATTTTTGATTTTTAATATGTCATTTTACATTTTAATTTTTAATTTTTAATTTTTGATTTTTGATTTTCAATCTCAAAATGTGTATTGTATATAAATAATTTTATATACTGGTATTTTGAACTCAATGAATTTCAACTTTCTATCCGAAGAATTGTCGCTTCTCCAGCAGGATAACCTGCTCAGACAGCTTTTGCCCATAGATTCCGCCGCAGGGGTTACCGTCAAAATCAACGGTATTGAAAAAATCCTGTTTTGCAGCAATAACTATATGAACCTGGCGGAAAATCCTGAAATTATCGCCGCTGCCAAAAACGCTATGGACAAATTTGGCTTCGGCTCAGCTTCCTCAAGACTTATCAGCGGCACAATCACACCACACATCGAACTGGAAAAAAAACTCGCCCGGCTTTTCGACAAACAGGCTGCTCTGGTTTTTCCGACCGGCTTTATGACCAATCTCGCCGTACTGCAAACCATTCCGCAAAAAGGCGACCTGCTTCTCTTGGACAAACTCGACCACGCCTCAATTATTGATGCCGCCAAAGGCAGTCAGGCGGAATTTCGGACTTATCACAGAACGCAATTCGACAGAATCGAAAAATTCCTCGCCTCAAATGAATACAATCGCAAATTCATAGTAACCGAAAGTATTTTTTCAATGGATGGCGATTTTGCCGATTTGAAAAAACTCGTCGAGCTGAAGAAAAAATACAACGCTTATTTAATCGTCGATGAGGCACACGCATTCGGCTGTCTCGGCAGCAGGGGAGCAGGACTTGCCGAAGAACTCGGCCTGCTCGGCGATATTGATATTGTTGTCGCCACGCTCAGCAAGGCCGCAGGCTGCACAGGCGGTTTCCTCGCCGCAGATAAATGCGTAATTGATTATCTAATCAACAAAGCAAGGCCTTTTATTTATACAACCGCTCCGCTGATTTGTAATTCAGCCGCTGGAATTTGTGCCGTTGATATAATCGAAAAAGCAGTGGCTCAAAGAAAAAAGCTGAAACAAAACGCCGATTATCTCAGAGAAAAGTTAAACATATTAGGCTTCGATACCGCAGGCAGTACAAGTCATATTGTGCCTGTAATTATAGGCGACAATGAGAAAACCGTTAAACTTTCAAAAAGACTTTTCGATAGCGGCTTTCTGGTTGTCGCTATTCGTCCGCCTACCGTCCCGCCGGGAACCGCGAGATTAAGAATCTCTCTCCAGTGCGACCACACAAAAGAACAAATCGACTCGCTATGCAATGCGATTGTAATTTAAAGTTCTATATTTCACCACAGGGGCACAGAGAAAAAAGAAACCGCGTGGGCTTCCGCCGTCGCCATTCTTCTTCGCTAAAGCTACAAAGAAACCAGCTATGGCGGACAGGAAGAGTCCACCCTACAAAACTGAGTGTTTTTGATTTTTAATATGTCATTTTTATTTTTTATATTTGATGTCTGATTTGGTTATGACCGCTCCATTACTGTCGCGGCTCTGAACCCCGGCACAGGTCCGGGAGCTAAACACTGGGGATTTATCGCCGTGCGTATGGCGTTTGTTTCATATTTCCAAAAACAATAATCAGCAGCACGGATATTGCGAACAGCGCAACGCTTAGATTCTGCGAAATAGTCAGGCCGAAATACCCAATCGGATTATCATCTCTGAAAAATTCTATTGTAAACCGCATTATGCCGTAAACTATAAACAGCAGCCCGAACGTTTGCCCGCAGCGGAAGAAAAACGGAACACGGCATCCCTTTTGATAATACCGGATTCCCTTTCGGCGATGCAGATACAATAA
>JBAZTW010000060.1:0-7188 GCA_041661665.1 Phycisphaerae bacterium | reverse complement strand
TCGGATTTTGGTTGCGGCCTTTGGCCGCGCCATGTTCTCTGTGGCTATATTTTAGGAATAATATGATAAAAACTCCAAAATCATTAAGGCTGCACATAGGCATATTCGGCAGGCGAAACGTCGGAAAAAGTTCATTTCTAAACGCTTTTGTTCGCCAGGCCGTTTCCATTGTCTCTGAAATCGCGGGCACAACGACCGACCCCGTTGAAAAGCCGATGGAGCTTTTGCCGATTGGTCCGGTTTTGTTTATCGACACCGCCGGCGTTGACGACATAGGCTCACTCGGACAAGAGCGGGTTGCCAGAACAAAAAAAATATTCGACAGAACAGATGTCGCCGTAATCGTCAGCGCCGAAGGGCAGTGGGAGAAATTTGAAAAGGCGCTGCTGGAAGAATTTAAAAAACGCAAAATTCCCGTTATCGCCGTTTTTAACAAGGCCGATTTGAAAGGCGTTGACCAAAGCGTAATTGCCGAACTTAACGCAGAGAAAGTCGAATGGCTCGAAACTGTTTCGCCGCAGAAAAAGGGAATGGCTGAATTTAGAGAAAAACTTATTGCCGTTGTGCCTGATGAATTTCTCATTACCCCCTCGATACTCCGCGATTTGGTCAGGCCCGGCGAATTGGCCGTTCTCGTGATTCCTATTGACAAAGAAGCGCCGAAAGGCAGAATTATCCTGCCGCAGGTGCAGACTATCAGGGATATACTCGACAACGATTCCGCCTGCATCGTCGTAAAGGAAACCGGATTGCTGGACACGCTTGCAAAACTTCGAGAAAAGCCCGCGATAGTCATTACCGATTCGCAGGCGTTTTTAAAAGTTGCCGAAGATACGCCCGAAGAGATTCCTATGACATCTTTTTCGATTTTGCTCGCAAGGCTAAAGGGCGACCTCAATGAATTCGTCAATGGCGCTTTGGCCATAGAAAAACTGAAATCAGGCGATAAAATTTTAATTGCTGAATCGTGCACCCATCATCCGATAATAGATGATATAGGCAGAGAAAAAATACCGCGATGGCTGAAGCAATACGCCGGCTGCGAACTTAAATTCGATACTTATCAGGGACACGATTTCCCCGAAAATCTCGGCGATTATAAATTGGTTATCCAGTGTGGCGGATGTATGACAAACAGACGCGAAATACTTTCTCGAATCGAACGCTGCCGCAGACTCGGCGTTCCGATAACAAACTATGGCGTTGCGATAGCCTATTCACTCGGCAAATTTGACAGGGCTCTCAAGCCTTTTGCAGGTGGTCTGGATTATTTTACGGGAAAGGGACGGTAGTATGGTGAAAAAAGATTGTGTGATTCTCGCGATAGATGACGACCCGGATGTTTTAAATACGCTCAGAATTATTCTTGAGGCAAATGGCTACCAAATGGCCGAGGCCTATTCCGCCGAGGAAGGCCTGAGGAAATACAAGGAATCAAAACCGGATTTTATTCTGGTGGATTTGATGATGGAGGAAGTAGATGCAGGCCTGAATTTTGTTAAGGAAATCCGCCTGCTCAACAACAAATCGCCCGTTTATATGCTTTCAAGCACTGGCGACAGTCTTAGCCAAACCACAAACTATACCGAGCTGGGCTTGGATGGCGTACTTCAAAAGCCTGTTCACAGCAATACGCTTTTAAAAATAATTCAGGCGAAAATTAAGTAGTGTTTATCAGCCTAAATGAGGCAGTGAAGAGGTTTATTTTGGTTCACGGCTTTCGTTGAATCACAGTATATGGCCGGAATATATTAGGGGTTTAGCCTGCCGATTTAGTCGGTGGGCTTTTTTTGTTTATTAACGGGTTATTACAGCCGCAGAGAGCGACGCTCCCTTCCAAACAAACCTTATTTAGCCTTGTATCTTTGAGCAATTGCGAAGCGGTAATAAGGGATTTTCCCTGTTTAGGTTTTTTGTGTGAACCTATAAATTTGTTAGTTGAAAATTGAAGGCAATATAGCCTGATTGGCAAGTAGGGTTAATCAATATGAAAGTGTTTATGTTAGGATGGGAATTTCCACCGTTTATAAGCGGAGGGCTTGGGACGGCCTGCTACGGCCTGACTAAGGCGATGAGCCGAGCCGGCACGGAAATCACTTTCGTATTGCCAACCTTAACTGACGGCGGCAGCGTGGATTATATGAAAATCCTGAATGCCGAAGGAGTCAGCTCTTCACAAAGTGCTGAGTTTAAAAATGTACGATTTATAACAGTTACGTCGCCGCTGCAACCTTATACCTCGCTAAAAGCGCACAGGTTTTTTGCAAAAAATGAAAAAAAAGATAAAAAAACTTACGCTTTTGATTCAAATTCTTCAAAAAATGAGCAAAATTATGGCCAAAACATATACGAACAGGTCAATAAATACGCGGAAAAAGTGTCTCAAATATCCGAAGTCGAAAGTTTTGATGTTATTCACTCGCACGACTGGATGACTTTTCCTGCCGGGATTGCCGCTGCCCAGAACAGCGGAAAGCCGCTTGTTGTTCACGTTCATTCAACAGAATTCGACCGCAGCGGCGAAAACATCAACCAGACGATATACGACATCGAACGTCAGGGAATGTATGAGGCTCAAAGAATAGTCGCTGTGAGCAATTATACCAAAAATATGGTAATTAACCGCTATGGTGTTGCACCAGACAAAATAACCGTAGTTCACAATGGTATAGAAAACAATAGCAACATTACTCATCCTGAAACTGTCGAAAAGCGGGACAAAATAGTTTTGTTTCTCGGCAGAATCACATTCCAAAAGGGGCCCGATTATTTTATCTCAGCGGCGAAAAAGGTTTTGGAAAAAATCAGCAATGTAAAATTCGTTATGGCAGGTGACGGCGATATGATGCACAGAATGATTGAATATGCCGCCCATCTCGGAATCGGGCACAAAGTATTGTTTACAAAATTCCTGCGAGGAGCTGATGTCGAAAAAATGTATCGAATGGCAGATTTGTATGTAATGCCATCCGTATCGGAACCATTCGGAATTGCTCCGCTGGAAGCTGTAAAAAATAATGTGCCTGTACTTATAAGCAAGCAGAGCGGCATTGCAGAAATCCTTGTCAATGCTCTGAAAGTTGACTTCTGGGATGTCAATCAAATGGCAAATAAAATAACGGCGGTGTTAAAACACTCACCGCTGCGGGAGACACTGCGGGAGAACAGCCGAAATGAAACGGGAAAATTCCGCTGGGAAAGTGCGGCATCAAAAATTAACGAAATTTATAAACAAATTTTAACTATAACAGGATAGGAAGGTTTTATGGCATCGGTATGCTTTTATTTTCAGGTTCATCAGCCTTACAGGTTGAGGGATTATACGATATTCGATTCGGACAGCAATTATTTCGACGATAACAAAAACGCTCAGATTTGCAGAAAGGTGGCTGATAAATGCTATCTGCCGGCTAATTCGCTTATGCTCGAACTGATAAGGAAATATAAAGGGCAATTTAAAATTTCTTACAGCATAACAGGCGTTCTGCTTGAGCAGCTTGAAATGTATGCACCGGAAGCGATGAAGAGTTTTCAGGAGCTTGCAGAAACGGGCTGTGTGGAATTTATCGCAGAAACGTATTATCACAGTTTAAGCTCGCTGTATTCCGAGCAGGAATTCGCGGAACAAATTATTCTTCACAAGCAGACCATCGAGCGATTGTTCCAGCAAACGCCGAGGGTTTTCCGGAATACCGAGCTTATTTATAATAATTATATATCCGAAGTAATCAGCAAAATCGGCGGTTTTACCGCGATGATTACCGAGGGTGTTGACCGGATACTCGGTCATAGAAGTCCGAATTTTGTATATAGGCCCAAGGGCGACAATAATCTGAAGCTGCTCCTTAAAAATTACCGACTCAGCGACGATATTGCCTTTAGATTCTCAAACCGCGATTGGAGCGAATGGCCGCTGCATGCACCCAAGTTTGCAGGCTGGGTGAACGATGTCAACGGCTGCGGATTTGTCGTGAATCTTTTTATGGACTACGAAACCTTCGGCGAGCATCAGTGGGAAAGTACAGGAATTTTTAATTTTCTCAGGCATCTGCCGCAGGAAATTCTTAAACACCGTGATAACGATTTTAAAACACCGTCAGAAGTTGCGGCGGCTTATGATGATTCCGATGTTGTCGATGTGCCGCATACGATAAGCTGGGCAGATGTCGAGCGTGATATATCCGCCTGGCGGGGAAATAAGATGCAGCATAATGCCCTGGCGGAGATTTATAGACTTGAAAAAACCGTAAAAGATACCGAGGACGAAGACATTATAAATGACTGGCGAAAACTTCAGACTTCAGACCATTTCTATTATATGTGCACGAAATGGTTTGCGGACGGCGATGTGCATAAATACTTCAACCCTTATGAATCGCCTTATGATTCTTATATCAACTTTATGAATGTTCTGGATAATCTTAATTCCCGTTGTCAAACGGCGTTATACGAAAAACAAAATAAACTTTTAATATCAGAAAGGAAATGAATATGGAAACGTTAACATTCACAAAAAAAGGTCAAAAGAAAACAGCCGCCGGTGAATTCTGCGGCGTAAAACAAGCTGGGAGTATCGTCGTTTTTACTGTTTATTGCCCCAATGCTTCTGTAGTGCAGCTTGCCGGGGATTTTAACAAATGGCAGCCGCAGCAATCGTCGATGAGAAGAACGGACAAAAAAGACTATTGGGAGACAAGGCTTTCTCTGCGGCCGGGACGATACTGCTATCGTTTTGTTATTGATGGAAAATGGCAGCAAGACCCCTGCAACAGCAATACAGAAGCTAATCCGTATGGAGAACTTAATTCTGTTTTATTGGTAAATTAATGTAGCAACCAAAAATTGAAAGGAAAAAATGATGGAAAAGAAAAGAACAGTATCGTTACTCAGTATATGGCTTTCCGCGGCCGCTGTAATAATGGTTATTACGGTCTTGTCGATAATTCCGGTAAAGCCGGTACAGGCCAAAGAACCCAACACCCCCGCAAAGTCGGAGCCTATGCGCAAATGTACAATGGGGGATATGAACAAATGTATGGCCGGTTGTATGAAAAAATGTCAGGCTAATATGGAAGATGTCGCCGCGGCCAAGGCAGCTATCAAGGCAGCCATTGAAGCGATTGACAAAGGCGATGCAAAGATAGCTAAAATTAAAATGGAAAAAGCTGAAAAACTTCTGGCAAATGTACACAAGTGTATGAAAGAAAATGTTGAGCAAATGCCCTGCTGCAATGCCAAATGTCCTATTTCGGGAAAGTCAATCGATAGAATGAACTGCCCGAAAGAACTTACTTGTATGTACAAGGATATGAAAATAGGTTTTTGCTGTCCGAATTGTCAGCCCGAATGGAACAAATTGACGGATGCTGAAAAAGACGCCAAACTCAAAGACGCTATGCCTTCTATGAAATAAGCGAATCCCTACAAGCGCCCCGCCAATTTTCGCGGGGAACGTATAAAACTCGACAAATACAAGAATATATTACGGGTTTAGCCTGCCGATTTAGTCGGCGGGCTTTTTTTGTTTATTAACTGGTTATTACCGCCGCGGAGAGCGTAAACAAAGCTTATTTGGCCTGTATCTATGAGAGATTTCGAGGCTCAAATAGAGGGATTTCCCTGTTTCAGAACAAATTAAAAGGTGATAGTTTCCTCTTGAGTAGGGTAAAAAACAATACCATATTAAGGAGGTATAAAGATGGCTGACATAATAAATAACACAAGATTCCAGTCTGCGGAAAAAGAAGGGCTTTGCCCGATTTGCGGAGAACGGATGAAAGAAGTGGACAGAATGAAAGAAGGGCTGAACTTTTTTGTATGGTTTAAGTGCAGGAGAGAAAACTGTGACGGCCAGTGGCTGCAAAAACAGTTTGCCTGGCAGATGGAGCATACTGGAAAGACGGCGGTTAGTAAGCAGGAAAATTCATTAGCGTATTACGAGAAATTAGTTTCGCCTTAGCAGACACTAGGGCTGTTCTGAAGTTTGACGGAAAGACGTTTTTGTAAAATATCTTTAGACAAAGGAAATTAGCTATGAGGGCTAAAGTTAATGCTAAAATGTATAATGAAACCGGAGCATACGAACAAATGTGCCGCAATATCTCTAAATTCAGGAGAGGAATGCGCACTGTTAAAGGTGATGAGACGCCGCTCAATGCCGATGTTGAAGGAGCAGACGTTCGACTTGCCAGACTAAAAGATATTTTTACCAAATATCTCAGATAGCCTTACAAAGGTTTTAAACAGATTTACCCGTGCGGCGAAAGGAATTGGTGATTGCTGAAATAGCTGTACAAAAAAAGAACGATTCTACAGAAACTTTAATTCATTGTTAAAAATTTTTCTTCCTCCTCCTCCTTCTACTGCCCCAACCACTGCAAAGGTTGGGGCAGTTTTATTTTTGGGTGAACAAGCGGATACTGCCATTGAAAGAAGCCTCTAAAAATGCGTAAATCAGAGCCCAAGCGACAGCGAAGGGGGTAATCAGAGCCGCGAGCGTACTTGTCTCGTCGTAGTTTTAACGAAGACGGAAGCGACCGGTCAAAAACAATGTCTATTATGTTTGATTGTCAATTTTTAGAGGTTGCAGATGTTTAGCGGTCTGTGTTCAGGATGGTGAAAGCAGCGGCAGTGGTTGATAATACTATCGCTCCAGGAATACGAAAATACGAAGCGTTTTTATTCTGTTCATAAAACAGCCGGCACAAGGATGGATTTGTGCCGGCTGGGACATTTCACTGTTCTTCTTTTATTTCTTTCTGCGAAGCAGCAAACCGCCAAGGCAGAGTATGGCAATTGTCGCTGGTTCGGGGACATTTTCATTTGCTGTAACCAGGAGGTCCTGGTATTGGAAGTTATCTGCTGCAGTGCCAAGATTCAAAACACGTATCAAGCCTATGTCCGTCCAGGTGGAGGCAGCCGCCAAATCATAATACGTCTGTGCCTGGGCTGTCAAAACACCTGTAAATTCGTCTTCCAGCTTCCAGATAGCAAGTTGGAAATCCGCCCTGTCGGCGTTTGAGCCAAGCACGATGGCTCCAGTAGAATACTGGTTGAACAGCCACGCGGTCTTGGGGTCAAGGGGATCGCTGACGGCCTCGCCGCCTTTGATGGCCTTCGTGTTGGCTTGGGCGTTATAGGTGGAGCCGATGTTGATGTGTTCCTGTATCTCAATGCAGAATGTTCCAA
>JBAZTW010000059.1:0-7542 GCA_041661665.1 Phycisphaerae bacterium | reverse complement strand
GGAGTCTGTTATAATTGAATCTTCGAGAACGCCTATCGTACTGATTCCCGAATCGAGACGTAAATGGATTATTGCCCGCGCATCCGCTGACGATATTAAACGAATTGGTCAGTGGATTGAAAAACTCGACCAGGCCGGGCAGGTTCAGTCGGAATATGAAACTATTTCCATAATGTATGTCGATGTCAGCGAAGTTGCCGAGAGGCTTAACGAAGCGATGCAGAAAATGCCTGGAACGGAATTGAAGGCCAGCGTTCTTGTCCAGCCTCTGCGACAGGCAGGCCAGATTATGCTCTTCGGCAGAGCCGAAATGCGCGAAATGCTCAAAAAATTCATCGCTGAAATTGATGTTCCCACGGGCAAATTTGAAACCAAAACATTTGAACTTAAACACGCCGACGCGGAGCAGGTGAAAAAACAGATAGATGACCTTTATGGCAAAGAGAGCGATTCTGGCGACTGGTTTTCAAGAAGATATGGCCAAAGTCAGCAGAACCCGACTGATGTCGTAAAAGCGATAGCATTTCCGACTATGCAGCAGGTAACAGTTGTTGCCTCGCCGGAGAATATGGTAAAAATAGTCGCACAGATTGCCGAATGGGATGTTCCGCTCGATGTCAGCAAGGTCAAACCTGTTATAATTGAATTACAAAATTCCGATCCAGTCCGTATGGCGGACCTGCTGACAAAACTTTTCACGGAGGAATCGAGTGAAAACTCTCTGCCGTGGTGGTGGTGGGGTGGCGGTGAAGATGAAAAAAAGAAAAAAATTGTTGGAGCGCTTTATGGCCAACTGACTTTCGAGCCTGTGCCGGACACCAAGAAGATTATCGTTATAAGCAAGATTCCAGAAGCGTATGATGTGATTCGCCAGCTCATCGAAGAGCTTGATAAGATGGATGTTGCCGAGTTGCCTATGGTTATTACGCTAAACTATGCCGATGCCGAAGACCTTTGCGATCAGCTTAACGCGATACTTAACGAAGCAGGCACAAGTGCGATATTGAAGCGAAGTAAACGCGGTTTGTCCGAATATTCGACAAGCGAGACCGGCCAGAAGCAAAGCGATGCAGGCAAAGAAACCAGTCAGGTTAATCCCGATGTTATAACGCCGTGGTGGAACAATGCTCGCGACAGAGCCGCCGAACAAATGCCGACCAGTAACCTGATAGGAAGAATAAGATTTATTCCTGTTCATCGCAGCAAGGCTATTCTTGTGCTTTCGCCCAGTGAATATCAGGAAAGTCTCAAAGCAATGATTATGGCTCTCGACCAGCCGGGCAAACAGGTTATGATAAAGGTCGTTATTATAGAGGTCAACCATGAGAATATGACCTCATTAGGTATCAAGCTCGCGTCTGACAAGGCCGCGTTTGGTAATTTAGGAGAAAATGCGCTGACTGCCTTGACACAGCTTGCTTATACTCAAAGTCACGGCACATTTACGGCCACATCAACGGCTAATATAAACCTGCTTGTTGACCTTTTGATTCGCGAAGTTAATGCGAAGGTTTTAAATCAGCCGACCTTATGGACGAAAGATAATGAGGAGGCGGAATTTTTTAAAGGTAAAAGCGTGCCGTTTCTGCAAAGCACGCAGACTTCTACCGAAGGCCTGTCACAGCGTGATGCAATTCAGTATCGCAATGTCGGCGTTATACTTCGAGTCAGGCCTAATATAACGCCCGAAAAAGCGGTCGATATGACAATAAATCTGATTATATCAGAAGTTGAGGATACTCTTATTAATGGCAATATCGCCACAAACGAGTTGAATACGACTACGCATATGATAGTCAACGATGGCGAAACTTTAATGCTTGGCGGTATTCTTTTCAAAAATGACAGTCTTGTAGAACAGAAAATTCCGCTCTTCGGCGATATGCCGATGGTTGGCAAACTGTTCAGGCACTATGATACGGGACAGTCAAACAACGAACTGCTGGCGTTTATCACGCCTTATGTTGTCGATACAAACAGCAGCCCTGCCGCTGTTAAAGAGATTAAAAACAAGTACGAAAAAATGCAGGATGTTCTCGAATTGCTGGGCGAAGATACTAATTCGCAGCCAGGTTTAGAACCAAATTCAGAGCCGAATTATTTACCAGATACCGAGCCGGATTTTGACCCAAATTCTGAACCGAAAGTTTTTGAGGAATATATTCTTCCCGTCAAGGAAAGTCATCAAAGACAACCTGGCAAACACTATACCCCGACCGGTCTGGGGCACGCGGTTGTCAAAGCGATAAAAAAAGCATTTCGGCCCGAAGGAATGAGCGATGAAAAGTTTTCAAAATGGACGCCCTCGCAGCACTGGCACCCGCACCAACTCCGGCATAACGCAGCGACGTTCCTGCGTAAAGAGTTCGGGCTGGAAACTGCACGAACTATCCTTGGTCATCGGTCCGCAGCGATAACTGAAGTCTACGCCGAGCTGGATCAGCAGAAGGCAGTGGAGGCGATTGTGAAGGTGGGGTAACGCTGTGACAGCGTATTTTCCGTGCCATTTCCGGAGTGTTTTCCCTTGACTTATGAGACAGAATTTTATACAAGGGTATAGGTTGTTTAGTCTCAGGAAGACAATGAAGAAGAAGTGTCTATGCATTCGATATCCGTTCCGTGAATTAACTCTAAGTGCATATATTGGCCATAGTAATGGTATTTTTTCAATCAAAAGTAATAAGTTATTGGTGAAACAAATACTTTTGGTATTAGCATTAATTATCAGCCCCGTTTCAATAACTTCCGGAACGATTTCTACAAATGTTTTCCTGCGAGACAGCAACACGCCCATTGAATTAGTTGATCCAAATATTCCTCATATTTATCAAGACATTATGGTTGGAACGAAGTTGAAAATTGTTGTAAGTTCTGACACTATTAAAAGATATTGGGGTGGGGATCTCGCACTTGAAGAGGCATATTGGCCTTATGGGATTTTGACACCGAAAGAACCTTTGCCTGCGGCAGGTGATTCATCCGGTATTTACGAGCAAGAATCAGGCCCACCCCCTATAAAATGGATTAGTTTCATTGCAGATGGTGATAATGTAGCAGCAGGAGATTGGTTTATTATCGACTATAATGCTGTAGATACAGGAGATTATAATTCTGTAGACTTTAATATCGGTTTCTATGATTACGACATAAGTTGGGATGACCCTAATTATTATCTTTGTTTTTCTCAAGTTCGCACACGCGATTTCAACAATAATACCGTAGTGGATTTTCAAGATTATGCAATCCTTGCATCTTACTGGCAACAAACAAATTGTAGCAGCTCAAACGGATGCGAAGGGGCAGACCTTAATGTTGATGGCAGCGTTGATTTTGATGATTTAATGCTATTCTGTGAGTTTTGGCTCGAAAAAACTAAGTAGCACACTTTTTTTACAATAATTACAGACCATCCATATCTTCTTATGTTCAATTTTTTTTACAAAAAGGTGAAAAAAATCTAATCCAGAAACGCCTCCTTAAAAGAGCGGGTGTCTATCGTTTGTAATAGGCCCTAAAAATACTATTTTTTCTCTCAAAAAGGAGGAACGGTTATGAAAACAAAATTAACAGTGGTGAGTGTTCTTTTGTTATTGAATGGCTGTGTTGCTCTGGCCGATAGGCCTTTGGATAGAGCAGAAATTTTGCAGATTTTTCAACAGCTAACAAACCAGCCAAAAAAGACCTGGATACCAGCAGGTACGATTAAGGCTGTTCACGAGGAATATAAAGCGCCAAAAACAACAGATATCAACGAGGTCAACAATCGCATCAAAGAAGAGGTTGCTGCATATCAAAATAACACAAACAAGCGAGAATTAACCGAAGATATGCAGAAAATGAAGCTTGACGCAATACCATTTAACGTCCGCCACAAGTTGTCCAACGAATATACGATGAATTCCTCTGTGGTTGTAAAATTTGACGGAGAAAGATTTTATTGGGAAATCGACGCAAACTCGCGTACAGATTCAGTAAAGCCAAGCAAAGACTTGACAGACAATTTTATGACCGGCCAGTTTGACCTGAATTGGAATGCCAAACGCGTATTTGCATGGGATGGGGAAAAATATACTACCTACTTTTTGCCTGGTAATCAAGCAATTGTTGACTCAATGGGCAAAACTCCACACGTTGTTAATGGCCCGTTAACTGCCGGATTCATTCCGTGGGGATATGGCTTTTACAGTTATGATAATCTTGCTGCCGCTGATTTTTCCGCTGTTGAAAAATCTGTCGATGGCCAAACACAAATACACTTGACGATAAACTACTCGGATAGCTCTGAAATGTTTTTTGTAATGGATACATCGAAAAATTATGCGGTGCTATCCTGTTTAGTGAACAAGGGCGGCAGTTTGATTATTTCAAAACAGTATTCCGATTATCAATTGGTTGCGAATAATTGGGTTCCTGATACCATTTTATTGGAAAATTATGAACTTGGCACAACGAGATTATTATCTCGTGATTTGTGGGATATTACCGGCATAGATGCCAATATACCCCAAAGCTATGAATTCAACATCAACTATGAAGCTGATGCTTTGATAGAGCATTCTGTTTTTGATAAGCGTAAGCCGGAAATGTATCGCTACTCACAAACAATTGATACCACTACATTATTAGCTGAAAGGTTGACATACGCAGCAAACGAAGGGGTACAAGTGCAAAACTGCGCAACCGCCGCATTAAAATATGTCGCCACGCAATTAGGTAAAAATGTTACCGACCAGCAGCTTGCGCAATTAGTTAGTGTGCCAGACGGCCAAACAAATCTTTACGAAATGAAACAATTTGCGCAGAGTCAGGGGCTTTACTGCCGTGCTGTTAAAACCGACATTGCAAACCTAAAGAAACTGAATGGCTGCAAAGCGATTCTGTATATCCCCGGCAAAAAGCATTTTACTGTTCTCGAAAAAGTCGATGACAAGTATGTCTGGACTATAGATTTGGCAAACAGCCAATTCTATTATCACACGGATGTCAGCTTTTTTGATATGGACTGGATTGATGGCATAGCCCTTTTAATCTCAAATAATCCTATTGCCGGTGAATTTACTGATATTAACAACGATCAACTCCAAACAATAGTTGGTATGGGGTATGAATGCACAAAGCTCCTACAGGATTATTGGGTTGTATTTTGTAACTATTATGCTGGCGGTTGCGATGGCTGGTACGAGGAACATCCTACAAGATACGGGTGCCAAAGCGGAACTGGCAGTTGTTCAACTTCTACGATGATTAGGTACGGAGAAACACCATGTATATTAGACATGTATTTTCCAGAGGCCTGCGATGTAACAGGCGAATGGACGTGTTATTATATGAGAGCCTGTGCTTAGACCTTGCCGGTGTGTACCCGGACGTGATGTTGTTTTGCCGAGGCAATTTAAAAAGGGCGGGTAGAAAGGGATTTCTATCCTGCTCTTTTTAAAGGTGTTCTATGTTGATTCATTTTTTAAAAAAGCATATAATATGCAGTTATGAAACGCTCTGCATTTACACTCACTGAATTAGTCGTAGTTATTTCGATAGTGGCCATTTTAGTAGCCATTGTTCTCCCTATGCTAAGCAGTTCCAGAGAGCGGGCAAAAACCGTCCTTTGCAGTTCTAATATCAAGCAAATAACAGTTGGCTTATTTATGTATGATTCCCAAAACCAAACCCTGCCCTTTAGTTTCGGCAAAACTATCACAGCTCTTCCGCCGGGAGGTTACTCAGGATTTAAACAATATGACAGAATAGGATGGTGGTGGTTTAATTTTATAGAAGGATTTTATAAGAGATCAGATGCAAGAAATACTGTTATTCAGTGTCCTTCTAAATATTTAACTGATTCTAAATTTAAAAATAACATTCTCTGCGGCAACTACGGCGTGAATCGCTCTATATGCAAGAGTTCCGATGACAGACAAGCTCACAGAGAAGAATTTATCGGAAAACCTTTAAGTTCTACAGAGATACCAAAGCCGGGCGAAACTCTGCTCGTTGCCGACAGCGGTTATGCTATGATAAGCTGGTGGCATGTAACTGATACGCTCCCTCCTCCTGCTGCTCTTAATAAGAACATAATCGAAGATACAGCTTATATCCCCGGTCTGAAAATTAACAACAACAGAAAGAATCTAAGCCTTTTGCCTTGCCAGGAGCAGGATGCTATTGACGGTCGACACCCAAACAAAACCGTCAATGTGGGATTCGCTGATGGCCATATAAGTCGCACAAAAGCCGAAGATTTATTTGTTGAGAAAACAGACGACGGCTATAAAAACAAAATCCCACTATGGGTACCAAAATGAAATACTAACCTTCTAAAATGCTTCTTTCATCATATTCTTCATTGCGCTATTATCTAAATACTCAACTACCCTCGTGTATTTTAAAATGTATTCACTATCGGAGTCAGACTTTTGATAAAGTTCGACTCTTCGAGGAAGAGATGTTTCTGCATCGATAAAAAACTTCCCTTTCTTGAACATGAAGTGTCCATCATAATTTTTTTCAACCCATATCAGGTCATATACTTCTGTCTTATCGGCGATCCCATGATTTATGTTGCCTACGCTCTTCCATTCAGCATCACTGGGGATTTCAGATATACTGTTAAATGGCAACAAACCTAAAGAACCGGTTATCATATTCTGGCTGTCGGCGATCATTTCGGCGGTTAAGTTTGTTGTCTGGACTGAATTACTATTCAAATATTTATTTTTTTTAATCCTGTTTGCGGCATCCCATAAAACTGATTCTTTTTCAGTCTTAATCATATTGACATTCAATGTTCTTGATACCCACTGCTGCTGCACAGGTTCTTTCTTATTGGGAATAAAGCTTGAGATATGAACATTTTTGACTTTTTCAATAGCCTTGTAAATTCCATCCAGTGTAACCGCTTTAGCAGTTGATATATTCATTAACAATACGGTTCCTACTAATATAACTGCGGCGGCGGCAATGCCGATTTTAAACAACGGCCTGATATTTATTCGCTTTGAGGCAGCATTGCTGATTATAACAGGCTCTTGAACTTTTATTTCATCTCCAGATTTTATCATTTCCACTCTTATAGGAAAACCTGCGTAAATATCGCCAGATTCGACAGCCTTAGTTTCGGCAGATTCGTCTATGTGGTATATTGTAGCGATTCCGGATTCAGCCCGTTCAGCAATTCCAAAAACAGTGTTGTGTAATTCCTGCATATTAGCCAGACACACCGGACAGACGCTTGCATGAGAAGTAAAAAACCGCCGGAATTGGACATATTGGTCATTGGCAGGATCAATTCCATAAGGCACGACATAATCAAAAAAATCGCTCGCTGAGATTCCTTCGCATATAAAGGTTTGTTCTCCTGTTTTGTTATTCAAAGATTCGTTGCAAACCTGTTCTCTGTGCTGGCTCAGTTTCTTGCGGCAATCAGGACAAACGCACAGATGCTTTAATGTGTCTTTGTCGGTTTTATTTAAAGCCATTGATACTACTGATGGGATAGCTTTTTGCGCCTGCGAGCAGCTAAAATTATTCTCATTGGCCTTTTTT
>JBAZTW010000058.1:0-7550 GCA_041661665.1 Phycisphaerae bacterium | reverse complement strand
ATTTTGGCGGGTCCTTTATGACTAAGTCATTTGCTTTGGCAAGCGACTCAAATGTGCCTGCGTCCGTCCACCAACCGGTGAGCATATCATATTCCATCTGTCTGCCGTTAATATAACTATTGTTGACATCGGTGATTTCCAGTTCACCCCTGCCGGAAGGTTTTAGCGTTTTGATTATCTTGAAAACGGAATTGTCGTAAAAATAAATCCCGGTAACAGCATAATTTGTTTTTGGTTTCTTTGGCTTCTCAACGATTTTGCTGACCTTGCCATCCGCAATTTCTGCTACACCAAACCGCTGTGGGTGAGCGACTTTTTTCAGCAGAACTCTGGCGCCTGTTTTCTGTGCGGCGAATTTTTTAAGATAAGGTTTTAGAGACGCTTCAAAAATATTGTCGCCGAGAATAACCGCTATGCCGCTGTCAGCAGCAAAGTTTTCCGCCAGAGCCAGAGCCTGTGCGATTCCTCCTGCGGCATCCTGAACTTTATAGGTAAATCGACAGTTAAAATCCTTGCCGCTTCCAAGCAGGTTGACGACATCGCCCATATGGTCAACACCGGTTACAATAAGGATTTCATCAATACCTGCCGAGACAAGCTTTTCGACAGGATAGTAAATCATCGGCTTTTGTCCGACTGCCAACAGGTGCTTGTTGGTAACCTTTGTAAGCGGCCAAAGCCGTGAACCTGTACCACCGGCAAGTATAATGCCTTTAATCATAGCATTTTCCTAAAAAAATCCATCTCAATAAGCGCACTCCGTCCCCGTCGGGTGCGAAAAAAGTTAGAAGTATGAAGTGAGAAGGAAGAAGTGTACTGTTTTTCTAACTTCTCACTTCTCGTTTTCCACTTCTTACTTCTTCTTTCTCACTTCTCACTTTCTTTACTATCGTAGTTAAAATTGCAACAAGTTCATTACACTCGTTCAATAAATCATCGAGCTTGTTTTTCGGAAAAACTTCAGCCGCTACAAGCAATTTTAACCAATAAAAAGTTTCGCGTGCTTCTTTTAAAGCTATATTATATTTGGAGAGAAAGTCTGACCTGCTTTGGCCTGCCTGACCTTCCTCGATATTCGCACCTATTTATGTTCCGCTCTTAATCAATTGTCTGCAAATTATTGTCTCATTTATGCTTTTTGTATCTAACTCTTTGCAAAGCTTATATATCCGAACAGAAAAGTTAAAAGTGCGTTCGCACAAATCATTTTTCTTTTCCAACTTTCACTCCCAACTTCTAACTTCTCTTTTCTCACTTCTCATTTCTTACTTCTCTCTTCTGAAGGCCTTCGCGAAGAAAGGCCGTAAATACCGATAACATAAACGCTATCACGAAAACTATGCCGGTCTTCTTTACCGTTCCTTTAGCAATAGGACAAATCCGCGGTTTTTCCGTAATCGGCATACTATTGGCCACCTTGTTTTCCACCTTTTTGATATAAGCTTTCAAATAATCCGCTATTTGTACACTATCCTTGTACTCAGTCTGCGTATCAATCAAAGATGAACAGAATTGCCCAAGCGTATTATCCGAAGTTATTGCCTTATCCACACAGCCTAAAAGTCTTTCGCTCAATTTAAGCAGGCTGGTGTAATAATCATACATTTCATTATTAGTCTCCACCTGCTCTTCGGTGTTAATTATCTGCGTTTCAACTGCCTGCCTTTGATAGGGCAAAGGCAGATAAACGCTGCTATCCTTTATATCGCTAAACTGCAGAACAATATTATCACTCGGCAGCTTATCTAATCCATCAGAACTTAGTTTATTTAATTTCTCTAATGTTGACTTTTTTCTTTCCAATCCCAGATTTAATGTGTATCTCGTTTCCTCAATAGCGGCCATTTTGCCCTTAAAACCAATAACGCTCTGATTGAGATATTCCTTTTCCGAATACAGCGGCATAATGGTTTCGATGTTCTCTCTGAAAATCAGAGCCGCTCGGCTTATATCTTTATCAGAATCTAATGTTATACGAACCAACAAAAGACTCCCCTTTATCTGTTTAAATTGCTGGGCTTCCTCGAAACTTTTGACGTTTTCTGACGTTGCCAGCAAAAACGATGGCGAAACCTCAAAGGCAACCATTTCACGAATATGAGCGCCCGCCAATTTTTGGGCAACGTCTTTAAAATCCGCTGCCTGCAATTTGCCGATGAGCTTGCCTGTATTTTCCTCACTATAAAATGTGTCCTCAAGGATCCTAAAGTCCTTTTCCCCCAACGCCTGATTATATGTAAGGGTAAGTGTGTTGCTTCTCGGCGAAAAAAATATAACCAATCCCACTATCAATGCCGGCAGAGCCGATGCCAAAAGAATGAACCACTTGCGCTTCCATAAAACTAAAAAGTAGTCCATCAAATCAATTTCATCTTCACAAGTATCCATACTCTGTACCCCTTTTTCAAAAACCTCATTTTCTGAATTTGTCATAATTATCGGCCTCCTGCCGCAGCAAAAAAAAGGGGAACACCACCCCCTCAAAACATTATGCAACATTCTTTATAAATTCATATTTTGTTCAAAATACTTCTACTATTTGTATTCTATTAATTACCGTTTTTTTACAAAAAACAGCTCTTTTGGCATCTTTTTTATTATACCGGTTGCTAAAAGAAGATAAGATATACCTATAGTTGCTGATAGTCAAGCTATTTTGAGCCAAAATGTTACATGGGGGTGCACGTCAGGTTTGTAGGTAGATTTTCAGGCGGCAAGGGGTTTCCCCTGCCATAAGTTTTCCCATTCCAGATTGCCGGATCATTTGCATTGTATCTGGAAACTGCCTGAAAATGATGTGGATTTTTCAACAAGGTGGTCCAATAAAAGTGGTATTCAGCCGTGAGTATCTCAAGCGTGGCGGGGCAGATGGGATAAAAACTCAATCTCAAAATAAACATCGTGAGGCAGCTATACGGCAAAGGCAATTTTTGGAACACCTAATAAAAGATGAAAATGATTTGGATAGACATATAAAGTACATTCATTATAATCCTGTCAAACATGGTCTTGTATCTGATGTCGAAGATTGGCCGTGGTCAACTTATCATAAATATAAACAGCAGATTGTTTGTAATTTTGCTGATGTTGCTGTTGCTGGTGAATTTGATAGGGTAGAAATTTTTGGTGAGTAAAACCGCGTGGGCTAAGAGCCCACCCTACGAACCTGAACTTTGGATAAGGAACACGTTTTCTGAGCAAATAATAAGGTTTATAAATGCTGGCATCATTGTTTTTAGCTCAAAATAGCTTGTTTTTGAGCAAATTTGAGCAAAATCGAGGTTTTTTACTTTGCCACATTGCTCGATGTGCCTCGGTAATCCAAAAAACAAGGTCTTATCCAAAGTTCAGGTTACGAATAAAATATAAGCGGCAATAACCATTATGGCCTACATAAAAATACCGGGTGTTATTGGTAAAGTGTATGTTCCGCAAAGAGCGGGCGAGCGGAAGCATAACTGTAAAGATTGTTATGTCTGTCAGATGTGCAGCGACGACCGATGCCGGCAGTGTATTAACCGAAAATCCGGTAAATGCCGGAGGGGAAAATGACCCTGCGATTACGCATATGGTTTTGTCGCAAGAGGGTAAGTTGTTTAAAAACAAGTGGTTATGATAATTTTTGTTTTAGGCTTGCAAAGTTTGGCAAAATGTTTATACTTGCCGGACTTTAAGGCTTAGATAATTGTAAAGTGATTCGGAGCGTATAATTATGTCACGAGTATGTCATTTTCTCGGCAAGAGAACAACAACGGGCAACACCATCGCAAGACGCGGTAAGGCCAAATACCTTGGCGGCGTCGGCGTAAAGACTACGGGCATTACAAAAAGAAAGTTCAAGCCGAATATCCAGAAGGTTCGCGCCGTCATCGATGGCAAGCCCTGCAGGATAAAGGTTTCGACAAAGGCTATCAAGATGGGTCTTGTAGTAAAACCTCTGAAAAGAGATTATAAGCCCGTAGAAGTATAGAAGATTTTAAAAGGAAGCTGAAGTGCCAAGGCGAGATTGAAAAATCCCGCCTTTTTTTTGTTTATCGCTCAATAAGAAGAAAAAGGGATTGAATATATGCCGCCAAAATTTGTATTTGAAATGAACGATGTCAGCAGGAGCTTCGGCGAAAAGGAAGTTTTGAAAGATATTTCGCTGTCGTTTTTTTACGGCGCAAAAATCGGCGTTATCGGCGAAAACGGTTCAGGCAAAACAACCCTCCTGAAAATAATGGCGGGCATCGACAAAGATTTTCAGGGCGAGACGAAACTCGCTCCAAAAATGAAACTCCGATACGTTGCCCAGGAGCCTGCGCTTGAATTGGACAAGACCGTAAAGGAAAATCTGCTCACCGCAATCAAACCCACGCTCGATATGGTCGAGCGATTTAATGAAATTTCGCAGCAACTTGGCGAGCCGCAGTCCGATGAGAAAATGAACAAGCTGCTTGAGGAACTGGCTGTTTATCAGGATAAAATCGATGCCTGCGATGGCTGGGAAACCGACAGGCTCATTGATATTGTTTCCGACGCGATGGTTCTGCCGCCAGATGATGCACCCATAAGCAGATTGTCCGGCGGGGAGCGCAGACGTGTTGCGCTGTGTATGGCTCTGCTGGAAAAGCCGGATTTGCTTCTGCTCGATGAACCGACAAACCACCTCGACGCTGAAACCGTCCAATGGCTCGAAATGGCTCTTCGCGAATATCACGGCACGGTGATTATCGTAACTCACGACCGATATTTTCTCGACAACATTACAAAATGGATTCTCGAACTCGATAAGGGCAGAGGTCTGCCGTTCGAGGGGAATTATTCATCGTGGCTAAAGCAAAAGGCCGAGCTTCTTCGCATAACGGAAAAGAAAGAATCGCAGCGTCAGAAAACTCTCGCTCGCGAACTTGAATGGATTAACACTTCCGTCAGGGCGCGCAACCAGAAAAATCAGGCTCGTATAAACGCTTACAGCGATTTGGTCAGCCAATCCGCCGAAGACAGACAAAGCGAAATCCTGATACAAATTCCATCAGGCCAGCGGCTCGGCGACAAAGTACTTTCGTTTGATGGAGTCTGCAAAAAATTCAGCGATACTCCGCTCATTGCTCAATGTTCGTTTGAACTGCCGGCCAACGCAATCGTAGGCGTAATAGGCCCGAATGGCATCGGCAAAACAACGCTCTTCAGATTGATTACAGGCCAGGAAAAACCAGACTCCGGCAAAATCGAACTCGGCGCAACCGTCTCAATAGGCTATGTTGACCAGCACCGCGATGCCCTCGACGACAGCAAAACAATCTTCCAGGAAATCTCCGACGGCAAGGATTCCATAGTTGTTGGCGGAATTTCCATCGCCTCGCGGGCGTATGTTGCCAAATATAATTTCTCAGGCACACAGCAGCAGAAAAAAGTCTCCGAATGTTCAGGCGGCGAACGAAACAGAATCCATCTCGCCAAAATGCTCCGGCAGGGCGGCAACCTTTTACTGCTCGATGAGCCGACAAACGACCTTGATGTCAGCACTATGCGGGTTTTGGAGCAGTCGATAATTAACTTTCAGGGCTGCGCGATGGTAATCAGCCACGACAGATTTTTCCTCGATAGAATATGTACGCATTTATTGATATTTGAAGGCGATGGCAGAACGCAGTGGTTTGTCGGCAATTTCGCCGCTTATGAGGAAAAGATACAGGCCGAGAACCCCGACCGTCTCGCCCACCGCAGGGGCAAGTACAAACAGCTAAAATTGAGATAGCCACAGCGGGTTTTTGAGGCGAAAATCAAGACGCAGGAACAGTTTTAGTACTCTCACGGGTTATCAGGATGGGCATCATATTAACATGTTCAATCTCTTTTTGCTGCGATAAGTGTTTTAGGAGAAGTTCAACGCTTCTTTGGCCAATTGCTCCGACGGGCTGCTCAAGGCTGGATAGTGCGGGTATCGAATATTCTGCCTGCGGGAGATTGTCAAAACCGATTATTGCCACGTCATTGGGAATGGCAACTCCATTCTGGCCTAAAAATTTAATAGCGCCTATGGCGACAAGGTCATCATAGGCGATGATAGCGTCATATTTAATTCTCTGTTCCGCCAGATGCCTGACGACTAAATATCCTCTTTGCCAGAACCTTTCATCGGTGTCTAAATCAGCGATAATTGGTTTTTGATAGTCTTTAATGATGTATTCATACGCTTGAAGTCTATCCCTGGCATCGGAATGAGATTTGGGGCCTGTGATAAAAGCTATTCTCTGCTTTTTCTGCTCTATAAGGTGGTTTATAGCCAAACGCATTCCAGCGTTGTTATCAATATGAACTAATGAAACTTCCGGCAGAGAAGTACTGTGTTCCGGCAGCAGGCAATAGTTGCCGGCTATGACGATGCTAATACCGTAGTTTTTCAAGTCTGCTAAAACAGAAGGCGTTATTTGCGGCATTGTCCCGCAAAGAATAAGGCCGTCAACTCTGTTTCTAAGCCAGGCTTGCCGGCACAGCTCATAACCGGCTTCCGCAACAGTAAGTAGTGGAAAGAGGTTATGTTTTGGCAGTTCCTCCAAAATTGCGTGCGTGATTCCCGCGGAAATCGGGTCGAGCATATCCGCCACAAAAACGCCGATAACCCTTGTTTTTTTTGCGCGGAGATTGCGAGCCATTTGATTCGGCACATAACCGAGCTGGGCAGCGATTTTTTTGATATTTTTAGCGGTTTTTTCGCTAATACGGGCATTTTCTGCCTGTCCTGCAAGTACTTTAGCGGCGGTATTTAATGACACGCCGGCGGCTTTGCTGATGTCGGCAAGGGTCGTATTTGCTGTTTTTTTAATCATTTTTTGGTCTCACTATTACTTCTACAATATCGGTAATGCAGTCTAAATTTTAACATAAAATTGCAAAAAAAACACAAAAACCAACAGGAATTTGCAAGTTTTTGCAATATTTTGACAAAAAATACAGGGAAATTGAAAAAAATGTTGCATTTTTACAGGGGCGGGGTAAAATGCAATATCGTTAATGCAAGAAAGGGAATTGGATATTAAAAATTTGTAATTGGAGTTTTGGATATGAAAAATGTTGATTGGCCATTTGAGTTTCCAGGGGCTTACTGGATTGATGAAAAGGAAGAAAATGCCGTTGCAGATGTGATTAAGAACGGGTCGCTATTCAGATATTATGGTTTAGGCAAAGCCAAGTATGTGGATATGTTTGAAGCGAAAGCCAAAGCGTTTTATAATTCCAAATATGCTTTAGCTGTAAATAGCGGCACCGGCGCATTGATAACCTGTATGCAGGCGCTGGGCATAGGGCCGGGCTGTGAGGTTCTTATACCCGCCTTTATGTGGGTTGCGACGGTTGGGGCGGTTATCGCCAATAACGCAATTCCTGTTTTGTGCGAGGTTGATGAAAGTTTTTGTATCGACCCAATCGACCTTGAGAAGAAGATTACGCCGAGGACAAAACTTATCGTTCCCATACATATGGCAGGCTCTCCGTGCAATATGGATGTCATTATGGACGTTGCCAAAGATTACAACATTGCGGTTCTTGAAGATTGCGCACAGTGCAAC
>JBAZTW010000057.1:0-8302 GCA_041661665.1 Phycisphaerae bacterium | reverse complement strand
CACGGCGACGAGTATTATTTCGATATCGATATTCGCAAACACTTCGGCCTGGATAAATACGATGGCGATGCTCTGCCATACTGGAAGACCGAGACGGTCGAGGCGATGGAGGCGTTCAAATTAAAGCCCGGCTACTCAACCGGCGCGGGCGAATGCGTTTCGCTTGCCGCTATTTACGCCGCGGCCGCGTTTGTTGTTTGCGGAATTCCGCTGGAAGATATTTATATGGTGCTGACGCCATTGCATTCGCAAAATTTTATCGATATCGAGGACGGCGTAATCACCAACAACCGCAGGCTCGTAACAAAATCAATGTGGTTCAACGGCACGGAGCTTTCAAACAAAGCACAGCGGGCAATTCGCAATGAGCAGGTTACAATCGTTGCCAACCATACAGGTTTTGTGCATTGTTTTTATGATGATGCGACAATTGATAAAGATATATATCAGAGTTTCACAGGAAAACTGCGGGGTTTTTTGTGCAGCCCGCTGGAGATAACTGCGATGGCCAGTTTTTTGCGCGGCAATCTGGAATACCAGGAATACTTCCAGTTTTGCAAAGACTGCCACGGCAGCCCAAAGTTCATAAAGGCTGAAACGCTATTCAACTATGAAAATCAGAGCAGATTCAGAATTGCCGACGCCACGCACGAAAAACTGCTCGCCGAGGCCGGCGAAGAAGATTTCTCATCTGCTCAATATCCCGGCAGAATACGCTGCGACCAGTTTAAAGAACTGGTAAAAACCAAACACCCTGATATAAAAACCGAACAGGGACGAAAATTGTTTACTGAATTTTTCGCTGAATATATTCCCGATTCGGTAAAACTGGTAGATTCTATTTTTGATTTTTTAAATATAGAGCCGAAACTGCCTGCCGTTGAGAAAAAATATACCACGATTGAGCCGCTCAAGATTTCGACTGATATGACAAGAGAGCAGATTGCTGAATATCTTTCGAGTATCAGGGAGAAAAATATCACCGCTGATTTGGCGTTTTACGCTTATCGTGATATGGCAAGCTGTGACTGGCAGCCTTTTATTAAAGCTGCGATTGAGAGAAGCCCGGTTTCCATTGAGGCGACAAAGGATATGACGATTGCGCAGGCTTTTGACTGGCTTGCCGCTATGCCGAACGTTTCGATTTACGATAACAGCCGCCTTGCCCAGCCGGATGAGGTTGCAAATTATAAAACCGGCGATGGCATCGAAAAAGCATTTACGCTTGCCAATATAATACACTACCGAACGCCCAATGAGCAGATTGAAATAAAAATCACCGGCCAATCCGTCGTTTTGCAGGCAAAAGAAAAATTTCAGTTTGAAAGTTCGAAAGCATTTGAAAAAACTGTTACCATACAAGATGTAAAATTTGAATAATTGTATGGTAACACAAAAAAATCCGTGAAATCTGAGTAATCAGCGGTTAAGATTGGTGTTAGTGCGATTTAGTTATCAAAAACTCTGTTATCAGTGAAAAACCGTGTTTTTGTGCCTTAATGGCGGTTGTTTTTATGAAGAAAAAATTTGAATCAAAGTTTATCGTTCTCGACGGCCCTGACGGCTGCGGTAAAAGTACGCAGACAGCCAAACTTGCCGGGTATATAAAAAATGCCGGCGTGGAAGTCTTGACTTTCCGCGACCCCGGCTCGACAACTATTGGTGAAAAAATCAGAGCAGTTTTGCTCGACCCGGAAAATAATTTAATGGGCGACCGGACGGAGCTTTTGCTTTATATGGCAAGCCGCGCACAGCTTTGGCAGGAAAAAATCTATCCGGCTCTTCAGGCAGGCAATTGCGTTTTGCTCGACCGCTGGCTGAGCAGCACTTGCGCCTATCAGGGATTTGCGGGCGGAATCGGAATCGGCAAAGTTCTCGATATTGCCGAGCATAGCCTTGAGCGGGTTTGGCCTGATTTGACAATTATTCTTGATGTGAACCTTGCGACGGCAAAGGCAAGAATGAATCGCGAATATGACAGAATGGAACAAAAAGCCGCTGAGTATCATAAAAATGTTCGTGCTGGTTTTCTTGAGCTTACTGAGTTGCGAAAGGATATTATTGTTGTAGACGCCTCCGATGATGCTGAAAAAGTACATAAAAACGTAATTAAGGTTGTTGAAAGTAAAATATAAAGTGAACCGCGTGGGCTGACCCTTCGACAAGCTCAGGGCAGGCGAGCTCACCCTACGAAACTGGATTCCCGCTTTCGCGGGAATGACAAATCCCCAGCATAAAGCTGGGGGCTAACTAACTATTATGAATCTAACCGAAATTTTTTGTCAGGACAGAGCGGTTGACAGTTTGCAGCGAGCGTTTGCGGCGAGCAAGGTGCCGCACGCCGTCATTTTCGCAGGCCCCGAAGGTGTGGGCAAATTTACCACAGCAAAATGCTGGGCCCAATTGCTGCTCTGTGCATCGCCGGTAAAAAAAGACAACGCCTTTATCCACTGCGGCAAATGTTCTTCCTGTACAGCTTTTGAGACTGATTCACATCCTGATTTTCATTATATATATAAAGAGCTGCTGAAGTTTTCGAGAGATGCGGAGAATCGGAAAAGAACGCCTATAGACCTTCCAATAGATGTTGTTCGTGAATTCATTTTGGAAAAAGTTTCGATTAAGTCGGTTCTTTCAGCATCGAAAGTTTTTGTGATAAGCGAATCTGAAAGGCTTAACACGGCCAGCCAGAACGCTCTTTTAAAGGTTTTGGAGGAACCGCCGGGCAAAAGTTTTATTATTCTGCTTTGCACGAAAATTGATAATCTTTTACCAACGACAAAATCGCGATGCCAGATTGTTCAGTTCGGCTCGCTAAGCGATGAAAAAATAATCGCTCATCTTGTCGCTGGCGGAATTGACAAAAATCAGGCTAAATTCTGGGCTGGGTTCACCGCCGGCAGTATTGGTCAGGCGGAGCTTTTTTCCAAACTTGAGCCATCATTTTACGACATAAAAAAACAGGCCGTCAGGCGTTTTGCAGATTTGAAAATAACTGACGCGGTAGATTTTGCGCAGTGGATAAGTTCGACTGCTTCAGCGTTGACAGAATCTTTGGAAAAACTTCGGCCTGATACGAGCAAATCCGACATAAACCGCCAGACGAAAAAGGCGTTTGTGCAGATTTTTGTCTCGGTATTGAGCGACGCGATGAGAGCGGATTTTGCCGATAAGGGCAAAATTGTTCATTTTGACCAGGCCGATTGCGTTGGAAAACTTGCCCAGCGGTATGATTGCCGCAGATGTGCGGATTTAATCGAGGCCTGTTTTGAAACAGGGCGGTTTATTGATGCCTCTGTCAATGAAAAGCTCCTTTTCGAGCATCTCTTGCTAAGTTTGGCAAATTCTGGTATAATGAGAGGTTAAAGTTAAAAACTAAAAATTTAGAAAAATTAAGGAGTTCGCCAGTCGGCGAAACTTACTTTTATGACAGATACTAACGCTAACGACCCACAGAAACATAAACATTCACCGGCTGATAAGAAAATGCTCGTCCGCTACGGCAAATGCGGACAGCTTGGCTGGTTTGTCCACGACGAAAAAACAATGCCAAAGGCGCTAAGCAAGGTAATGATAAAAACCGAGCGGGGCCTTGAAATCGGTGAAGTGGTGGGCAGGTTCTGCTATAAATCCGGCGCCTTCAAAAAAAGCGAGCAAAACCTTGTTGACTATTATGAGCAGGGCGCTGAAGGCTGTCCGGTAATCAACGGCGGCAGGTTTGTGAGATATGCCACCGCGCAGGACCTCAGCGAAGAACACCACATAAACATCGGCGCCAAAGAGGAACTAAAAAAGTGCCAGCAGGTCATAGCGGAAATGAATCTGCCTATAAAGCTGATAGATATCGAACATGTTTTCGGCGGCGAAAGAATTATTTTCTATTTCACCTCCGAAACGAGAATTGATTTTCGCGAATTGGTCAAGCAGTTAGCGAAGGAATTTCAGACGCGAATCGAAATGCGGCAGGTAGGCTCAAGAGATGCGGCCAAAATCGCCGCTGATGTTGAGGTCTGCGGACAGGTGTGCTGCTGCCAGAGATATTTAAAAATCCTCAAGCCCGTTAATATGAAAATGGCCAAGCTGCAAAAGGCGACGCTTGACCCATCAAAAATTTCCGGTTACTGCGGCAGATTAAAATGCTGCCTGCGATATGAAGACCATACATACAGAGACCTTAACAAGCGGCTGCCGAAAAGACGCTGCCGGGTGAAAACTTCGCATGGCGAGGGCATCGTCATAGATGGGCAGGTTCTGACGCAGCTTGTTTCGATACGCGCTGACGATGGAACTGTTTTTGCTGTGCCGGTTGAGGATGTTGAGATTCTTCTGCTTCCCGATGGCAGGCCGTATAATAAAAGTATGGCGCAGAATCAGCCAAATTGTCCCTGCGGACGTGATGATGATAACGATGATGACCATGATACTGCCCAGGACGATACGCCGGAGCAGAACAATGAGCAAAACAACCGGGAGCAGTAAATGAGTCGAAATATTCTTGTAACATCCGCGCTGCCTTACGCAAACGGCCCGATTCACATAGGTCATCTCGTCGAGTATCTTCAAACCGATATTTGGGTTCGTTATCAAAAAGCCGTTGGCAATAAATGTTTGTATTTTTGCGCAGACGATACTCACGGCACGCCCGTAATGATTCGCGCAAAGACCGAAGGCATCGCTCCTGAGGAATTGATAAAAAGGGTTCACGCGGAACATTTTCGCGACTTCAAAAATTTTCACATAGAGTTCGATAATTATTATTCGACGCATTCGCCTGAGAATAAACAGTTCAGCGAATTGATTTATAATCGCCTTAATGAAAAAGGCTCGATAGTTAAACGCGAAATCGAGCAGGCGTATTGCCCAAACTGTAATATGTTCCTGCCGGATAGATTTATTCGAGGCATCTGCCCAAAATGCAAAGCGGAAAACCAATATGGCGATTCCTGCGATTCGTGCGGCGCGACATATCAGCCTACGGAATTGATAAATCCCGCCTGCGCAACCTGCGGCGCATCGCCGATAAGAAAAACAAGCGTTCATTATTTCTTCAAACTTGCCGATTATCAGCAGCAGCTTAAAGATATTATTTCCGCAGGCTACACCGGCAAAAGCGTTTCCAATAAACTCGATGAATGGTTTTCATCTGGTTTAAAGGATTGGGATATCTCGCGTGATGGGCCATATTTCGGCTTTAAAATCCCCGGTGAAGAAAATAAATTTTTCTATGTCTGGCTCGATGCTCCAATCGGATATATGGCAAGCTGCAAAAATTACTGTGACAAAAACGGCCTTGATTTCGATGCCGTTTGGAATAGCGATGAGTATGAGCTTTACCACTTCATCGGCAAAGACATAATGTATTTCCACGCGTTGTTCTGGCCCGCGATGCTTACCGGAGCGGGTTTCAGAGTCGCTAATAAACTTTTTATACACGGCTTTTTAACCGTCAACGGCGAAAAGATGAGCAAGTCGAAAGGCACGTTCATAAAGGCCGAGACCTACGCCAATCACCTCGACCCGGAATACTTGCGATACTATTACGCAAGCAAACTTTCCGGCGGAGTTGAGGATATAGATTTGAGTTTTGACGATTTTACCGCAAAGATAAATTCCGACCTTGTAGGCAAATTAGCCAATCTTGCGAGCCGGTCTGTGCCAATGCTTACAGGCAAACTCGAAGGCAAACTCGGCAAACTTGACCAGGCAGGAAAAGAGCTTTTAAATCAGCTCACCGTCGCAAAGGAAGCAATTGTAAACGATTATGAAAGCCTGAATTACGCTTCCGTAATCCGCCAGATTGCCGGCCTTGCCGATGTTGCAAATAAATATGTCGAACAGAATCAGCCCTGGTCGATGATAAAGACTGATGCTGAGAAAACCCGCGTTGTTCTGACTGCGATTGTAAATGCGGTAAAAGTTTTGGCGATTTATTTAAAACCTGTGCTTCCGATTTTTGCCGAGAAGATTGAAAAGATTTTGAATATCGCCCAGCAAAGTTTCGCGGATATTGATAAAGTTTTGGAAAATCATAAAATAAATGAATATGTGAGACTTGCCGAGCGAGTCGAAATTGATAAGGTGAACGCTATGATAGAAGAAAGCAAACCAACAGTACCGGTAGAACCAACACAACCCGCTGCTCCGGCTAATCAGCTTGACGAGCCGCTGGCTCCCGAATGTACAATCGAAGACTTTATGAAAATTGACCTTCGCGTCGCGAAAGTCTTAAAAGCCGAAGCAGTCGAGGGCGCGGACAAACTCCTGCATCTGGAACTCGACATAGGCGGTATTAAGAAAAATGTTTTCGCAGGCATCTCAAAGGCTTACAAGCCCGAGGAGCTTACCGGCAGATTGGTTATTTGCGTAGCGAATTTGAAACCGCGTAAGATGAAATTCGGTCTTTCGGAAGGTATGGTTTGTGCTGCCGGCCCTGGCGGGGCGGAAGTTTTCCTATTGAATATCGACAGCGGTGCAAAACCCGGCCAGAGAATACATTAAAGAAGTTATCCTCTGTATCTGATAAATTATGGCAGAGCTTGATTATAAAATTATAGTTGGTTTGGAAATTCACGTTCAGCTTGCAACGCGGACAAAGATGTTCTGCGGGTGTGAGCTTGTTTTTGCCGGCGAGCCGAACAGCAGAGTTTGTCCGGTTTGTCTTGGTCTGCCCGGCGCTCTGCCGGTAATGAACAGGCAGGCGGTTGAATTCGCAATTCTTACAGCATCTGCTCTGAACTGCAAAATCGCAGGATTCACAAAGTGGGACAGGAAAAGTTATTACTATCCCGATCTGCCGAAGAATTATCAGATAAGCCAGTACGATTTGCCGGTCGGCGAAAATGGTTTTATAGAAATCCCGCTTGCTGACGGCCAATCTAAAAAAATTCGCATTCGCAGAGTTCATCTCGAAGAAGATGCAGGCAAAAATTTACATTCAGGAGCGTTTTCGCAGGTCGATTTAAACAGGGCAGGCACGCCATTGATGGAGATTGTAACCGAGCCCGATATGAACAACCCGCAGGAAGTGGCGACTCTGGCGATGGAGCTGCAGAGGATAGTTCGTTTTCTCGGCGTTTCGCAGGCGGATATGCAAAAGGGACATATGCGGTTCGAGCCGAATGTAAATGTTGTAATAAAGAAAGACGGCGGCGAATTTAAAACGCCGATTACGGAAATAAAGAATCTCAACAGCTTTAAGGCTCTGGAAAAGGGAACAGCCTTTGAGGCCAAACGCCAGCTTAATGAATTTCTTGAACGCGGCGAAGTTATGAAAAGCGGAAACAAGAAAACGTTCGGCTGGGATAGCGAACGCGAAGTAACTGTTTTGCAGAGAGAAAAAGAAGAAGCACACGATTACAGATATTTCCCAGACCCGGATTTGGTGCCGGTGATGGTCGATGAAAAATGGCTTGCGAATATTCAGTCAGGCTGTCGTGAGCTGCCATTGGCGATGCAGAAAAGGTTTGTTGTTGATTATTCGCTCAATGATTATGATGCGGGCGTATTGACGGCGGATAAGGATACAGCTGGATTTTTCGATGAGTCTGTAAAAGCCGGCGGCGAGCCTAAGCGGATATGTAATTTTATCACGCAGACAGGCCTGAAAATCGCCGGTGAGAAAAACTGCAAAGTTTCGCAGCTTGGCATCAGTCCGCAGCGGCTTGCTGAGCTTGCCAAATTAGTTGCGGGCGGAACTGTAAGCGCGACAGCGGCGGCTGCGATTTTTGAAAAAATGATGCAGGACGACAATGAGCCGCAGAAAATTGCTGAGAGTTTGAATCTCATTCAGAAAAGCGATGAGGGTGAGCTGACGAAAATTGTCGATGAGATTTTAACAGTCAATCAGGATGCGGTTAATGAAATTAGAAGTGACGGCAAAAAGAGCAAAAAATTACAGGGCTTTTTGATGGGACAGGTAATGCAGAAAATGAAAGGCGCTGCCAATCCGCAAATTGTTGCGAAAATTATGAATGAGCGGTTAAAATAATGGAAGTTTAGATTTTTAAGGGCGATTAGCTCAGCTGGTTAGAGCGCACGGATCACACCCGTGAGGTCACAGGTTCGAATCCCGTACCGCCCATTAACATAACGCCTTGCAAATCAAGAAGTTGTATAGAATAATACCAATTGGCATTCTGTATTGACATTATATCCAAAATATTCTCTAATATCAGTGGTTATAAAACTTCTGCCTGTTGTTCGCGAGTAACGGATATTTTTGGGAGACACAAAATGACTAACAAACTGTGTTCAGTATCGTTAATTTTTCTTATCTGTGGTATTCTTTTGGCGGCAGAGGATA
>JBAZTW010000056.1:0-8594 GCA_041661665.1 Phycisphaerae bacterium | reverse complement strand
AGTTCAAAATGACGCTTCACTGAACGCGATTGTCGCCTGCAAAACCCCCGTTGCGACGCTCGTCGGCAAGACGTGGGATATGCACGTTACCGAAGTTTTGCGGTGCAGCCTTGAAGAGAATATCAGGATTTGCGCCGAGTCTGTTGCGTATATGAAAAATAAGGGCATTGAAGTGGTCTTTGATGCCGAGCATTTTTTTGACGGCTACAAAAGAAATCCCCAATACGCTATGAAAGTTCTTGCTGCGGCTGTCGATGCCGGCGCAGGGACGCTCGCCCTTTGTGAAACCAACGGCGGATGTCTGCCCGCCGAAGTTTATGATATCACCAAAGTCGTAAAAACTCGATTTGAAAAAGTGATAATAGGAATTCACTGCCACAACGACAGCGATTGTGCGGTGGCAAGTTCGCTTGCCGCCGTCGATGCCGGCGCAAGACACGTTCAGGGTACTATCAACGGCCTGGGCGAAAGAACGGGCAATGCGAATTTATGCACGATTATACCGAATCTCGCCCTTAAAATGGGGTTTGAGGTTTTGGCTCAGGATAAAATAAAAATGCTCACCGAGACATCGCGGTTTGTCTGGGAAGTGGCGAATCTGCAATCCGCGGCGAATATGCCTTACGTCGGCGCCAGCGCATTTGCGCATAAGGCAGGGCTGCACGTTGACGCTCTGCGAAAAAATAAAAATACTTATGAGCATATCGACCCATCGCTTGTTGGAAACGAGAGAAGATTTTTAATCTCCGAACTTTCCGGCAAGGCGAACATTCTGGCAAAATTAGAAAAGGCCAATATCACGGAAGATAAGGAACTTGCAAAAAAAATCCTTAATCAGGTTCAGGAACTTGAAAACAGAGGCTACCAATTTGAAGCGGCCGAAGCCAGTTTTGAACTGTTAGTGAAAAAACTAATGGGCGATTACAAACCTTTCTTTGAACTGGAAAAATTCCACGTTAACGTTGAAAGAAATTCAGCGGGCAAAATGGTAAGCCAGGCTACAATCAAAATGAAAGTTCACGGCCAGGTTGAACACGTTGTCAGCGAAGGCGATGGCCCGGTCGATGCGCTTTACAGCGCTTTGAGCAAATCTTTAGAACGGTCTTATCCAAATGTCCGCGATATACATCTTGTTGATTATAAGGTCAGAATCGTCAACCCTGCGGCGGCTACCGCAGCCATTACCCGTGTTATCATCGAAACGCGGGACAAGGACAACAGGTGGGGAACCGTCGGCGTGTCGGAAAACATAATCGACGCAAGCTGGCAGGCGCTGGTTGACAGCGTTGAATACAAATTGATTAAAGATAAAATGGCTCTTCCGGTAAATGAGTAGGTAGGGTTGCAAAAAGAGGACATAGCATTATTATAGTCTCTTACAAATGAAATTGAGCGCAAAATGGTATCAAAATTTTGAAATGAGAATAAAAAACCCCCTTTCCCCCAAAGGGGGTTGAAGGGGCAGACAAAAATAAAACTGTACTATGGAGTCCATTTGAAAAGGTTATGGCTTGAAGCCTCCTGAAATAATCAGGTCATAGAATGCGTTGGGCTCGAACGCTATTATTCCCCATTATGGGGTTTTTAGTGTGGTGTTATTTTAAGAGATGGAAATGATAATGACAATAACTTTTTTGGTTCCGGCTTGTCCGGGTTAGGTGGAAAAAAATTAAACCACCTATTGGAGATAAAGCTATGTCCAACAGTCTGTTGTATCATACCTTTGGTATTCGTTCTGTGCAACATATCAGTACTGATTTTTTGACGGAAAAACGGTCTTTCGATGTTCACTGTACCCCGGCGAAATACTCTGTCCGGTCTGTAAATCTCGCCATGTAATTCAATATGGCCATAAGTGGCGGACGTTCAAAACCCTGCTTGTCGGCAGAAAACATGTCGAACTGGCGGTGAACATTCTTCGACTGTTCTGCAAAGACTGTGGCGCTATACGACAGGCGAATCTTGACTTTGCCGACCCGAAGAAACATTACACCCGTTCTCTTGAGCGGTTTGTAATTGACCTGTGCAGGGTAATGACCATAGCGGATGCTGCCCAGTTGACAGGTTTGAGCTGGGACACTGTCAAGGACATAGACAAGTCATATTTGAAGAATAAATATCAATCGGTTTCATTGGCATCTGTACATTACATTGCCATTGATGAGGTATATCTTGGCCGCAAACGCAAGTTCATTACAATAGTGATGGATTTGGAAACAGGACAGGTAATTCACGTCGGCAAAGGAAAAGGTAAAGATGCCTTAAAAGGCCTTTGGAAGTGGTTAAAACGATGTAAGGCTAATATCAGGGCTGTCGCAACAGATATGGCAAGTGGGTATATGTCCGTTGTAATGGAAAAGCTGCCATGCGCAGATTTGGTGCTGGATCATTTTCATTTAGTCAAGTGGTTCAACGACAAACTCTCATTGCTTCGCAGGCAGTTATATCACGAAGCTGATGTACTTGGCAAAGATGTTTTAAAAGGCAGTCGATACCTTCTGCTCAAGGCGCCGGAGAATCTGAAGGCCAATGAAGACAAAAACAAAGATGAACGCGCACGATTACAGGCGGCTTTGGAACTGAATCAGCCGCTGGCAACGGCTTACTATATGAAAGAACGTCTTCGGCTGTTATTCGACTGCGTGGACAGACAGCAAGCTGAAAAGGAACTTGATGCATGGATTGACGGGGCACAGTCCAGCGTCATAAACATTCTGAAAGAGGCTGCCAGAAAGCTGCTGGTCTGGAAACCATTTATTTTGAATTGGTATAAACATCCCATCAGCACCAACAAATTAGAGGTTGTGAACCGCAAAATCGGCCTGTTGCAGCGTAACGCTTGCGGCTATAGAGACGATGAATACCTCAAACTCCGAATCCTGCACCTGCACCGTTCCACCTACTCATTAACCGGATGAACCCAAAAAATATGAACGCTGACTCGTGCTTCGTAGCATACTACGCAGGCTGCCATTGGAGACCAAAAAACGATTGACAACAGATATGGGAACTCGTTATACTGCAACGACTTAAATCTTGAGCGCTCGTAGCTCAGCTGGATAGAGCAACGGATTTCTAATCCGTAGGTCAGAGGTTCGAATCCTCTCGGGCGCATTTTCATTTTTGCTGTTGTCAAACAATGTCATTTGCTTCTCTTTGGTGTCTAAGCTACCCAAAAATAAAGAGTTATCGTTTGTAAATGGGTCTGGGAAATTTGACTTCGCAGTACTGTTGGCAGTGTCTATTGATGACTGTTGTAGCAGGGGAGCGTCAGTAGTTTTTGTAAGCTGGTTTGTAAGCTAATTTGCAAGCATCGTTGTCGAGGGGCAGATTGTCTGTACCCGTTTTGAGAGTAACAGCTTTTTGTCCAATAGTATCATTTCTACCTATGGGAAGTTCGGGCAATTTATCCAGTGCTGCTCTTTCATCGTAAAGACCTAAGTGAGTATAGGTGTCCATTGTCAGTCCGATAGTAGAATGCCGCGCCAATTTTTGAGCTACCTTGGGACTGACACCGTTACGTGTAAGATTGCTAATGAATGTGTGGGGAGAGAGTGGAAGTCCGCTATCCTGTTGGATTCATCTTTATACGGTATTCCCGCAGACTCTAAATCCTTTTTAAGCAACTTGGCTGCGCTCGCAAATTTGAACTCCTTAAAAACCTTATCCCGCCCATTCGCATTCTGTTCTCTTTGCCAATTGGCGAATTGCATCGCCAAATCTGTCCTCAGGGGCAATACGTCTTCTCGGCGATGTTTTGAGTATGCCGCCAGAATACGCACAGTCGGCTCAGAATCGCTTAGGTTAAACGAATCCCACGTCAATGATGCCAATTCTCTTGCCCTCAATCCCGTATTTACAGCAAGGACGTACAACATTAACCGCTCGCGGCCTGTCATACTGTGATGTTTTTTGCCATTGGCCACCCACTCTATTAGCCGTTTGAGTTCATCAGTATCCAGTGCTCTGCGTTTGTGACGAATATCAACTTTGGGATTGAACCCTTTTAAGTAGGCCAAGGGGTTTTCATCAGTTCGTCTATCAGCTTTCATCCAATTGAAAAAAGCCTTAGCCGCTCCGAGATAATAATTGCAGCTTTTCAGTCCCAAACCATCTCTCTTACGTTCGGCAATCCATCCCTGTACGGTACTGGCCTGCACATCGGCGAGGTAAATAAAATGACATCCTTCAACTAAGCTCTTCACCCGATTGTATGTGAGATTAACGTACTGCAAAGTACAGCCTTTGCTCTCCAATGATTTTTTGAATTCATCAAGGTGCGCAAGTAATGACCGTTTGCGATGTTCTTTATATCTATCAACAATACCAGCTTGAGCGAGTTCGGCCTCTTTTTCGAGCTTTGCCGCAAATTGAAGTGTTGCGATTTTATCCGTAAACCCCTTGACCCTTCGCCGGATGCCATCATTACCTTTGTAGTCGATATACCAGTTCCGGCTTTTTTTGGTAACTCTCTTACCAGATTTATCAGATTCAGTATATTGTTGTCTGAAAATGCTCGCCATAAACTATTTTAACCAAAACTATTTACCATAACTAATTGTATAGAATGTACTTATGCATGTCAATATAAAAAAACAGAGTTTGTGTATTTGTTTTATGCACTACTTCTCTATTCTGTTTTTTATCTTCGAGAATGCCCATTATTGTCTTGTTTGCCTCCTCCTGTCTATGCCTGAAAGTTTCATCACACCCAATGTCGCTGCCAGCCGACTGGCAACTCTGGCATCAAAACTCCGCTCAATCACTGCCTGTGGTTTATTTGAGGTTAGAAACGTTGGCTTACAGTCTTCAAGCCGCGCGTCAAGCAACAGCAAAAAAGTTCGTATTGAAAAATCACTCTCTTGCGTACCACTCCCAACAGTAGTGCCAATATCTTCGAGAATAAGGATGTCAGCATCAACAAGTGGCGTAACCACCGTCAGTTCCGATTCGGACTTGTTCTTGTATGTATCCCTGATTTTTAACAGCAAAGAATCATATCTAATTCTTCTAACGGACTTATTTTTGGTAATGTAGTACCTCGCTATGGCGGCCATAGCGTGAGACTTTCCTGTCCCCACATCACCCCACAAAAATAGTCCTTGTTCTGGTCGCAAGGTTAGTATTCTCTCACAAAGTGGTTGCTGTAAATCTCTCAAATGTGCTTTTATGAATAGCGGCGGTAATATTTGAGATAATTGGTGTTCCCATTGCAGTTTTTTTTGGCAGCGGTTTTGCCGTCGTTCTTGTGCCAGTTGTTTTTCCGCCTCCATTTTTATTTTGGTATCTTTCATTTCTTTACAGGTCGCACATAACATAAATCTTTTTGGGAATATCCTCACGTTGAGTAAGCGTCTAAGTTTAGCCGTTGGTTCAAACATATTACCGCAATTGTTACATGCAAAAGACGGCGTGCATGCCGAGGGAATATAAAAATCTCGCGATGAATTTTGAAAATTGCCACCAGTGCAGCGGAAAATATCTCGACGGACTGGTTGATAAATATGCTGTTACCAGGGATGAGAAAGTTTTAGGTTATGCGAAAAAAATAGTGCATACAACTCACCAGTTGTGGGAAACTGCCGCAAAGACTCATCGCTATGGAAAAGGCTGGCTTCCGAAACCTTATGCCGGTATGAATCTTATTCCTGAAATGTGCGAAACAAGTGTTGACCAGTATTCTGATATTACTTTCGGTTTGGAAAAATATTATAATGAACTTGCTGACCGGCAGGAAAGAGCCTTTCTCGCTGAAATGCTCCTTTCTTTCGCGGATTGGTGGCTCGACCATAATTATACAACCAGCTTTATGGGCACGACAGTCTGGTGGGATCGCGTCCATACTCTCGCTCAATCGTATTTTCTTTATTTGTTCCAACTGGCATATAGTCTTGCTCCGCGAAAAAAATATCTCGACGGTTTTGATTACATCTTTTCACGCGCTGAAAAAGAACTGGTTACAAGAGAAGGGGCTTACAATGGCGAAAACTTCAACCCGAATACCTCCGGAATCGTTATCGAAGCAATGTCTCGCATCGCTAAAATCAATCCGAGCCTGAAAGTTTTTTGCCATAACTGTATTCAAGCATACATTCCCGCAATGATTGAAGCAGGCAATCGCGGCGCCGCAGGCAATGATCTTGACCCTATTTTTAATCTTAGACTTTTTACCGCTAAATACCTTTCGCATGCTCACGAATTTTGCAAGGATGATGCTTTAGTCAAATATATGATCGAATATATTTCAACGATAAAAAGCCGCAGCGATTTTTATCATGTCAAAAGAGGCTTAAGTTTTGACGACGGCGTTCTTGAAAGAATGCACGTTGATAAATCTGATTATCGCGATGTTTTCTGGGTCGAAGAACAATGCTGCTGGCTGACGACGTATTGGTATTTACGCAGAAGCAATAAAATTACTCCTAATCAATAATTACTAACTTTTACCGGAAAAAAAAGATGACACGATTAGACGCAAAAAATATTTATGGAATATGGGCAGGCTGTGTTATGTGCTGGGACGAGAAGTTTCGTTTCGATTCTGATTCATACGCGGCGGGCGTTCAGCAGATGATTAAACATAAGCCGCATGGCATTTATACAACCGGCTCGACCGGCGAATTTTACGCCATCGATTTTGACGAATTCAAATTGATGGTAGATATTCAGACGCAGTTGTGTGGCGATGCGGGCATACCTTTGCAGATAGGCTGCTGCAGCGATGCCACTCACAAGACGCTGCGTTTATTTGAGTATGCCGCTTCAAAAAAACAGGTCGGCGCCGCCCAGATTGTCCTGCCGTACTGGATGGAGCTTAACGACCGCGAAGTGCTGCAATTTTTTAAAGACCTTTACAAGGCATGCCCGGATATGCCGATTGTTCATTACAATATTCCCAGATGCAAGAGATTTTTGCACGCCGGCGATTATCTAAAAATTCTTGAGGTATGTCCTTCGCTTGTTGGCGTGAAGTACACGTTTGCCGGTACCAATTTTGGAAGTTTGCAGAGCGATATTCTCGCTACGCCGATGCTGTCTTACTTTGTCGCGGAACATTTTCTTGCCTCGGCGATGCAGCTCGGTGCAAGGGGAAGTTACAGTTCTATTATCGGAACGAATCCGGCCTATATGCAAAAGTTTTATGCCGTTGCCGCGGCAGGCAAGTGGGATGAAGCGATGCGGATGCAAAAATTCCTCGCCAAATTCTTTGTTCAGCTCGGCGTGCTAATCGGCCAACTCGGCCAGGGCGACGCAGACCCTGTTGTTGACAAAGCTATGGCAGTCGCCTCCGGCTGTTTAAAGGCACATCAACGCTGCCGTGCGCCATATCTCGGCTGGAGCGACCAGAGCATTGCCGCATTGCGCGAATGGATGCAAAAAAATTATCCAGAATTAGTTTATCCTAAATAATATTATTTGGGTTATAATGATGAAGATAGCAGGAATAAAAAATGAAAGGTTATAATGGCGTTTTTTCTTTGCCTGCGATAGATATTCATGGACATTTTGGCGTAAATTGTCCTGCGGGCAAAGACATAATAAGGCCTTTCGGCTCTGCTATGCCGGAGGAAGTTGTCAGTATTATACGCCGATGCAATATCGCCAAAATCATTGTTTCTCCAATGGAGTCGCTTTTTCCCTTTGGACAAGCCGATGTTCTTGGAGGAAATATATCGGCCGCTAAAGTTGTGTCTGAAAATAGCGAATTGCTGCAATGGGTGGTTGTCAATCCCCTTGAAAAAAGAAGTTATGAGCAGGCTGTGGAAATGTTTAAAAATACAAAAGCGGTCGGCATAAAAATACATCCCGTAGCGCACATCTACGATATTAAGGAATATGGCCAAGAGCTTTTTGGTTTTGCCGCAGAACATAATCTTATTGTTTTGACGCATAGCGGCGATGCGCAATCTTTGCCGGAAGATTTTGTTCCATTTGCCGACAATTTTCCGAATGTAAAACTGATATTGGCGCATCTGGGCAACTCGCCGGACGACGATAGAACCCTTCACGCCAAAGCGGTTGAGATGTCGCGGTGCGGAAACGTCTATTTGGATACTTCCAGCGCTATGAACATTTTGCCCAATGTACTGGAAATGACCGTTAAACGTATTGGAGCGGACAAGATACTTTTTGGTTCGGACACTCCGCTGTATTTCACGCCGATGCAGCGTATGAGAATAGAATTTGCCGACATTTCAGAAGCGGACAAACGCAAAATATTTCGCGAGAATGCCATTAAGCTTTTTGGCAATATAGTTGTGAATTGAAATATGGTTGTCTGGACAGGAAAAGAATCAATGACTGAAGAATACGCGTCGCTTATCGAAAGAGGTCTCCATTGCCAGGAGTTTATAGTTCCGGTTGGCAATCGGGAAATAACCGCGATGATAGCATCGCCGAATGCGAGCCATTTGGATTCCGACCCGGTTCTTCTTCTGACAATCGGCGGCCAGAGTACGCACCTTATTCCTCCTAACGATCAGCCCGCAAAGTTTTTTTGGGAGCATGGCCATAGAGTTGTTAGTTTTCCGATTTCCTTTGAAATAGTCGCCGACAACGCTTTAAAACTTCGTACTTCAGCAAGTAAGTATAAT
>JBAZTW010000055.1:0-8841 GCA_041661665.1 Phycisphaerae bacterium | reverse complement strand
TTGAGAAAAGAACAATCGTAGCGAGACGCAACGTCGGCAACGGCTGGCAGGAAGTAAAGGCCAAACTGCCCGTACTGCTTACAGTTATTGACGAGGCCAATGAGCCGAGAGTTCCGGTTGCCAACAAATTGATGAAATACAAGAATGCCAGAACGCCTGTTGAGGTTGAAATGCAGGCCAAACAGACCGGCACAGACGCTAAGGATAAACAGTTGCAGGAAAAAGGTCTTCTGATTAAGCAGTGGGATTTGGATTTTCTTGGCGCGGATTTGCAGTGGTGCGGCAGAGACGGCTCTCCCACAAAGGTTCATCGTATTCAAAGCGTTGTTTTGACCGCGCGCGACAGCAAGACAGTAGAGCCGACCGAGCAGGGCATCAGCGATATGATTCACGAGTTAATAACAGAAAAAACGATTAGTTAATATCAGGATGGTATCTATGATTTCAGTGAACAGAAAAGGCGAGGTATGGGTTTTTGCCGAGCAGCACGGAGGCAAACTTGAGGATATAGGCCTCGAATTACTCGGCAGAGCCAGAACGCTCGGCGACACGCTCGGCGTACAGGTCGGTATGGTTTTAATCGGCGATGAAATAAAAGGTCTGGCCGAGAGACTTTGCCAGTACGGCGCGGATAAGGTTTATGTGCTTGAGCATCCGCTGCTCGGCCATTATCAGACAAACAGCTACGCTAAGGTAATAAACGACCTCGTTCATAAATACCAGCCGCAGATTATGATTTACGGCGCAAGTGCCTGCGGCAGGGACCTTGCCCCAAGAGTCGCAAGCGCAATCAAAGCAGGCCTTACCGCGGATTGCACGGATTTGCAAATCGGCGACCACGAGATTAAATCCGAAAAAATAACGCACAAAAATTTGCTTTTGCAAATCAGACCCGCTTTCGGCGGAAACATTATCGCCACGATTATCAATTATGACCGCTGGCCGCAGATGGCCACCGTTCGCGAAGGCGTTATGCAGATGCCCGAGCCTGTCGCTTCGAGAAAAGGCCAGATTATTGTCGAGAAGGTTCACCTGACGCAGGAAGATTTACCGCTCGAAATTCTCAAAGAACACAAACGAGAAAAGAAAGTCAATTTAAAGGCATCGAGAATTGTCGTCGCAGGTGGCGCAGGTGTTGGCAGCAAAGAGAATTTCAAATTGGTTTGGGATTTGGCTAATGTTCTCGGCGCAGCTCCTGGCGCAACCAGAGCGGCTGTTGACCTTGGGTTCATCGACCGCGACCATCAGGTTGGTCAGACAGGCACGACGGTCAGGCCGATTCTTTACGTCGCAATCGGAATCAGCGGTGCTATTCAGCATCAGGCCGGTATGAGCGACAGTCAGAAGATTATCGCTATCAACAGCGACCCGAGCGCACCGATTTTTGACGTGGCTCATTATAAAATTATCGGCGACCTTAATGTTATCGTGCCGAAAATGATTAAAGCGATTAAATCAAGAGCATAAAAGAAAATCAAAAATAAAAGATAAAAAATAAAAATGGATTTGAGAAATGGCGAATTTTTACAAAGATAACGACGACATTCAGTTTTTGTTTAAGCATATTGATATGGCCGGCGCCGCCGAGCTTATGGAAGAGGGCTTCAAATTCGCCAGGGAATTTGATTACGCTCCCGCTGATGCCGCCGAGGCGATTGAAAATTACGACCTTGTGCTTGATTCTGTCGGCAAATTGAGCGGCGATTTTATCGCTCCGCGTTCCGAAGGCATTGACAGGCAGGGCAGCACGCACAACGAAGACGGCACCGTAAGCTACGCCGATGGCATAAGAGAATCGCTCGATATGCTCGCAAAGGCTCATGTTATGGGTTCGACTCTGCCGCACAGATTCGGCGGATTGAACTTCCCGAACGTTGCCCACTCCATTTCCATCGAAATGGTCTCTCGTGCCGATGCATCGCTGATGAACCTGTTCGGTTTGCAGGGCATCGCAGAGACTATCAACTTTTTCGCTTCCGAAGAAATTAAACAGAAATATCTGCACGATTTCGCCAATGGCAAAATAACCGGCGCAATGGTTCTCACCGAGCCGGATGCCGGCAGCGATTTGCAGATATGCAAACTGCGGGCTTTTCAGGGCGACGACGGCAACTGGTATCTGCACGGCGTAAAACGCTTTATTACCAACGGCTGCGGCGAATGTCTGCTGGTACTCGCCAGAAGCGAGCCTGACAGGGCGGGCGGTCTTGGCCTTAGCCTTTTCTCCTGCGACAGAGGCCCGACCGTTCACGTCAGAAGAATTGAAGATAAACTCGGCATTCACGGCCCGCCTACCTGCGAACTGTTCTTCGATAATACGCCCTGCGAACTTATCGGCGAACGAAGACGAGGACTTGCTCCCTATGTAATGACCCTTATGAATGGCGCAAGACTCGGTATTTCCGCACAGGGACTCGGCATCGGCGAGGCGGCTTTCAGAGTTGCCCGCGATTATGCCGCAAGCAGAAAACAGTTCGGTGCAGCTATCGAAAAACTGCCCGCCGTTCGCGATTTGGTTATTGATATGAAAATGGATGTCGAACAGGCCAGAACGCTGCTCTATGAAACAAGCAGGGTGGTTGACTTCGACATAGGCTATACGAAGATTCTCGAACCAACCCCGCCTGCCGACAAGGAAGAATTTAAAAGGGTAAAAGAGCTTTCACGCCGCTACGGCAGATATGCCGGTATGCTTACCCCGATGACAAAATATCTAAGCTCCGAAATGGCCAACAGAGTGGCTTATAACGCCATTCAGGTGCTCGGCGGAAGCGGATTTATGCGCGATTATCCCTGCGAAAGATACGCCAGAGACGCTCGAATCACAACCATTTACGAAGGCACAAGCCAGTTGCAGGTCGTCGCCGCCGTTCGCGGAGTTTGCAGCGGAACTGCCGAAAAATATATCGACGAACTTGCCGCTATGCAATATGAGCCGCAGGTGAACGATTTGCTCGCTCTCCTCAAGGAGCAAACCGCTCTGCTGTTCAAAGCCGTCGCATTTGTCAAGGAAACAGGCGTTGATTATATGGATTTAGTCGGCAGGGGACTTGTAGATGTCGCGATAAATATTATTTGCGGCTATTTGTTCTGCTCGCAGGCAAGCAGCAAGGTTGATATTCAGACCGAAATGGCCGGCGGCGAAAAAACAAGTATGAAAAAACGCAAGGAACTCCTCGCACGCAGATATATCACAAAGAACAATCCGTTTATCAAAGCGACGGTCGAAAATATTCTCAGCGGCAACAGGTCGACATTCGAGCAGTACGAAACGCTCGCAGGCGCTGTCCCGCAGGAGAAATAACCGTGTCGCTCAAGGCTCTCATTTTTGATTTTGACGGGGTTATAGCGGACTCCGAGCCTTGTCATCTGTCTGCTTTTAATCAGACCTTTGCCGAGTTTGGCATCGAGCTTGACCCTGTGGCGTATTACGAAAAATATCTGGGTTGCACCGACTGGGAATTGATTGATGATGTTCGGCGGGATTACAAGGCCGATTTCAAAGGCCGAACTGCTAAACAGCTTGCCGGGCAAAAGACCGAGATTTTTCACAAACTCATCGGCAGAGGCGACAGTATAATTGACGGCATTATTGAGTTCGTAGAGGAACTCAAAAAAAATAATATTAGAATTGCTGTTAACTCCGGCGCGACTGCCGCTGATATCGAGCTTATGCTCAAAGGTACGAAAATTGAAAAAGCCTTTGAGGTTATCGTTACCGCTGATGACATTGAAAAAGGCAAACCAGACCCCCAGGGTTATCTGCTTACGCTGAAAAAACTCAATGATAATTCTAAAGAAAAAATTTTCGCCGGCGACTGTGCCGTCATTGAAGATTCAAAATGGGGAATCATCGCCGCCCAAAAAGCCGGTATGCGTACAATCGGCATAACCAACAGTTACCCCGCCAAAGAATTACTTGGCTCGGATTTAATTATCGATTCCGTCCGCCATCTGACAATCTCCGCACTGCACAAACTCTGCTCTTGATTTTTGAATCAGAGCCGCGACAGCCTGTCCGCCATAGCTTCAGCGACGGCGGATAATGGAGCGGTCATAAAAATAGTCTTGGCCAACCTGTCCTCCGTAGGCTTAGCCCCGTCATCTTGTATGACGGGGTTCGTTGTCATCCGAGCGCAGTCGAGGAATCTGTTTCAAAACTTATCGGCGTAACCGATTCCATTGCAACCACACAAAAACTCAAAATTGACGCTCTCTGCGAAGCGATAAAAATTGAAGATTAAAAAAAACTATTTTTAAAAACTTGCGTATTTTTCCTATTTTTTTAGGGCAATTTTAAGGGAAAACCTTATTTTAACACCTAAAAAACACTTCTGGATATTAAAGACCTGCAAGTAAATTGCAAAAAATTGAAAGTTTTTACAAACTTTTGAACGTTTTTTGACGATTATAGCCGCAGATAAGCGGATTTTCACGGATTTTGATGAGTTTTGATACGGTTTTTGCAAGTTTTATTTACGACTAAACAATTCGGGAATTTAGCAGTAGTCAGTAGCCAGCATTCAGTAGGCAGTAGGTGGAATTGTCTCCTACTTCGCTAAAACTACGAAGGACAAGTCTGCCGATGGGGGTCTTTATTTTGGGTGCGGGATTGACTATTAAAGCGAGAATTTAATAAAGTTCAAAGCCTAAGCGAAAGCTCATTGCTGGCTTCGGCACAAATTTTGTGCAAAGAAGTATTACAATAGGATAAATTATCAATTATCCCTCATTTAAAACCCAAAAACAAAGATTTCAGCTTAAAACTTGACAATAACTGTAGTTTCAAAGACAATAATTAAACTGATTTTATTAAACATCTATTTGTTGAGGGATAAATAGCAAAACTGGAAAAATTGAGAGGATATATTTTATGGCGTTTTTAAATAAAATAATTAGCGATTACAAATTCATAGAATTTATAAATGAAGGTGGATTTGGAGCTGTTTATAAAGCTGAAAAAAATGGCCACCTCTATGCAATAAAAGTTTTTCGAGAAGCTTATGTTTTAAGAGAATTTCGTAAACATGGCGACAACAGCAGAATAAAGAGAGAAATTGAAATAATGAAATCTGTTTCGCATCCATCTATAGTAAAATATGTTGATGATTTTGTTTACGATGAAAAAGAGGAAGGAGGGAAAAATTATTGTTTAGTGATGGAATTTATAAATGGGAAAAATTTACGACAATTACTAAATGAAAATGGGAAATTCAATGAAGAGTCTGCCCTTGATATTTTTTGCAAAATTTTGGATGGCGTTAACTATCTGCATAATTTACGCGGCGATGGTGATGATGCAGGTATCATACACAGGGACTTAAAACCAGAAAATATTTTAATCATGAGCGATGGGGAAATAAAAATTGTAGACTTTGGATTGTCAAAGATTATTGATTTTACTTCTATTACGAGTACAGGGGAAGTTTTTGGGACAGGTCCTTATATGTCCCCTGAGCAGATAATGGATAGTAAGCATATAGATAAAAGAAGTGATTATTATACGCTTGGTGTGATCTTATATGAGATGCTTACTGAGGTTCTTCCTTATGATTTTCAGGTGTTGCCAGAGTTGCTTGAAAAAATCAAAAATGACCCCGCCATACCACCACGACGAAGGGAATCTCAAATTAGCAATCACATTGAAAATGTGATTTTGAAATTGCTTGAAAAAAATCCATACCAGCGTTACTCAAAAGTTCAGGATATCTTTGATTCCATTAAAATAAGCTTTGAGCCTACGAAGAAAAAGTATGATTTATCTCCTAAGTTTATTCTTAGATTATATGATGACAAATCAGTACTTGAGCAATACACAGGAAAACATCCTGATTTTGGATTTGTGGAATTTCCTGCAAACTTGGAAAACCACCAAAAAGGATTAAAGAAAATAATACAAGAAAATAGCAACATAAAAATTATTGTTGATCCCGCAACCATTCGCTTGGCATATGACACTTATACAGATACCAAAGGACTTTGTGAACTTCCATATGCTCCACAGGATTATAGCGTAATAACCCCAAACTATCTGCGAGATTACAAAAAACAACAGGAGTATGTAAAACAGGTCATTGACAAGGAAGTCGAGTTGCAAGCAAACACTCTTCTGACTCCTTTTCATTATACTCATAATTCATCAGTTGTTTATACTCCAACAAGTAATCCAATCGCGGAATGGTTTGATTTGGATTGTAAACTCATAAAAGAGAGTATTGATTACAGAAATAGTAAATATCCAAGTAAGGCGATATATGCCGGTGTTTGCATCAAGGCTGATAGTTTAAAAGATGAAGGCAATAGAAGACACTTGCTAAACACCTTTTCGTCATTTGATTGTGACGGATTTATGATATATGCGGATTGTATTGATAATGAAACCGGCGAAATTATTTTGTATCACTATTTTAAATTCCTTCATGATCTCCAAAGATGGACTGAAAGGCCGGTTTTAGCAGGACGTGTCAATATTGGGCTTGGGTTAGGATTAATTTCATTTGGTTTAGCTGGTTTTACCTCTGGGACGGCAAGATTTGAAAGTTTTTATGAAGATCTATACAAAGACAGAAAAGATGCTTATAATATGGGGGTAAAATATTATTTTCCCGAATTATTAAGTACTGTTTATATTAAGAGAAAAGAGCCGATAAGATTTGAAGAAATAGCTAAGGTGTTAGGGACATGTAACTGTATTTTCTGTAAAGGAAAAAGCACAGTTGAAATAATTAAAGATCAAAATACAAAGTTGCATTTTTTAGAATGTACAATACAAGAGATTGGCGAAATCAAAAATCTTGGAGTAAAAGATCGGATGGTTTCATATTTAAGTCGTATCAAAAAAGCTCAAGAAAATTATGCAAAACTTAAAATGGTATTCAAGCCAGAAGAATATATGTTTTTAAGTAAATGGAAAAAGTTTTTTACTAAGCTCAATGAAGAATATAATGTTTAAATTAGAAAAAGAAATGCTTCCTATTCTAACCCAAAAATTATCCGAAAAATATCGGACAGATTTTTGTGTTAATGAATTTAATAGTGGCAATGGAATTGCTGACTTAGTTTTTGCAGTTGGGGTAGATAGCCTTAATGATAACACATTAGTGGACTACAAATTAATTCATATCATAATGAATTATCTAAATCGTAAGAACAAAATTATTGAAGCAGGAAGCTTCTTTAGGGATCTCTTCCTTTCTAAGAAACAGGTTTTTAACCTAATTGAGGCACTAGTTGAAATTGGTGTTTTAGAAAAGATAGACAACGAGACTTTTATTGTAAAAAATAAATATTCTCCTCCTGTGAAAAGAATCATTTCCATCGAGGTAAAACTTCGCGATTGGAAAAATGGTTTTTATCAAGCCCTAAGATATAAAACATACTCTCATAAAAGCTATTTAGCTATTAGTGAAGAATTTGCACATAGGGTGGACATAAATTTATTAAAAGAGTATAATATAGGGCTAATATCCGTAACCCCTAATAATATAAGGTTTATTTTTGATATAAAAGAACAGTTGCCTAACAACAAAGTCGCTCATGCTTACCTTTCTCAAAAGATTGCCTACCATTTTAATCAAACGTATTATGGGCTTTGTGATTTTGTGACTTCCCCTGTGTCCTCCATGGCTATTTAAAAATCCGCGCATAAAAAAAGCCCCCGAATTATCGGGGGCTTAAAATTAAAGGTTTTTATCCCTTTACCTCGGCAGGCTCGTTTTTGTCCGATTCATCTAAAGAACAAGGGTCAGCTACCTTTCGGTACCCCAGCGCCTTGACTACTTCCAAAATCTCCGTCCACGAGGGGAACGGCCGATTATTCAATTTCTTATATTCGTCAACAGCCATCAAAAAACTAAACTGCTCGTCCGTAAGCTGGCCTTCTTCGGCAGAACGTCTGTCATCGGAACGCCGTTTGCCCGGCCCGCGTCTGCGATCAAGGCCGAGCCGTCTGTCAACAACTTCCCCTCGTCCGCCTTTTCTGCGTCTTTCGGTTGCCGACTGTCTTTCAGCCATAAAGCTGTTATCTTTATGTGATTCAAATTTATCCACGTTTATTACCTCATTGTCTTCATCTATATACATCAATAATTTCCGTTATCCGGGTCATCTTCAGTATCGCCCATTTGCGGCCCGTAATCCCATTCATCGGGGTCGTTGAACGCGTCATCGAGAAAATTGTCAAAATCCTGGCAGGATTCGATAATTTCCTGTGCCTGCTCTACGCAGGCCTCCGGCACCATTACGGCGATTCCGATAACGCCGGATGAGTAACTTTTCTGCGTTGCGGTTGCTGCGGGTATATTGTTCTTTGCCAGCAAATCTCTGTATTCATCGGCAAGGTCAACATCTTCAGCGATTGCCACTGTTACATAATCGTGTAAAGCGGATTTTGAATTGTCCTGTTCGTTCATTTTATAAACTCCGTACAAAGCCAAAATTCGTCGCTATAACAGCTTCCTCTGGCAGTTTCGACCAAAAATGGGAGCGAAATAACTCAAAAGTTCGCTCATTCGGCGTATAAATGCAAAAATTTTATATTTTTTCATAATTTTTTTGTTGCAAAACGTCTTATAAGTGTTCAGAATAGGCCGTACAAATCGACCTTGTCGGAAAAAGGCCGATAAAAGTTAAGGATTTTTTATTAATTTTGCATGGAGGTTTTTAACATGGCAAAGAAAAAAGCAGCAGCAAAGGGCAAGACAAGAGACTCATTGGTAGTCGCCAGCAAGATCAAAGCTTATGTCAAAGCGAAAAAGATGATGACATCGGCTGACGCTCTGGGCGCTATCAGCGACAAACTGTATTGCATTCTTGATTGCGCCTGTGAACGCACAAAGGCCA
>JBAZTW010000054.1:0-9060 GCA_041661665.1 Phycisphaerae bacterium | reverse complement strand
AGTTGTTATTATTACTTTCCTGGTCTGTGCTGCTTTTGCGGGACTAATTTGCGGGCCATATTTGCTGGACATTAAAAATCTGATGTCCGAAACAACAGATAGAACTGGTAAGGATTTTAATTATTCCGCATCGCACATATTTAATCTTATGGACACGGTTGGTTCACTGGTCTATCCGCCGGCTGCGCAAACGGAAGGAGTGTACTTTTTCAGTATTGCGGCGTTATTGATAATTTTTTTATATTTATTCGCCAAATCAACAGACAAATTTAATTTGAAAAGGCAAATAGTCGCGAAAAAGCCTGATTCTTATCTTACAAGTGAAATAGCCATAAAAGTATTTTTCATTCTTTGGATTGGATTTATAAGCTATATAACTTATGGTAAAAATTCATATCTTTTTGTGTTTTTGTGGAAACATCTGCCGGGATTTTCCAGCCTTCGAACATGGGGCAGATTGAATATTATTCTTTTGCCTATATTGGCATGGCTGTTATCGCTGGCCTTTAATCATTTTGAGGACAGGATCTCCGACGATATTCCGATACAGAACAAAAGTTTCTGGAAAAGAAATCAGAGGATTTTAACGCTGGTTTCAGCTTATGTTGCAATTCTATGTGTCCAGCTTTATCTGATTTTAAATAAAGTATATGACCACTACTGGATAAAATATTTCCAAAATGTTTCAGGATATAATGAGTGGTTCTTGTATTCGGGAATTATATCATTTGCAATTATTCTATTGGTTTTGATTATTAGTAAAAAACATGTTTTAGCGACCAGTAAAATAAAAACTTTCATTGTTTTTTTTCTGATAGCCGCCGCAACTATTGAAATGTGGCCTGTTGGAACGCATATGTGGACGCATAATGAAGAGCCTCTGGATAATCGTAACAAGCCGAATGTTGTTGAATTTAATCCCGCATCATTTAATTTTTCAAGGATAGACGGCAACTATTCGATTTCCCTGATGCCTGTTTTCAGTGTGGGAACATTGGAAAACTGGTATTTTGACCGTTATGTAAAATTTTTGAAACAAAACTCCGGTAATTTACAAGCTCGAAAAATTCTGCTTGGAGTACTCGGCAAACAAAGAGTTTTTTTCTCTATGTCCATCGATTATAAAACTATAGAAGAATTTTTAAATGATTCTCTGCGGTACAAAAATCATGGGCATATTTTGTCATATACCGGAGATGAGTTGCAGTGGGAAATCCAGACTCCTGTATCAGGGTACGTCAGCTTTATAGATAATTGGGACAATGGCTGGAAAGCGTTTGTTGACAGCCGGGAAGTAAAAATAGAACTTCTTTTCGGCACATTTAAATCTGTCGCAGTCAAAGAAGGATTGCATCAAATAAAATTTGTTTATAAACCTGGTTTATTTATTCTGTAGCAGAGAAATTTAGGATGAAAGTTATTAACTTGTTAAAAATTAAAAAAAACAATACTCGTGGTATTGATGACCCGCTAACCACGTTATTGCATTTTAAAATTATCCAAAATAAGAAATTTCTTAAGAAGATTTACATAGATTTCTATAAGCAATTTTTATATGCGATTGACAATCCCATATCCAAAACTTTAGTCGAGCTTGGCAGCGGCGGAGGGTTCATAAAAGAAATTATCCCCAACGTAATCACCTCCGATGTGATAAAAGTCCCCGGCGTTGATATGGTTTTTTCCGCCGAGCAAATGCCGTTTGAGAATGGAAGCGTCGATGCGTTTTTTATGTTCGATGTGCTGCATCATATTCCAAATCCCCGGATGTTTTTCAAGGAGGCTGTCAGGTGTCTTAAGACCGGCGGCAAAATAGTAATGATTGAGCCGGCAAATACTCTGTGGGGGCGGTTTATATATAAAAATTTTCACCACGAGGGATTTGATGAAAAGGCCGGCTGGCAAATGGAATCGACAGGGCCGCTTTCCTGTGCTAATGGCGCAGTTCCGTGGATAATTTTCAATCGTGACAGAAAAATTTTTGAAAATGAATTTCCAGATTTGAAAATTTTAAAAATTGCTCCGCATACTCCGCTACGATATCTTATAAGCGGAGGTTTGACGCTGCGGCAACTGCTGCCGGGATTCTGCTACAGCCTGATTGCCGGTATTGAATGGCTTTTGTCGCCTGCTAATGGTATATTAGGGATGTTTCAAACAATTGAGGTTAAGAAAAAATGAAATCCAAAAAACAGAAATTCAAACAGGTCGAATTGCAAATTGATACTGTCAAACAGGATATAATTTTCGATTGGCTTACTGTCTTTGTTTTGCTGGTAATAGGCGTTTATCAGAGTTTTATTCTGTTCGGGCATAAAGTTGTACCGATTTCCGATTTTCCAACGATTATTCTGACAGGTCACGAAATTTTGGAGTTTAAATGTCCGAGCACTTTTAAAATGGCGCCGCTTACAGGTATGCTGCAGATTGCCTTTGGCAAAATAGCAGGCGGAAGATTCCCTGATTTAAAGGGCGGCTGGCTGCTGAACGCGACTCTGCATCCGCTTAACCTTATTCTTTTCTGGCTTATTGGCAAAAAAATAATAGGCAAAACAGCGATTTGGTTTGCGATTATTTGCGCGATGACACCCTGGGTTTTGTATATGCTAAGAGAGCCTCTGGTTGAAACGCCATTGCTGTTTTTTGTACTGCTGACAACATATCTTATTTATAGACGAACAAGCTGGGCGTATCTTGCCGCTTCAATGGCGACAATGGTGCGATATGAAAGCGCTGCGTTGATTTTTGCTGCATTTGTAATGGATATGATATACAAAAAAACAAAGAAGGAAAAACTCATTGCATTTGGCTATTCTGCGTTTGCTTCTGTGCCGTTGGGATTATGGCTTTGGGGTACTTTTTTGCATAGCGATACACTGGCAGGCCATTATTTTTCAGTTTTCACAAAAGAATATGGGCAGAATTTTTCCGAACCAGTGGAGAATCGAACCGGAATAATAAAACATCTGGAGCTGATCTGGAACGTGGGCTTTAGGCCACTGTTTATAATCGACCCAGCTTCAAGTAGAGAGGCATTTGACATTTTATGGGCAGTTAGTAAATTTATGGCCTCGACAACTTTTATATTCGGAGCAATTTACGGACTTTTAAAGAAAAATTGGCAAATACTTGTTCTGCTGATTTTCTTTGTTCCTTATTTTTTACTTCACGCTTATTATCCTTATCCCATTCCAAGATTCCATTCGACAAGTTTTTGGATAGCATTGCTAATAAGTTTATTCGGTCTGAAACAATTTTGGCTGATTGTAAAAGATAAACTCAAACTGCCAATTCCGATGATACGCATTTGCCAGATAGCCGTATTATTTATTGCAGTTCTTTCAATAATACCGCTTGTATCTTATTTAAACAGGTTGACAGCAATTTGTCAGGCTGTTAAATATCTGCCATTTGTTGTAATTTTTGCTTTTGTTTTAATAGTTCTTGTTATGGGCATAATATACAAAGCCAAATATATATTCCCAAATTTGGCCACGGCAGCAGTGATGGTTTTGATTGTTTTATCAAGCCAGTTTTCCATCGCTCCGCTGCTTGGCGACGGCAAACAGGATGTCGAGTTTAAATACCTGGCCGACTGGTTTGTTGATAATGCCAAGTCGGATGAAAAAATGGCTGTGTATATGGTAGGGGTGGTAAAAATATTCGCGCCGGAGATTGAAACCTGTTTCGTTGGGTTTCCTTCTGCCGACAGCCCGCAGGAATTGGTGGAGAAACTGCGACAGGAAAGAATCACTTATGTTGTGTGGGCAAGCAGAGAAGGGTTAAGCCGAGACCATTACGGATACCACAAACAGAAACTCGATACAAATATACCATTTCTGGCTGCCCCCAAAGACAACGGCCCTTACAAATTTGTGACTCAAATAAAACGCGAAAGAGGATTAGTTAATATTTTTAGGCTTGAATAATACAGATTTCAAAACTTCTCAAAATCGCATCAAAACTTGCAAAAACTCGATGATTTTTGCTCAAAATCGTTCAAAAGTCGTTCAAAATTTGATTTTTTTTGAAGAAATTTTACAAAATTTGCAATTTACTTGCGCGTTTGGCCGAAAATCGAGCAAAACGCGCAAGCGTTTTTCGATTAAAAGAAGGACAAATCTTTACCACTTTCTGAAGTCTGACATCTGACTGCTGAAGTCTGATATCTGATTTTAAACCTTCAAACCGTAATCAGCCAGCAGTTTTTTGAGTTCTTCTTTCTGACTTGCCGTCAGCGGGGTCATCGGCAGCCGCATTTCTTCCGAAGCCATACCCAGCAGGGCGATAGCGGCCTTTACAGGTATCGGATTCGTTGCCATACCGAGCATCGTTCGTGAAAGCCTGAACAGCTTGTTATGCCATTTTCTGGCCGATACCAAATCGCCCTCTAAAATCAAATCCATCATCGCCTTAACGTCGGCGGGAACTATATTTGCGACGACACTGATAACGCCCTTGCCGCCGACCGAACAAATCGGCAGGGTGAGCGAATCGTCGCCAGACAGAATCGTAATATCGCAGGAATTGGCGATATCGCTTGAAACGTCCAACTGGCCGGTCGCCTCTTTGACCGCGACGATATTTTCAATTTGAGCAAGCCGGGCTATTGTCGCAGCGGTCATACCCGCTCCGCATCTGCCTGGAATATTATAGAGAACCATCGGCAAATCAACTTCCTCGGCGATTGCCGCGAAGTGCTGAAAAAAACCTTCCTGTGTCGGCTTGTTGTAGTAGGGCGTTACCTGCAATGAAGCGTCCGCCCCAACCTTACGCGCAAAGGCGGTCAGTTCAATCGCTTCAGCGGTGCTGTTTGAGCCCGTCCCTGCGATTACAGGGACTTTGCCGTTGACGACCTTTACAACCCGCTCGATTACCTGTTTGTGTTCGATATGGCTAAGCGTGGGCGATTCGCCTGTTGTGCCGCAGGGAACGATGCCGTTAGTGCCGCTTTTTAACTGGAACTCGACCAATTCATCAAGCGTATTAAAATCAACCTGGCCGTTATCGAACGGCGTTATTAGAGCTACCATTGCTCCGCTGAACATTTTACAAACTCCTTACGAATTTTCTTTCAGTATTTTACAGTATGCTTTGACGGCATTTGCCAGCCCCATATCGAGCGCATCGGCGATAAGAGCGTGGCCTATGGAAACTTCCATTACAGGCTTTACCTTTTTACAGAAATAGCCGAGATTGTCAAGGTTCAAATCGTGGCCGGCATTTACGCCGAGGCCGATTTCGGCGGCTTTTTTCGCTGCGGCGGCATAATCCGCCGTTATTGATTCGAGATTTTTTTTATGGGTAAAAACTGCCGCAAAAGGTTCGGTATAAAGTTCTATTCGGTCTGCGCCGATTTTTTGGGCATTTTCGACCATCTCAATTACCGGGTCAACAAAAAGACTTACCCTGATACCGAGCGATTTGAGTTTTTCGATAATTGGCAGGAGTCTTTGGCAGTTTTTATCATTCAAATCCCAGCCGTGGTCGGAGGTGTTTTGGCCGGGCGTATCGGGGACTAATGTCGCCTGTGTCGGGCGTATTTCGGGCATTAAATCCATATATTTGCCGGTGAACGGGTTGCCTTCGATGTTGAATTCGACCTGACTGACGACATTCTTCAATTCGTACACATCGGAATATCTTATGTGGCGTTCGTCCGGCCGGGGGTGAACGGTGATGCCATAAGCACCGGCAGAAATGCAAGTTGCGGCAGCCTTTAACACACTTGGAATCCCCAGCGAACGGGAATTGCGAACGAGAGCTATCTTATTCAAATTTACGCTTAATTGTGTCATAGCAGGAATATACAGTAGTCAATAGTCAGTAGTCAATAACCAAAAGATGTCAGACTTCAGCGGTCAGCTATCAGCAGTCAGATGTCAGACTTCAGAAAGTGGTAAAGATTTATCCTTCTTTTAATCGAAAAACGCTTGCGCGTTTGGCTGATTTGTGGCTATTTTTGTAACTTTTCGAGCCAAACGCGCAAGTTCCCGAATATAAAGTTACACGAAAATGACAAAATTTTGCAACTTTTTGCAAAATTTTGTAAAATTTCTTCAAAAAAAATCAAATTTCATCGCAGATTTTCACTGATTTTTGACAAGTTTTTATCAATTTTGAGAGGTTTTTGAGAAGTTTTGAAAAGAGAATTCAGGATACAGAATTCAGTAGACAGAATGAGGAATGTCGCAGGTCCGTTTTCGATACGCTCCAACGCGACAGGGCGGCGGAACAGATTTTGTCATTTTTCGCTTGAAATTTAACGATAAAAAATGTATAGTACCCATTCTGTGTATTGGCTATTTTAAATTTCAGCAGGAGAATATATGGAAAGAAGAAAATTTTATACTGTCGTCTGCATTGCCGTTTCGGTGGTTTTGTTAGTTTCAAATTTCTGTTTTGCTAAATACTCCGGCGGAGAAGGTTCGTCAGAAAATCCATACCAAATTTCCAGCCCAAATGATTTGATTACTTTAGGCAATACTCCAGCAGATTACAATTCCTGCTTTGTGTTGGCCAACGATATCAATCTGGCTGGATATACTTTTGATAAGGCTGTAATTTCGCCGGATATAGACAATACAAACTACGATTTTGACGGGACAGCATTTGGTGGCGTTTTTGACGGCAATGGTCATTCAATTATTTCGCTTACAATAGACGCAAACGGATTGAACAATTCTTACCTCGGTTTGCTTGGAAATATTAGTTCGAACGGCTTTGTAAAAAATCTTGGCATAGAAGATGTGAATATTATTGATGGAGAATACTCGTCCTATACCGGCGGGTTGTGTGGGATAAACGCCGGTAGCATTATTAACTGTTATTCTACTGGTTCAGTAAGCGGATATATGGGGATTGGCGGGTTGTGCGGATTTAATTATAATGGCATCATCACCAACTGCTATTCGACCGGCACTGTGAACGGTCATTGGGGTATTGGCGGGCTGTGTGGAGAGAATTACGAAGGCAGCATCGTCAACTGCTATTCGACCGGCAATGTAAGTGGAAATATGAGAGGAAATGAAGATGTCGGCGGTCTGTGCGGATTTAATTATGATAGCTGCATAGCCAACTGTTATTCAACAGGCTCTGTAAGCGGAGGTTACGCTACTGGCGGATTATGCGGAATGAATGGTGGTAGTAGTATCACTAACTGCTATTCAACTGGCAATGTAAGAGGTGGCGACAGGACCGGTGGTCTGTGTGGAGAAAATCGTGACAGTATCACCAATTGCTATTCAACCGGCATTGTAATCGGAACGACTAATACCGGCGGGCTGGTAGGATTTAATGAAGAAGGCAGCTACATTAGTTGTTATTTTCTTGATATGGCTGGGGTGGATAATGGTTTTGGTGAACCTTTGAATGATGAGCAGATGAAACAGCAGGCCAGTTTCACAGGTTGGGATTTTTTTGGCGAAAGTGCCAATGGAACTTCTTCGTACTGGACAATGAAATCAAGCAGCTATCCGCAGCTTTATATTTTTGATAGCAATTTTATGCCTTATGAATTTGATGGACAAGGCACTGCTGCCAATCCATACCTGATATATGATGTCAACGATATTGGGGCAGTATGGCAAAAACCATACAGTTGCTATAAACTTATTAATGATATAGACCTTGATGGAATACAATGGTCTGTCGCCGTTATACAATGTTTTGTCGGCAGTTTAGATGGCGATAATCACATCATATCAAATCTTTCAATTTCAGGTGGTTTGTATCTTGGGCTTTTTGGCAAAATCAGTTTTGATACCACTATAAAAAATATCGGTATCGAAAATATAAATATCGCTGGTACAGAGAAATGTGTTGGCGGGCTGTGCGGATGGAATTATGGAGGCCGCATTGCCAACTGCTATTCCACGGGCACTGTAACCGGAAATTTTCGTATTGGCGGGTTATGCGGATTTAATTATGAAGGCGGTAACATAACCAACTGTTATTCGACGTGCAATGCAACTGGAATTTTTTCTACAGGCGGGCTGTGTGGTGCAAATGCCAACAACAGTGGCATCGCCAACTGTTATTCAATAGGTGCTGTAACCGGAAGTAGTTCTCTTGGCGGGCTGTGCGGATACAATTATAACAGTAGCTGTATCACGGGCTGTTATTCGACAGGTGCTGTAAGCGGAGATGAAGGAGGTACCGGCGGGCTGTGCGGAGACAATACTAATGACAACGGCAGTTTTGCCAGTTGTTATTTTCTTGAAACGGCTGGGCCGGATAATGGGGCGGGTGAGCCGATAACGGATACGCAGATGAAGCAACAGGCGAGTTTTATAGATTGGGATTTTTCGTACACGGACGGCGATGAGGCGGATTGGTTTATGGCGTTTGATGGGTATCCGATATTGCCATGGCAGATATCGCCCGCGGATATTTATACAGATGGGAAAAATAATTTAAAGGACTGGGCGGTGTTCGCAGGGTACTGGCAAAGAGATGATTGCGCACCTTACAACAGCTACTGCGAATTTGCAGATATGGATTTCGACGGAGACGTAGATGTGAACGATCTTGCGGAGTTAATGAGCTACTGGTTAGAAGAGGGAATATACTAAAAAAGTTAAAAAGTAAAAGTGTAAAGTGAAAAATTGCAGAAATATACAATAGTCAATAACCAGTAGTCAGTATTCAGTAGGACTGAAAATCCTAAATTATAATATCTATCCGCCTTCGCTAAAGCTACGGACGGACAAGAATCCTAAACAAATTCCAAATATAGCCCTGATTGGCGTAGAAACAAACCCGAGTGAAACATAACATATATTATAGGACGTTGGAGATGGAGTGAAAAATTAAAAGAAACGCAGTTAACGGTTATCAGTTGTGATCAGTTGTGAAAAGAGAATACAGAATTCAGAATACAGTAGACAGAAGGTGGAATCGGCAAGGCCGATGAGATTTTAACCGCGTGGGCTGAAGCCCACCCTACACGCTAAACCCCCAGCATCCGTCTTCGCTGCGCTTCGCCGAGACAGGTAAAGCTGGGGACTAACCGAATTTTTATCGCGGGAATGACAAGTTGACCGGTCGCTTACGCTCGCG
>JBAZTW010000053.1:0-9805 GCA_041661665.1 Phycisphaerae bacterium | reverse complement strand
TCGGGTTATTACACGCGGTATGTGATGAATGGCAACAAGGTGTGCGGTATTGACCAGAATCCGCATTTATGTCAGTTGCCGATTAAGGTGTACAAAGGCGATGCGGCAAGGCTTAATGAGGCAGTAGGCGAAAAAAACTTTGATGTTGTAATGTCGATGTGGATGACGGAATATCTAAACCACGAACAATTGCAGGCGTTTTTATGTCAATCCCGACAGATGCTTAGCGGCGGGGGAATGCTGCTTACGACGATTATCGCTGATAAAGGTATGGGGATACTTTATGTTACGGCGGCAAAGAAACTGCGACATATAGCGAAATACTGCTATAATATATCCGTTGTCGAAAAAATGACGCGACAAGCGGGTTTTAACAGCGTCGAGATAAAAACTTTAAACGCCAGACTTGGATTGTCGTGGGCGTATTTAGTCAGTGCGCAGATATAAGGTTTAAAGTATGCGAAGGTATTTTTGTATAACGATTGATGTTGAGCCGGATTGCAGTACAAGCTGGCATCGTTCCAACCCGTTGACATTTGAAAATATTCGAGTGGGTATCGAAGGGATATTAACGCCGCTTTTTGGGCGGCATAGCATCAAACCGACATATCTGATAAGCCCCGAAGTACTTAACGACGACGATTCTGTTGTCCTGTTTAAATCGCTTGTCGATTGCGAACTCGGCGCACATTTGCATTCGGAGTACATTGACCCCAAAGTGGAATATGTCAATCCTGCAGGTACGCAAAGCGATGAATTTCCCTGCAATCTGCCCGCTGATGTTGAGTCCGCAAAAATAACGGCAATCACGGAATTATTTTACAGGCGATTTGGGTATAGGCCGATGAGTTATCGCGCCGCGCGGTTCGGCGCGGGGCAGACAACTTTTGCATCGCTAATCAAAAATGGCTACAAGGTTGACACATCTGTAACGCCGGGCATAAATTGGCAAAAGAAGGGCGGGCCTGATTTTAGTAATTGGAACTCACAGCCTAAGTGGATTGAAAATGGCAGGCTGCTGGAAATTCCGGTAACAGTCGGACGCAAACGTTTTGGGCTTTTGCCGAAATGGTGGTATTGTTATCGCTGGCTTAGGCCGTCGATGATGACGTTGTTTGAAATGAAACGGCTCGTAGATGAAGTTTCGGCCGAGGCAAATGAAATGCTCTGCCTGAATATGATGTTTCACAGTATGGAAGTGATACCGCAGGCAAGTCCGTATGTGCGAACTAAATCACAGCAAATGCGTTATCTCGATAAGCTGGAACGGATGATTGAATATATTTGCAAAAAAGGATTTGAATCAAAAACTCTTTCACAGGTATATGATGCAGTCGCAGGCGGACAATAATCAAAACGAGCTTAAAAAAAAAGCTGCCGGCCAGCTTACTGATTTTATGCAGGATTGCGGAATCAGCCAGCGGCAGGGCAAACGGCTTTTAGAGATTGGCTTCAAGAACGGGCTTTTCCTTGATGAATGTCGTAAGGCAGGGCTGGATGCCGTTGGTCTTGAAATAAACCCTGTGTATGTGTCAAATGTACAGGCGGCGTTTCCATCGCTTGATGTTCGGCTGTACGATGGCGGTCGTTTTCCTTTCAATGATGCGTCATTTGATTTTATAGTATCGTTTCAGGTGCTTGAGCACGTTGACTCTGTGTCGCAGATTATCGAAGAATCGTTGCGGCTGCTGAAGCCAGGCGGAATAATGTGTCATATATGTCCAAATTATCGTTCGTTTTATGAAGGGCATTTTAATGTAGTTTGGCTGCCGTTTTTGAATAAGTCTTTGGGTCGGATTTATCTTAAAATGCTTGGCAAATATAAGCCGGTCTATGAAAATATTAACCTTGTGAAACCGAAAGGGATAACAAGTGTTTTGAAGCGGCACGAAAAAGAATTGGAATTAATTTCATTAGGAAAGAAGGAATTTAAAGCCAAATTTAACAGCGAACAGATTAACAAAGTCAATAATAAATTTTTAAGATGTATGCTTATGCTGCTGCACAAATACTCTATCATTAGAAACACTTTCCTGTTATTGACCTGTTGGAGTGGATTTTATTATCCAATTACTATAATATGTAAAAAAACATCAAAAGAATGCAAAGCCTTAATATAAAGAAATATAAAATATGAAAATATTGTATGTTATAGATCATCTTGCTTTTGGCGGCGGTCAAATGTCGTTGAAGACAATAGTTGAAAATATGACCGACGATGTCGAATGCCTTGTTTGTTCATTAAGAAATAAACCCAATGAAGTAGAAATCGGCGTACCCGTTATCAGGCTCGATTCAGGAAAATACAATCCTTTTGCATTTATCCAAATAGCAAAAATATCCAAAAAATATAATATTGATATTTTGCATCCCCAGCTCGATAAATCTATAATGCTTTGCTTAATAGCAAGTTTTTTTTGTAAATCAAAAGTTGTAATTCACGAGCGAGGCGGCATAACGCTTCTAAAGGGATTTGCATCCTTTTTATATAGGGTTATTCTGATGTTTCTGCACAATAGAGCATCTGCGATAATTGCAAATTCAAATACTATGGCATCCGAACTGCAAAACAAGGCTAAAATTCCTCGCGATGAAATTAAAGTTATATATAACCCCGTCGATTTTAAAATCTTTAACCTTGATAATGTGTCCCGCATTCGAGAAAGGGAAAGTCTTAATATCAAGGAAAATGATTTTGTCATCGGCTACGTTGGAAGACTACACTACAACAAAGGAGTTGACATTCTTATCGAAGCTTTTGAAATCTTATCAAAAAAATCCTCAAAATATCTTCTGGTACTGTCTGGCGATGGCCCGCAACGGCAATATCTTGAACAAATTTGTGAAAGAACAGGACTCATATCTCGTGTAAAGTTTCTTGGTATGTGCAACAATATTCCTGAAATAATGGCGACTTTTGATGTCAGCGTCGTACCTTCAAGAAAAGAACCTTTCGGCAGAGTCGCAGTTGAGTTTATGAGAATGAAAACTCCTGTTGTTTCCTCCGGAGTAGGCGGCTTATCTGAAATCATTGAAGATAATATTACCGGAATCATTACAAAAGAAAATACACCATCATATATTGCGGAAGCAATAGAAATTCTTGTAGCCAACAGCGGTATTGTAGCAAAAATTATCGATAATGCATTTAAATATTCGGAACGATTTAATGTAAATGAACATGTAAAGAAAATTAAATCTGTCTATCTTGAAGTGTTAAACTAAATTTTTTGAAAATAAAGAGGTGTTTTTTTGGAAAATCAAGAGAATGTAAGGGAATATAATCATTACAGTTTTGATAAAATGTACGACAGTCTTGAAAGATTCATTAGTTATTATCACCAGCTTAGATCAATTTGCCATTTAAAAGTAAACAGCATTTTGGAAATAGGAATAGGCAATCGAACTGTATCAAATTATCTGCTTGAGCACGGCTATGACATTAAAACATTGGATTTGGATGAGAAGTTAAAACCTGATTTTATAGGCGATATAAGAAAAATACCCATAGAAAAGGATACCTTTGATGCGGTGCTTGCTGCGGAGGTTATAGAGCATATTCCATGGAATGATGTTTCTGGTGCACTATTAGAAATTCACAGGATAACAAAAAAATATGCAATTATATCGACACCTTATTCTTCTGGCTCCATTGAAGTTATCTTTGCAAGCCAGATTTTTTCAAAATTTCTAAAAAGACCTTATATAAATTTTTGTATTAGAATTCCTAAATTCTGGCATAAGCATAAGTATGATGGACAACTTATCTCGCATTGCTGGGAAATGGGAAGAAAAGGGTTTTCAAAATCCGCAGTCAGGAAATTATTAAGTGAACATTTTAATATCATCGAAGAAAGCATGTCATGCCTAAGCGTTGATTTGAATCATTATTTTTTTGTACTGGAAAAAAAGTAATTTTATAATAAAAGAATCTCGTATGCAAAAAACTGTCTCGGCATATTTCAAAATTATCCTACGAATCATAATAACAGTTTTGCTGTTGGGCGTGGTTCTGTATAAAATTGATTTTGCCCAATTCAAAACAATATTCAGTCGGACAAATTGGTGGCTGGTTTTTGCCTGCTGGGCTGCCACTTTAGTCGCTTTCTGGTTTAGGGCGATAAAGATGAGATGGATATTAAAAAAGCAGAATTGCGATGTGAAAACTTCGACTCTGACAGCCGTAAGCGCTGTCGCTTCGTTTTACAGCCTTATTATGCCGGAGCCTCTCAGTTCGGGTGTGAAATGGTACATTCTCAAAAAAAATACCGGCAAAGGCACAAATGTGCTTAGTTCGATGATGTATAACCAATTTACTGAAATTATTGTTATGATGATAATCGGTTTTATTGGATTGTTGATAATCTCGCTGAATAAAAATACCATTGTCTGTGTTGTTAGTGTCTCCGGCATCGCATTGTTGACAGGCGGGACATCGCTTCTGTTTAGACCGGCGATACTTTTAAAAATTGTTTCTATGTTTTCGGGATTAAAAAAAATTGTGCCGCAAAGATTTCTTAAAAAAACAGAAGAAATCTTTTCTCAAATCAAAGAGTTTCAAATAGCAGGATGGCGATTTCATCTGGACATCGCGCTCATAACAGTTGTAGCGGGAGTGGCAAGCGTTGTTGTTTTTGTTTTGGCCGGCAAAGCCGTAGGGATCAATGTGCCCGTTGGGCTTTTTGCGTGGCAGTGTATTTTAATTTATTTACTGGGGCGTTTACCGATATCATTAGCCAATTTGGGGGTAAGAGAATTTACGCTCATTGAAATGCTTGCGAAATATAATGTGCCGTCCTCGCAGGCTTTGATGATGTCTATGGCGATTTTTTCAAGCATAATTTTTATGGCTGTAATCGGTGGGATCTGCCAATTATGGTGGATATTTAGAACGCATGTGCTTATCAAATCGACAGATATTGATAAATCCACATAAAAGATGCCCAAAACTACCAGAAAAGCGGCCATCTTTCAATTTTTTTCACAAAAATCCAAAAAAATAGTTGAAATAAGGCAGAAAATACCCTAAACTGCCACTCGGAGGCGGAGAGGACGTATTCCATTAAAATTCTCTCCCCATAATAAGTCTGTGCTGGCTGTTAGTGCGCTTGTACAAATTAATAACAAAACTTTTTAGAAAGGGAGAAAACATGAAAACTCTAATGTACACTATTTGTTCAGCCATGGTATTAGCTATGTCTGTGAATATGGCAAACGCCGCAAACAACAGCTTGTTATATGATGGTGTGAATGATTATACCCACATGCCATATAAAAGCCTTTATCAGACTCCGGTTTTTACGTATGAAGCATGGGTAAATCCTACTTATAATACTACATCAGTAACTGCCAAGATTATGGGAAGAGGTGAGGATTTCAGCAATGACCGCTCCGCCCCTTATCTGGACATTAGGTCGCAAAACGATACATGGGGCACTGGGGTGGGGGTAGGATACGAAACTAATTCTGATACGGACTATGTCTATTCTACGGAGTATTTTCCGCCAATTAACACGTGGACACATTTGGCGATCACAAGAGCCTCTGATGGAAAACTCAGTATATATGCCAACGGTGGCTTGTTGAATAGCTGGAACTCAACCCCAACTCCAGCTAATCTCTGCCTTCAGGAATTTACCATTGGAGCAATATGGATGGAGGCGAGTTTAGTCTCCTTTTTTAAAGGCTATGTTGATGAGGTCAGGGTCTGGAATTATGCCAGAACCGGCACAGAAATACAAAGTTATTATAATCAGGCAATTAATCCTTCTTCAGGCGGATTGATTGGATATTGGACTTTTGATGAAGGCTACGGAACAACATCGATAGATATAACTGGTAACAATAATGCTATATTAGGGCTTAATGGGACTGGCAGCGATGTGCCGCTCTGGATGAATACCGGCGCACCAATCGTTCCCGAACCGGCGACGATGGTGATGCTTGCTCTTGGCGGGTTGTTGCTGCGGCGAAGAATGAGGTAGAGTAGTAAATTATGCGATGAATAAAAAAGGACAGGTATCAAACCTGTCCTTTTTTTATAACAGTGTGGTATCCTGAATTATCCCTTTTGCACAAATCTTTTGATATTTCTGACAGCCTGTCGGAGGCGGTTTTCGTTTTCCACTAATGCGATTCTCATATAATGTTCGCCGTTTTCGCCGAACGCTCTGCCCGGAGCAATTGAAACATTCGCGTATTCCATCAAATCCATCGCGAAATCGATACTGCCTTTGCCTTTTGACTGTTCTTCCGGCACTCTCGCCCAGACGAACATCGAGCCTCTCGGTTTTTCGACCTGCCAGCCGATTTGGTTCAGGCCGTCGCAGATTACATCGCGTCTTGACTGATATTTCAGATTCTGTTCTTCGATATCCTTGTCGCATTCGCGCATCGCGACGATACTGGCGATTTGAATCGCCTGAAAAATTCCGTAATCGTAATAGCCCTTTACCGTTCCCAGAGCGTCAATCATTGTTTTGTTGCCGACGGCGAATCCTATTCTAAAGCCTGCCATATTATAAGGTTTGCTCATTGTGGTAAATTCAACGCCGACATCTTTTGCGCCTTTTGCCGACATAAAGCTCGGCGCTTTGTAGCCGTCAAAACAGGTCTCGCCATAAGCAAAATCGTGAATGACCGCGATGTGCATCTTTTTGGCGAAATCGACTACAGTTTCAAAGTAGCCGATGTCATCAACCGTCATTGCCGTCGGATTATGCGGAAAATTTAAAATCATAACCTTCGGGCGCGGATACAGCTTCTCGCAGACGTGTATCATATCCTTCAGTGATTGCTCGGTATTGCCCAGCGGAACGGTAACGACATTCGCTCCCGCCAGAGCGACCGCGTAAATATGAATCGGAAACGCCGGGTCTGCCACAATCGCAGTATCGCCAGGCCCAAGCATCGCAAGGCACATATGACTAAAACCTTCTTTGCTTCCGACGCAGGCGATTATTTCGTTGTTGGGGTCGAGTTCGACATCCCATTTGCGTTTATACTTCAGAGCCATTTCTCTTCTAAGATTAAAAACACCCTTGCTGACGCTGTATCTTTGATTCCGCTGGTCGCGCGCGGCCTCGCACAGTTTGTCAACAATAACCTGCGGCGTCGGGTCGAGAGGATTGCCCATGCCCAAATCTATAATATCGATTTGCTGCTGCCGTTTGGAGTGTTTGAGCGCGTTTAAACGTCCAAACAAATATGGCGGCAGCCTTTTAATTCGCTCCGCCGGTTCAATTTTAAATTCTTCCATAATTATAACTCACAAAAAATGACAATTATTCTGACTACTGTATTCTTATTTTTACGTTTTCATCGAATCTAATTCGATAAACGCTATCGGCAGGAAAATAAAAATCGGCAGCCACGCCCAGAGTTCCGGCATCACTTTGCCGGAGATTATCACTTCCGACGCGAGAAGTTTCGACACAAACGTCATCACATAACACAACCCCGTCAGCGCAAAACTGACGAACACCGCTGATTTAAGCGTTTTGGGGTCTCTGCAGACAAGCACCGGCAGCGAAATCATAAGCATAATCAAATTGACTATCGGGTCGGTGAGTCGAAAATTTTTCTGCGCATAAAGTTTGGCTAAATCTTTCGGGCTCTGCTTGGCGAGCTTGACAAGGTCGTAAGAACTAAGCAAATCCATCTGCACTGATTTTCTTCTGATGGGAATATCCCTCGGCGTAAGGTCGCTCGGATATGATTTAATCGTTTCAGAAGGCCTGTCTTCCAGTTTCGTGGAGATCTTGCAGAATACGCCGTTGTCGAAAATCCACGATTTTGCGTCATGGTCGTAAGAAGCTGAATCAGCCTTAATAATGCCCGTTACGTCCCACAACTCTGAATCGCCTCGCTGCTTTCGAGTGATTATCGTCGGATTGACTATGACGTTCTCTTTGACCTTAAATTGCGACGAGCTGAACAGGCTGCCGCTGCTGTCGCTGATAAACCATAAGTCATACGACAGCGTTTTGTCAATCGAATCGTGGGTACGAACAAGTTTGTCTGCCAGGGGCGGAATTAAAAATTCCTGGTCCGCCACGTGAACTCCGGTGAACATCAGCGACAAAAACAATATCGGAGCGATTATTCTTTTCAGGCTTACGCCTGAAGACATAACGTCGACCAACTCGTTGTTTCTTGTCATTTTGCCCAGAGAAAACACCGCCGCGACAACCGTAATCATTCCCGAAAAATCTCTGAAATACAGCAAACTGTTCCTGCCGTAATAAATCGCTATGTTTCTGCAAACGTCCAGAAAGCCGATGTTAGTCTGCTCCGTGAATTCGTCAATATTCACGAACAAATCAATCATTATGCGCAGACCCATCAGCACGGCAAACGCAATGGCATAGCCCGTCAGAAAGTTTTTCGTAACATATCTGTCAATAATTTTCATTATTATCAATTTCGCAATAGTCGTCTGTACAGTATAAGCGCAAATATCGTAAGCACAATCAGCCCAAGCCACATAAGCCCTATGCCTATATCGGCTCGTAAATATGTCGGATGGCTCTTGGTGATATTTTTGCCCATCATAATAAATATCAGCAGGGCAGCGGCCGGTATCGAGCTTACGCCGAACGCCGTCAGTAAATGCCCGCCTCTGAATCTGATGCCAAGCCCGATGCCGACGATAATCAGCGTAATGCACCCGATTCCAAAAACCAAGCGGGAATGAATTTCCGCCCTGATTTCAAAAAGCGTAACCATAATTTTCCGGTTCAATTCTTTTATCATCGCTTCAAGCTGTCCGCTGGGATTAGGAATATATTTATGTTCTTTTACCGTGGCGATTATATCTTCGCCGAGTTTTGCCGAGATACTGCTGGGCAGGCTGATATCCTGTGCCGTGAACCTCGGCTTGATATATTCGATTTCTTTCTCAAACCATATTGCGTTGGGAAATGTGAGTATCAGCGTATCGCTGGGACGTTTTTCGGTATCGTCCGAAAGTTTTAAAGTGAGTTTTTCGCCGTGATAACTTTTGAGCAGTTCGCCGCTGTTTTTGTCGCATTCAAACAGCAAAACATCGCCGGCCACTTCCACCGCATTTTGTCCCGGCACAAGAGAACATCTTTTTCCTGTAATTTTCAGCAGCTTATCTTTGCTGTATAACTGAAAGTAATTATCCTTTGCAGCCGTTATGCTCTTTTTAACCTCATCGGCAAGCAATTCAATAGTCATTCGTTCATATGCTGTCCACGCGGTAAGAGCAATCGGATAATAGAGAATCGGCGACGCTTTAATCGCGTTTATCTGCTCAATTTTCTGAAACTTTATATTATCCTTCATCAACGTTTCAAATTGCCCTATCACCGATATCGCCGCAGAAAATACGTTCTCGTTATCCTCGAACCGAAAAGCGTTCTTGGCGAAGATTTTTACTTCGCTGAACCTGCCGGCCGGATTGTCAAAGTTGACCACTGCCGATTCCGCAGTAACGATTGTATTTTTGCCGGTTTTGGAATCCACAATCACCACGCCTAACAGGCTGGAGTTTTTAGCGTCTGCCGCATCCGCATAAATTTTAAACTCGCTGCCCGGCAGGTTGTAATATCCCTGTCTGTGGATATTCCTGAACAAAATCTGTTTAGCGTCGGCTTTTATTGAATTTTCGGCGCGATTTACATAAATAGGAACAACGTGAAAACTCAATATCAGATTTGCGATAGCGACGACGATTGCCAGAATAAGCCCCGGATAAACTAACATCGCCGGGCTTATGCCGCTTGCTTTGCAGGCATCGAATTCATTGTCCGCGGCGAATCTGCCATAAACTAACGATGTC
>JBAZTW010000052.1:0-9826 GCA_041661665.1 Phycisphaerae bacterium | reverse complement strand
GCAGACTGAGCCAAAGATTTATGAAAATCCAACAGAGAAAGACTGTACCAATGAGATAAAGCGAAAAAAAACATTTAATTATAACCCTTGACAACTGCCCTCATAGCAGCCCCGCCATCACTATGACGGGGTTCGTTTTGTAATGTCAGAGCCCCAAATGTAAATGCGGGGTCATTTAAAAATCCCAACAGCCGATTCCACAACTTTTCACTTTTTCTGATAACCGATAACTGATAACTGAATTGCTGTTATTATACTAACGACTATCGACTAACAACTATAATTTTTTCTTCTGAGTTCTATGTTCTGTGTTCTATCTTCTTCATTTCCGCACCGCCTTAAAACAAAAAAACTCTGCCTGCCCTGAGCTGCCTGTGGTGAGCTTGTCGAATCCAGCCGAACGGGTGCCCTCTGTGAACTCGGTGGCTAAAAATTTTTCAAAGAACCGCGTAAATCTGCGTTAATCCGCGTCTAAAAATTAACAATTAAAAACATCATCCCGCACCAACCTGTCCCGCAAGCCGTTGCAGCGGGGTTTTATTCCTTTTTTTTTCCGGTGCTGGGTTCTTCAACTTTTCTCTGCCTACTGAGTACTATCTACTATTTTACGTTTTAAGGCATCAGCTGCATAGCGGCAAAAAAATCAAACACAGCCCCGACACAAACTTGTTTGTCAAAGTGGGCTGTTTGATTTTTTACAGGTGCGTTTCCGCACCGCCTTAAAACAAAAGTTATCCGTGCAAATCCGTGAAATCAGTGTCTAAAAAATTCCATTACTGATAACTGACCTGTCCTGAACGAAGTCGAAGGATAACTGCTCACTGATAACTGTTATTACATTATATTCCGACAAACCGGACAGGCAATAAAAATATCCATAAAATCAGCGTTTAAAAATCGTATCAAAACTCGTTAAAAAATGAATAATTTCGTGTCATTTCGTGTTAATTCGTGGCCATTTATCATCAAAATTTTACGTTTTTTTGCAAAATTATGCAAAATGTTGCAGAATTTTGCTTGAATCATGCAAATTTATGCTTGAATTTTGCAACTTTATGCTCGATTTTTGCAACAAAAACCTGAAAATTTGCGCATTTTTTCAAAAAAAACTTGCGTAAATCGCCGTAAGTCCTTTATTTGCGTAGCCTGCAAACAACGAAAATAAAGGACTTACGGATGAAAGGAACGCTCTCGTTCATTATAGTGCTTCATTGATGAGGAGTTTATATTATTCGATTGTCATACATTTTATTCTTATCGGGGGTACGATATTCCTTGGCTATCCCATATTTTTACACATTTTTTGTTGACGGGCAGTCCTCTGTAAAGTACAGTTCAGGTATCGGATAGATGTTGCTTGTGCATCTGTCATAATTTGGCGATGTTAACGGCTGAAAAAAGCCGAAGAAAATATACTAAAAGGATTTTAAGTTAGGCCAAATGCAGGCTTTACAGAATTTTAAAACCTACTTTTTTAGGGGGCTGATGGCTCTGTTGTCTACCGTTTTGGCGGTTTGGCGCTTTGTCCGGTTTTGTTTTTTCCTCCAGCGGGGTGTCCCCAATCGCATAAATCTGGGTATGGTTAGGGTTCTCGTCTATTCAAGTCCGGCATATCTTTATATAATTCAGAGGAAAAAAGTTTAAAGAGTGAATCAATATTTTTTTTTAAGGAGCAGCAAATTGGACGTTAAAATTATTGGAAAACATATAGAAATTACCGATGCCATAAAAGAGAAAATTGATGATAAAGTTTCAAAATTCCCAAAGTACTATAACAACATCAGCAATGTTGAAGTAATAGTCGAAGGAAATGGTGGCGGCAACGCCAACAGTGTAGAAATTATTGTCAGAGCCAAACACAACCATGTTTTTGTGGCAAAGCATGCCGATGGCGATATGTATTCCTGCATTGACGAGGCTGAGAAAAAAATGGAACGTCAGTTGACAAAACACAAGCAGAAAGAACGCGATAATAAGCATACCACCAATATGTCCGGCGGGGCTTCTGAGAGTTAAGACCATTTAAGATGGTTTCTTATATAAAGTTAAAGTAAGTTTTTTTGGAGCCAATATGAAGATAGCCGATTTTGTTTGTGCCAAAGCTATTTTACCAAGGCTTGAGTCTGTTAAAAGAGACGATGCTATCAAAGAGCTTATTACCGCTCTTGATAAGGCCGGCAAACTTGGCAAAGATAACTTTGCGGATGTTGCAAAGGCGGTAATCAAAAGGGAGAATGAGGCCAGCACAGGTATCGGAAAGGGGGTGGCTGTTCCGCATATTAAGCACAAAGCCGTGAAAAAAGTTGTCGCGGCAATAGGTGTAAGCGCAACAGGCATTGATTTTTCGTCCCTTGACAAGCAGCCTGTTTATACCATCATTCTTCTTATAAGCCCGTCTGAAGGCGATCAGCATCTTCAGGCTATGGAGGCGATTTTTGATCATCTGCAGAATGACAATTTCAGAAAATTTTTAAGGCAGAGTACCACTGCCGAGCAGATAAAAGAACTGCTCATTGAAGCCGACCAGAATCCGTCCTGGTAGATTTTAGAACGTTTTGCTGCCGACAAAAAACAGGAGATGCGCAATTGCCTGATTCAGTCTGTAAAATCGATGTCGAGATAAAAAATCGCAATGGCCTGCATATGAGGCCTGCGATGCTGCTCGTCGATATAGCAAGCAGGTTCACATCTGATATAAAAATCAGCAATGAACAAACCTCGGCTGACGCCAAGAGCATTATGCAGGTTACGATGCTTGCCGCCGCTGCCGGGACAAAACTCACCGTAACAGCGAAAGGGCACGATTGCAATCTGGCTGTCGAGGCGATTAAGGAACTTATCGAAGTCAGAATGTTCGATGAAGAAGGCCGACAGGAAACTGTTCAGGCCGGCTGAAAAATTCCGGCATAAATAAATGGAAATTAAAAAGGGTATAGCTGTTTCGCCGGGCATTGCGATTGCAAAGCCTCTTGTAATTGATTCGGAGGATTACCGGATACCGAGGCGGTCTATACTTTCATCGGCAAAAATCACAGAGGTTAAAAAAGTCAGAGATGCTTTCAAGAGCGCCGCCGCTGAACTCGGAGGCGTTGGCTCAGATGACAATATCGCCGAAGGCAATATCAAGGATATTTTTGCGGTTCATCAGCGGTTTTTGAAAGATAAAAACCTGCGGAAAAAAATCACCGACCTTGTTTATAATGACCTGCTTACGGCGGAATATGCTGTTTCGACCACATTAAGGGATATTGCAAACCATTTCGCGGCCGTTCCTGATAAATATATCAGCGAAAGAGCGACGGATATTTATGATATCGAAAAACGCCTGCTCAGGCATCTGCTTGGCAGAAAAAGGGAAGATGCTGCAACTATTACCCATGAGGTAGTAGTTGTTGCGCACGAGCTTAGTCCGACACAGACCGCAGGTTTTGATAAAAAATTCATAAAGGGTTTTGCCACCGATGCCGGCGGAAGAACAAGCCACACAGCTATTGTTGCGCGTTCTTTAGGCATTCCCGCGGTGGTTGGTCTTGAGGATGTAACTCGAAATATCGACCCGACCGCAACGGTTATTATTGACGGCAATCGGGGTGTTGTCGTAATCGACCCTGATGAATCCACGCTGAAACAATATCAGCAGTTTGCCGTGCAGTTTGACAGGCTCGAAAAGGAACTCGATGCCCTGCGAGACCTCGACGCTATTACACGCGACGGCGTGGCTGTTCAACTGTTTGGAAATATCGAATTTCCGAACGAAGCTGAAATGATAATTGACAAGGGCGGACACGGAATAGGCCTCTATCGTACAGAATTTTTGTATCTGTACAGTCAGACCGAACCCACGGAAGAAGACCATTATAACGCTTATACCGAGGTTATTCGCGTTTTTGGCAATATGCCTGTTGTCATAAGAACTATGGACCTGGGGGCAGACAAGTTCACTCAGAGCAAACGTTTTGCCAAAGAGACAAACCCTCAGCTTGGTCTTCGCTCAATCAGATTTTGCCTGCAGAATCTGGTAATGTTCAAAACGCAGTTGCGGGCTATTCTCCGGGCTTCTGTTCACGGCGATTTAAGGGTGATGTTCCCGCTGATTAGTTCTCTGCACGAATTGCGGCAGGCGAAAATGATTTTGCGCGACGTGATGGAAGACCTCGACGAGGACGGCATTAAATACAATTCCAATATGCCTGTTGGTATTATGATAGAAACGCCATCCGCTGCGCTGACAGCTTCCATTCTCGCAACCGAGAGTGATTTTTTCAGTATAGGCACAAACGACCTTATCCAATATACTCTTGCGGTTGACAGAGGAAACGAGAGAGTCTCGACACTTTATTCAGGTGCAGACCCTGCCATAATAGGCTTACTCAGAAGCGTAATTCATGATGCGAACAAGGCTCGAATCAGCGCCAGTATTTGCGGCGAAATGGCATCAGAGCCGGAATTTGTAATGCTGCTTTTGGGATTGGGATATAGAACCTTTTCGATTGCTCCGCCTATGATACCGGAAATCAAAAAGATAATACGTTCCGTGACGATAGAATCGTGCAATGACCTGGCCAGGAAGGTTTTGATGATGAATTCGGAGCGTGAGGTAATTAATTATCTGCGAAACGCAGCAATAAAAGTTCTGCCTGAAGTATTTTAACGAAAATAAAAAATTAAGGAGATTTGCAAATAGAGTCGGTCAATCTTACTCTTGCGGGTAGGTTTAAAATATTCGGCAATGCACGGTTTTTGTCGCATCAGGAAACTATGCGGACAATTACCAGAGCGATTGTTCGCAGCGGCATCGAGATGGTTTATTCACAGGGGTTTAATCCGCATCCGAGGTTTTCACTGCCTCTGCCCAGAAATGTCGGGCTTGGGTCCGATGATGAGCTTTTTTCTGTGAGAATTGAACCTTGCTCGGCCTGTAAAGATAATGCTGCTTACGCAGAACTGATTGCACCGCAATTACCTGCAGGATTTGAGCTGGTTGATGTTGAACTTTATCAGAAAAATGCCGCCTATCAGCCGATTGAGGTTGAGTATTTTGTTCGTGTCGAGTCGCAGCAGGCGGATATTGATAGTCTTAACGGAAAAATAAACTCCGGCGAAGAGATTTTGGCCGAGAGAATCATAAACGAAAAAGGCGGCACGAAAACGGTCAACATAGCGAAGTTTCTTAAGGAATTTGAAATTGTCGGCGACGGCGTAAAAATCGTCAGTAAAGTTTTCCCGAATGGAACGGTAAGACCTGACGAGATATTAAAACTGCTCGGCATCGATACAACGAATGTGAGCGGTTTAATTGTAAGAAAAAAAGTTAACTGGCAAATAAATTAAAAAACGCCAGATACAAAATACTAAATACCAGATACAAGGAATAAAATTTTATGTCAATAGAGATGCTTATTAATTTTTCCGAATCGGACGAGTGCAGAATCGCGGTCGTTCATGATGGCAGCCTCGAAGAACTTTATATAGAGAGAACTTCGGCGGCCAGCCACGTCGGCAATATCTATAAAGGCAAAGTGGTAAATATCGAGCCTGCGATTCAAGCGGCTTTCATAGATTTCGGAACCGGCAAAAACGGCTTCCTTCATGTAAGCGACCTGCACCCGCGATACTATATGAGAAAGGGACAGGAATATACCGAACACATCGGCAAAAGAAAAGCTCTTAGGGACAGGCCTCCGATTCAGCAATGTCTCAAAAAAGGACAGGATTTAATCGTACAGGTTACCAAAGAGGGCATAAACACAAAAGGACCAACGCTTTCGACTTATTTGTCCCTGCCCGGGAAATACCTCGTTATGATGCCATGGATGCACGACCTCGGCGTTTCACAGAAGATTGAAGATGAGCAGGAACGCGCAAGATTGCGGGCGATTCTCGATGAGGTTGTAACCCATGACAAGGCCGGTTTCATTCTGCGAACGGCGAGCGAAGGCTGTTCCAAAAAAGATGTTCAGAAGGATTTGGAATATATCAGCAGGCTGTTCATCGCTATTGAGAAAAAAATGGATGCCGCACCTTCTCCTTCCGAACTTTATCGCGAGTCGGATTTGGTCATCCGTGTAATCAGAGATATTTTTAATAATGATGTGAGCAAGATAATCTGCGACAGCGAACAGGTAGCCAAAAAGGTAAGGGATTTTCTTGGAATTATTCAGCCCCGGATGCAAAAACGTGTTTCATATTATGATGGGAAAATACCTCTTTTTCACAAGTATAAAGTGGAAGACGAATTGAGGAGCATCAACTTAAAACGCGTTGAACTCAAAAGCGGCGGCTCAATCATCATAGAGCAGACAGAAGCTCTGGTGGCGATTGATGTCAACAGCGGCAAATACAGAAAACACGAAAACGCAGAGCAGACCGCTTTGAAAATTAACGTCGAAGCGGCTAAAGAAATTGCCAGACAATTGAAACTCCGCGATATGGGCGGATTGATTATCTGCGATTTCATCGATATGCGCGACAGCAAGAACAGAAGGGAAGTGGAAAAGGCATTTAGAAACGCTCTCGGCAGCGACAAGGCACGCAGCAGAATCCTCAAGATAAGTTCGTTTGGCATTATAGAAATGACTCGCCAGAGGGTAAGGCCTTCGCTGCAGCTTAGCACCTATCACAAATGCCCATATTGTCTTGGTTCCGGTATGGTCAAAAGCCCTGAATCAGCCGCGATAGAAATTATGAGAACGCTGAATATGGCTGCGTCTAAAAGCGATGTCAGGAGAATCGAGCTTTCCGTTCCACCAGTTGTCGCGGATTTTATGCTTAATAAACGCAGGGCAGCGATAGCCAAAATTGAGGCAAACGAGCAGAAGCATATAATTATTCGTTCGGATGCCGCTTGCTCGGCTGAACGATATAGCATAGTATGTTTTGATGAACGCGAAGCGATTGTCAAAATTTAAAACATAGATTGGTGGAACGATTAAATGAAGATTGACCTTAATTACGCAAAGCAGGTGATAACTTCCGAGGCTGCCGGTGTTGCCAAAATGGCTGCCTTAGTTGATGATATTTTTTACTCTGCCGCAGAACTGATTTATAACTGCACAGGCTCTGTTATTGTTTCGGGTATGGGCAAGGCCGGTATTGTTGGACAAAAGATAAGTTCAACGCTTGCTTCGACAGGCACACCAAGCCATTTTTTGCACCCAGCAGAAGCCGTCCACGGCGATTTGGGCAGATTGCGGCAGGGCGATGTTGTTCTTGTTTTAAGCTATGGCGGCGAAACAGACGAAATTCTGCGAATGGTGAATATCGTCAAGCAGCTTGAAATAAAAATTATTGCCATCACAGGCAAAAAGCAGTCCCGCCTGGCAAAATACAGCGATATTGTCCTTTGTATGGGCCAGCTTGAGGAGGCCTGCCCGCTTGGCGTAGCGCCGAGCGTCTCAACTACCTGTATGCTTGCCGTCGGTGACGCACTGGCGTTAACTGTTATGAAGGCAAAGGAATTCGGCGTTGAAGACTACGCCAGATTCCATCCGGCAGGTTCGCTCGGAGCGAAATTAATCACTGTGGAACAGTCAATGATGATAAAGGCCGATGAAAAACTGCCTGTGGCAAAAGCTTCCGATAGTGTCAGGCAAATGCTGGCTGCAAACAGCAGCGTCAAGAGACACGGCGCTGTGATGATTGTCGGAGCGAATGGTAAATTAGTCGGCATTGTTACGGATGCCGATTTGCGAAGACATATTGCGGCAAACGGCGAAAAAGCATTCGACTTTATTGTTAAGGATATGATGACTGCAAACTGCAAAAGAATCAGGGCAGGAGCTCTTGCTGCCGAGGCAATGGCGATTTTTCACAAGCACAGAATTGATGATTTGCCTGTTGTCGATGATGAAGATAAGCCTGTCGGTATGATTGATGTTCAGGATGTATTTGCAATAAAAATTGTCGGATAAACTATAATTAAATATCAAAAATTAAAATGCAAAATGACAAATCAAAATTTAAAATGGAATTTAAGAGCAGACTCTATAAGTTTGCACTTCGACTGATTGAGTTTATAGATAGGTTGCCTTCTGATAATGTATCCAGACGCATAGGAGACCAGTTGCTGCGCAGCGGCACAAGCATTCTTGGTAACTACATCGAGGGTCAGGCGGCAAGCAGTAAAAAAGATTTTACTAATTACTTTAACATATCGTTGAAATCAGCCAATGAAAGCAAGCTCTGGCTGGCGCTTTTGCGAGACAGCAAGAGAGTGAACAGCAAAGATACTGAATGGTTTTTGAGTGAACTGAACGAAATTGCCAAAATCTTTGCGTCCAGTATATTAACTCTTAAAGGCAGAAAATAATTTTGGATTTTTATTTGTCATTTTGATATTTGATATTTGATTTTTAATATAACATACTTGGTGTAGGCGTATTTGAATGACTGACATAAAAAAAAATGACCTCAAAGAAATAAAACTTCTGGCGATGGATGTTGATGGTGTTCTAACCGACGGCGGCCTTTTAATCGGCTCCGACGGCACAGAATTCAAAAATTTTAACCTTCTCGACGGCCACGGAATAAGAATGTGGCACAGAGCAGGATTTCAAACCGCGATTATCAGCGGCAGAAAAAGCGGCGCAACACAAATCAGAGCAAAGGAACTTGAAATCAGTTTTGTTTATCAGCCCTGCGATAACAAACTCGATGGTTTTAATGACCTCCTGGCCAAATCCGGACTTGAGGCGAAAAATGTAGCGTATATCGGCGATGATGTAATGGATATTCCGCTTATGAAAAGGGCAGGCTTCGGTGTTGCGGTTGCAAACGCTGTCAATGAGCTGAAAAGCTGCGCCCATTATATAACATCAGGCAGCGGCGGAAACGGCGCTGTCCGCGAAGTTATCGAATATATCCTCAAAAATACCGGCAAATGGGATGAACTGATGAAACGCTATCTGATTTAATAGAATTAAAAATCAAAAATTAAAAATCAAAATTGTGGATTGCCTTCGGCAAACTATTTTTTATTTTTGCATTTTGATATTTGATATTTTTCTGCCTTGTGCTATGAAGCTGAATATGGGATGATATTATTATGGTTTTAGGAAGAAAATTTATAATCTGGTTTATCTCGTTTATAGTCGTTCTGGGAGCGTTTTTGCTTTACAGAAGCGCTAACGATGCCGGTATGATTGAATTGACAACGCTTAATGTCGCTCCTGATGCTAACGATGCGAATATGTTTGCCGATGCCAACGCTGGCCAAATCGGACAGGCAAAACTTAAAGGACTTCGACACGCACATTTCGATACCGTTGACCTGAAAACCGGAAAGATAGAACGAAGTGTAGGTTTTGAAAAAGTTATACATACAACCGGCGACTTGTGGGAACTTGACAAGCCGTATATGAATGTTTTTAACGGTAAGCTGCGATGCGACATTAACGCTGATACCGGAACTATCGAGGTCGAAAATGCCGAAGGCTCAAAACCCTCCCCGAAATCAGCAGTGCTGAAAAACAATGTTATAATTCACATTATGCCTGAAACCACCGCAAGTATGTCGGACAGTTTTATATATCTCAACGACGTTACGTTTGACTCCGACCGTTCGATGTTCTCTTCCGATAACGATGTTAATTTTATTTCTGCCGATGCCCACCTTGTCGGTAAAGGCATAGAAATTGTTTATAACAGCATTACCAATCGGCTCGAATACCTTAAAATTAGGCATATCGACTATCTGCACATCACAAGCATCCAGCAGGTGAAAAAGCTGGAAGAAAAAAAGGTCAAAAAGGAAACTGCCGTTGCCGTCTCCTCGCAGCCGGCGACGCAATCTCAGCCTGCCAAATCTGAAACTGTTCAGTCTAATCCC
>JBAZTW010000051.1:0-9873 GCA_041661665.1 Phycisphaerae bacterium | reverse complement strand
ATATAGTAAAGTTGGAATGCCTAAAGCGCTTACTGGTTTTGCTCTTTTGGGGATTGTTGGTTTTGCAGGATTTGGGCCAGTAATATTTCCCAAAGACAAAGGCAAAATTATCTGTGATGAACGAGACACTTCTATCAACCGGAAAGCTGCTCTTGCTGGTTTTGCAGCATCATATCTGGTTGTAGGTTTGGCGTGTATGCTTCCGTTTTCTATACTTGGGCCACATGCGACTGTATCTGTTGTTTGGTTGCCTAATATTTTTATGGCGGCCGGTTTGACCTCATTCTTTGTACATTCTGTGGTAATTCTGGTTCTCTATGGCAGGGGCGGCAAAAATGGGTAAGGTAAAAATAAAAAACAAACTCCGCCAGTTTCGCTTTGAAAATAATCAGATGACTCAGGCCGAGCTTGCTGATAAGGCAGAGGTTACCCGCCAGACAATTATCGCGATAGAAGCGGGGCAGTATTCTCCGTCGCTTGAACTGGCAATTAAAATCGCAAAGGCATTCGGCAAAAAAGTTGACGATGTCTTTGAATACGAAGAATAAAATATTCAGTGCTGTCATTCCCGCGCAGGCGGGAATCCAGTTAAAATCCATCGGCACAGCCGATTCCGCAGTTTTTCACTTTTCACTTTTAGTTTTTAACTTTCTTACGCCTGGTTCCACCAGTTCGGGTCACGGAAGTATTGTTTCATCATTATAGCCGCGTTCACACCGTCGCCGACGGCGGTGGCTAATTGCATCGCAGCGCCAACTCGGCAGTCGCCAGCAACAAATACGCCGGGGACTTTGGTTCGCAGATTGCCCTGGTCGCATTTTATAAAGCCGTCGTCCGTCAAATCGACAAACCCTTTTAAAAAGTCTGTATTAGGGATTGTGCCTACAAAAATAAACACGCCATCGCAGGGAATATATTCCTCCGTGTTTGTTTTTATGTTTTTGACTTTTACTTTCTCAACTTTTTTATCACCCTCAATCGCCGTTATTACCGAATCAAGCTGAAGTTTTATATTCCCATCGGGTGAATTGACTTTCTGCATCAATTCTTCAACCAAAACTTTTGTTGCTCTAAATTCCTGCCTCCTGTGAACAAGCGTAAGTTTGGCAGCGAATTTGGCGACGTGCAGCGATTCTTCAACTGCCGTATTCCCTCCTCCGACCGCCACGACATTTTTATCCTTGAAAAACGGAGCATCGCACGTCCCGCAATAGCTCACGCCCGCTCCGGCATTTCTGAATTCTGTTTCGCCGGCAACGCCGAGTTTGCGGTAATCGCTCCCGCAGGCGATTATCACGGATTTGCCTGTAAATGCCTTTTTGCCGCAGTTCACTTCGATATTGCCGTCGGGAAGTTTCGTGAGCGTTTTGACTTCCGCAGTTTTAATTTCCGCACCGAAATTTTCAGCCTGCTTCTTGAATTTCTCAACAAGGTCGGGTCCCGAAATATTTTCAAAGCCCGGATAATTTTCAATCCTGTCGGTGCTTATAATCTGCCCGCCGGGGAAAAATTTTTCCAGTACTAAAGTTTTAAATCGGTCTCTTGCGTTGTAAAGCGCCGCTGCCATTCCTGCCGGCCCTGCCCCTATAATTATTGAATCGTAAATATCGGTCATTTTTATTTCCTTTTTTTGTAATACTTTAGCCGAGCGTCAGGCATAACTTGTCATTCCCGCGCAGGCGGGAATCTATACCTTTATCCTGCCATTCGGCATATTATTTCTTTTTTTTCTTGTCGCCGTTCCCGTTGGCATCGGCAGCAACGGTATATCCTTTTAATTGCTCAATCTTCTCCGTCCACTCCGGAAAATCCGCGATAATATTTTCCTTGTCAGTTTTCCTGAGCCTGTAAGCCACCGTTCCGCGTATCTCGCTCATCAGCATTTCGTTGGCATCATTGAGATATATTGTCTGAGCGTCTGTGCCGGAGCCCAAAAATTTAACTTCTACTGCTTTGGTTATTTTCAATTCAGGAAACTTATCTGCCTCTGCTTTTGCCTTTTTAATAATTATCGGCCTGATTGTACCATCCGAAATAATCATATCGAGCATCACCGCGTCAAAGCTGCTGCGTAAAAAACTTTCAATCGCACAATCAAAAAGAATCTCAGGCAGCATAGACCTGCCGTTCGCAAAATTTTGCATCCCGGTTCTCTTTTGAATCGTAATCATTCCCGTATCGTCGAGCTTAATAGTCGTTGGTATCTCACGGTTAATCAGCAAATCGCTTTGCCGGTTACCCCATTTAAAAGTGTGTATATTCGGCTCACCAGCAAACAAATCCTGTTCTGCACGAGAAATCATTCCAGATTGAAAAAAATACAGCGTGGCAGCAATCACCGAATCGACTTTGGAAGAATCTGTTACTTTGCCCACTGCGTCCGTGGAAAACCCCAGCTTCTTATCCGTGAAGTCTTCGATATAATAATAATTTTGTTCCGTCTTTTTTCCCGCGATATCGGCAAAATCAGTTTGCCTGAAATTTTCCAGAAATTTTATTCCGTCAGCTCGCGAATTTTCCGCTTTAAATTCCGCCGATGCGATAACCGAGTTAAAAACATTATCAGCGATATCGAAATCCCGCCCCTTTTGGGCAACCTCAAGCGTCAGCGTCCTGCCGTCGGGCAAAACTGTCGTGCCGGTCAAAAGCACCGTTGCCGTCTTTGCCGCGACGATTTTGGCACAATCGAATGTGAGCTGCCCGAACTGCTGGCTCTTTGAATACTCCACAACGCCGCCGAGAGAGTTGGCTTCCTCGGCAAATCTTTCAGAAAATGCCTGTTCAATAGGCAAAAGAAAATATCGCCAGTGAACCGACACAGCCGCCTCACGACCGACACGCAGAACAGCGCCAAGCCGAAATTCGTTATCCTCATAACTGAACCCTTCGGAAATCTGCTGAAAACCGCCGCCTCGCGGAATCGCCGCCGAAACACCAGTTCCTTCTAAAAGTACAGGTTTTGACAATTTAAAATTTGTCTGTGAAGATACCACCAGTTTCGCGCAAAGAACGCCCGCCAAAAGCAGAACAAAAAAACCTATCTTATCAAGTCCAAACCGTTTTACTTTCTCACTGTCAGTCATAATTTGTTTTTTCCTTTTTCTACTGTCTACTTGTTTAAGCGTCTTCGGCGGCGCGGCGTTTTGCCATAACGCTATGCCGGCGTCCATAAAAGAAATAAATGAGAATTCCTATCACCATCCAGATTGCCAGCCGCAACCAGTTCGCCGATGGAAGCGAGAACATAAGAAACAGGCACAAAATTACGCCGAGAATTGGGATGAGCGGTACCCATGGGCAGCGGAAAGGCCGTAGTGCCTGCGGGTTGTGATAGCGCATAATAAGAACTGATAAACACACAATAACAAACGCAAGCAGTGTTCCGATGTTGACCAGTTCGGCCAGAACTCCCAGAGGAATGAGCGAGGCTAATGTTCCTACTGCCAAGCCGGTTAAGATGGTTGATTTCCAGGGGGTACGGAAACGCGGATGGATGTTGCCAAAGAAACTTTCGGGGAGCAAGCCATCGCGCGCCATCGCCAGAAGCACACGCGGCTGGCTGAGCATAAGCACCAGTAGGACAGATGTGATGCCGGCGACGGCGCCAAGCGAGATGACGAATTGTCCCCAGCCGAGGCCGACTTTCTGGAATGCCGCGGCGATGGGGGCATCGGTGTCTATTTGGTCGTAAGGAACCATTCCGGTAAGCACAATTGTTACGGCGATATAAAGAATGGTGCAGATGATGAGTGAGGCGATAATGCCGATAGGAACGTCGCGCTGGGGATTGCGTGCCTCTTCGGCGTGGGTCGAAACGGAGTCGAAACCGATGTAGGCGAAGAAAATCATTGCGGCGCCGGCCATCATTCCGACCGGTGAGCCATCAACTCCGGTTTGCCCCCAGAGCGTTTTGCCAAAGAGACTAAGACCCGCCCAGCCAAATGGGGCAAATGGATGCCAATTGGCGGATTTAATGAAGAATGCGCCTGCTGCAATAACGAGCAGCACTACGGCGATTTTTATGGCGACCATTACGTTATTGAAGCGTGAGCTTTCGCGAATGCCAATCACCAGGACGATGGTAACAATCGCGACGATTATGAGAGCCGGCAGGTCGATTACGCTGCCCGTCGGTATAAAAACTCCTTTGGCAGGGTCAAAATCAAATGGCGCGGTTGAAATGGCAAGCGGAACGTGGATATGAAAGATGCTTATAAAATTCTGAAAATATTTCGACCAGCCGTGAGCGACGGAAGCGGAAGCGACGGTGTATTCCAGGACGAGGTCCCAGCCGATTATCCATGCAAGTAATTCGCCTAATGTGGCGTAGGCGTATGTGTACGCCGAACCTGCCACGGGAGCCATTGAGGCGAATTCCGCATAACACAGGGCGGAAAAAATACAGGCTAATCCTGCAACGATAAACGAAATTAACAAGGCCGGGCCTGCCTTGTAGTGGACGGCGTAACCAGTTACAACGAAAATGCCGGCTCCGATGATGCAGCCGATTCCGAGGCTTGTGAGTGACCAGGGGCCAAGAATGCGCTTAAGACGATTATCGCTTTGCATTTCCTCATGAAGAAGACTAAGTGGTTTTCTTTTGAATAAGTGCTTGTACATATTGCGGTTTCTGCCAAAAAATCGGTTCTGTTTTGGCTGCGATAGTATCAAAATCTTCTTTCGGTTGCAATCGCAATCATTATTTCACTAAACCATATACCCTGTTAAATTCCTATTGCAAAAAATTTGAATAGCGCTATAATACCGTGCTTTACGTACCCCTAAACAGGGGAAAACCTTAAAATTCGGGTAATTTTAAAGCAAATATATAGGAGCATAAGACAATGATAACTATAACCGAGCCGCAAGTTGACCTTTTCGGCGCACAAACATTTACGCTTGATAACATTCAGCAGGTAGCGGAGTATGTCAATTCCAGCGAAAAAAACAAACTGGCATTCGCGGATAAAATCGAGCAGCAGCTTGCCGGCGGGTCTAAAAATTATCTCGGTATAGGTGCGGCTCTGGCGATAATCGGCAAATACGCCAAGGCAGTTGAATTTCTCGATAAAGCAGGCGACAGTAAAGAAAAATATCTCGAATTAGCCTATTGCCTTCGCAAACTCGGCGAATATGACAAGGCAATTGAGGCCTTTGACAAGGCGGGCAAGGCAGGCGCTGAAGTGCCGCAGGTTAATTGCGGTAAGGCATCTGTTTATCGCGTGAAAAAAGATTACGAACGGACGGCCAAGATGCTCAAGGCCTGCGAAAGCTATAAAAAGGTTAGTGCGCTGTATCACTACACGCTCGGAAGGTATTTGCAGGATATATGCGATTATGACGGAGCTATCGAAAGTTATCAGACAGCAGAGGACCTTGACCCGACGAACATAAAAACGCTGTTTCATCTGGCATTTGTTCTGGACATAAGGGGCGATGAGGATGCGGCGATGGACTGTTATAAGCAGTTAGCCAGCGGTAAGCCGGCATACGTTAACGCTTTGCTCAATTTGGCGGTGCTTTATGAAGACGCAGGTGATTACAGCAAGGCGATAAATTGCGTTGCCAGAGTTCTTAAAACTCACCCGAATCATCAAAGGGCAATTCTGTTTAAGAAGGATATTGAGAGTTCGCAGACGATGCTCTATGATGAGGAAATTGAAAAGTCAAAAGACCAGCGGAACAGGATTCTGGAAACGCCTATTTCCGATTTCGAACTTTCGGTAAGAAGCAGAAACTGCCTTAAGAAAATGAATATCAATACGTTGGGCGATTTGCTGAGAATTACCGAAACGGAGCTTTTGGCCTATAAAAACTTCGGCGAGACATCGCTTAACGAAATCAGACATATGCTGGAAACAAAGAATCTGCGGCTGGGAATGGGAGCGGACGGCAAACTCATTTCGCTTCCTCTTCCGGAGTTGGAAGAGCCTAAGGCAGAAGTTGACCCGGATGTTTTAGACAGGCCTCTTGGTGAATTCGAGATGAGCGTAAGGGCAAGAAACGGCCTTGAAAGTCTTGGTGTTAAAACTATTGGCGATATTGTCTCAAAAACTGAGGATGAACTGCTCGGTATTAAAAATTTCGGCGCGACGAGCCTGAGTGAAATAAAACAGGTTCTCGATAGTCTCGGACTGGATCTTCGCAAGCTTGACTAATATGAAAAGCGGCAACTCGGTTACCAGTTATTTGTTATCGGCTTGTCGCACGTATGCCTGGTGCATTCTTTACGGCTTGTCGGCGGTTATGTTCCTTTGCGGATGCTACTCAAATGAGATGAACGGGCAGGCTGCTGTAAGACAAGTCCCAGACCCTTATATCGTGAGGGTTCTGTTAGACGACCATATCGCAAGAGCGGAATTTCAAATCGGCAATCGATATAAAATCCTCGACCCGCAGTCGGTCAGGGTTTTTGATGTTCAAAAAACAATCGGAAAAATCGAAATAACGCCTGCGACAGAGGGTATCAAAATAGGCGAGCAGGTTTTCGCAACAAACCGATTGACATTACAGCCTTCCAATAACCAACCATTTACAATCAATGGACATTCATACAGAGGGAATCTTGAGTTAATCTCCGATGGCAACGGCCTGATGGCAATAAATAATGTTTCGATTGAAACTTATCTTGCCGGCGTTGTCGGGGCGGAAATGCCGAGCTACTGGGAAGATGAGGCTTTGAAGGCGCAGGCGGTTGCGGCCAGAACGTATTGTCTTTATATCAAAAACAGATTCGGAAAAAATAGGCTCTGGGATGTGAAAACCACGCAGGCAAATCAGGTTTATCGCGGTATATCGGCTGAAACGGTGCGAACGGTGAATGCGGTCAACGGTACGTTTGGAATGGTTTTATGCAAGCCAAACGAATCCGGCGAATGTCAGGATTTTCCAGCTTATTACTGCTCAATCTGCGGCGGACATACCGAGAATACCAAAAATGTGTTCGGCGATTCGGCAGTTGCGATGGAAGGCGTATCCTGTCCGTTTTGCAGGGATATGACAAGACCGAGCCTGTTCTACTGGCCGATGGCCAAGTTCGACAAAAAAACCGTCAGCGAGCGGATTCTCGACAGATACCCCCATTTGAGGGATTTGGAAAAAATCGAAAAGATAGAAGCCGCCGATGAAAGCGTTTATGACAGCAACAATTTCAAAAGAATAACCAGGGTTATGCTGACAGGCTCAAACGGCAAAACATCATACCTGCGAGCCGAAGATATGCGGCTGGCGATTGACTCGACCGGCTCAAAGATTCAAAGCACAAGCTGCACAATTGTCAGTATGGAAAAGGAATTTTTATTTGTGGCAGGCTGTGGGTTCGGACACGGTGCAGGATTGTGCCAGTACGGGGCGAGGGAAATGGCCAGACAGGGCAAAAATGCCCAGCAAATCCTGAGCTTCTACTACCCCGGCAGCAGAGTAAAAATCCTTTATTAGACAGTTTGTACCCCGCAAAATCTGACTACTATTTTTTGTGCATCAGCCGAAGTTCCAATTCTATAGCTAAGGGGAACAGCACTGTGTTTTCGACGTGAATGTGTTCGCTAAGGATGTTTTGAATGTCTTTCAGGCCGTTACAGAGCGTGCTAAAAGCCTCGTCATCGCTTATCGGAGAATGCTCGGTTATGGTATGAATTTCCTTGAATATAACGTTTTCAGTAACATCGTGTTCGCTTTCCAGCAGGCTGATTGGATTTTTTATACTGCTGCGGTGGAATTCAGGTTTTGCACCGAGGCCGCTGTCAAATTTGTCCATTTTGCGGATATAAGGGAAAAGCAATTGTTCTTCGCTGGCAAAATGTTTTTCCAGTCCGGCTTTTAAGCTGGGCAGGAATTCTCGCAGAGAAGCAAGCATACTATCCTGTGCATCGCTGCGATGTTTTGTCGGCTGTTCAAGCAGCGTCTGAAGTTTCAGTAATTTTTCTATTATTCTGCGATGGTCATGCTCGATAAATTTGAGCAATTCTTCTGTAGATAATTTTAACCAATCCTGACGGTGCATAGTGAATTTTCTAAATAAATTATTTTGCGTGTTTTTCGATTTCGCTCAGATAAACAAGAGTTCTTTCGAGCTGGTCGGTAAGATGTTTGAGCTTGAGCATAGTTTTTACGCGGGTGATAAGCTCCAATTTGTTTATAGGCTTACTTAGGAAATCATCTGTGCCGGAGTCTATCGCGCGCTCGATGTCGCCGATTTCGCTAAGGGCTGTTACCATAATAATTGGTATTGCTGCGGTGGCAGGGTTGCCTTTGATTCTTCTGCAGACCTCAAAACCGCTCATTTTGGGCATCATTACGTCGAGCAGAATCAAGTCGGGAATAGTTTTTTTTACTATTTCCAGAGCCTCTAAGCCGTCTTTTGCAGGAATGGTCTTGCAGGCGAGGTCTTCCAGATAAGCGCTGAGCAATTCAAGATTCTGCTCATTGTCGTCAACGATAAGTATTGTCGCAGTCTTTTGTTCCTGCACAACATCTTTTTTTATCTTTGTCGCGGTTTTTGTCATTATATTCCGTTCTCCGTATTCAATCCTGCGGCATTCAAGGAAATTGTCCCTGAATGTCGATAAATAAAGTGCTGTAATTTTATCCCATTATAGCTGAATTTGAAAGAGTTTTTTTTATCTATGGAGTTTTACTTTGCCCCAGTTAATTGAGAAACGCAAGTCTTTGAATAAGCAGGTTGAAATGCAAGACCTGCAAAATAAGGCGCTTAAAGCGAAATTGACCAAGCTGCAGGCCATGGCGAATTTGGGTAAGGTTTCAGCTATTGTCGCTCACGAAATCAATAATATTCTGATGCCGCTGGGTAATTACGCCCAGGTTGCTCTGAATAATCCCGATGATAATGAGCTTACCAAAAAGGCTCTCCAGAAGACGGTTAAAAACAGCGCAAGGGCATCCGAAATTCTCGAAAGTATAATGGCGATGGTCAATGGTGAGACCGCTGAGATTCGCAAATGCCGACTGCTTCATCTTGTGAATGAGGTTTTTGCCTGCATCGGAAGGGACATGGGCAAAGATAAAATTAAACTCCTGCTCGATATCCCTGAAGAAATGTTGGTCGATGTCGTGCCTGTGCAGTTTCAGCAGGTGATAATGAATTTAGTGCTTAACGCTGTTGAGGCGATGAAACCCAATGGCGGAGTATTGTCGCTCAAGGCCGCTGCCGGCGGCGATGACACTGAAATCAGGGTCTCTGATAGCGGCTGCGGAATAGAGCAGGAAAATCTCGAAAAGATATTCAGGCCGTTTTTCACAACCAAGACGCTCGATTCTCCCGCCGGCAGAACAGGCTCAGGCCTGGGGCTGGCATTCTGCATAGAAATTATCGAAGCGCACAATGGAAGCATAACCGTTCAGTCGCAGCCCGGCAAAGGAACGGAATTTATAATCAAGCTGCCAAAAAAACAATAGCTCATTGGTGAACTATCGGCCATCAACTAATAAACATCAGGTATTTTTACCCCTGACATTTTCTCTTTGCTATTCGGGCGGTTGGTTTTAAAATATGCTGCTCATTAAGAAAGGGAAAGAGCTTATGCGAATACCAATAACCAAATACGGCCTGCCGCAAGTTGTGATTTATCCGGGCTTATGCATTTTAATAATGGCCGCCTTCACCGCTGGGGCGGTGAAAATACCGGCTTTATGGATTGTAGTCGCGATTTTCGGAATAATTTTAATCTGGGCATTATCGTTTTTCCGCGACCCGAAACGCGAAATCTCAACTAATGAAAAACTCCTCCTTTCGCCCGCTGACGGCACGGTATCCGATATTGAAGAGGTGGACGAGCCTCATTTTATAGGCGGAAAAGCCAAATGACTAGGCATATTTTTGAGCGTTTTCAACGTTGACATCAACCGCACACCCTG
>JBAZTW010000050.1:3288-10059 GCA_041661665.1 Phycisphaerae bacterium | reverse complement strand
GCCCTTTAGTGTCCTGAACGCAAACTTGACTATAGCGTTTATGCGAATCCATTGATATAATTTCCATGTGTGTCTCCTTTCTGCGACTTGTAGTCGCTGAATTAGGTTTTCTCATGCGGCATTCTAACCGCAAGAGGAGACACACGCTTTCATAAAATCATTCCGAGCGCAGCCGAGGAAATCTTCTTTAAACTCCCTCAGTGTTCAATGCTTTCTTCACATATCTCACTTTTGCAAAAATTATTCAGTATTGGATGTCTGGGCAACACTTTGATTGGGATTGGATAGAACTGCTTTTTGCAGGTCATACCGCACCTGACTCCATAATGGCTCTTTCCAATAACTCAGACGTTTTGAAGAATCTATACGCGTTTCAAAAATCAGCACCCCATATTCTGCAACATTTCCATAAGTATAAATGATTCTATTGCCATCAGAGGACATAGTTTCCGGCATACCTAAAGCAGTGCGGACATCATCTTCCCTGATATTGAGATTCAGCGATTTCCACTTTATCGGAAAATGCCACTTACAGGTCGGCTTTATACTGTTGGAATCTACTTCATCAACGGACAGTAGACTTACAATATCTGTCTGATCCGGCACAATCCAGTCCGAAACTACATAACGCACATCTCTGGGCAGCAGGCCATTGGTCAGATTATTGAGTTTTGTCTGGCGAGCATTCTCATACTCGCTAATTTTTATAGTGTGCCTTTGATTTTCGCCGTCAATAGAATTGGCTATCAAAGCTAATTTATCTTTATGCCTTCGCATTTCTCTGCTTCTTGCTGCTTCACGGTCTGAAGATGAACTATAGCTATCCCTTGTTCTGCCTTTCACGTCAATTTTAGAGTTTGAAATATTACGGTCATTATTGCTATGCCGACTTTCTTCTTCTCTCTTTTCTTTTTCCTTACTCGCTAAAATATCCTCATGCCCATTGTGTTCATCACTAATATATTTCTGGTATATTTTTTGAATTTCCTCTGCGATAGCCTCATGGCTTAAAATTGTAAATCTGATATATCCAGCTGCCACATCTACACACTTGTAGGAATTTTGCCCGACCTCCATAGAACACGGAATCGACTGATAATACCAGATACTGCCATCAGAAGCCGCCTGGATGCGTTTAGGTGATCCAAGAAGCTGCCTGATATCGCTGTCAGCCATTCCAGGTTTAAGGATTGACCATCTTTTTGACATTAATGTGGCCTTCTTAAAATCAGGACTTTGCATAGCCGCTTGAATAGCCTCGCCAAATTTGCCGGCAGCCAGCAGCCAGTCCTGTTTGGCTTTTTCAAAATTAGTTTCTGAAAAATACTTTTCTGCGGACTTATAGCTTTCCTGTCCCTGCTGTAAAACATCCGGCAAAATCGCATCAGCTCTCATTTTTTTTGCAGTTTCTGCTAACTGATTGCATTTCAATTTTTCAGTCAGAGCGCCTTCTCTGTTTCTATTTATCTCTTTGGCAATCCTAATCGCCTCCTGACATAGACTTGTCGCCTCAACCCACTTGCCACTGGACAATTCAAAATTGTCCTGCACAAAAAGTTTTTCAGCCTCGACCGCCATACTGTTGCAATCTTCCAGCAATGCTTTCGCATCGACATCGGCTTTGTTTTCCAATGCATCAGCAAATGTCCTGCTAAATTCTTCTTTTGCCGCCAGTGCCTTATCAGACAGAACTCTTTGCCGTTCCTTCTCAAGTTCTAATCTTGCTGATTCCTCCTGCCATAACTTTTCATCACGACGACAGTCTTCGATTTGCTGCTTTACCGCCGCAACATCTTTGGCTGCCAATTCAGCCCGCTCAAAATAACTGATAGCTTCGGCAATATTCTTCAATTTTATACAGTTACGTCCCTGCTCCATTAGGCTGTTCACCGCTGCCTGAAGGTCATTATCAATCTTATGTCTCTTACTTGCCCAAAACCAGCCGCATTTTTCAAATGATTGTTTGGCACCATACAAGTCGCCTGCGACAATCAACTTTTCAGCTTTTTTTAAATGCCTGTTATTATTCCATCCCGCCCACCAGCAGAAAATTGCAAGTATTGTAAAACTAATCAATACAACCCTTAAAATCGCATGAATCAATTCAGCATGTTTCATTCGCTTGTGATACATAGCTGACGATTCAGAGCGAGTGGTTCTTAACGATTCTACTAATTCAGTGCGGGTTGGGTCTAACTGCAAAATTTGGCGAAGACGGATTTGAGCCTGATCTTCAGCTCCGGTTTGCATAAACATTATAGCTTCTTCCTGCAGCTTCTGTATTTTTTCCTCTTTGTACTGATTTTTTATCTGTGAATACAGTTCTGACAGTTTCTTGTTTTTAGGATAGGCCTCAAGTGCGTTTTTTACAAGTGCCGCAGAATATTTGTAATCTTTCTCCTGAAGATACTGCCGGGCTTTTTCAATAATTTGGTCAATATCCGTCGGCTTGCTCCCATCATCCATTCTGCATCCTCCTAACCAAAATCAGTGCTTCCAAATATTCCGAACTTGCTTTCAGTGGATTATAGCTATGGACAAATTGGACATGCAATAGAATTCTTAACTTTTTTTACTAAATCTACAAGTTTTTCGTGTTCTTAAAACTCATCACCTCCGGCGATCCCACAATTTTTCACTTTTCACTTCTCGTGCTTCGTAGCGAAGTCGCTACTTCGCAGAGTAGCATTAGTTTTTCACTCCCCTAAACCCTACCCCCTATACCCTCTTTTCAAAACTTGCTAAAAACCACTCAAAACTGATAAAAACTCGACGATTTTTGATAAAAATCGTTCAAAAGTGAGCAAAAACTTAACAAAATTTGAAGAAATTTTACAAAATTTGCAAAAAACTTGCGCGTTTGGCCGAAATGTCGTCCATAAGTCCTTATTTCACGTTCCAACTGACAACATAAATAAAGGAGTTATAGCAAAAAATGTGAACAAAAATTCGCGCAAGCGGCTCATCGTAAGTCTTTTATTTGCATGACAGTGGTCAACGTAAATAAAGGACTTAAGTTCACGCGCGCAAGCGCAACTTGCGCCTTTGGCTGATAACAGTTCCGCCGTTAGGCGACTCCACAACTTTGTGCCTATGTGCCTTTGTGCCTTTTTTTACCCCTCTTTTTCTGATATACTCTTTTGTTATGGTTGAAACTGGTATATGTATAATCGGAGCCGGGGCGGCAGGACTTATGGCGGCCTGTACCGCTGCGACAGGCGGCAAAAATGTCGTTGTCGCTGAATCCAATTCAGCGGCAGGCAGAAAACTTCTGCTCACAGGCGGCGGAAGATGCAACTTAACCCACACCCACACAGGCAATATCGATGAATTTATCAGAGAATATAGGCCATTCGATAAATTTGTCCGGCACTGCATTCATACTTTCCCGCCTGAAAAATTGAGAGATTTTTTCGCACAGCGAGGCCTTGAAACTGTTGTCGAGCAAAACGGCTGTGTGGGTTGTGTGGGCTGTGTATTTCCGAAAACAAACCGAAGCAGCGATGTTTGCAAAGTTTTGACCGATGAACTCAAAAAGCCGAATGTAAAAATTATTTACGGCACAAAAATAAATTCAATTAAAAAAGATGATGATTTTACTATTGAATCCGACAAATTCACAATATCGGCCAAATCGCTTATTATCGCAACCGGCGGGGTTAGCTGGCCGCAGACCGGCTCCGACGGCAGCGGATACCAATTCGCCAAATCGCTCGGCCACAAAATCATAGCGCCAATCCCCTGCCTTGTGCCGCTTATAACCAAAGAAAAACTCACATCTTTGGCGGGCGTGAGCGTACAAGATGTGTTGATAAGCGGCAAAATCGCTGCTAAAAAAATTACAGCCCGCGGCGCGATGATTTTTACGCACACCGGCATTGGCGGCCCTGCGGTTTTGGATTTCAGCAGAACGGCCTGCGAACATCTGCAAAATCTGAAAATTTCGCTCGACTTCCTGCCGAACATTTCTGTTGAGAAATTGGATTTGGAACTAACAAAATTATTCGCAGAGAATCAAAATAAAACGGCGGTATCCATTCTGTATCGTTTTTTGCCGAAAGCTCTTGCTGAACGGATAGCAGATGGAAAATCGAGCCAAATTGATAAAAAAACAAGAAAAGAAATTGTCGGAAAATTAAAGAGTTTTCCGCTAACCATTGCAGGCACAGAAGTTATTGAAAAGGCGACAATAACACGCGGCGGAGTTGATACCGCCGAAATCGATAGTAAAACGATGGAATCGAAGATTTGCAGAGGATTGTTTTTTGCGGGCGAAATAATAAATGTCGATGCCCCCTGCGGCGGATATAATCTGCAATTTGCCTTTTCAAGCGGTTTTTTGGCGGGAACATAACTATTTACGCAAAAAAGAGTTACAAAAAAATGGAATATCTCGAACAAAGCGATAGTGCAGCCGTATTATAGAGTGGAACAAGAAACAAGAAAAAGTTAATAAAAAATTGGAATGATACTCTTCGCCTCCTCCTTGTTCTCACATAGATCGTGGCGGCTCTCATGCGTAATATGGGAGCCGCTTTTTTTATGCGCGGTTTTCAGCCATTTGCGCAAGTTGCGCTTGCGCGCGTGGACTTAAGTCCTTTATTTACGTTGTCCACAGGCAACACAAAATAAGGAGTTGCGATTATCCGCTTGCGCAAATTTTCGTTCACATTTTTTGCTATAACTCCTTTATTTACGTTGTCAGGTAGAACGTGAAATAAGGACTTATGACAAAATATACTATATAAATAAAGGACTTATGAACAGGCACTTCGGCCAAATGCGCAAGTTTTTTGCAAATTTTGTAAAATTTCTTCAAATTTTGATAAGTTTTCGCTCACTTTTGAACGGTTTTTTCAAATTTTGATGCGGTTTTTGCAAGTTTTAATGAGGTTTTGAGAAGTTTTGAAAAAAGGGTATAGGGGGTAAGGGTTTAGGGGATAGGCTGAAAGAGAATTCAGGACACAGAATACAGTAGACAGAATAACAAAACTTACGAATTTTTAGACGGGATAACAGGATTGACGGGATATTTTTTTAGACGCTGATGTCGCAGATTCACGCGGGATTTTTTTAGGCGGCCCCCGCACATATTTATTTCATAGCTGAAAAAAAAGAAATGGAGACGGACGTTTGACGATACCTATCTCCATTTCCAACTCTTTTAGATATTTGCGATAAAAATCACTTTATTCTGTTGGACGGCAAATTAGAGAATATCTCTCCGACAAGGTTAAGCGGCGACTTCTCTGCTTTCTCTCTCATTTCCCTGACAACTTTGTCGACATCGTTCTGAAGATTTCCGCCAGTAGAATTAAGTTTATTCATAGCTATCTTTATATCTGGTTCCCAATTAGTCATATTTTACCCTTTCGATCCAATATTTCACAGAAAACATTTTTATATACCAACTATTTAATGTAAAACATCCTTTCTCTATCGCACCAAACCCCATACGCCCGATGCGACAGTATCAAGCGTATGTCATTCTGAATTACTACTGTTTAAACTTGCAAGTTTTTCTTCTATAAACAATAGAGCATCTTGGATTATCTGTTCTAAAATTTTTCTATTTTCGCCTTTAACATTAAGACCTTTTAATAAGATCGAAAATCTTTCAGCTTGTTTTTTTTCAACATCATTAAGTAATTTATACCCTTTGTCAGACAACTCTATGACTCTCGCCCTTTCGTTATCTGGATTAATACCTTTGGTAACTAATTCTCTTTTTTTCCAAAGTTGAGAAATATCACCGGAAATAGTACTTATTGCAAGACCTGGAAAATATTTTCCTATATCAGAAATACTCATTCCTTTTTGGCTTCCAATCAGCTCCAGAAGAAGCACTTCTCTTTCACTTAAGCCTGATTCATCATTAATGGTTTGAATGGCTTTTAAAAGTCTCATTTTCAGGCTTATTTCATAAATAAGCCTTTCTAAATTTTTTACCAATTTACACCATCTAAATTCAATGCATTTTACGTTTCACATAACATAGCATAGAAAGAATATAGATGTCAATAAAAATATTTCAATTTTTGAAACATTTTTTATATAAGTATTGTGGCTATAAAAAACATCGCATTTTTACGGTAAAAATCAGGTTGAGTAATCAAAGGGGGCTGGATCCTTTAACTTCTGGCGAGACAGATTCCTCTTGCCTTGACTGATGGTTAAGGCTACAATTTATCAAGATTTCTTGGAGAAGTAACTGACAAGAAAATGTCTATAAAAGGAGTATGATTGTGGACCGCGTTGAATACGAAAAACTCGTTGTTCAGGACTTGTTGAACTTCAACAAGAACAATGAACTAAACCTGAATCCTTGGTATCAGAGAAGATCTGTTTGGACGCAACCGCAAAAGGCGTATCTCATCAATACGCTTTTTGAGAAAAAGCCAATCCCTTCGCTTTACATCCGCCATTCATTGGATATTGAAGCAGAAAAAAGTATTAGAGAAGTGGTCGATGGCCAACAACGCATCAGAGCGATTCTGGAATACTTGGATGATTCTTTCATGGCTAAACATCCTCGGTATCCCAATCGTGTAAAATACTCTCAGCTCAATCGAAAAGATATAGAGAGTTTCAAGCTCACAAGCTTGTCCGTAGGATATCTTCTCGGTACAACGGACGAAGATGTAATAGAAATATTCGGGCGTCTGAATTCGGTTGCAAAGACTCTGAATGCCCAAGAGAAGCGTAACGCCAAGTTTAGTGGCGAATATAAACAGTTTTGCTTGAAACAAGCATCTATGCGTTTAGCTGTGT
>JBAZTW010000050.1:0-3278 GCA_041661665.1 Phycisphaerae bacterium | reverse complement strand
AACCTTATCAATGGATTATCCGACTTCAGCGCATCCAGACTCGACCAAAACTACAAACAATTTGAAGAAAATTTTCCTCGACAGGCCGACATTGAATCTCGACTGGAACGCATATTTTCTCAGGTGGCAGGACTAAAACCAGAAAGCATTCGTGATACTGTGTTCTCTCGGCCTCCCTTATTTTTTTCGCTTTGCCTTATTCTTGATTCTACTCGAAAAAAATTACAGGCAAGTAATATAGAGACAGTTTTGTACAAAATTGACCAAATCTTGAATTCAGGTATTTCCGACTCTACCAATAAAGCGGAGGCTGATTTTATCACTGCATGCACAGCAAGTACTCAGCGAATTAAAAATAGAGTGATAAGAGATAAATTTATTCGGAAGCAGCTTGGTGTATAAATCATATGCCCAGCATTAGTTCAGACTACCGAACTCACGACATAGAGACACAGAGATTGCTTGCTTTAAGCAATACGCTGAGCGGTCTATCGCCTATACATCAAAAGCTTGTTGCGGAAATAGTGCTTCTCCGGCTTTTTTCACTTTTTGAGAATTTGATTAGATCGGTAACCTTAAAACTTCTCTGTAGGGCAGTTTACATTGATGGAAGTATTCCAATGCTTTTGACGAGTGCTCGTTCTTCTCAAAATGCCTTTACCTTACTTAAAACATACGGACGCAATAAAAATCATCAACCTCTATGGTCAAAAGCAACTGATATCAAAGAAAATCTTCGATATGTTATTAACCACGCTGATAATATTATAATAGTTGTGGATCGTAACAGCGTAATGATTGATGAGTTACGAAGAGTCCGAAACCGGATAGCACACAACAATGCCGGATCTCGGAAGGATTATAGACATGTAGTAAGAAAACACTATGGTGCATTTATGAACCATGTTACTCCAGGAAAGCTCCTTCTCACACAAAGAATACAGCCACCCCTTCTTGAACAGTATATAAGGCAGGAGAGAATTTTAGTAAAAGACATTGTAAAAGCCTAACAACAAATCAAAATTTAAATATAAACAGATTTCTCCCTACGGTCGAAATGACAACGACCCCGTCATACAAGATGACGGGAAATAGTTGGAAGTGTTTATGTTTTTATGACCCCGGCAAAGTATTGCCGGGGCTAACCACGAAAAAAAACAATCGAACAATGATTACAACAGTTTAATTCCTGCGTTTGAGGCTTTTTTTAGAATATCGTCGGGCCAGATACTTGCGTGGACTTCGCCGACGTGAATTTTCCTAAGCAGGAACATACACAGACGTGATTGTCCGATGCCGCCGCCAATTGATAAGGGCAGTTGGCCATTAACAAGCCTTTTGTGCCATTGGAATTTTGTTCTATCAGAAGCATTGCGAATCGCAAGCTGTCTAATCATCGCGTCTTTGTCAACTCTAATGCCCATCGAGCTAATCTCGAAAGTTTTATTTAGTATCGGATACCAGAGGAGTATGTCGCCATTGAGGCCCTTAAAGCCTTCGGTTGTCGGCGTTGTCCAGTCATCGTAGTCAGGCGCTCTGCCATCGTGGATTGTGCCGTCAGCCAATTCGCCGCCGATGCCGATTAAAAATACCGCGCCGTACTCGGCTGCAACTTTATCTTCGCGCTGTTTGGGCGTAAGATTCGGGTACATCGCCAGAAGCTCTTCGGTATGAACAAATTGAATCTTTTTAGGCAGAATCGGTTTAATAGCCGGATATAGTTTGCTTATGTGCGTCTCCGTTTCGCGAACGGCGTTGTATATCTTCTGCACAACGTCTTTTAGAAAATCGAGATTTCTCTGCTGGGGACTGATGACTCTTTCCCAGTCCCACTGGTCAACGTAAATCGAGTGGAGATTATCGAGGCTGTCCTCGTCTGGTCTGATGGCGTTCATATCGGTATAGAGGCCTTCGCCGACATTAAAGCCGTAGTCGGCCAGCACCATTCGCTTCCATTTGGCCAGCGAGAAAACCACTTCTGCATCCGACTCGGCATCGTCTTTTATCTGGAAAGTTACCTTTCGTTCGATGCCGTTAAGGTCGTCGTTTATGCCGGAGCCTTTGCGGACAAACAGCGGGGCAGAGACGCGCTGCAAATTCAGATTCCAGGCGAGGGTCTGCTCAAAATAGTCTTTGATTTCCTTGATGGCCTTTTCGGTCTCTCTTAAAGGCAAAATCGATTTGTACTTCGGGTCGATATAAATCTCTGACAAGGTTTGCTCCTAAACAAAAAAAACAGTTAAGAAAAAAAACCGCGTGGGCTAAAGCCCACCCTACAAACTTGAAACGCGTGGACAGCAAAGCTGTCCACCCTACTGGATTCCCGCCTGCGCGGGAATGACAGAAAAATTAGCCACGAAAGAACGCGAATATACACAAAAAAACAGTCCCGACTATTTATCGGGACTGTATATAAAATCCGTCTAACAAGTCCGTTTGTCAAACGGCTGTATAGTTGATTTCATCTGGCGGAACTATTTCATATGAACAACGAGTTCGACTCTTCTGTTCTTTGCCTTGCCGCTTGCGCTGCTGTTGTCGGCGACGGGCAGACTTGAGCCACAGCCGACCGCTCTGATTTGATTTTCCGGTATGCCGTTGCTGATGAGCTGCCGCAGTACGGTCAAAGCCCTTTCCGTAGAAAGCTGCCAGTTGTCTTTCCAATTAGACTTCTTAATCGGGTCTGTATCTGTATGGCCTACTACATCGAGCAGTCTGCCATTGTATTTTTCATTGAGAACGGAAACAATATCGCCGAGATTTTTCTTTGCGCTCGACTTGAGGCTGTCTTTGCCTGAATCAAACAGAATCGCATTCGGCAGAGTAACGGTAATCGTCCCGGCGGCCGCGTCCATATCGACCTGATAGCCATCAAAGCCTGTAGCCTGGCCTGATGTCTGTCCGCTGGATTCCATCTGCTTTCTCAATTCTTCGATGGTCTGTTCGCCTTCGGCAAGTTTGGCGGCGAGATTTTCCTTTTCGGAAGCGCTGCTGTCTAATGTACTCTTGCAGTTGTCGTAAAGCCCCTTAAGATTTTGATGTTCCACGTTCAGAGCGTTGTATTTTTTCTTTAAGCTCGTACAGCCGCTCATCAGGCCGCAGGAAACCATAAAAAAAGTTACAAGCATAATTTTTCTGCCCAAAGCACTCATAGCACAACTCCTTTATAAAAAACTTTATTCCATTTTTATTTTAACGGTGCAGAACAACCTGCAGCCAGTTTATCACGACATCGTGCATAATCATAACTAAAAATAATCCCATTGACAAGAAGGGAC
>JBAZTW010000049.1:0-10924 GCA_041661665.1 Phycisphaerae bacterium | reverse complement strand
TCGACGGTCTGGGCAGCGTAACCGCTCTGACTGACAGCGGCGGCACTGTGGCGGAACGCTATAGTTATAATGTCTCTGGTACACCATATAATATGAGCCGTGTCGGCAACCGGTTTATGTTTGCCGGACGAGAATATGACTACGAAACCGGCAATTACTATATGCGGGCAAGATATTATGACCCGTGGCTCGGCAGGTTTTTAAACCCCGACCCGATTGGCTACGCAGATTCGATGAATCTGTACCAGTACTGTTTGAATAATCCAGTCAACTTTACGGATCCATGGGGATTGGATACATTAGGAATTCATGCTAATGGTGCTCATGTGTGGGTTACATATACAACCGATGATGGAAAAACCAAAGATTATGGTCTTTGGCATCATTCAAGAGAATTTAAACTTAAGAATGCAACTAGGCTTAGAAAGGGTGAGGACGTATGGACTAATGCATCTAAACTCAAACAGGCCGTTGCAAGCCGTTATTACAATAATCTTACTGATGCTCAAAAGGCTAAATGGGAAAAATTTCTAAAAAAGAAACATATTTATCGATACCCAATAAATAATTGTAGCTCTTTTGGTTCGGATGCCGTCGGAACAGTAACAGGAGAAGATGTAGATGCGGACTCATGGCGATTAGGTATTGAGCATCCTGATGAAGTAATTAAAAGCATTCAAGAGCTTGAGAAAACAGATCCCACTCAGAATGATTTAACGTCTGAAAGTGAGAAAAAATCGCAGTGACAGTTGGTACAAAAAAAATATGTTAACTTGGCAAGGAGCAAATATATGTTTAAATTAAGACTGGTAAGCCGTTTGTTGGTTTCGACATTAACAGTAAGTTGGTTAATACCGTTGTGGCTATCTGTTAGATTTTTCTTGGGAAACATGGTGGTCTTAGAAGGAGAAATTTTAACAGACGAAACATTGATGTCTCCAAATTATCCTTTTTTGGCATCCATTTCCCCATTTTCTATATCTCAAAGTTATATGGAGATAGCTATAATAATTTTTGCGGTAGTGCTTTTCTTCTGGTCTTTTATTTTGTTTGACAAGTTATGGCCAATTAATAAAAAATAAGATAGAAAGATTTAGACTCTGTTGTAGCTCTTTCAAATAATAATAGAAGCGGTTATCAGAAACTCAGTTATCAGTTATCCGTGTAAAACGGTGTTAATCCGTGTCTAAATACGCTTGGCAGAAGAACGCTGCTGCAATACGCCAACGATGCTACTATAACTTATCAGTATGACCTTGCTGACCGGCTCACTCGAATAACCAACAGCGTAGGCGGCGATTTCCAATACAGCTATGATGATGTCGGCAACAGGCTGAGCAAGACCATAGGCGGCAATCAGGATGTATATGCCTATGATGAGATATACCGGCTCAAACAGGTTAATTACAGCAGCGGACTAATAGCAAAGTATCTTTATACCCCCGTATATAGTTACAGGCAAATTGACTACGGCGGCGGAAATATCTGGACATTTGACTCCAATAGCTTAAATCAGTATATTATAGCGATTTAAGTTTTTATGCTCTGTATGCCGATATGTTTTGTATGAAAGCATATCCAATAGAATTGCGTAAGCGGGTGTTGCATGCAATTGATGGCGGCATAGGAACACGAAATCAAATTGCGGCCATGTTCAGCGTCTCAACATTCTGGATTTACAAGCTTTTGCGACAGCGTAGAGACACAGGCGATATTTCTCCGCGACCCCAAAATCAGGGACGCAAAGCCGCATTTACCAGCGAAAACCTGCAAAAACTCGATGCGTTTGTTACAGCCCATCCTGATGCCACCCTTGAAGAGATAAAAGAGCATTTTGCCAGCACGGTCGATTGCAGCATTGTGGCTATCCATACAACGCTCAAGCGTCTTAAGTGGAACTATAAAAAAAAGCGTTACATGCGCCCGAGCAAAACAGGCCGGATGTAGCCTTGAAGCGTTGGTTGTGGAAAAAGGCACAGCCCTCGATGGATTTGACCAGGCTTGTGTTTATAGATGAATCCGGCGCAAAAACAAACATGACCAGACTATACGGCCGTGCAAAAGGCGGCCTGCGAATGGTTGACGATACTCCCTGCGGCCATTGGCATACGACGACCATGATATCATCGCTGCGTATGGATGGCTCAACAGCCTGTATGGTCGTTGATGGGGCAACCGACAAAGATGTATTTGGCGTATATGTGAAGAATATTCTTTTGCCTACACTCAAGGCGGGAGATATTGTAGTTTTGGATAATCTGTCAGCCCACAAAGACGCAGATGCCATTTCCATAATAGAGTCTGTCGGGGCGGTGGTGTGGTTTTTGCCGCCATATTCCCCTGATTTGAATCCGATAGAAAAGATGTGGAGTAAAGTAAAGCAATTTCTTCGTTCCGCCAAAGCCCGCACACAGGAGGTTCTCATCAAAGCCGTTGCGGAGGCACTCGAAACCGTCAGCAGTCGAGATGCTGCAGCGTGGTTTATGTCATGCGGATATCAGAGCATAATATGTTAAAATGCTCTAATATAAAACTACAACCCTACTACAACCACAAGATACGATATCTACTAAAAGATGCGATATTTACCACTTGCTAACTGCTGAAATCCGCGATAGTTACAAAATAATGAGGTTTTTCATAAGTTTTCGGAGGCCGACACGCTATCCAGTTGCGCTACGGGGACAGAATCCGTTAGATTATTTTTCGTCGAGTATCTCGAGGCACTTAAATTTTTTGCCTTCCATAAATTCAAGACTTGCGCCGCCGCCTGTTGAAACGTGCGAAACGCGTTTGTTCAGGCCGAGCTTTTTGATTGCGCTTGCGCTGTCTCCGCCGCCGATGACGCTTGTTGCGCCTTTATCGGTTGCATCCGCAACGGCAAGGGCAACTGCCTTTGTGCCTGCGTCGAATGGTTCGATTTCAAATACGCCCATCGGGCCGTTCCATACAACGGTTTTTGCGCCGGCAAGTTTGCTGACGAATAATTTTATGGATTCAGGACCGATATCAACTCCCTGCCAGCCATCCGGGATATTGCCGGCAACGACTTTGTTTGCTGCGTTGATTTTTATTTCCTGTGAGATAACAGTATCTGTCGGGAGAATTAGTTCGCAGCCGCCTTTTGCAGCGGTCGCCATCAGTTCCTTTGCCTTATCAACAAGCTCATTTTCGCAGAGACTGTTGCCGACAGTCATTCCCTTTGCTTTTGCGAAAGTATAAGCCATTGCTCCGCCGATGATGATTTTATCGACTTTCTTCATAAGGTTTTCGATTACCTTAATTTTGTCGGAAACTTTCGCTCCGCCGAGAATTGCGACGAAAGGCTTTTGGGGATTATTCAGCGTCTCGCCGAGGAATTTCAATTCTTTTTCAACGAGGAATCCGGTAACGCGGTCTTTGCCCTTCATCATATCCGGTACGGTGAACATCGAGGCGTTGTCGCGGTGAGCGGTGCCAAACGCATCGTCAACATAAACATCGCCGAGTTCGGCCAACTGCTTTGCGAAGTCGTCTTTGGCTTTTCGCAGGGCGGGGTCTTCGGCTGCCTTTTTGTCTTTTATTTCTTCAGCTTTATAAAATCTTACGTTTTCGAGCAGTAGTACCTGGCCGGGCTTCAGTGCAGCGGCCTTTGCCTTAACATCTGCGCCGATACAGTCATTAGCAAAGATTACATCAATACCGAGGTGTTCGGATAATTTTTTGGCGACAGGCGCCAGAGAAAATTTAGCAACTTTTTCACCGTCCGGCCTGCCTAAATGACTCATTAAAATAACCGAGCCGCCTTTTTCTATGATTGTTTTGATTGTCGGCAGGGCAGCGACGATTCTTTTATCGTTTGTAATCACGCCGTTGTCGTCGAGCGGGACGTTGAAATCAACGCGCATTAAAACTTTTTTGCCTTTTACGTTAATATCCGCGACTGTTTTCTTTGCCATAGTACTATCCTTTTAACAACTGTTAATTGTCTTGATAAAAACAAAGCCGGTTTTAAGCCGGCTTTGTTTGCTTTTGCTTTTACAGTTTTGCTAATCTTTCGATGAGGTCAGCGCTTCTGCAGGAATAACCCCATTCATTGTCATACCACATTGTAACCTTGACCATATCGCCATCGAGGACTATCGTGTTGGTAGAATCAAAAATCGAGCTGGCAGGATTGCCGATAACGTCGCGGCCTACAATCGCGTCGGTGTTATACTCAATAATGTTCTTCATATTGCTCTCGGCGGCGGCCTTTATCACTGCGTTGATTTCCTCAACGGTTGTTTTTCTGGCGGCAAGGAATGTCAAATCGGTAATTGAGCCGTCCGAAACCGGAACTCTTAAAGCATAGCCGTGAAGTTTGCCCTTGAGAGCCGGAACTACTTCGCCCAGAGCCTTTGCTGCTCCTGTGGTCGAAGGAATGATGCTCATAGCAGCTGCGCGGCCGCGTCTCTTGTCCTTGTATGGCATATCGAGAATAGCCTGGTCGTTGGTATAAGCGTGAATCGTAGTCATCAGACCTTTTACGATGCCGATTTTTTCGTGAAGAACTTTGCAAACCGGAGCAAGTGAATTTGTTGTGCAGGATGCGTTCGATACACACTTCATAGCCGATGTGAGGGTGTCATCGTTGACGCCAAGTACGATTGTGGCATCGGGCTTGTCTTTGGCTGGAGCTGAAAGCAGAACTTTCCTTGCGCCTGCGGTAAGATGACTGTCGTAGCCGGCTTTGCCGTCAGCGGCTCTGCTGGTGAATTTGCCGGTCGATTCGAGAACGACATCAACGCCCATTTTGCCCCACGGAAGTTTGGCAGGGTCTTTTTCGTTGAAAACAGGAATCTCCTGGCCGTCAATGACGATAATATTGCCTTTAACCTCTACCTTGCCTGCGTATTTGCCATGCGTAGAGTCGTATTTGAACATATATGCCAGCATGTCGGCATCGAACAGGTCGTTAATTCCCATAACCTGAAAGCGTTTAGGCTGCTGAACCATAACCCGCATTGCTAATCGGCCAATTCGGCCAAAACCGTTAATTCCAACTTTTGTTGCCATCTTAAAAACTCCTTTAAAATAAGGTTAAATCTGTATTTGTTAAACCCGTCTATACAGAGAATCCACGTCCGGTTTCCTGTATGGCGGGAAAAAGATTGTATTTTGGGTAAATTGCGATGTCAAGGGGAAAAACTTATTAGGGTATATGGTGCAGAGTATACCGCGTCTATTCAGGAAATTTAACCCCGTTGGGTACAATTGCCGCAAAAGCAGACAATATCAGCTTACGAATGAGGACGAGTTTCCGCCTTTGGTCTCTGGTCCATAGGCATCTGGTCCAGATGTATATGGCAGTAAGTCTGATGGTTGTAGATACTCAATATGCGTGTGCAATTCGGAAACAGACACTTTCTGTTCTCAGAGGATGTTTTTAACATTTTTCCCATAATTACTTCCTTAAACTATACTTATATCACATTTTAGGGCATTGTCAAACAATCTCTTTATTATATTTTTAGATTGCTGATTTGGGATTATGGATTAGACTGCTTACAGGCAAGAGCTTCCAAATCATAATTGAAAAGAAGTAAGGATGTAAAGATGTAAAGAAGCAAGGATAATCGACTAAAGTTTGAGAAATTCCTTACATCCTTACCTCCATATTTCCTTGCTTCCTTTCCTCTGAGGCTATCTTTATTGTTAAAGGTTCTAAATAATAGCAGGTTTTTAGACGGAAAATGGAGTCAGTAATGACAGAACAGCAGGAATCAGATGGGAAAACACCGCAGGAGCAGCCGACAGGCCACCTCGACAAGCTCGGGACAGGTGGCATAGCGCCAGAAACGCTGAAGAGCGCGATGAAGGCGTTCAAGAAACGACTCAAACTCACATCGCTCGATGATGATTCGCATCTCGGAAAGGGTGCTTTTTCTGGCGGGCATACCGGCGTTTATGCGATAACCCCGCCTAATCAGTTTCCACAGGAGGTTTGGGATGAATTGTGCAGGCAGGGCAGACTCCGCAACAGCGGCCATGGATTGTATGAGATAGTGAAAATTGAACAGGGGTAGGGTAGGGAAAATTAAAGATTGAAAATTGAAAAATGAAGATTTTTTAATGAACGTCCAACATCGAATATAGAATCGGCAAAGATTGAATTTAAGGTGATTTAGTCATGGGACACAGTTGTGTAGGGTGGACAGATTTTCTGTCCACGCGGTAAGGTTCACGAAAAACAAATTTAATTGAAATTACAGAGGAGCGGTTTTACAATTTTGCCATGTCGCATTATCGAAGATTAAAAATAAAAGGCGGGTTTTATTTCTTTACAGTCGTTACATATCAGCGGCAGCCGATTTTTAATAACGAGGCTGCCCGCGTATGTTTACGGCAGGTTTGGATAGATGTGCGGCAACGATGGCCTTTTGATGTAATTGCCCTGTGCTTATTGCCAGACCATTTACATTGTATTTGGCAATTGCCGGAGGAAGACGACAATTTTTCAATTCGCTGGTCATTGATAAAAAGAAGATTTGTTCAGGAATACCGGCGAACAGGCAGTTGTGGGTTACAGCCGGGCGTTTCGGGAATGAGCCGCAATGAAAGCGGTATCTGGCAGCGAAGATTTTGGGAACATAACATCAAAGACCGCAACGACCTTCAGAGGCATATTGATTATATACATATGAACCCCATAAAACACGGTTTGGTTGAGAAGGCGGAAGATTGGCCTTGGTCAACATATAAAAGATATTTATCGTCGGGCAAGTATGCGGGAGTATATTATGCCGAGATGCAGCAGCAATTGAACAGCGTAATTGGAGAGGTTTAGCCTGTATTTTATTAAAACGCGTGGACAGCAGAGCTGTCCACCCTACGAGGGTGTGTTTCAACCTTGACGGGGTGGTGAGGGAAGACTACAATCATCAAACTATGGCGAAAACACTATATATCATCGATGGACACGCACACATTTATGCGGCGTTTTATGCGCCGATGAGTCAGAAACTTTCCAGTCCCTCCGGTGAGCCTACAAAGGCAACGTACATTTTTACAAGTATGATTTTGAGGCTGCTGCAATCCAAAAAGCCCGATATGCTTGTAGTTGCGATGGATAGTAAAGAGCCAAGTTTTAGACGAGAGATTTACAAGGAATATAAGGCGCATCGTCCGCCAATGCCCGATGAAATGCCGGTGCAGATAAAACGCATCGAGCAGATTTTAGAGGCGATGAATATTCCAATTGTTCGCAAAAGCACATTCGAGGCTGATGATATAATCGGGACGCTGGCGGCAAAGTCGGTCAAAAAAGGTTTCGATACTTATATCTGCTCCAAAGACAAGGATATGATTCAGCTTTTGGATAAGGGTGTGCGGATTTACGATATCAGGGGCGATTCGACGACGGATGCGAAGACGTTTTTCGATGAGACGGGATTGAAGCCTGGGCAGTTTATTGATGTGTTGGCATTACAGGGCGATGCAGCGGATAATGTGCCTGGAGTGCCTGATGTCGGGCCCAAGACGGCAATGGAATGGGTAAGGAAATACGGCTCGGTTGAGAATCTTTACGCACACGCGGACGAAATAAAAGGCAAACGAGGCGATAATCTGCGAAACTCCAAAGAGCTGGCGATGCTGAGCAGGGAGCTTGTAACGATAAATTGCGAAATGCCTATTGAACTCGATGAAAAAAGTTTTGCGGTAAAGGAATTTAATTCTGAAAAGCTTAAAGCGGTTTTCGATGAGCTTGGTTTCAGCAGGCTTTTGGGGCAGTTGAATTTATCGCAGGGCGAAAAGAAACAGCCGGAAAAAACGGAAGAGAAAAAACAGGATAGTCTTTTTGAGACCGCTCCTGTTGTTAATTCTATAAAAACAGTCAAGCACGAATATCACTTAGTTGATACGATTGAAAAATTAGATGATTTCGCCAAAGAGCTGAAAAAGCAAAAGCTGTTTGCGGTTGATACAGAAACAACATCTATTTCTGCTCATCGGGCTGAATTGGTTGGAATGAGTTTTTGCTGGGAGGCGCATAAGGCGTATTATCTTGCGGTAAAAGCGTCTATGGGGGCAAAGTGTCTGGGGGCGGCAGCGGTCAGGGAAAGACTGGCGGCGATTTTAGCTGATGAGAATGTAAAAAAAATCGGGCAAAACGCAAAGTACGATATGATTGTTCTGCACAACGCGGGTATGCCTGTGCGGGGGCTTTGCTTCGATACGATGATTGCTTCTTACGTTCTTGATGCGGAACGGCGGAGCCATTCGATGGATAATATGGCGCTGGATTTTCTGAATTATCGTGATATTCCGATTGCCGACCTTATCGGCAAAGGCAAAAGCCAGATGACGTTTGATTTTGTCGATACGGCAACGGCGTGTGATTATGCGGCGGAGGACGCGGATATTACATTTCAGCTTTATCAGTATCTTGATGCGAAGCTGGAAAAAGAGCCGACGCTGAAAAAACTTTTCGATGAAATTGAAATTCCGCTTACGGATGTTCTGACGAAGATGGAACTTAACGGCGTGAAGGTCGATGTGCCAATTCTGAAGCGGCTTTCGATTGAGATAAATCAGCAGCTTGACCAGTCGGCAGAAAAGGTTTATGAGTTGGCGGGGGAGCGGTTTAATATCGATTCGCCAAAGCAACTTTCTAATGTTCTTTTTGAAAAGCTCGGCCTAAAGTCGGTTCGCAACACGAAAACCGGACAAAGCACAGATGCGGATGTACTGGAAGAATTGGCGGATTCACATCCGATTGTCGAACATATTTTGTCGTATAGGCAGTTGAGCAAATTAAAAAATACTTACACCGACAAGCTTGGCACGCTGATAAATCCGCGTACGGGCAGGGTTCATGCCAGTTTTAATCAGACTATAACGGCCACCGGCAGGCTTAGTTCATCAGACCCGAATTTGCAGAATATTCCGATTAAGACGGAAATCGGCAGGCAGATTCGCTCGGCGTTTATCGCGGAGAAAAAGACGGATAAAATTATCAGCTTGGACTATTCGCAAATCGAGCTTCGCGTTTTGGCGCATCTTTCGCGGGATAAGGCTTTGATTAAGGCGTTCGAGGAGGACAGGGATATTCACAGTTTTGTCGCTTCGCAAATTTATAATATCGATATTTCCGAGGTGAGTTCCCAAATGCGGTCGAGGTGCAAGGCGGTTAATTTCGGATTGATTTATGGGCAGGGTGCATTTGGTTTGAGCAAGACGACGGGGATGAGCGTTGCGGAGGCGAAAAAATTTATCGATGATTATTTTGACAGATATAATTCCGTTCTGCAATTCAAGAAAGATTCTATTGCGATGGTGAAAAAAACCGGCTTTGCAGAGACAATATGCGGCAGAAGAAGAAATATCAGCGGCCTTGAAAGCGGCAACAACAATATTCGTTCGCAGGCTGAGAGATTGGCGATAAACACGCTTATACAGGGTTCGGCGGCAGATTTGATAAAAATAGCGATGGTTAAAATTCAGAACAGAATTGAAAAGGAAAATCTGCCTGCGAAGATGATTTTGCAGATTCACGATGAATTAGTTTTTGAAGCGGACGGCAAAGAAGCGGAAAAACTGGTGAAAATTTTCGCTGATGAAATGACCGGAGCGATTAAGCTCGATGTGCCTATGAAAGTTGATGTGAATATAGGCCAAAGCTGGCTTGCAGATTAGGGGTAAAATATGAAGATTCAAAAATGGCAGATATTATTTGGCGTTATTCTCATTTGGATTTCGGCGATGCTCTATATGCTGCACTATTTTATTTATCGCGATGTGCATCAGATTTTCTTTTATATGCTTGGTAACGTGGCGTTTTTGCCGATAGAAGTACTGCTTGTTACGCTGATTATTCACAATCTGCTTAATGTTCGCGAAAAAAAGAGCAAAATGGCTAAATTGAATATGGTTGTAGGCACTTTTTTCAGCGACACGGGGGCGGAACTTGCAGGCAGGTTTTACAAACTTGATAATGAGTCGGGAAAAATACAGAATCAGCTTGTGATAAAAGACGACTGGACAAAAGAAAATTTTTTATCTGCGGTTCGTGTGCTGCGAAAACACGAATATAATCTGTGGATTGATATGGCGGATTTGGAAGAATGGCGGAATTATCTTTTGGGAAAGAGAAAATTTCTGATGAGGCTGCTTGAAAATCCAAACCTGCTCGAACACGACAATTTTACCGATATGCTCTGGGCGATTTTTCATTTGACCGAAGAACTCATCCAGCGGAAGGAACTTGCGGGGCTTACGCAGGTCGATATAAACCATCTGGCTGGCGATATGAAAAGGGCGTATAAGGCAGTTGTTTTTGAATGGATTGAGTATATGAAACACCTCAAAAAAAGCTACCCGTATCTGTTCAGCTTGGCTATGCGTACAAATCCATTCAACCCGGATGCCTCAGTCTATGTCAAATAAGGGTTTACATATAATGCCGGGCGGTTTGTGAATATCGCATTTTTGCCTTTTGTTTCCTTGACAAATTCAGCGGATAAGATATATTCAGTATCGGTTAATCCCTGTCAGGTTGGCAGGATGTCAAAATGGATAAATAAAGTATATTTTGAGGTTTAAGGCCGGAATAAAATAAATGGCACAGATTACACTGCCCGATGGCAAAGTATTGAATGTTGATGATGGTCTGAAAGCTGGGCAGGTTGTCGAAAAAATCGGTAAAAGACTCGCACAGGATGCTTTGGCGGTAAAAATCAACGGCCAGCCGGCTGATTTGAACACTCCCGTAACCGGGCAAATCGCATTTCACGTCATTACAAACAACAGCAAAGAAGGATTAGAGATTATCCGGCATAGCTGCGCCCACGTTATGGCTGAGGCGATATGTTCGATTTGGCCGAAAACTGAGCTGGTCTACGGGCCGACGATTGACGATGGTTTTTACTATGATATTGACCTCGATGAACCGATAAGGCCGGAA
>JBAZTW010000048.1:0-10936 GCA_041661665.1 Phycisphaerae bacterium | reverse complement strand
CATCTTGATTGATAGCATATTCGACAGTATAATTGACGTCGTTGTTTGGAAAAACGCAGTCGGAAACATTGTCGGTGATGGCTATATCGACATCAATCGGCGAAGCGTAAGGCACACATATTCCCGCGGGGCCAACGATATTTGCGGTTTCAGTATAACACGGGTCAGATGGAAAGTTCAGGCCGTTAAAGACTTTTATCGTATTGTCGGATGCGGTTACATAGATAAGACCTGTTTGCTGGTCGACCGCAATGCCTGTGGCGCCTATGCCAGTACCAAGATTTTTTTCAACGTATGAATCGGGATTGTTCGTATCTGTCAAGTCTGTTCTGACGAGATAAGTATTGTCCCAAAACGCGCCGGTAAAAAGATACTTGCTGCTGCCATTATTATAAATCGCTGCCGCTGTTGCATAACGGTCATTGCCGTCTACCGTTATTTCAATTCTTTTTTGAAATGTCCAGTCTTCAGTACTGTAGCAATAGACCTTATTTGAGACAGCACTATGGCCGCTGATTTCCAACTTGGTAACATAGAGAATGCCATCGGCTTCATCCAGGGCGATGCCGCCGGCGCCGTAGCCATCTGTATCATAAAGATTTGGCAATGTTTTCGGGGCGCCGCCATCAAGGGTGAGCGTTTGGGTTTGCGGATTCCATGAATAGACAAAGAGTTTGTCATATCCTCTGTCAACGGCATAGAGTTTGTTTTTGCCGTTGTCGAAAACGACTCCGCATAAATCGATTGCGTCTTCCGCATCTATCCAGCCGAAATCGGTCATCGTTGAAGCCTCGATGAGTTGAATACCAAGGCAGTTGCCTTGCATACTTTCGTGAGTGATGAATAAATAGCCTGAATTGGAATCCATCGCTACACCCACAGGACCGAGACCACCGCCGGTTGGATAATTTACTTCATCCAATGTTATAGTTGTTTGCCAATCGATCTGATTAGAGTTTATATCGTAAGAGGAAATTTTGGCGGGTTCACCACTGCCATTTCCGAAGCCATGATTTGTAATTGCGTAAACAGATTTAGCATTTGTAACATTTGCAGTTAATGTTAAAGAAATAATCATCGCCAGAACAATCGATAATGTTTTAGTATTCATAGTTTATCTCTCCTAAAAGTAAAAATGATTTTGAGTTCAGTGAAAATTTAACGTTTAATCCGTTGCAGGATTACTCCTCCGAAGGCAAAAAAGAATATAGATATCGGCTCTGGTATATAAGTGAAATTATCCATTACAAACTCTGTGTTATCATGTTGATAGCCTTCATGTTGTGTTCCACCAGAAGCGGAAAAACGCAGTTCGTCTATATTGGCGTAATTAAATGCACCCCACGTTGGGCCGGTCGTATCAACTACTATCGTTGTTGAATACGTCAAAATATCGTTCAGATAACCATCAACCTGAATATTAAGACCGTCACGCCAAACAGCAGTAAAATATGCACCATTGAGAGTAAATGGAGTAGCGGAATTAAGCCAACCTTTGCCTTCTGCCATATAAGGAGTAGGTAAAGCAACGCAATCTCCAGATACAACTCCGTTGAAAAGACCCGAACCACCAGGATGATGATACGCAAGAGAAGTATTTATGTAATAAAAAACCCCATCACTAAAAGATTTGCTCCAATTAAATCCTCCATAACCATCAGGTATAGGAACACTCGTCGTAGTGCCGATATCATCGAACGTCAAAACAGTTGCGTAAGTACAGACCGGCAACAAAAACAGAACTGCAACAACAAACCTCAATAACTTCTTTTTCATAACAATACCTCCCTAAAGGTTTTCAAAAATCGGCTGTGATTTTGGTCCTTTTCTGTATTGTATTTAATCCCGCATCAAAATACAAGAGAAAAATAATATTTTTGTAAAAAATTTTCTTTCTAACCTTATGCACAGACTATATTTGCGCACTTTCTAACAGACGATTTATGCAGGGAGATGACAAGAAACAGGACACCTCCCGCGGTCAGAAAAGGCCTGCAACAGCCCGGAATGAACGCAAGGAAAGGTGTCCTGTTTTTCACACTTTTGGTGTGTGAATATCGAGGACACCAATCCATTTACGCGATACCTCATTCCGAAAAACGTTGCAGTTTTTTCTGAAGCACCCAAAAAGGATTAGTGATTACAAACTGATAAAGAGCATATTCAATTATCTTAAAGTATATTACCGGACATTGTAGAGCAATTGCAAGAAAAAATTCATGAAAATGGCAAAAAACTATATTTGCCGCAAGGTCTGGATGGGTATAATCTCGGCAGCCTGTTTTTAGTTGATAGGGAGCAATCAAGACTTTTGTTTGACAAAATAGTGCGGCAGGTGAATAATATAGGTTAGATTTGAAAAACAAAAATTAAATACCAAAATTAATACGATTGTTATTTATAATTGAAAGGACTGCAAAAATGAACAAACGGATAATTGGTTCGCTCGCTCTCATCGTTCTCATAGCGTCATTCGCAACGGCTGATGTCCGCCTGCCGGCCATCATCTCCGACAATATGGTCATTCAGGCTGACGCGAAAGCCCCTATCTGGGGCTGGGCAGGGCCTAATGAAACCGTAACCGTAACCATCGGCAAGCAAAAGCAAACGGCAACCGCCAACGCAGACGGCAAATGGATGGTGAAACTGCCGGCGATGAAAACTTCCAACACACCGCTTGAAATGACCATCGCAGGCAAGAACACCATTACCGTGAAAAACATTCTTATCGGTCAGGTCTGGCTGTCATCAGGACAATCGAATATGAACATGACAGTGGGCAGCGCCGGCAATTGGCAGACCGGCGTTCTTAACTGTGAGCAGGAAGTCGCTAATGCCAGATATCCCACAATTCGTCTGTTCACCGTGCAGCAATATGCGGCGTTCTCGCCAATCGCCGACTGCAACGGCCGATGGGTTGAGTGTTCGCCAAAGACTGTCGGGAGTTTTTCCGCCGTCGCCTATTTCTTCGGTCGCGAACTCTACAAAGAACTCAACCAGCCGGTCGGCCTTATCAATAGTTCATGGGGCGGCACGATTGCCGAGACATGGATGTCGGCAGGCAGCCTTCACGCAAATCCTGATTTTGCCTCCATTCTCCAGCGACATAAAGATTTGATAAAAATATATCCCAACGGTCAGGCCGATTACGATAAAGCTTTTGCTCAGTGGCAAAAGAATGCCAACGATGCCGAAAAGGCCGGCAACCCCCAGCCCGCAAAACCGGCTCCGCTGCTTGGCCAGCAAAATCCCAATGGCGCATCACTGCTGTATAACGGTATGATAGCGCCGATAATACCATACGCAATAAAAGGCGCGATATGGTATCAGGGCGAATCCAACTCCGCTCGCGCCAAACAATATCAAACGCTCTTTCCCGCCCTTATCGCCGACTGGCGCAATCAGTGGCACGAAGGCGATTTTCCATTCCTTTTCGTCCAGATCGCAGACTTTAGGATTCCGCCCGGCTGGTTCAGCCCGCTTGCATGGGTAGAACTTCGCGAGGCACAGCTCAAGACGCTTAGCGTGCCGAATACCGGTATGGCCGTTACTACCGACATCGGCGACGCCAATAACATCCACCCAAAAAACAAGCAGGAAGTCGGCCGCCGTCTCGCTCTCTGGGCAATGGCAAAAACCTACGGTAAAAAAATAGAGTACTCCGGCCCTGTGTATAAAAATATGAAAGTTGACGCTGGCAAAATTCACCTTACGTTTATCCACGCCGATGGCGGACTCGTTGTCAAGGGCGGCGAGCTTAAAGGCTTTACTATCGCGGGGGACGACAAGAAATTTGTTCCGGCTAAGGCTGCTATAAAAGATGGAACGGTTATAGTCGAAAGCTCCGAAGTCAAAGAACCTGCGGCCGTGCGTTATGGCTGGTCGGATGTTACCACAGAATGCAATCTCTTTAATGCCGCCGGTCTGCCCGCATCGCCCTTCCGCACTGACGACTGGCCCGGCGTTACTGACAACGAGAAATAACTGCCGAGCAGACGCAACTTACAGGGGCGGGTTTTATGCCCGCCCTTTTTGTTCACCCGACATTTGAATACTCTTTTTCGCTGTGGTTAGAATTCAATCATAGCCTTTATGACGTTGTCTTTGTAGCCGGCAACGAGGTCGAAGGCCTTTGCGCCATCGACGAAAGCAAACCTGTGTGAGACCATATAATCAATGTTCACCTGGGCGGATTCTAAAATTTTAATCGACTCTTCGGTTGTTCTATTTTGTCTGCGGATATTTATAATCGTCAATTCTTTTCTGCGAAATTTATCTATCGGGAACGAAATTCTGTCTTCACGCGGAATGCCGACGAGGATGAGTTTCCCGCCCGGCCTTAAAATTTCGGCGGCCTGGTCGATTGTGCTTTGCTGCCCTGCGCATTCGTAGACAACATCCACGCCTGTTGAATGCAATTTTAAAATGTCTTTCACAATGTCGGTCTTGTCAGGATTGCCCATCCAAAATGCGCCGTGTTTTGCCGCGATGTTTAATCTGTAATCGAGTTTGTCGGTCATAAAGATTTTTTTCGCGTCTTTGAGGCGTGCGGATTCCATACAGCTAAGGCCTATCGGGCCTGAGCCGAGGATTGCGATTGTTTGGCAATTAGCAGCCTGTCCCTGTTTTGCGGCGTAAAGGCCTATGGTGAAAGGTTCGCACATCGCGGCCTGTATCGGCGTGAGTTTGCCTGTAACGGGGAGACAGTTTTCGGAGGGAATTACCATATATTCGCAGATGCAGCCGTCGAATTGGCCGGGGGTGCCGAGGAATTTTATGTTGCGGCAGGTGTTTTCACGTCCGAGTTTGCACTGGTCGCAATTATGGCAGACGACTGCGGCCTCGACGACAACGAGGTCTCCGAGCTTGAGATTTTTTACGCCTTTGCCGACTTGCGCAACGGTGGCGGAGCATTCATGGCCGACTCTATATGGAAATGAGACGACCTGCGAGCCGACATGACCTGTTTCGTAGTAGTGGATGTCGCTGCCGCAAACGCCGACGGTGGAGACTTTGAGCAGAACATCAGTATCGTTTTTTATTTGCGGCATTGGAACATCAATAATTTCCAGCCGAGCAACCTTTGTTAATGCAAGAGCTTTCATATTTATTTCTAACAAAAATCAAAACGAGATTGCCGCGCTGCGCTCGCAATGACATTCTAATTATACGTTAAATCTGAAATTCATTATATCGCCATCCTGAACGATATATGTTTTGCCTTCAAGTCGCATTTTGCCGGCAGCTTTGACAGCTTTTTCGTCGCCAAGCTGTTTCAAATCATTATAGCTCATTGTCTCTGCACGAATGAATCCGCGTTTAATATCGCTGTGAATTTTGCCCGCGGCATCGAGCGCAGTAGTGCCGACAGGAATTGACCAGGCGCGATTTTCATCTTCACCGGCAGTGAAAAAGTTTATCAATCCCAATGCTGAATAGCAGCCCTGCACAAACTTATTCGCCGCCGGCTCACTCAACCCCATATCCTTCATAAACTCAGCCTTGCTCTCAGCGTCAAGCTGGCTGATTTCATATTCAATCTCCGCACAAACCGAAATCGTAGGCACGGATGAATCTATAATGCCCGCCGTATCAAACTGTTGAGCGGCATTATCCTCCGCGGTATTAAAAACTACGACTATCGGCTTAAGCGTAAAAAAGCCAAGCGGCTTGACAATTTCATTTTCGTCAGCGGTTTTAACCACTGTCTTGAGCGGTTTTTCAGATTCAAGCGCACCACGCAGCTTCAACTGCAAATCAAGCTCGGCCTTTTGCTTGGTCTGCTCTTTTGATGGTTTCGCAATTTGCTTCTGAAGATTTTCAATTCGTGTCTCAACAAGCTCCAAATCCGCAAGAAGCAATTCAGTCATCAAATCGCTTAATTCCTTAACCGGTTCGGCTTTGACACCTCCGCCGCCGTGCGCCCTGATAACAATTACAAGCATATCAGAAGTTCGCACGTTGCCGAGAATTTTTCGGGCTGAAGCTCTTGTGTGGTCGTCAGCAAAAGAAAGGCCGGGCACATCAAGACAATCAATCGTTGCCCTGACAGTTTTCCTTGGCTTGTATAAACCATAAAGCCAGTCGAGTCGAGCATCCGGCACAGGAACCATAATTTCTTCAATCTGCGCTGCGCCGGTGTTTGAATATTTTCTGCCGCTTACCGCTGCCAGCAAAGTGCTTTTGCCAGAACCTATAAGACCAATAAATGCTGCTTTCATTTAAATCCTTTGTTTTAATAGAAACCGCGTGGGCTTCCGCCGTCGCACATTCGTGCTATGGCGGTACAAGAAGAGCCCGCCCAAGCCAACACCTGTCGCTTTCGCTCCAGGCTCTGATTTTTTAATTTTTAGAGGTTGCCTTGATTTTAATATCTGTAATGCTCGGCCTTGTAGGGCCCTTCGATTGGCACGTTGAGATACTCAGCCTGTTTCTGTGTCAGCTTTGTCAGCGAAACGCTTAATCTGCCGAGGTGCAGACGAGCAACTTCCTCATCGAGCTTCTTTGGCAGGATATAAACCTTATTCTCAAGGCCGCCCTTTGCGAGCATCAACTGAGCAAGACACTGGTTCGTGAAACTATTGCTCATAACAAAACTCGGATGGCCGGTTGCGCAGCCGAGATTGACCAATCTGCCTTCGGCCAGAACGATAATGCTCTTGCCTGACTGGAGAGTCCATTTATCAACCTGCGGCTTGATGTTTTCTTTTTTGCATTTTGAATTCTTTTCGAGGTAGCTCATCTGTATTTCATGGTCGAAATGGCCGATGTTGCAAACAATAGCCTCGTTCTTCATCTTTTCCATATGTTCGCCGCGAATAACATCGCAGCAGCCGGTGGTTGTAACGAAAATATCGCCTTCACCTACGACTTCTTCGAGAGTCTTAACTTCATAACCTTCCATCGCGGCCTGTAATGCGCAAATCGGGTCGATTTCTGTGATGATGACTCTTGCACCGAAGCCACGCATTGACTGTGCGCTGCCTTTGCCTACATCGCCATATCCGCAGACGACGACGCATTTGCCTGCAACCATAATATCGGTTGCTCTCTTGAGGCCGTCAGCCAATGACTCGCGGCAGCCATAGAGATTATCGAACTTCGACTTGGTAACTGAATCGTTGACGTTTACCGCAGGGAACATCAGCGAGCCATCCTTCTGCATCTGATACAGACGGGCAACGCCTGTTGTTGTCTCTTCGGAAACGCCCTTAATCTTCTTTGCGATATTCGTCCAGCGTGTCGGACATTCAGCAATTGAAGCCTTGAGCCTCTTAATAATGATTTGCATTTCGTGATTGTCGCAGGGCTCATCGAGTATCGCAGGATTTTTTTCAGCCTTTGCACCATAATGAATCAGCAGCGTAGCGTCGCCGCCATCATCGACAATCAAGTCCGGGCCGCTGTCTGCAGTCCACAAAATCGCCTGCTCAGTGCACCACCAATACTCTTCGAGGTTCTCGCCCTTCCAGGCGTAGACATTGGCAAGGCCTTCTTTGGCGATTGCCGCGGCAGCATGGTCCTGCGTGCTGAAGATGTTGCAAGATGCCCAGCGGACTTTGGCGCCAAGCTCAACAAGGGTCTCGATAAGCATAGCCGTCTGGATGGTCATATGCAGCGAGCCGGTAATCTTGAGACCTTTAAGCGGCTTTTGAGCTGCATATTTTGCTCGCAGAGCCATCAGGCCGGGCATTTCATTCTGGGCAAGATTCAATTCCTTTCTGCCCCATTCAGCCAGCGAAATATCAGCTACTTTATGCGCAAGTTTTGAGTCATACTTTAATACAGTCATTTTTTACTCCGGTAATTCAATAATTCGACGATTTTGGGCATTATATTAAAACCTCTGCCGGCAGACAATTTATTTCTGTAATCAAAGATTTCTAATGTTTTGAACTTATTTTTGCCGATTTCGTATGACAAGTCAGTGTTTTTAGCATAAAATACCGCAAAAATTATTATAGAAAGGAAATAGTATGTTTAAAAAGAGTTTATTGACGTTAGTTTGCTTTTTGGTGGTTTTGGGGTTCGGCATTGCTGACTCTTATGGCAAGACCGCGAAAAAATGCCAAAAAACAGGGGTTTCTGCCGCTGACCCCAATTCAGCAAAAACCTGCCCGATAAAGGCATTATTCGGTAAAAAGGGCGAACATGAAAAGAAAGCCTGCAAAAAGAACTGCAAAAAGGCTTGCTGCGCAAAAAAGGTCGCTGATTGTAATACTGCCGACCCGAATTCAAAGGACACCGGCATAGTAAACTCAATGATGAAAAAATGTGGACTTGACAAGAAAGCCTGCTGCAAAAAGAAATGTGCCGCCGAATGCAAAAAGACCTGCTCTGCTGACTGTAAAGGTGCCTGCTGTAAAAAGAAATGCTCTGCTGACCAGAAAAAGGTTTGCCATGCAAAAAAGGCTGCTGACCCGAATGCTCCAGCCATGAAGAAGTGTGAAGCTGAAAAGAAACCCGGCTGCCATAAGAACGCCAAGGTCAAAAAGGCTTGTCATACCAAAAAGCCCGTTGACCCGAATGCTCCCGCTGTGAAATAGGCTGTTTATATAAATCCTTAAAAGGCTGTGTTGAAAGTTTTTCTTTTACACAGCCTTTTTTATTGATACCATCCGGCGACTATGTTTTCTCAATTAACTAATTTACTGCCGAGTGATTTTACTATTTTGCAGTGGTTTGTGCTTTGTGCCTGTGCTTTTCTGGCGGGCGTGAACAAGACCGGCGTTCCGGGTATCGGTATTTTGATGGTGCCGCTGATAGCGTCATTTTTTTCGGCAAAAATATCCACAGGTCTGCTTTTGCCGCTTCTGGCAATGGCGGATTTGTTTGCGGTCGGCTATTATCATCGTCACGCCAAGTGGTCTATCATTTTAAAGCTTCTGCCCGCTGCGCTGATTGGCATTGCCGCAGGTTCTTTTGTGATGAGGCAGATTGACGATGTACAACTCCGGCCTGCAATAGGAGCACTTGTCCTGATAATGCTGGTTTCAAATTATTTCTGGGACAGGCGAAAAAATCAAACCGACAACATTCCGCATCACTGGCTGTTTGCGGCGGCAATGGGTTTTTTAGCCGGACTGACAACACAATTAGCAAATGCGGCAGGACCAATAATGGTAATTTATCTGCTTGCGATGAAATTGCCCAAGTACGAATTTATCGGCACAGGGGCGTGGTACTTTCTAATTCTCAACTGGATTAAACTTCCGATATTTATTTCCGAGGGCAGAATAGATTTACATTCTATCTGTGCTGATATTGCTATGCTGCCTTTGATTGCCGCCGGGGCGGTTGCGGGTATTTTAATTCTGAAAAAAATTCCGCAGACGTGGTTTAAAATCATTGTTCAGCTATTAGCCGCCGCTGCCGCGATAAAACTTCTGATGCTTTAAGGACACCTCTAAAAAATCATCTTTAATATAATGCAGGGGCTTTTTCAGCGTTATTTTACTTATCGGCTTTTTGCACTAAATTGCTGTTTTCTGCATTTATCTAATCAAAAAAGGCGATTTTCGCACTTTTGGAAATTTAGCCCTTGATTATTGAAACTAAAAATAGTCTAATTACCCGCGGAAATGGCTAAATTTTTTATTAAACAATTAAAGGGTTATGACAATGGCAGATCTTAAAGCGTTGGGCGAAGCTGTAATAAGGGGCGACCAGAACAAGGCTCTGGAAATTACAAAGGCCGCGATAGCCGAAGGTATGGCTCCGGAAACAATTCTCAAGAGCGGTCTGATTGCCGGTATGAATATCATCGGCGAACGTTTCAAAAATAACGAAGTTTATATTCCGGAAGTTCTCATAGCCGCTCGCGCTATGAAGACCGCGATGGAAGTGCTCGCACCTAAACTCGTCGAAGCAGGCGTTAAGCCTCTGGCAAAAGCCGCGGTAGGCACTGTTCAGGGCGACCTGCACGATATCGGCAAGAATCTTGTCGTTATGATGCTAAAGGGCGCAGGCTTCGAGGTTGTTGACCTTGGCGTTGACGTAAGTCCACAGAAATTTGTCGATAAAATCAAAGAGACGAAAGTTGCGGTTGTCGGCTTAAGCGCACTGCTGACAACAACAATGCCGTCGATGGAAAAAACCATCAAGGCTCTCAAAGATGCAGGCATCGCCGTAAAGACTATGATTGGCGGAGCTCCTGTTACACAGGCTTATGCCGACAAAATCGGCGCAGATGGTTACGCTCCAGATGCCGCCTCTGCCGTTGACATTGCAAAAAAATTAGTCAGCAAGTAATACCGATTATTCTACTGTCGAATAAAAAAACAAAACCCTCTGTTTATCAGGGGGTTTTTTATTGATACCTCAAGACACGAGTTTTTTAGGGTCTTCGAGCAGTTTTGCGACAAGGCTGAAAAATTGAGCGGCTTCCGCGCCGTTAGCCGTTTTGTGGTCAACGGCAAGCGTCATTTTAACAACTTTGCGAGTAACAAAACTATCGTCCTGCGATACACAGGTATCGGTTATTTTGCCAACGCCCAATACACTGCATTGACCGGGGATTACAATAGGAATAAACGAATCAATGCCCAGTTCGCCAAGATTGCTCACCGTCATACACCCATTTTTTAAATCGCCATCAGCAAGTTTCCCGGCCTGGGCGCGTTTGATAAGGACAATTCTGTCAGCGGCAATTTGAGCAAGATTTTTTTTGCAGACATCTTTAATGACCGGCGCAACTCTACCGACGGTTATTCCAATGCCCGGCGAATCAGCAAGATGAACACAGTCGCCCGCGAATGTGCCGGTCATAATCGGCCACTTCTCAAATCCTAACGATAATGCTTTTATCAAAAAATCATCGAAAGATATTTTAACTGGGCTTGTTTTATTCAACTCGTTTTGCTGCTGTACAAGTTCGGTTATATCAGCCGCTATACTAAGATAAAAACAAGGGATATTCTGTTTTGAAAACAGCATT
>JBAZTW010000047.1:0-12686 GCA_041661665.1 Phycisphaerae bacterium | reverse complement strand
AAGGTCCCTTGGGAGGTTTGGGGGTCTAACCTCAAAACAGGTCGAATCCTCCTACTAATTAATTTAAAATAATACAAAAACATATGCCTTCAGCAAATGGAATAAGAGGAACAGCAAATCTTGGCGCCACGCGCAAATATGACGTGGCCGATGTAATTTCGCTTCTTGATGTGGCTCGCTATCCGATGCTCGCCATTCTCACGAATGCGGGCAAGGATCCTGTGACAAAGCAAGGTGATGCGCTTAAGAAAAAAGAAACGACAGATCCGGAATTCAAGTGGTTCGAGGATAAATTCGGAGCACGCGAGGATATAGTGGCAAGCAATCAAGGTGGAGCAACTTCACTGGCCGTGACCAACGGAGCATACTTCAGTGTCGGTGACGTTTTGTTGTGCGTGAAGTCAACTCAGGGCACAAGCAATCCGACGGGTGAAGTTATGCTTGTTACGGCCGTAAACACCAATACATTGACATTGGCGCGCCAAGTCGGAGACAGCGCATTGGGCGGAGGATTGCTTCAGCAAAATGATATTATCTGGATCATTGGAAATGCCAACGAGGAAGGTGCGAGCATTCGGGAAATAAAAGCTACGGCCATCGCGGAAGCTCTTAATTATTGCCAAATTTTTCGAACTACTATCGGTATCACTGAGACTGCGCGCAATACTACAGGATGGACAAAGGAAAGTGATTTCGATTATCAAACCCGAAAAAAGGGTATTGAGCATTTAGTCGATGTGGAACGCGCTTTCATGTTCGGCAAGAAAGAACTTATTATGAGCGGTGTTCATCCGAAACGGTTCACTGGCGGAATTTTTCAAAGAATTTCTCAGGTAGTATCGAATGTGACGACACGCGATGATTTCAATGGATATCTCAGGACTTTGTTTGCACATGGAAATTCTGAAAAGTACCTTCTCGCTTCCGGATATGTCGTAGATAAGATTGGCAGTTTCGCGCACGATAAACTTCAAATTCTGCAGGGAGAGAAAACCTTCGGGCTCAGTATCATCAAATACTTTTCTCCGCATGGAACGCTCAATATTATCAAGCATGATCTGCTCTCTGGGGATTTGTACGGCAAAAGCGCAGTGGGATTGGATATGGAAGCTTTGACATACAGATATCTTTCAAATCGTGATACGAAACTTCTCACAAACAGACAGGCGCCCGGTGAAGATTCCAATATCAATGAGTATTTGACGGAATGCGGACTTCAGCTTGAGCAACCGGAGCGACATGCAGTTGTTAAGTTTGCCTAAGAGTTTTTCGATAATCCTTCAAGTTTCGGTCGGACGGGCATGCTTTCCAAACCCGCCTGACCGAATGGAAAGCCCTTGAGGGTTTTCGCGGGATATAAAGGTCGACCCGCGATTAATTAATAGAAAAAATAGCAACTAATTTGTATGGCAAAGACAAAAACATCAGTGCCCGAAAAATCAAAGACAACGGCCAAGCGTTTTGCAACGCGTTATGGCCAGCACTATAGCATTGTGATGCTTCCCACTGTTACAGAAGTTATCAATGGAATCGCAATAACGCGTCCGGGAAAAACAATTGAATTCAAAAACGGCATTTATGAAACCAAAGATTCGCAGGAGCAGGAATTTCTGGAAAATTCTTCGTTCGCTGGCATCGATTATCAGGAGGTTACGAAGGAAGTAACTTCAGCTCTCGTCACAAAATCGCTTGCCGAGCGAGAATCTGAGTTGAAAGCCAAGGAAGAAGATTTAAAACGTCGGGAAATGGAAATTAAAGGCAGGGAAGAGGGATCGGAATCATCAGTGGGAACGGAAGCAAGGACAAAAGAAAAGTCAAAAAGCAAGCAGGCGAAATTTTAGCGAATCGATAACGATTGAACAATCATGATTAATTAAAAACACAATGATATGGCAGTAGAAAGCAAATCAAAATTTTCCGTAAACGAAGCGACAGTGGCTGTTGCGGGCACTGCCGTGCAACTCCCGGATATTTCTGTTGGCGAGGCTTGTGAGCTCATTGTTAAAGCTAAGCGCACTAATAGCGGCATTATCAAGGTCGGCGAGTCGGAAGCGCAAGCCCAAGCCGGAAAGTTCACTCTAGAGCCGGGCGAAGCGGTGAAGCTCCGAATCAGCAACGCTAACAAAGTATACATAGACGCGGAAATAAGTGGCGATAAAGTCGAAATCATCGTCGAACAATAATATTTATGGCTGAATTCATTCCACAAAAAGGAGACTTCTCTTTTCTGCGAATAAAAAAGACCGGCAGATATTTCGGGCCGTTTCTTACGGGCGGTACGGTTGCTACGCAAGCATTATCCTCAGCTAATTCTCTTCGTGCGTTTCCGTTTTTCGTTCCAAGAACAATGAAGTTTGATCGAATTGCGATTCGCGTGACTACTGCGGGCACCGGCACTACGCCACGTGTTCGTCTTGGTATTTATGAAGACAAGGGAGATGGAAGTGTTTATCCGGGCGCACTTGCGCTTGATGCGGGCGAAGTTGATGTGAACACGACCGGGCTCAAAGAAAAAGCAATAAACATATTATTGAAAGGCGGGAAGCTGTATTGGCTCACTTTGATAGGTCAAGACACGGCATCGTTAGCTGTCGCCGCAATTCCGGCAGCGGATGCCTTCGCTTCATTCCTTGGATTAGATAACGGACTGACAGGCACGCCTTATCTCGGCTATGCGATAACGCAAACTTACGGCGCATTGCCCTTGACTTTTCCGACGGGTAGTCCGACTGATTGGAGTCTGCCCGTTCCGCTTATCGCTTTGCGTAAAGCATAGATATGCCAATGAATTATATCGGCAAAATTAACGCTCTGATTGCTGAAACGATAGATGATGGGAGAGAGCAAGACGCAACTTCGTGGAATGGCATCGGCAATGCCGGCAATATTATCACATTCGGAAACACGAGCGGTTCGTTATATCTCGGAGCATTTCGTTTTCGCAATATTGATATTCCGAGAAATGCCAAGATTGTTTTGGCTCGATTAAAAATTCGTCCCGCAGTTACCGATTCGGTGGATCCGGATGTAAAGCTGATTATTAAGGGAATAAAAGAATCGGACACGAAACCGTTTACGCAAACTTCCCGTCCAAGTCAACGAACCAGGACTGTAAATAGTGTATCGTGGCACATCATCAAAAAATGGGAAGTTCATGAATGGACACAAACGCCGAATCTCAAACTGATAATTGAAGAAATTGTGGCGCAGACCGGATGGAAGGCGGGCAATTCACTGGCACTGACAATCGAAGATAACGGATCTTCTTCCGATCAAGCCGCAACATGCTATGACAGCAGCAAGGGCAAGGGATACGAAGCGGAATTGGAAGTTCTGTTCACGACTAAGAATGTCAGCATCGGCACAATCGCAGGCACGGATCGTGACGGCGTGGAAACAGATCGCACCACTTGGCAATCAAGTCCGGCAGGCAATGTTATCACGCTTGGCAATGATGGCATCTCAATAAATGAAGGCGCTTTCATATTCAGCGCATTGAATATTCCGCGTTACGCAAATATTATCGGCGCCCATCTTCTTCTCACGCAGGCTGATCAAAACAATCGTTTTCCGAATCTTCTTATAAAGGGAATCGCAGAAGATAATGTGGCGCTATTTGCAAGTGACGGATCAAATCGGCCGTCATTACGAACAAAAACGAAAGCACAAATAGAATGGACAATCGGCGAAACGGTCGACGGCGTATTCGTAGGAATTCACTGGTCGGCCAACAGCGTATACGAATCGCCTGATTTGCGTGAAATAGTTCAGGAGATTGTCGATCGTGAAGGATGGACCACATCAAATAATCTCGGTCTTGTTTTGGAAAATTTATCTTCATGGGGCGGGCAATATAAATTGCCTTGGGACTACGTAAAAAACAACGGGGAATTTGCGGCCAAACTGGTGGTTGTATGGGATACGCTTCGCACCTTTCGTTCGACGAAAAAAGATGCGCCTAAATATGATAAAGCCAATTATCCCGAATTCATCATCGTGCATCACACGGCAACGCCACGCGACTCAACTCGCTTCAGCACAATCAAAAACAATCACATAGGAATCGGTTGGGGAGATATTGCCTATCATCACTGGATTGCGGGAGCGATGGATGGATTGGGAGCGCATATTATTGGGCGTCCGGAAAATAAGATCGGCGCGCATGCCGACACCGAAAAAATGAATTACCGATCGATTGGTATCGCCGTATGCGGAAATTTTCATCCAACGAGCGGTAATGAGCAACCCAGTTCCGAGCAACTGGCAACGCTGCAGGAACTTCTCGATAAAATCAGAAAAGAACGAGGTATTCCAAAATCCCGGGTGCTCGGACATCGTGAAGTTCCCGATGCAACCGACTGCCCAGGCGATAATCTGATGGAATATTTAAATCGATATCGGGATACGGGCAAACTTATTCCTTAACGCATATGCAATTACAAGAATTTATACAAGATCTAAACGCACGTATGTCGGCGGCCAAGACAACCGGATTTTGGAGCGAGGCAGACAAAAAAAGATGGATCAATAAATCCATTGTGCGCGCATGTAATTTTGCCAAATGGAATTTTCTTAATCACCATTCGACTCAGCTGACCGAGAAAGATGTGGAGACATACTTTTTGCCTTTCGATTATAAACCGGGCGGAATGATGTTTCTTAAGGTTGACGGACAAGAGCATGCAAAAATAAGCATAGAGAATTATCAGAGCGGCAATCATTTGTGGGAGCGCATATTTTGCATGCTGGGCGATCAGTATTTGATTAAGCCCGTACCCACCGAGGACGGAAAACTCATAGATATATTTTATCGCAGACGGATTATTTCACTTGTGAACGATACTGATGAGCCTGCCACGCCGGAAGAAATGGATGAAGTAATCGTTAAATTCGCACTCGGCATATGTCTTAAGAAAGAACCGAACCGAAGCACAGACGCGGATAGACAGGTTCTCGAAGCCACAGCGATTCTTCAACAAATAAAAGACCGGCAGGATGAGGAAAGTGGAGAGGCTGGTTTTGTCGGACAAGCGACAAGTTCGCGCTTCTTGTACAAAAACAATAATCCGCAAGATTTCAACCAATAAAATATGGGGCTTAACGCATACAGGATAAAAGGTTTTCGCGGCGGTATTTCAGACGATGCCTATAAAGGCGTTGCCGGAGCTTTCCGCTTCGGCTATGGTCTGGATATTCGGGGCGGAGCGGATACTCTAAAGTGCAATCAAGCACCCATAAAAGACTCAGGGGACGTCGTTGTGGATTTGATTTTATTTTTTGTGCCCGCTTCGAACGGAAAACTGTATGGTTTCGGGAATGCAGGCAGAATTTATCGCAAGGATACCCTGACTTCTTCGTGGTCTCTTATATATACCGACCCCGACGGAAGAATCAGTGGTGCAGACGAATATACGAACAATAACGGATCAGGAAGCTACATTGCATATTTATATTGGGCAACTGAGACAAAAATCAAACGCATTCCGCTTTCAGGAAATTGGAGTACTGATGTGCAAACATTGGGAACACTGAATGGTGATCCGGCTTGGCACACGATGACTATGGCTGTCGGAGTTTTGCAGATTTGTGATGGGCGATACATTGCGCTGGTTGACTATGAGGGTAATTTCAATAATCAAGCGCTAGATGTTATTGCAGGCAATCGGACAAAAACTATATTGCCTCAAGATCAGATCGCTATCATCGGCTCGACTAAAGGCGACAAAATTGAGGAGGGTTGGCTGTGGACCTGGGATAAGCAACAACCCTCATGGATTATGCGCCGTATGATTGCCGAAAAGGGAATCAACGCCATGATACAGACTGACTTTATCATTGCGCAGGCTGGTATCAGCGGAGGACTCTATTATTGGGATACGGTAAATATTATTCGCTTCAAAGCATTTCCCGGAGGCGGATGGGTGAATCCCGGAGCGGTGGCCAATCAAAAAGGCGTTGCACTTTTCGGAGTAACGGGGTCGGACAAATGCGGACTTTATTCCTACGGACGATTAAGTAAAAATGAACCTTATTCGTTAAATCTCGAACACATACTTTCACATGGAAAACTTATTGATGTAGAAATCGGCGCAGTAACGGTTTATGGAGATCAGGTATTTGTTTCATGGAAGGACGGTTCAACTTACGGGGTGGATACAGTTGATCTGAATAATAAAGCGGATGCTCGATACGAGGGGTTGGTCTTCGACGCAGGCGAACCGGAATTGCAAAAAGAATTTCGGCACATCAAGCTCCTGACTAAGCCGCTTTCAGCTCAATGTTGGATAAAAGCATATTATCGAATTAACGAACAGGGCGATTGGAAGCAGGCATATCTGGAAGACGGCGCAGATAGTTTCGATAGGGAAGGAAATACGAAGGCAGTATTCACTATTGAAACCGGCGACGAAGAAGGAGAGGAAAAAGGTAAAGGAGAGACATTCGAGCTTGCATTTGATTTGCATCCGTCGGGAAACAGCACGCCGGAGATCGTGGCAGCCAGTACTTATTTTGAACCGATAGGTATCCTATAAAAAAAATCATGAGCGATTTTTTGCAAAAAATTTTTGGCAATCAGGAAGTGGAGGACCAGCCTTTCCCGGAAGCTCCATTGCATACTCATGATGGGGACAATTCGCCGTTATTAGCTCCTTCCTCCATTGACTCGCTTCAGATAAAGTCCGGGGCGGTCGGAACAGCGGCTTTAGCGGATGAATCAGTGAACTCCAACAAGATTATTGACAGCGCTATTCTCAGCCAGCATCTTGATGCATTGTCAGTGACTGAACAAAAACTGGCCGATGCGGCGGTAGCCACGGCTAAGATAAGAAACGGAGCAGTTAACGCCTCAAAGATTATTCAGACCGAAGCGGTAGTGACTCTCTCAGCCCAGATTGATACGGCGATAATAATCGGAGCGCATATTGGCACGGGAGTCATTCAAAACGCGCATCTGGGAAACGCAATCATCAGCTCAGCAAAAATTGTAGACGGCGCAATCATTAATGCCAAAATTGGAGATGGACAGATAACGTCAGCCAAGATCGGCTTGGCTGAAGTGCAAAATGCCAATATTGAAAATTTGGCCGTCACTAACGCGAAGATTGCTAATCTTGCCATAGACAACGCCAAAATCGCCAATGTCTGTGCCGACAAGATTACGGCCGGAACAATCAATCTGACTTCGACCGGATATTTGGCCACGCCGTACGGCGGAATACGAATCGGTTATCTGCGTCAGGTCAATGGCGTTTCCACTTACGGACTTCAGGCTGGTCCCGGACACGGGCTTATGCTTGATGACGGAGCGAACGGATACGCTCGAATATGGATTGATACATCGGGAAACCGTCCATTGGTCATCGACACGACAAGTAATGACAGAATTTTTTTCAAAGCATCAAGCGGAAACGACATTTTACGTCTCTATGGAAACAATGCCATCGGCGGAGGATTCGTAGATGTTCTTACGTCAATGCGCATCGGAAGCGATCAGCCGAGCGATCCCGTCGAAGGCCAAATGTATTGGGAGAAAGACCCGAGCGGTATGGGGTCTGGCGGAAGACTGATGATTTATAACGGTTATAGTTGGCATGGAGTTGCCTGGTATGACGACATTTAAAAAATGCTCGGTGCAATTAATAAAAAAATAACTCATTTTTATGTTCACAAAAAAATTAGACAAAACGGATCTCGAAGAGCTTCGTAAGCGGCAGGAGATGATCCATCAGCATACGCTTATTGCGCAGGCCCTTGAAACGCAAAAGCAAACGTATCTTGTAGGTCGATTTCATAGATACGGTCTTGATCCCGTGAAAGAATATATTTTTGATTTAAAAACAGGGAAAATAACGGAAAACAAAAAAGTGAGTACATAAATTTATGGCAGATAACAGTGCAACAAATATAGACTGGGATGGATTTCGTCAGCAGATGGAGCAATTAGGAAGAAACGTCAGCTCTCAATCGACATCCGCATCAAATACGGCCGGTTCTTTGTCCGGATTAAATTTTTCTTCTCTCCAGAAAAAAATCGATACTGTTCAGAAAAATCTTGATAAGGCGCAAGGCAAACTCAAAAATTTTTATAGCTCGCGATACGACCAAGAATATAAGTCACAGGGACTGGGAGATATAAAGGCAAAAATAACGGATGTTGATTCTAGGATTGCCGGCGAGAAAGGAGTCCGCGATGAATCAATCAGCAAAACTCGTCTCAATCCATATTATTCAGCCGCAACCATTACCGGAGAATCATCTGAAATTGAGCGGCTGGCTAATTCTAAAATTAATAACTATGTCGATGAAAGAAATAGTCTGGCTGGCAGTTATAATTCCGCTCTCGACGAAGTGACCAAAAAAGTTGCTACAGAAACTGCCGAAAAAGAACGCGAGGTTGATGAGCTTAAATATGGCCTTGGCAATCTCACTCAACAGATGAACAGTTATAAAGATTTGCTAAAAAACGAATTGGAACGTAGTGATAATGAACAGCATTGGGAAAAAGAATTCATGTTGAAATTGCAGGAAGTCAATCAGCGTGAAAAAAATGGAAGCAGCGCGTTGTCATCGCGCATTGAGCAGGGATTAGAACCTGATCCGACTATGCGTGCGACCGCTCAGCGGCTTATTCTGCAAGGCGTTTCCGATCCCACTCGACTTGGCTATGCCGGAGATTTGGCAGTGCAACTAGAATCAGAAATGGATTATATCAAAAAACAATCGCCCCAAACAGATTCAGCTTCAAGCGCTCAGAAAGGCATAACGGCTGAGAGTACTTTCAGGCGCGAAGTCAGAGATGCATGGAAAGAGGGCTACAGTCCTGAGCAGCTCAAGCAATCATACGGCAACGTGGGTTTCAGTGATTCGAAAAAATCTCCGTTGGAAATTATCGATGACGAGTGGCACATTAAAAATGCTACAGGCGTTAGCGGGTTTCTGGGTCGGCTTTTTCGCATCGGAGTATAAAAAACAATATGAATAATTTTTGGAGTACAATAACGGCGCCGTTCAAAAAGGCAGCTGAAAAAACAAAAAAGACTTTAGGCGATTTTTTCGCGCCTGTTCCTGATGAAGTGCGGGCGCGTGATTTTGTGCGTGAACTTCCGGGAGCGACGGAAAAAGTCGGAACATCCATTCTTAATTTCGGCAAAGATGTTCTTCGCGCAGCTCCAAGAGCCGCGGCATCGATTACGCTTTCCGTGGAAGATCAAAAGGAATTTATTCCCGGAGCCGGCGTTGCGCCGAAATTCGAGAAGTTTCTCTTCGGAGACAAACCAATCAAAGACATACGAGGTACCGGCGAAGAGACGGTTAAAATATTCGGCGGAAGCCAGAAGACCGCACAGAAATACGGACTTCCTCTTGGATTTGCCATGACTGCGCTGGATATTATTCCGGGTATTCCAAAGAAAAAAGTGGCTGAGGAAGTTGGCGAACAGTTGATAAAACGATATGGCGATGATGTAGCAAAAATGATTATGGAAAAGGGTGGAAAGAATTTCGCAGAGCAGACTTTAAAAGAAGGCGGAGAAAAACTTCTAGAGAAATCAGGCATCCGTTTGGCCAAAGAAATAAAACCTATCGAACAAACCGTAGAAAAGATTGAAGAAACAATTAAATCGGTAAAGCCGGCTGAGTATTTCGAAAAAGAAGGAAAGAATCTTATGGAATTTGAAAATGCCGATTTGTCCTTGCCTGAGCTTAAGCGAAAATTTGAGATAGCGACCGAAGGCAAAGATGCGGGTTTGATCGGATCAATAAGGGATGGCATAGAAAAAAGAGAAACGGAATTGATAGATGTGGCGAGAGCAAACAAGGAAACACTTGAAAAAGATTTATATCACGGAACGACGAAAGAGAATGCGGACTCCATACTGAAAAATGGAATCGACACAAGTCTCAATAAAAAAGGGTTCGCGGAAGCACCAGATTCTTTCTATGTTGCGCCCACAGTGCAGGAAGCTTCCATGTACGGGAATAATATTCTCAAGGTCAAACCGACCCAGGAAGTAAAGACACTGAGCGTATCCAGTGAGGAATGGGCTCAGACCGTAGGAAAATCGAAAAACGCTCAGGAATCAAAACTTGCCAGGGATGAATTGAGAAAGCGAGGATATGATGCTGTCCATTACGGCGACGAAGTTGAAATTTTGAATCCGGAAAAATTCCAAGTTGTCGGTCCGCGCAATCTTACTTCAAAATCGGAAAATGCGCTGGAAGCGATCAATGAAAAAGGGAATCCCGTCATAAAAGAGGGAAAGAGAATCGCTCCGCAGAATCCAAGAACGGATGAAATCAGTCCTCCGCCAACGCCTCCGAGGACGCCGACAGAAATTCCGTTGTCGAATGTTCCCGATTCTCCGGAAGGAAGCGCGCTTGAGGCTATTGACGGCATGGTTGGGAAAATCAGCAAGCCGAAAAATTTACTTGAATGGATAAAAGGTGCGCCCAAGAAATTTACCGAAGCATTCAGTGATCGGTTTGCACCTATCAAGCGTTTCGAAGAAATGATCAGTGACATGGCTGGAAAACCGATTGATATCAACTCAAGTTCCTATATCGCTGCGCGCATGTATGCCGGGCGCATGGGAACAGTCGAATCGTATTTGGGCAATTTGCAAAAAATTCTTTCACCTCTTAGCAAGGAGCGTGCCGATTTTACACGTTTTGTTTTGTCCCGTCGCGCATTTGAGCGAGCGGAAAGAGGATTTGCCAATCCGGCAGGCGTAACATCCGATACCGCAAGACAAGCGGTGGAAGAACTTAAGGCGAAAGTCGGCCCGGAGATCTTTAGTAAATTCGAAGCGACTGAGCAGGCGATTCAAAAATGGGCGGATGATGCAATTCTGAAACCTGCTGTTGAATCCGGAATCATTTCTGAAAATGTCTACAATTCGGTTATTGCAAAAAACAGGCATTGGATGCCATTTCATGTGATAGATGAGTTGCCTGGTCCGGCAGCTCTGGATGCTCTTCCGAAAGGCACGGAGATATTTTCGGTAGGAAGGCAGGGTATAATAAATGAACTGGAAGGAACGGAAAAGATTATTCGCGATCCTTTCGAATCCATAATTGATAAATTAAGCAATGCGGTAAATCTTACCAAACGCAATGAAGTCGCTCAGAAACTGATAAATATCAGGGAAATTATGCCTGAAGCGAAAGAATTCATAAAACCGCTTGAAAAAAGCGAGCGTGTTCCGAAAGGTTGGGGTTCAATTAGCGTGTTTTCCGATGGAATAAATACAAAATGGATCGTACCGGAAGAGCTTTCCTGGGCGATGCATCAGATGAACGAGGTCGAAGCCGGCATACTCGGCAACTTTGTCAAATTCACATCCTCCGCTTTCCGCAAGGGAGCGACGACTCTCTATATTCCATTCTCTCTTTCCAACGCCGTGCGAGATGCACAGATGACTATCATGACATCAAAGTACGGGTTCAATGCGGCTGATTGGGTTAAGGGATTCGCAGACGGGCTGAAAGGCGCCTTCGGGTGGGATTCAAAACTCATAGAAGAATTCGGTCGGAATGGCGGAGGATTTGGAGGTTTTATCCAGGGAGCCAGGGAGATAAGCGGGGTGAAAAATCAATTGTTTGAACCGATATGGTGGAAACGAACCAAGGCTGTTATCAATCCGTTTGATCTTGTAGGTAATTTTGCAGAAGCAGTGGAACTCGCACCGCGTCTCGGTGTTTATAAACGGGCTCTGAAAAATGGCGCATCAACACTGGAAGCCGCATTTGAGGCTCGGAACTCGACGATTGATTTTGCCAAAGCCGGACAAGAGATGAGAATCATCAATATGTGGGTGCCCTTTGTAAATGCCCGCTGGCAGGCACTGCTCAATACCGCACGCGTCTTCAAGGAGAGTCCGGTAAAATCTTCCGTAAAGGCTGGAGCCTTGATTGTTACGCCGGGAGTAACGACTTATTTTTGGAACGCTTTGAATTATCCGGATTTGTATGAAGACATACCGCGCTGGATCAAAGATACCTATTTTCCCATCATCGTCGGAGAGGATAAGGATTCGGACGGTAATCGAATACCGAAAATGGTGCTTATCCCGAAAGGGGATGTCGGCCAGATTTTCTATAATCCGATCGAATATTCTCTTGACTATGTGCGAAAGGGAGAACCGAATAACTTTGCCAAGCTTGCGCTTGAATGGATGAGTCAGTTGGCGCCGATCCCGTTTACCCGGGATGGAGAACTGTCAGCCTCTCAGTTTTTATCTGGAGCATTACCGCCAATCCTGCGTACGCCGGCAGAATTATCTACCAATAAGTCATTCTTCACTGGAGGACCGATAGTGCCGCGACGCCTTGAGCAGGTTGCGCCGACGGAGCAATATGACGATAAAACGCCGTATGCGGCAGTGGTCGTGGGGCGAGCCTTGGGCGTTTCACCGATGAAATTGGCTTATGGATTAAATGGCTTGCTCGGAGGATTTGGCCGGGAAGTAATTGATCCGTCAAAAATATTGCAAACTACCTCAGATAAATTTTATCGATCAGTTGGAGGAGAAAAACGGAATCAGGCATGGAATATGAAAGACGAAGCGGTAGTCGGATATAATACGGCGCGCGAACAGGCAAAACGAGCGATTGAGGCTAACGATATGAAGACGGCAACGGCGATAATCGAAAACTGGAACGCAACTGCGGAAAAAATATTGCCGGAC
>JBAZTW010000046.1:0-14566 GCA_041661665.1 Phycisphaerae bacterium | reverse complement strand
GCCGCGATATCCTCTTTCGGTCTGGGCTTTAATATCTCAAGCCTGCTCAGTGCATCCTCAAGCCTGCTCTGCGTTATATTAAGTTTGCTCATCGAAGCCAGCAATTCCTGCCTGCTCTGAGTCTTTTCCGCAATCGCGTCATCTCTCTGCTGCATAAGAGCCTGCACCTGCTCGGTTGTCTTCTTGTCCATAAGCTCACGAAGCTGGTCGTAGCTCTTTTGAACGCTGTCTGCCTTCTCCTGCTCGGATGCAACCTGCGTGCGAAGTTCGGTCTCTCTTTCCGCAGCTCCTTTTTTCCCGATATCAAATTCGTCCTGCAAATCGCCGAGCTGCTTTGTCAACTCATCCAGATTCTCCTGCTTCTGTCCGAGCTTGCTGTTATACATTTCCATCAGTGCAATCGTGCCCGGCCCGTTCACATCGCCAACCACGTTCATATCTTTAGGCAGCTTCGCCAGAGCTTCGGCGTATTTGCTTTCAGCCTGGCTTAGTTTCACTTCCGCGCTTGTATCCGGCGGGACAACTCCTAAAAGCAAAGTATAAAGCCTGTCCGTGTAGCCGGTGAGCTGAGTGAGCCTGCTGTCGCCGCCGCTTTTTGTGCCGACGATTGTCGCGATATTGCGAACTTCAGTACTGTTTGCAAACGCGCTCAATTCCTGCTGAGCCGCAATACTTTCATTACGCCAATCTTCAGCCTTGATATAAAAAACTACAGCACATATTCCGGCGATAAGAAATAACGCCACAAAAGTAATTACCGTATAAAGCATTGTATTGCTTTGACCCTGACGAGCGACAGCCATTGGCAGTCTCCTGAAACGAACATTAAATCATATAATTTCAATATTTAGACACATCATAGATACACAAACAGCATAGCAATTATCGGCAAATCCAGCCCCTTAGTCAACTAAAAATTTACCCAAATTCACCCTAATTATAGATAAATACACTCCGCAAACACCTTGTTGTCCCCGATTCCTGCGGTCAGGGGCATTTTTTTACGCTAATTGCGCATCGCAATGAAAGATAGATTGCCACGGCCTATGGCCTCGCGATGACAAGTTTTTAGAGGTTGATTTAATTTTTCTGTTCGATAAACTCTTCGGCTATGGGAAAAACCAGAAAAAAAGTTCTAATTACCGGCTGTTCAAGCGGATTCGGATTACTTACCGCTGTTGCTGCGGCAAAGGCAGGATTCGATGTCGTCGCGACGATGCGCAATCTCAATAAAGACGCAAATCTCAAAGCGGCACTGGAAAAGGCAAAGGTTCACGCCCAAATAGCCGAGCTTGACGTAACCAAGCCCCAGACAATAAACGCAGTTGTGCAGCGGTTCGGGCCTTTCGATATTCTCGTCAACAACGCGGGGATTTTAATGGGCGGGTCGTTTCTCGATATTACCGATGCCGAGATGCGGAGCGTTTTCGAGACGGATTATTTCGGCGCAGTTAATTTGATGCGGGCGGTTGTGCCTGATATGATTAAGAATAAGAGCGGACTGATAATCAATATCGCTTCGCTGGCGGGCAGAGTCGGGCATTTGTTCAACGCAGCTTACGGCGCGGCAAAACACGCGCTGATTGGATTTTCAAGGTCAACGAGATTAGAACTGCGAAAATTTCATATCAAGGTTGTTTCGGTTGAGCCGGGCTATTTTAAAACGGGTGTGATTGGCAGCAACGCGTATTTGACCGAAAATTTTTACGACCGCAATTCTCCAATGTTTGAATTGAATCGCGGCTTTTTGAAAATGATGATGAAAGAGGTTATTCCAAAGGCCGGCAATCCGAAAATCGTCGCCAATAAAATCGTTGAGATTATGAAAACGCCAAACCCACAAAAGCACTACATCATCGGTAAAGACGCGTGGTTTGCGCTTATCTTCCAATGGCTGGGACTTGGCGGACTGCTTGAGCACGGCATCTACAGAAAGCTCATCAGAACCACAAGGCGGGAAACGAAACGGAAGAGAAAAAATTAGTTTCAGAGCCTGGAGCGACAGCGACAGGTGTAAAAACTCTATGTTTTTGTAATTTCGCGGATTAGGCAGGTGGCATAACAGCCTGAATCAAGCTCGAAACGCAATTCGATGTATGAACTATTCCTGTCTTTGCCTGCTGAAACAGCGGTATTATGCGGCTGAAACCTTAAAGGCCTGCGAGCGCCTTTTGCGCCATATTCGCTCATTTGCTGGAAATCTCTGTCGTTTAGTTCAGCGGCGGCAATTACTTTATTTTCGATGTCTGCTGCAGGAGGGTTTAATTTCATCATTTGTCTGCCAAAAAGCGGGCCTGTCGGGCTTATCTGAAAATTTTGGCAGCGCTTATTTTCAGCATCCGTATTTTCGACGCGGAAAAATTCTCTGCTTATGTGGTCGTAAGCAATGTCGCCTGCAATTATTTTATCAATGTCGGGCATACGCAGCGCAGCAACCTGATTGAATAAATATGACTGGTATGCTGAAACGAAAAAGCCTTTGAGATTTTTGTCAACGACGTGGTAGGCGTGTTTTTTTGAGCCTTTCTTTTGGATTAGCGATTTTAACGCGCGGCGCTGGTCGGCATAAACATAAGGCCAGAGGTCGTGAGATTTTTTGTAGTCGCCTTTTTTGTAAAACTCGCGAGCCTGAGCGATGACAGGCGACTCCTGCGTTTCCGCTGTGCCGAGGAAGGTATCTATAAATAAATCGCAATCGCCTTTTGCGATTGTAAGGCCAAGGATGTGGCTGTCGTTTCGCAGGCCAAAACGCTGGGGGCCGAAATAATTCGGCGTTCCCCTGCTGGCCAGTTCAGCCATAATTTTTTCGGCGGTTTTGACGGCCTGTTCGATGGGCTGATTAAATTTTCGCAGGCGGACGATAAATCTGTTGCCTGCGAGCATACCCGACCTGAGCCCTTCGGAGTGTTTATTGAACTGAATAAATTTTACGTCCGGGATATTGAGTAATTTTAATTTTTCCGGTTCAACATTTTCAATGGAAATCCACTGGCGGGCGACGGCGTTAGAATCTTTGTGGCCTGCGAAACCTATTTCTTTTCGGGTTATGCCCAAAGCACGGGCAATTGCGGAAAGGGCATCCATCGTGGTTATGCCGCGTTTTTCGAGCAGAGCGTAAGTATAGCTGCCCTGCCCATCGGGTTTGCGCAACGGGATTTCCTCGACGACAAAATCGTCTTCAAACGTTTTTATATCGCCTGCGATACCAGGAATATGCGAGGTCAGAAACGGCAGCGAATCAGATTCTATTTTATCCGTGTTAATCCGTATAATCCTTAGCTATATGACAAAAAGAGAATATCTCCGCCAGACAAAAAAAGCAAACATCAAATATCAAAAAAATGCGTAGCGACTTAATTATTTTAGACACGTTTAGTTCATACCGGCCTTTATTCTCCCCCACGAAGTAGCACTTCAATACAAAGAGTACCAGCATCATAAGATTTTTTGGCACGTTCGATCAAATAATAGTCAAATGCCATCATTGGTGTTGTCTGTTTGCCATGCGAAGCTATTATCTCCGCAGCCTGCACAATTCGAAGCAATTCTGCTATATCCACAAGGTGGATAAAAGAATGAGTATCCTTAAAGAAATCTTCGATCATCGAAAGTCCAAAGGCCTTACGATCCTCTATAAGATCAAGATCAGGAACCATAACAATGGCGTGAACCGGCTGTGTTCTCTCTACGTCAATTATAAATCCAGAAGTACTGGTCACCGTTACACCATTTCTTAACTGACGTATTCCGCCTTTGAGCTGATTAACAGCTTTTTTAATATGCTTCAATAAATCACGTGCTAATTTTGTTCTGTTTGGAATAGTCTCTCTTCCAAAGATTGTAAGTGATTTTGACTCAATTAAAATAGAACCAAATTGGTAACTGAGTAGAACATCCGTTAGTTCTCGAAAGCCTTTATCTTTTGGAATTTGAGGGGATAAATAAACACCAAGAGGATGTAAATTATCTGTAAGCCATATAGCCATTTGTTCTTGTTGCCCCCCTTCATCGCTATCAAAGAGTTCGATTGGACTAGCTGTGGCATGAGATGTAATATAATTGTTTGAAATTGGGTTCCAAGGGGACGAATTTGTAAGATCTTTTACTATGACTTCAGACCCCGTCAGCTTTCCGTTATGAAGCTGATCTAAAATTGTTGAAACTTTAATTTTAAATGTATTATAATCGACAGGCCCCATAACAATCCCTGTTGTTAATTCCGTCAAGTTCTTATTTGCGATAACAGACTTTGAGGCCCAGGCTACATTTATTGCTAGTTCGTTGAACAAAAAAACTTCACAGGTTTCAGCTTTCGATAATGCAATAATGGCCTTCTTTTCTCCCTCACGTTCTAAAATTGACCACAGAAAACAAGGCTTTATGTCATCATCCTTTAATCTAATTGCATAAAGCAGCCTGTTCTCCATTCGCATAAATATAATTTGTACATCAACACCTTGTACAATGTACTTCAGCAACAAAGTATTAGCCTTTATTAATAATGTCGGTTCGAATCCCTTTTTACCTTCAACGTAATCAAACCGGATCATTTGGGGCGTAGCAAGAAACTCCGATCGGTTATGAGAGGATAATATATGCATTATTTCATACTATATTATATTTTTTCAAATTTAAAGTTGTGCGAATCAGCATCAATCTTAATGCTGTCGCCTTCGACAAATTTGCCCTCGAGTAATTCGGCGGCAAGTTTATTTTCCAGACGCTGCTGAATCGCCCGCTTGAGCGGCCTTGCGCCGAACGCTGGGTCGTAGCCCTCATCCATCAATTGCTTTTTAGCGTTGTCGGTGAACTCGACGTTAATGTGCCTGTCACGGAGACGCTCGGCAAGGCGGGAAAGCTGGATATCGACAATTTTTTCGAGATGCTCTTTTGTGAGCGAATGAAAAACAATGCTCTCGTCAATCCTGTTCAAAAATTCAGGCTTGAAGAATCGCCGCAAAACTTCCTTAACGTGCGCTTCAATTTCCCAGTCGGCGCCGTGTTCATCGGTAAGTTTTAGAATCTGCTCGCCTGCGATGTTGCTGGTCATAATTATGACGGTGTTTTTGAAGTCAACCGTTCTGCCCTGACCATCGGTGAGTCTGCCATCGTCAAACACCTGCAAAAGCACGTTAAACACGTCGGGATGAGCCTTTTCGATTTCATCTAACAAAATAACAGAATATGGTTTTCTGCGGACGGCTTCGGTTAATCTGCCGCCCTGGTCGTAGCCAATGTAGCCCGGCGGTGCGCCGATTAAACGGGCAACGCTGTGCTGTTCCATAAATTCGCTCATATCGACGCGAACCATCGCGTTGGGGTCATTGAATAGAAATTCTGCCAGTGCCTTTGAAAGTTCTGTTTTGCCTACACCTGTCGGGCCGAGGAAGAGAAACACGCCTATCGGTCTGCCTGCATCGCCGAGGCCTGCGCGATTTCTGCGAACCGCGTTGCAGAGCGCAGCGACCGCTTCGTCCTGACCGATTACGCGTTTATGAATTTGCTCTTCCATCTTGAGAAGTTTTTCTCGTTCGCCGCTCAATAATCTGGAAACAGGCACGCCCGTCCATTTTGAGACAACGCCTGCGATGTGTTCTTCGGTTACTTCATTGCGAATCATTTTACCGTTTGCGATTTCGGCAAGTTGCTCTTCTTTTTGGACAAGCTGTTTTTGCAAATCGGCAATCGTACTGTATTTCAGTCTGGCGGCAGTTTCAAGGTCGCCTCGATGCTGAGCCTGGTCGAACTCGTTTTGCGTCTGCTGAAGTTTTTCCTTCAACTGCTTGACGGATGTTATATCAGCTTTTTCGCTTTCCCATTTTTCACTTAATTTTTTATCATCAGCTTCGAGAACTTTGATTTGCTTTTCAAGAATTTCGAGCCGTTTTTTGCTTGCCGCATCCGATTCCTTTTTCAGAGCCTGACGCTCAATCTGAAGCTGCATTATTTTTCTGCGGATATCGTCCAGCTCGGCTGGAAGCGAGTCATTTTCTATTCTCAATTTTGACGCGGCCTCGTCAATAAGGTCGATGGCCTTATCCGGCAGCCACCTGTCGGAGATATACCTGTTTGAAAGCGTAGCCGCGGCAACGAGAGCGGAGTCGGAAATTCTTACGCCATGGTGGGTATCGTAGCGGTTTTTGAGGCCTCGAAGTATCGCGATTGTTTCCTCTACGGTCGGCGGGTTCACGAGAATCGGCTGAAATCTTCTCTCAAGCGCAGCGTCTTTTTCGACGTGCTTTCGATATTCGTCTATTGTTGTCGCACCGATACAGCGAAGTTCGCCGCGGGCAAGCGAGGGTTTCAATAAATTGCCGGCATCAACAGAGCCTTCAGCTTTGCCTGCTCCGACAATAGTATGAAGTTCATCAATAAATAGTATGATTCCGCCATCGGAAGCGATTACTTCCTTCAGAACGGCTTTGAATCTGTCCTCAAATTCGCCGCGGAATTTAGTGCCTGCAATCAACGCGCCCATATCGAGTGCGATAACTTTTTTGTTTTTCAGACCTGTGGGAACATCGCCTGCGACAATACGCTGAGCAAGGCCTTCGACAATTGCGGTTTTGCCGACACCCGTCTCGCCGATGAGAACCGGATTGTTTTTTGTGCGACGGTTCAAGACCTGCATACATCTGCGGATTTCTTCATCTCTGCCGATAACCGGGTCGAGTTTGCCGCTGCGGGCAAGTTCGATAAGGTCTATGCCATATCGTTCGAGAGCTTTGTATTTGCCTTCGGGGTTTGAATCTACGACTTTTGAGTCGCCGCGAATTTGCTTTAAGGCTTTTTCAATTTGCCCGGGCGTAATTGAATTTACGCTGAGGATTTCCTTTGCGGGACTTGCCACATCAGAAAGAGAAATGAAAATATGCTCGACGCTTAAATAATCATCGCCCATTTTGTCGGCGCGATTTTGCGAATCGAGGACAATCTGGTTGAGTTCAGGCGAGGGCATAATCATTCCGCCGACGTTGCCTGTTGCAAGTCTGGAGATTTCGCCTTCGGTCATTTCCTTCACCCGGCGGATGTTCGAGCCGATGGTTTTGAGAATCATAATTACAATGCCGTCGTCATCGCCCAGAATTGCATCCAATAAATGCAGCGGCGAAAGAACAGTATTCGACTTTGCCATTGCAATCTGTTGAGCCGTGGCCAACGCTTCCTGTGCCTTTAATGTAAATTTATCAAACTGCATATCGTTTCCCTTTCTCGCTATGGTTTAGAAGATAGATGTGTGGTATATCTGGTTCTATCCCCTATACCCTAAACCCTATACCCTAATAAGCAAAGAATATGCCGAAAATCAATAAAAACATAACATAATGACAAATAAGGAGTTATATCTCCATACTATATTTTTCAATATGCCAGATTGGCAGGATAAGGAAGTTATCGCAGCATTGCTGCGATTCCACAATTTTTATTTTTTATCTTTTATTTTTGATTTTCTTATAAAGCCAGGCTCAAAAACAGCAGCAGCGTGCCGATAACTATACCCGCAAAGGTTATTTGCGAAAGTTTATTATACCTCGCCAGCTCTGGATGCGTTTCCTCAAATTCCCAGTAAATTTCATCAATGTCGCTATCCTGTTTTGGTCGGAGTTTAATTTTGACCCATAGGTGCGCGATTACTGATGCCGCAAAAACCAAACCGCCGATGAGCAGGATTATCATTTTCATTTTGTCTGTGATTTTCTGGTTTCAAGAAATTTAAAAATAGTTTTCGGAATATCTGTGTTGTCAATATATTTGCCGTGAACAGGGTCAGTATTTTGGGCTCGTGCGATAAAAGATTTTGCTCCTGCTCCTTTTGCGAAGAAGCGGACAAGAGAATTTGTATGGCCGCCGCAATGCCATTCCATTAAGGGTATTTTTTTGCCTGAGGCTGTAACTGTCAAATATCCTGTTTCGTGGTCTGCGGTTATTATCACGAGAGTTTTTTTCCAGGAGCTTTTTGTCTCAACCCATTTTACAATGGCTTTAACGGCATTTTCAAAGTCAATCATCTCTTCAATCATTCGCGGACTATTCTTTCTATGCGAAGCCCAGTCAACGGCGCCGCCTTCAATCATTACAAAAAAACCATCATTGTCGTCGTCGAGAACGTTCAAAGCGGCATTGCTCATTTCGGCAAGAGTCGGCACATTCTGATTAAAAGGAACATCAAAAGGCGCTTTGGATATGCCGCTGCGATTAACCTGCAAGGTTTCAAAAACCTGCGCTATGCCGATAACCCTTTGCGGTGTGCCGCCATCAGCAAGATTGAGAAAATCCTGTCGACTTTGAATCAAATTCATACCTGCCGAGCCTGCGGCAAGTTTCTGCCACAGTTCAGAACTGATATATTTAAAATTGCTATCGTCGATTTTTTTGCCATCGTTATTGTAATAGGGATTTCCGCAGCCGAAAATCACCTCCAACTCGCTATGAGTAATCATCTCATCGGCAATCTGTGTATAACTGCCTCGCGATTTTTGATGAGCGACAAAGCCGGCAGGCGTAGCGTGGCTGAAAGGGACGGTTGTTATAACGCCGGTTGCCATACCAAGTTTTTCGCATTTTTCGATAATGTTTCCGAGCGGCTTTTCATTAACATCAACGCCGATTGACCCATTCGATGTTTTTACGCCTGTGGCAAGAGCCGTCGCGGCAGCGGCGCTGTCGGTGCAGCCTTCCTCTACATAATCAAAATCATTTTGGGCTCTTTGAGAATTATATGAACCACCGGCGGGATAGGTGCTGACGGCTAATTTAACGGGGAATTTTTCATAGACCTGCCCGCCCTTTTTGCCATATTCATAGTAATCGGCGGCAGCGATGCGATTGAATCCGCAGCCGTCAATAATCATAAAAATAATATTCTGCGGAACGGCGGCGGCAAAAACAAGTGATTGAAAAACAAATATAAAAACAAATGAATAGCTTCTAATCTTCGTAATCATCTTCTTCTTCGCTTTTTATTTCTGTCTTTGTGTTTTCTGTTGTCTTTTCGGCTATGGCCTTTTTGTTTAACGAATTTTTTCTTTTTGCCTGATGAATCGTCCTGCTTTGTCTGGCCGGGCAGCGGTGCGACATTCAACTGCCGAGCGGCAACATTAACCGAAACAATCCGCACGGTCAAAGGCATACCAATATGGAAAATTTTGCCGGTTCTTGCACCATGAACGCACTGGGCATCGTGGTCGAAAACGAATCTGTCGCCGGTAAGCATATCGAGCGGAATAAGGCCTTCAATGCCGAACTTGAGGCACTGCACGAAAATTCCGAAATTTGTAAGTCCGCTTATAACCGTGTCAATAGCCTCGCCAATGCGACCCTGGAAAAGTACTAACATTAAAACAGTCTTAAGGTCATTCTCTGCTTCGTCGGCCCTGCGGTCGGTCAAACTTAAATGCTTGCCGATTTCGACAAGCTCGGTCTGGTCGGGTGTGCCGCCCGGAACATATTTTTTGGTAAGATGTAAATCTAAAAGTCTGTGAATCATCAAATCTGCGTATCTGCGAATCGGCGAAGTAAAATGCGTATAGTGGCGGGATGCCAGTGCGAAATGGCCTATGCTCAATGGTGAATATTCCGCGCGCGCAAGCGACCGCAAAACATAAGTATTGACAGCGAACGCGGCAGGTTTACCTTTCGCCGCGTTAATAACATTTTGCAAATCGAAGATGTCCGGCGACCTGGGCATATGAAAGCCGAGCATTTTGAGAGTTTTGGCAAGAGCCTTAAAACTCAGCGAATCAGGGTCTGGATGGATTCTCCTGATGAACGGGATATTGGCTGTGTCCAAAAGCCCCGCGACCGCATCGTTGGCCTCGACCATAAACATTTCTATTATCGTATGCGGATAACTATTGTCAGCGGGGTGCGCGTCAATAACCCTGCCCGATTTATCAAAATCAAGTTCAATCTCCTGCATATCCAAATGGAGCATACCTGCCGCTCTTCGTCGAGCCTCTATTTTTTTCGCAAGAGCATTCATATCTTTTAACAGCGAAATAATTTCACTTGGTTTCTCTGTTTTTTTGCCGTTCAAAATGCCATCGGCTTCGGTGTAAGTAAGTCTGGCGGTTGAGCGAATGATTGTATTTGCGAATTGGGCTTTGAGTATCTCTGCCGAATCACTATAAGTAATAAATGCGGATTTGGCAAATCGCGGCTGGTTCGACTGGAGGCTGCAAACGCCGTTGCTCAAAACTTCCGGCAGCATCGGAATAACTCTGCCGGGCAGATAAACGCTGTTGCCGCGTTCTTTTGCTTCGGTGTCGAGCGGGCTGCCCTCTTTCACAAAATACGAAACATCGGCAATGTGAACGCCGAGCGTAACTGTGCCGTCGGAATTTTTGTCGATGCTTATCGCGTCGTCAAAATCCTTCGCATCCTGCGGGTCGATTGTGATTATTGTTTTGCCGGTAATGTTGAGCCTGTCTTGAACATTTTCAGGTTTAAAATTTCTCGCTGCTTCTGCCGCGAATTGCTGGCAGGCATTATCAAATTCGCCGGGCAGAGAAAACCTCCTGATAACCGCGTCAATCTCCGCCTTATAAGTTCCGCTTTTGCCGAGCAGGTCGGTGATTACGCCTCTGCCTAAAGTTTTTTGTGTGGGATAAGTGATAATCTCGACGACGGCCTTGTCGCCGACTTGTGCGTTTTTTGCGCCGACATCGTCAAGCTCGACCGGCTCAGTGAATTTGCCATCGGGCATCAGATACCAGCTATCGCCCTTTTTCGTTATTGTGCCGACAAAATGATTATTGCAGTGCTGAACTATTTCGACGATTTTACCGCTGGCTCTGCCGTCGCGGGAGCGTTTATCATTTTTTTCCACTACCGCGATAACGGTGTCGCCTGACATTGCATTAGCGGTGTAATTGGCGGGAATAAATAAGTCGCCGTGAGCGTTCGGGTCGTTGGGCGTAATAAAGCCGAAGCCTTTTGTCGTAGCTCTGAATATCCCATAAATTCTTCCGGCAGCAGCGGGCAAAGAGACAAAATTTTTTGAGCCGATGATAACCTGACCATCATCTCGAAGCTGCTCGAAAGCTTTTTTAAAGTCATCCAGCTCGTCATTTTTTACGCCGAGAGACTTTGCCAGTTCGTTCGATTTTACAGGCGTGTAATCGCGATGACGAAGATGAACCAGGATTTTCTTTTTTAATACATCCATTATAAAAATTTAATCGCAATCTGACCGAAGCGCCGACCTTAAAAAGCTCTTTACCCTATTCATTACCCTATTTGATAAATTATTACCCTATTCGCTTCCATTGGGCAGACTTGCCCTTCCCAAGACAGACAATTTTATTTTTTTTCTGTAACTGCCTGAATACCATCCGAATCATATCTCTACTTACGGCAGGACAAAGTCGCTCAACTTCCGACATGGAAAATTCACCCGATTGCTCGCTAATCGCCTGAATAACATTTGCCGTTTTTGCGCCTTTGGCAGATTTAACATCGCCGGCACGCTGCTGAAATTCTCTATAAGCAGCGTTTACTGTCCCCAAAAAGTAGCATAGCCATGGTTCAATATTATGTTTGAATTGATGCCACTGAGCAGAACTTTTATGCAATGATTTATAATAAGTTTCCTTTGACTGTTCTACTATCCGCTCAAGACTAATATATTTACCAACATCATAACCGTGATGATATAACGCAAGAAGCGTAAGCAGCCTTGAAACCCTGCCATTTCCGTCTCTAAATGGATGAATACTCAAAAAATCTAAAATCAGACAGGCCGTGGCATAAAGTCCGGGATATCTCAACTGCTCTATGCTGTGCTTATATGCAAGACACATCTGTTTTATAGCCCGTGGCGTTTCCAACGCACTTACAGGCTTAAAAATAACATCTATCGAGCCATCTTTATTTTTTCTGATAATTTCATTATCTCTCTTCTTCCACTGTCCGCCATCACCAGAACCGCTATGACTCAATTTGTGCAGTTGAAGGATGATTTGCGGCGTAATATCAAGACTGGTATGTTTTTTATGAATCAAATCTAAAGCCTTGCGATAGCCCGCTACTTCATCTTCAGAGCGGTCTTTAGGTTTGCTTTTGCCTATAATTAGCGGCCTCAGCCTGCTTTTTTCAATCGTAACGCCTTCAATTCTATTTGAAGATTCAGCGCTTTCAATCATTGCCATTTCAACAAGCGACTTTAGAACATCAGGCGACTGGCGAGTATATAATTCCTGTTTGCCTTTATATTCAGAAATTGAATTCATCAACCACACAGCGCTTAAAGGCAGCTTTAATTCTTTATCTGTTTTCTTAAAAGAATTCACTTCTATAACCTTTATCTATAGTAGATTCGGCAAAACAAACTTTATCATATCTACACTACAAACTATCCATAAAAAAAGCGACAGGCGCATTATAACCGCGCTGTCGCTGTAGAACACGTTAATTTATTGTTAATATTAACCCTTAAGTTTGGCAAGTCTTTTTGCCATACGGGATTTAACCCGGGCAGCCTTGTTCTTGTGCATCGTGCCGGTTGCGGCAATCTGGTCAACCTTCTTAACGAGCTTTGCATACTGTTCAGCGGCGGCCTTTTTATCTGTGCCCTTTACAACTGTGTCAAAATCCTTCAACTGGGTCTTGATAACGCTCTTGCGCGCGCGGTTAATAACTTTCTTTTTTGCACTCTGTCTTACTCTTTTTTTGGCTGATAACGAATGTGCCATCTTTACTCCTGATTATTAAATTTTCCAATTTACAATTTACAATTTCAATTTCTTTATTGCTGTGTGCCTGTTCGCAGGCGGTCAATACGAGCTTTGACATCCTTGTATCCAAAATCAAGCTGGGCGAGCTTCCGATACAAATCCAGAGCCTTTTCCGCAGTACCCTGCTGCTGCTCATAAGCACGCGCAAGATTATACCTTAAATCCTTGGCCGTGTCATCGTCTTTTATTTCGTACTCGTCAATCGCGTGAACAAAAGAGTCTATCGCGTCATTAAACCACCCCTTCATAAAGAAGCACAGGCCGATTTTATTCATAGCCTGAATCTTATGGCGAGGCTCTTTACGGGCATCCTGCAAAAACGGAATCGCCTGGTCGAATTTCTGATTTCGCATCAGCCGAACGCCGTATTCATAACGCATTCGCAGGTCGGTCGGATAATTTTCCATACAAAGCCGATAATGCTCAAGCTCCGCCGAAAGCAGGAGTTTGGTGGCTTCATTCATAGCCGCGCGACCCTTTTCGCTGGTCGGATGCTTTTCAAGAGCGGCTTTTGCCCTGCGAACGTGCCTGCGAAACGTTTTAAGCTCAATTTCGCCCGCCTTTCGCTTAAACGTAAAATCCTGAGACTGCAAAAACGCAGCATTGAGCAGCTTTACAGCCTCGTTTTCAGCCTCCTCGGTCTGCAAATCCGCGAGAGCGTCAGCAAGTTTGTTCGTATTCACCGCAGATTTGTCGGTCTGGTATAACTGCCGGGCATCGGCAACCGCCTGCTGACGAAAGTCAACCGTCTTTATAGTCGCCTGCTGAGCCTGAAGCTTTTGCTGAGATTCCCTGTTATTTATAGACTGCCTGAAATCGCCTTCCTCGCCGTATTTGCCCTTCTGCATCGTCAAATTCGCGGAAAGAGTTTTCAATTCGTCAGCCAAAGCGGCATCGTCAGGCTTCAGACGACAGGCATACTGGCAGGCGCCAATCGCCTTTGCGTACTCCTCAATGGCGGAGTATGATTCCTTCAAAAGCAAAAATGACTGCAAAGAGGGCTTGTCGGATGCCCTATTGGCCTCGAAAATCAAATCCGCAATCCACAATGCGGTCTTTCTGAAATTGCCCGCGACGGCAGCCTTAAGCATCTGCTCAGCATAACTCAAATTATCAGGGTCACGGGAAAGCAAAAACTCGGCGTTGAACATATTTTCCATCGCGTTTTTGCCCCGGCTGTGCTTCATTTTATCCATCATACCGGGCTTTTTGCCGCCCTTGCCCTGCCGAATTAAAGCATTACGGCGTAAGGGTTTATGGCCTTCGTCAACCGCATCCGGCGCACGTTTGAGGCCCTCGATGTACATATCAATCGCGTAATCGAAGTTATCAGTAGCGGCAACCTCCTCGGCACGTTTGAAAAACGACATTGCCTTGGCCAAATCGCCTATATTATTGTTTTGTACAGCCTCATCAGCCATAAAAGGATAAATACTCCATTATTTGCTATTATAAACAGGTTATGCTAAAACAACTTGCGCTTTTTGTCAATAAAATTAGGGGCTATCCTCAGAGCCGCGAGCGTGAGCGACCGGTCAAAAAATCAGAGCCTCAAGGGTATTTGTCGCGTCGAAGCGTAGCAAAGACGGAACCGCAGGGTCATTTATTTTCGTGGTTCAGAGCCCAAACAACATCGCAGGGGGTTTGCATGGGGTCGTTTAGCCGTCGCCGGTACGGCGACGTGTCATTCCCGCGCAGGCGGGAATCCATTGTATTTAGATAATATGTAGGTCATTCATTCAACGGTTATAATACGAATCCAGTACAAAACTATAACCTAATTGAAAGGAATGACCTATGGCAAAGATTGTATCAAACAAGCAGAATTGGTT
>JBAZTW010000045.1:0-14939 GCA_041661665.1 Phycisphaerae bacterium | reverse complement strand
TCTCGATATAAACGCGTTTGACCGTAGTACGGTCAGGCTGTGTCCATGCATTTGTGTAATTTGCGCCGCCGCCTCTGGCCAGGAACGAGCCGGGAGTGCGTACGTTCTGGTCCCAATAACCGCCTTTTAGCTGGGCGGCAGTAATGCCATTATATGTCTGGGTGTAGAAATACGCAGTAACTTCAAACTGCGGCACTTTTTCATCCGCAAACACAAATGTCGGGCTAAATGCCGTTGTTACCATATAAATCCCGTTATTGAAGACCGGATGCGCAGCGGCAAACGCGGTCTGAAGCCGCGACTCAACATCCGCACGGGATAACGAGGTGTAATTTATTAAACCAACTCCACCTATGTTGATATGCCATGTATCAAGAACTACTTTTCCGCCAACAGTCGCCAGATAACTATCCGCATACGCGTCTGTATTCTTCGAATAGTATTGTTGGAAGAAACGTATGTACTGATTTACTAATTCGTTCTTGCCGGCAGTTGTGGCGAGGTCAGGATATGGTCTTGTCGTCCCATTCCATATTATCGTAGCATCCATAAATGGAGCAACCTTGGGCACATTATAACCTTCCATTCGCAACTCATACAGTGCCTGGAAGAGATTGATGCGTTTCTGGTCCTGCCAGGAATCCTCAAGTATTAGATGAACATAGAGCACCTCAATATTGGCCGCCATCACCTGTTTTATCTGGCTCTTCCACCAGGTCGGTTCGCCTGTCCAGTTAGAACGGCCTTCCAGCGGAAGCCATGGGCCGCTTATTTGTCCGGCTGTCGAAGAATACCAGGTGAAGAAACTTGTACTGATAATATGGTCGCTCAAGTTAAAACCCGGATATGATGTGAATAGCGGGGGCGGGAGCAGCGATGCTGCCCATACCCGCGTTTTGCCAGGCGTGGTTATATTGTATTCAATTTTTACCTCTTTGTCCGCAGCGCCGCCATAAGCGGTAATCCTGCCATTGTAAACATATGTGTCAATTAGAACACGAGCATCGCCGTTGACAATCAACACTCCGCCCGTAATATTTATTTTGTTTAGTGCGCTGCCGCTGTTAATCGTAAGAGTATTACCCGTTAAGGTTCCTCCCTGCAGCTCAATCGTTGCAGAGCCGGCGCCGGCGGTCGCGGAGCCAAGAATTATTGTGGAAGCTGCTGTTACCTTTGATGTTCCCGTCATAGTCAGCCGCCCTTTGGAAGCGGCAGTGCCGTCTCCAATTTTTAATTGACCCCCTATCGTAACGTTCGCATCATTATTAAGCTGCATCCAATTGTCATTTGGACTAAGATTGCCTATGTACAAGTGAGCGCCTATCTCAAGAGTGCCTCCGTTCATTGTTGCATGACCCGTGCCGGCCATAGGCGTCCCATAAACGCCAACTTGTAGACTTGCGAGAGTTTTGATTTTTCCACCGCTGTTTATTGTCAATTCTCCTAAACCGTATGCTCCAAAATACATATTGGTGTTAGTGGAGGTGCCATTGAGAAAAGCGCCGTTATTTACGGTCAACGTCCCTTTTGACGGCTGTCCCCAGGCACATCTAACCTGATGCGCAGCACTTACTGTCCCGCCGTTCATTGTCATAATACCGTTTCCGTATGCACTGGTGCCTATGGCCAGGGCTGGGGGGGCGGCCGGAGATAGAGTTGCGGTGCCGCCCTGCATATTGAAAGTGCCTATCGAGGTGTAAGCGGAAGTTCCGGTGTAACCGACACACAACAATGGAACGGTCAATGCCGCACCGGGATCAACTCTCAATGTTCCTGTTGAGGCTGTAACGGCGGCATTACCTAAGTTCAACGAAGTAAAAAGAGCCTGACCTTTGATGGTTAAAAAAGCATTAGTGCTTGCGATACCACCCACTTTTACCGTTCCGGCCACCGCTTTGGTTGCGCCGGTCATATCCGTCCCGATGATACACTCTTTAACTTTGTAAATATATGCCGCGTCAGAGCTGGTTTTTGGATAATTTAGTATCGCGACATACGATGCGTTTCCCCAGTTGCCTGTGGCATTATTCCATTTGTAGTTGCCGGCAATACCAGGGTTCATCCAGTAATAGTCCGTTGCCTGAGAGCTCGCGGCAAAGAACACACACAAAATAGCCGCTACAATAATTACTACTTTCTTTTTCATTTTTTACCTCAAAATAAGAATATAGTTTTGCCGCCGGCAACAAACCGACAGCTTTCTCTCTGGGTACTAAATAGAATGCTTCAAATGTTCAAAACTGATGATATACGCAAAAGCCTCTCTTTCCGATTTCCAAATTTCCACCGATATAATATGTAACCATACCAAACCAAATGTACTTAATTTACTCATCGAATGCGTATTGGAATACCAGATTTACCCGGCAAGGTCAAACATTATTATAAAAAAACTTGAAATTAGCGACTGCGTTGCTTTATCCTCTGTATCGGCAGGGAGATAGCAATGATTTTGTGATATGAAAAAAGACCGAAACATTGGTTCAGAAATCAAGACAATGCCCCGGATTTGCTGTTGTGTTGGCTGATGATTATAACAGCTTTTCCGCAATTTGTACCGCATTCAGCGCCGCGCCTTTGCGAATCTGGTCGCCGGAAACCCATAAGTTAATGCCTTTTCTGTCCGGCAGAGACTCATCCTGACGGATTCTGCCTACATAAACATCGTCGTGGTCGGCGGCATCAAGCGGCATCGGGAAACGATTATTCGTCCGGTCATCAAGCAGCGAAACGCCAGGTGCGTGTTCGAGCAGTTTGCGAACTTCGTCAGGCGTAATCGAATCCTTGAATTCGAGGTTGATGCTCTCGCAATGACAACGCGGAACAGGAATCCTGATACAAGTGCAGGTAATCGCGATGTCGGGGCAATTGAAAATCTTGTGTGTTTCCTTCACCATTTTCATTTCTTCTTCGTTGTAGCCGTTGGGGCCGATGGTCGAGTCGTGGCTGAAAATGTTAAACGCGATTTGATATTTAAACTTTTTGCAAACCGCAGGCCTGCCCGCCAGAACATCTCTTGTCTGTTCAAACAGTTCGGTCATACCCGCCTGTCCTGCGCCGCTTACCGCCTGATATGTGCTGACAACCATTCGCTTAATCGGATTGGCTTTATGCAGAGGCCAAATTGGTACATTTGCGATAATCGTCGAGCAGTTCGGATTTGCGATAATGCCGCAGTGCTGCTTGATTGCTTCCGGGTTCACTTCCGGCACAACTAACGGTACTGCCGGGTCCATTCTAAATGCGCTGGAATTATCGACAACAACCGCGCCTGCATTTACCGCCGCCGCGGCAAATTCTCTGCTGCGCGATGCGCCCGCGCTGAATAGTGCGATATCAATGCCGCCGAAACAATCTTGCGTCAACTCTTCGACCGGATAATCTTTACCGTTGAATTTCACCGTTTTGCCGACCGACCTTGCCGATGCGAGCATCCTGATTGACTTCACGGGGAAATCACGCTGCTCAAGAATGTTAATAAATTCCTGACCTACCGCTCCGGTTACACCGACGATTGCGACATTTTTTGCCATTTGTTTTTTTTACTCCGTAAAAATTTAGTAGTCATTAGCCAGTAGTAAATAGTCAATAGAGATTTGAGCCGCCTGCGGCGGAACTATTTCTTACTGGCTACTGACTACTGACTACTGACTACTGACTACTGACTATTGGCTATTGGCTATTCAAAAGCCGAGACATACTACTGATTGACTGCCGTAATGTCAAGCAATTGGCTGCAAATATGTCGTTTTTATGCAAAATCAGCCCTATTTTCGGACTTTATACAGTAAAAATATTTAATCAAGATGCAGTTTTGGTGCAATTCTGTTGAAATTGGAACGCGTACGGTACATTTTTGATAACTTAGACAATTTTTCAAACACTGCCGCCACATTAATTGACATTCGTCACTAATCATTTATGTTTCTTCGTGTCCTTTGTGTTCTCGGTGGTGAATTAAATCTGCGTAATCAGCCAAACGCGCAAGCAAAAACTTGCGCGCTTAAAAAAAATAAAAATTTATTTCTCCATATCCTGCAAGCGCTTACAAAATCACCATTTCCAATTTTCGGTCAATTTTCAGTAAAAACGCGCAAGCTTTAAGGTAATACAGAGGGTATTACCTTAAAGCCCCCGCACGCTTAGTTTTCGTTAGAAAACTGCGGGGGTGTCTTTGAGAGGCATCATTGCTGGTAATACGGAAGGACATATTAACAGAGCCCCAAGGGTAACCGCGGGGTCATTATTAAAACCCTTTGTGCCTCTGTGCCTTTGATACTATGTGCCTTATTTTCAGGAGTTTTTTATGAAAGAAGCAAATATAGTAACAACTCGACAATTGCAGGTTATTGATGAACTGTTTGCATCCGGTGGAAACGAGAACGCCGTTTTGCAAAAATTCTCAATCAGTCCTGAAAAATGGAAGAGATGGCGGACGCAGCAGCCTTTTAATAGGGCTATTGAAGCAAAAATGAAAGCTCTGAATCAGCATGGACAAATGCTGCTTTTGCAGCATAGTTCATGGGCATCAGCAAGATTGCTGGAACTTTGCAATTCTGATAAAGATGAAGTAAGCAGAAAAGCCTGCCTCAACGTTCTGCAATTAAACAACGAAACCGTTGAAAAAAATACATTACCTGAATCTGAAGAACCTCAAACCAATGAAGAAGAAAAAATGCCTTTCACTGACGAACAGGCCTCAAGGATGTTAGCCATTTTAGCCGAACCAAGTTCTGCGTAACATAGCGACGGTGGATAAATGAGCGGTAATTAAAACTCTATCGCCGTAGGCGATTCCATAAATCTTCAATCTACAATCTTCAATTTTCAATTATTTTTAAGGAGCCCAAAATTCTGAAATAGACACCCGGCATTTTTAAAAAGCTCCCGGTAGGGTGGACAGCTTTGCTGTCCACGCGGAATCTATTGTCAGAGCCGCCAATTATCTTGCAGCGGCATATAAATGTGCGGGTATTCGTACACGGATGTACGAAACTTGCTCTCGCACCGACAGGATGTTGGTGTTGAGTAGATTGTGTCTGCGTAAGAACGTTGCCAGCGTGAAAAACCGCCCAACATCTTTGGCAGAATCGTCCAGTGGCGACGTTGGAGGCCGGCGGCCAAAAGCCGTCTAACGACTACCATGTGTTTGATTGGTATACAATTATGGAGACTTTTACTATGACCTGAGTTAAAAAAACATTTTCCGAAAACGTGCAGGTTTTTCACTTGCTCACAATGCTAACCTTACAATTCATCCTCAGCATCCGGACACATTGCGCACAGGAAATTAAAGGTGTCAGGAACCTTTTTGATATGGCAGGGTTGAGAGTTTTTCAAAATCCGTATAATCGCCCGATAATTTCTCGCAGGTGTGCTTCGTTGCGGATGGCGACAAATTCTCGTCGAGCTTTTTTAATCGTGTTATGGCTGGTGCAGTATTTGCTCAAAAATTTTCTGAAATACCAGATACATTTTCGAGCATCGTAAAGTTCCTTGAGCATATCAAAATGCTCAAGAATAATTTGTCCCTGCGTTTTCAAATCGGGTTTGTATATTTCCGCCCTGCCCTCGATAACATCGTCAATCTGTCTGAAAATCCACGGCTTACCGATTGCGCCGCGGGCGATTGCAACGCCGTTCACGCCTGCGGTTTTAAATTTGTCCACAATATCTGCGGGCTCGAATAAATCTCCGCTGCCGATGATGGTTGTCTGTGGAAATTTCTGTTTTAATTGTTTGATTGTTTCCCAGTTGGCAAAACCTTTAAATCTCTGCTCAACAGTTCTGCCGTGTAGGATGATGCCATCAACTCCGTTTTTGATTGCGTTCTCGGCGATATACCAGAAATTTTCTTTGGCCTGTTCGCTGTCGTCTGTGCCGATTCGCAGCTTCATCATTACCGGACAACTCACCGCGTCCCTGACAGTTTTGAATATCTCCATAACTTTCAAAGGCTCAGCCATAAGAGCGCCGCCTCTTGCCTTTCGCATAACTTTCGGAGCGGGGCAGGCGAAATTCAAATCTACAATATCATAGCCGGTCTTAACCATATTTTTTGCCGCGGTCGCCATTTGCTCCGGCTCAGTGCCCAAAAGCTGCGCTCCGATTGGGTGTTCATCATCCTTTATTATATAATTCGGCCGTTCAAACAATGGCTTATACGATGTGCATTTGTCTAAAATTACGCCGCTGAATACAAGTTCGCATCCGAATTTGCGAGCTAACATTCGCATCGCTCTGTCTGTATAACCCGCCAGAGCGGCCTGAATGAAGGGATTGGCAATCTCTATGTTTCCAATTTTGAACATATTGTCTGAATTACTAAAATCAAAAATCAAAGATTAAAAATCAAAATTGAGGAATCGCCTGCGGCGATAGTATCTTATTTCCTGCTTGTTATATAAACAGCTTGCTCGGCGAAAAGGTTCGGCGCGAATTTTACCGGGCTTACTCTGTTGCCGATGAGCGGAATCTTCACTTCTATTTTCGCCCCGATTTCCTCGCAGAAGTCCTCAAAATCCTTTAGCGACAGGACATGAATATTCGGTGTGTCATACCAGCCGAAAGGAAGCTGCTTTGTTCGCGGCGCTTTGCCGGCCAGAAACAAATCCGCTCTGCATCGCCAATACGCGAAATTCGGAAAGCTCACAATAACCTTCTTTGCGACTTTCAAAAGCTCCGCGAAAACCTGCTTTGGATTTTTCAGCGTTTGCAGCGTATGCGACAGTATCGCGTAATCAAACGTATCAGCCGGATAATGCCCAAGTCCTCGTTCGATGTCGCGATGAATTATATTCAACCCGCTGTTCACGCCCTGGAGCACAAGCTGCTGGTCAACTTCGATTCCCTCCGCGATGATATTTTTATCGTACTGCAAATTTAACAGAAGCTGCCCGTCGCCGCAGCCTGCGTCAAGAACTCTGCTGTTCGGCTCAATCAGCGATTCAATCAATTCATAGTCAACACGAACCCGTTTAATTTTTTCAATGCCTTTTACCGCTGACGCTGTTGCTGGTTTGGCAAACTTCGGTTTTTCCATTGTTGTCGAAATAAACCCGCTAATCAAACTGCCCAGCGTTTCCGGCTCAAGTAAAAACGCGTCGTGCCCGTAAGGCGATGCGATATTGCAGTAGCAAACCGCCTTTCTGTCCGCAACCAGGGCGTTAACCATATCTTCCGATTGAGCAGGGGTGAACAGCCAGTCGCTGGTGAAACTTACAATCATAAATCTCGAATTTGTTTTCACAAAAGCCTTCTGCAGCGAGCCGAAATCTTTTTCAAGGTCGAAATAGTCCATCGCCTTGGTGATATACAAATAGCTGTCCGCGTCGAATCTATCGACAAAGCTCTGTCCCTGATAATCGAGATATGTTTCAACCGAGAATTCGGAACTGAGGTCATAGCTGTACTTCTCGGCGTTCCTGAGTTCTCTGCCGAATTTTTCCCGCATACTTTCTTCAGACAGGTATGTAATGTGCCCGATCATTCTCGCCGTGGCCAACCCTTTTTTTGAGGGCTTATCGTTGTCCATATCCGACATAATCGCGTTTCTGCCGACGGCGTCAAACGCAATCGCCTGAGCGCTGAGTTTCGATGTCGCCGCGATTACGATTGCCGATTTGACAATTTCCGGATACTCAATCGTCCACTTCAAAACCTGCATTCCGCCCATCGACCCGCCGATAACGCAGAGCAGTTTTTTTATACCGAGTTTGTCTAAGAGCAGTTTTTGCACCCGCACCATATCAACGATGGTTATCATCGGAAAATCAAGATGATAAGGTTTGCCGGTCTGCGGATTTATACTTGCAGGCCCTGTTGTGCCGCTGCAGCTTCCCAGAAAATTCGAGCAGATAACAAAATACTTATTTGTGTCGATAGCCTTGCCCGGCCCAATCATTATATCCCACCACCCGGGCTTTGTGTCATCCGGGCTGTTAAAACCCGCCGCATGTGCGCTGCCGCTCAGTGCGTGGCAGATAAAAACCACATTGTCGCCTGCCGGGTTCAGCTTGCCGTAGCTTTCATAAGCCACATCAATCGGGCCAAGAGTTTTTCCGCTCACAAGTTTCAGCGGAGTATCTGCATCGACAACCCTTATAGTCTTTGTCTGAACTATGCCGACCGAATTATTTTTGTCTTCTGTCATTAACTATCAACCACTATCTATTGGCTACTGATTATATACAGGGCGTTTGACTATGCAATTTTTCTTTTCAGATGCGATTTTTGTATTCTGATTACAATTATTTTATCTTATTTATTTTTTTTATAGACAAAGAAAAAAAAAACATTACAATACGACTCAGCGTTTAAATTTTAACGATTTAACGATATAGCATAGCTATGAGGTAAAATATGAGCGGAAATTTGACATCTGCGATTAAAGAAATATGTAAATCTTGCGACAATGACCGTACAAGAATGATGGACATTGTTCGTGCTGTTCAGCAGCAATTCGGGCAAGTCAGCGATGAGGCGATGAATTATATCGCAAAATGCGTTAATTGCCACCGTGTTGAAGTTGAAAGTATTGTATCGTTTTACGCGTTTTTATCCAAAAAACCAAAGGGCAAGGTTGTAATCCGCCTTTGCAATGACGTTGTGGACAAAATGAGCGGCTCAGAAGTAGTGGCCGCGGCTTTTGAAAAAGAACTTGGCATAAAATTTGGTCAGACCACGCCTGACGGCAAAATCACGCTTGAATATACCCCCTGCATCGGAATGTGCGACCAGGCTCCAGCGGCACTGATAAACGACGAAATTATTACATATCTTTCCACCGACAAAGTTAAAGAACTTGTCGCCGACATCAAAAAGCACTACGACCCATCAAAACTCAATCATCGGCTCGGCGACGGTCACAACGCCGATGATATTGTCCATTCCTGCGTTCACAATAATATAAGGAATAAGGGCAGGGTGATTTTCGCCGAGTTTAAGCCCGAAGCCGGCCTGAAAAACGCTCTCGCTATGAGTCCCGTTGAAATAATCAACGAGGTAAAAAACGCTCGTCTGCGAGGCAGAGGCGGGGCGGGCTTCCCGACAGGAATGAAATGGCAGTTCACTCGTTCTGCGGCCGGCGAAAAAAAATATATTATCTGCAATGCCGATGAAGGCGAACCAGGCACATTTAAGGACAGAGTCCTGCTTACCGAATGTGCCGATATGCTCTTTGAAGGTATGACAATCGGCGGTTATGCCATCGGCGCAGACGAGGGCATCCTTTATCTTCGCGGAGAATACGCATATTTGAGAAAACTTCTCGAAAAAGTTCTGGCAGGCAGAAGAAGCAAAAATCTTCTCGGAAAAGACATACTCGGCAAAAAAGGTTTTAACTTCGATATCAGAATCCAGATGGGAGCGGGGGCTTACATCTGCGGCGAAGAAACTTCACTAATCAGTTCCTGCGAAGGTTTAAGGGGCGACCCGAAAAACAGACCTCCGTTTCCCGCTCAAAAAGGCTATCTCGGAAAACCAACCTCCGTCAATAATGTCGAAACTCTTTGCTGTGCATCGAGGATTCTTGAAATGGGAGCAGCCTGGTTTCTTGAGGTCGGGTCGGCAGGCAGCCCAAGCACTAAATTATTAAGCGTATCCGGCGACTGCAAACAGCCGGGCGTTTATGAAATACCGTTTGGCGTTAAAATATCCGAACTCCTGAAAATGGTCGGCGCTGAAGATGCGCAGGCCGTTCTTATCGGAGGCCCAAGCGGCCGGATTGTCGGACCGGCAGATTTTAAACGAACTATCTGCTACGATGATTTGGCCACAGGCGGGGCGGTTGTTGTCTTTGGTCCGGAAAGGGATATGGTCGCCGTTGCCGCTGATTATATGGAATTCTTTGTCGAAGAAAGCTGCGGTTACTGCACGCCCTGCAGAGCTGGAAATGTCCTGCTCAAAAAATGCCTCGACAAAATTTTAACCGGAAAAGGCGAACCGGAAGACCTCGACATTCTGCAAAAACTCGGCGAAAGCGTCAAAACCACCAGCCGGTGCGGATTGGGACAGACCTCTCCGAATCCGGTATTGACGACTCTGATGAATTTCCGAAAAAGTTATGAAACAAAAGTAAAAAAGACGACCAATGGTATGCAGCCGATGTTTGATATCAGAAAAGCATTGGCCGGCGCAGAAACAATCGCAAAACGCGATTCTGCGATTTTTGTAAAATAAGTTTATCAGAGCCCAAGCGACAGCGCAGGGAGTTTTTGTAGGGTGGGCTTTTAGCCCACGCGGAAATAGTAAAAAAACGAAAGGGTAATAATGAGCGACCAGATTACTTTTACAATTGACGGTGTGGAAGTAAAAGGCAAACCGGGCCAGACGATTCTTGAGGCTGCCGATGCTGCCGGTGTGTACATTCCAAGACTTTGCTTTATGAAGGATTTGATTCCGCACGGCTCGTGCCGCGTTTGCACGGTTTTCATTAACGGCCGTCCACAGGCTGCCTGTACTCAACCAATCGCAGAAGGCGCTATTGTCGAAAACGACACCCCGGAACTGAAAGAACACAGACGCAATATCATTGATATGCTCTTTGTCGAAGGCAATCACTTTTGTATGTTCTGCGAAAAAAGCGGCAACTGCGAATTGCAGGCGATGGCTTATCGCCTCGGAATCCCGGCTCCGAAGTATCCTTACCTTTTCCCAAAAAGAGATGTCGATGCCACTCACCCCGACATACTAATCGACCGCAACAGGTGCATTCTTTGCGGCAGATGTGTCGAGGCTTCCAGAGATGTTGACAAAAAGACCGTATTTGAATTTGTCGGCAGAGGCGCTGATAAGAAAGTAGCCGTCAACGCCGATGCCGATTTGAAAGATACCGATTTTAAGGCGACCGACAAGGCCGCCGATGTCTGCCCGGTCGGCTGTATTATAAAGAAGCGTGTAGGCTTTGCCATTCCGGTCGGACAGCGAAAATACGATACAAAGCCGATTGGCTCGGAAATTGAAAATAAAAGATGAAGCAAAGAAATAAGGAAGCAGGGAAGTAAGGATTTTTTTACGCCTTTGGCCGATTTTCCTTACCTCTTTACTTCTTTGTTTCCTTATTTCGTTTTTTTTATCTGCGTAATCTGTGATTAAATTTGTTTGTAAGGATATATAAATGTCAAAACCAAAGGTTGCAACGGCATCGCTGGCGGGCTGCTTCGGCTGCCATATGTCGGTGCTCGATATTGACGAGCGGATTTTAAAACTCATCGAACTTGTTGATTTTGATAAGTCGCCGGTTGACGACATAAAGGAATTTACAGGCAGATGCGCTGTTGGTTTGATTGAAGGCGGCTGCGCAAATGAGGAAAATGTTCGAGTCCTGCAGGATTTCAGAAGACATTGCGACGTACTTATTTCGGTAGGCGATTGTGCCATAATGGGCGGCATACCGGCAATGAGAAATAATATCTCCCTGAAAGAATGTCTTGATGAAGCCTATCTGAATGGCCCTACGGTATATAATCCTTCGGGCGTTATTCCAAACGATAAGGAAATACCGCTGTGCTTGGATAAGGTTTATCCCTGCCACGAAGTTGTGAAGATTGACTATCATATGCCGGGTTGTCCGCCAAGCGCTGATACCATCTGGCAGACATTAGTCGCGCTGCTTACAAACAAGCCAGTAGATTTGCCTTATGAACTGATTAAATACGATTAAAAAAAATTAAAAATCAAAAATTAAAAATCAAAATTGTTGAATCCGCCTTCGGCGGAGGCTGATTTAATTTTGGAGCAATAAAGTGAGTGCAAACAAAAGAGTAATAATAGAACCGGTAACCAGAGTTGAGGGACACGGCAAAGTCTCCATTCTGCTTGACGAAAACAATAAGGTTACTCAGGCTCGGCTGCACATTGTCGAGTTCCGCGGATTTGAGCGTTTCATTCAGGGCAGGCCTTACTGGGAAGTTCCCGTGCTTGTCCAGAGGCTTTGCGGCATCTGTCCGGTAAGCCACCATTTGGCGGCAGCCAAGGCGATGGACGTAATAGTCGGCGCTGACAAACTCACTCCTACCGCAGAAAAAATGCGCAGACTTATGCATTACGGACAAATGTTCCAGTCGCACGCTCTGCACTTTTTCCATTTGGTATCGCCGGATTTACTTTTCGGTTTTGATGCCGACCCCAAAATAAGAAACGTTATCGGCGTTGCGATTAAATTCCCGGATTTGGCCGTTCAGGGCGTTATGATGAGAAAATTCGGTCAGGAAATTATCAAAGCCACCGCGGGCAAAAAAATCCACGGCACAGGCGCAATCCCAGGCGGAATAAACAAAAACCTTTCCATTGCAGAGAGAGATTTCTTCTTAAAAGACCTCAAACAAATGCAGGATTGGGCTCGCGGGGCATTGAAAATTGCAAAAGATTACACCGTTGAAAATCTGAAAAAAATCGCCTCTTTCGGCTCTTTCGACTCAAACCATTTGAGTTTAATCCGCAAAGACGGTGCAATGGATTTATACCACGGCGGTCTTCGCGCGATTGATGCGCAGGGTAAAAAAATATTCGACCACATCGATTATTCGGACTACACCGACTACATCGCCGAGGAAGTAAAATCCTGGTCGTATATGAAATTCCCGTTCATTAAATCCATCGGCGCTGAAAAAGGCTGGTATCGCGTTGGTCCGCTTGCTCGAATCAACACCTGCGATTTTATCGATACTCCGGAAGCAGAAGCCGCCAGAAAAGAATTTATGGCTGTAACAAACGGCAAGCCGAACAATATCACTATGGCCTATCACTGGGCAAGAATGATTGAGCTTGTACACTCTATTGAAAAAATCGGCGAGCTTCTCAACGATAAAGACCTTCAGGGCAAAGACCTTGTCGTAAAAGGCAAACGTCGAAATGAAGGTGTCGGTCTTATCGAAGCTCCTCGCGGCACATTGTTCCATCATTACAAGGTCAACGATGATGACCAGATTGTAATGGCCAACCTGATTGTTTCGACCACGCACAACAACGAGCCGATGAACAGAGCAGTCGCAAAAGTCGCAGACGAATACATCAGCGGCGTTCCAAAAATTACCGAAGGACTTTTAAATCGCGTTGAAGTTGCAATCAGGGCTTACGACCCCTGTCTTAGCTGTGCAACCCACGCGATGGGCAAAATGCCTTTAAAAATTACGCTCTACGATTATCAGGGCAATGAGATAACAAGCAGAACAAAAGACTAATGGCTGGAATTTTTGTAGGGTGGGCTCGCCTGTCCTGAGCTTGTCGAAGGGGTAGCCCACGCGGTTTTTGTTTTTTTCTCTGTGAGCTCTGTGGCTAAAAAAAATAAGAAAGTATTGCTGCTCGGCTTCGGCAACCCGGCAAGAGCCGATGACGGCCTGGGACCTGCTGTTGCCGAGAGAATTGAAAAATTAAATCTGCCAGGCGTTACCGTTGACTCGGACTATCAGTTGACAATTGAAGATTCCGCCGCAGTTGCTGAAAATGACGTTGTCATTTTTGCCGATGCCTCGGTGAATTGTGCCGAGCCTTTTACGTTCGAGCCGCTTTTGGCGGCAAACGCGACCGGCAGCTTTTCCAGCCACAGCGTCGAACCTGTCGAGGTTCTGACACTGGCTGAGAGTCTTTTTAAATCGAAGGCCAAAGCGTTTATGCTTTGCATTCGCGGCTATGAATTTGATACTTTCGATGCGCCGCTTACGGAAAAAGCGAAAAAAAATCTTGAAAAAGCGTTAATTTTTTTGGAAGAATTACTAATAACTAAGAATTTTTAGCGGGTTTCTTGCTGTTAAAGGAGTCAACGATGCAGGATGGGAAATATGTAATTTTAGCGATAGATGATGACACGGATTTTCTCGAGGTCATTCGGCTGCTTTTGGATACCAGCGGCTATATTATGCTCCAGGCTAATACCGCAGAGGCCGGCCTGAAAATTTTCAAAGAAAAAAAACCTGACCTTGTCCTTGTTGACCTGATGATGGAGTCGATTGACGCAGGTACTGATTTCGCCAGAGAACTTAAATTGCTCGGCGATAAGACCCCGGTCTATCTTCTCAGTGCCGCAGGCGACAGTATGAATACGAGCGTTGACTATACCCAGTATGGCTTTGCGGGCGTGTTCCAGAAACCGATAAAAAAAGAAAGACTCCTCAACGTCTTAAAAGCAAAACTGAAATAAAATTTCTGTCAGGCTTTCAGAGCCCAAGCGACAGCGCAGGGAGTCGTTCCAGAATTTATTCGAGGTTTTTTTATGGCAGGGTTTGCAGCAGTTGAATTATTTCCATCTTTCTCGGCAGAGCCTCCATTGCTCCGAATTTTGAGCAGGCAAGAGCTCCTGCCGCCGTTGCGAATTTCGCCGCCTTTACAATTTCGTCGCCAACCGCCAGACTTGCCGCTAAAGCTCCATCAAAAGCGTCGCCGCAGCCCGTGCGGTCAATGCATTTTACATCGAATGCCGGAATGTGAGTTGTGTTTTCTCTGTTCACTACCACCGCTCCTTTTTTTCCGAGTTTTATAATCGCGTATCCCGCTCCGCGTGCGATAAGGTCTGTGCCGATGATTTTTGCGGTATGAACATTGTGCCCCGCCGCTGCGATAAGCTCCGCCGCCTCGGCAAAATTAGGCACAAGCACATCAGCGGTATAATAATCCAATGGCAGGTGGGTATCTGTGTTTTGAAGCTGTTCACTGCTTACCGTAGGGTCGAGTATTACTTTTGTCCTCGCTAATTTTGCCGCTCGTATAGCTGTGCAGACAAAATCGCTGGCCAATCCACCGTTTATAAGACAAATATCCGCCGATGCCAAAAGCTTTTCAAATTCTTCTGTCCGAATATCGCCATCAACTAATGCCCGATTTGCTCCTTCCGATACAACTGTTCTGTTTGCCCCTGAACTGCTTACAAATGAAACGATTACGCCGGTATTTTTCGCGTCCGCCTCAAATAAAAATTCGTTGTTTACGCTGAAGCTGTCGAGGCT
>JBAZTW010000044.1:0-15492 GCA_041661665.1 Phycisphaerae bacterium | reverse complement strand
AGTTGCGGATTGGCACAACGGAATGACGCCTGAACAACAGGCGCAGGAGCAGCAAAACTTCTACGAACTTACACGACTTCTATTGCATAAATACAGCGGTACCGGCAAAACATTTGTGTTGCAGGATTGGGAGGGGGATACGGCTATTCGCAACGGCAATACCAATCCTTCAGTGCCGCCGACATCCCAGGCTATAGCAGGTATGATTCAATGGCTCAATGCCAGGCAGGCCGGCGTTAATCAGGCGAGAAATGAATATGGATTTCCAGGAGTAAGAGTGTTTAATGCTGCAGAGATCTGGGCCGTCGTTAGTTCAATGGATCATCCGGAGTATAAGAATATGGTTACTGAGGTACTTCCTTATATTAACGTTGACCTTGTTTCGTACTCTGCACGGGACGCAACTCTTGACCCTACCACCGGGCAGCCGCTGCAGCCGCAAAGGCTCCATGATGCTCTTGATTATATAGCATCTCATACCAATGATAGTCCAGATTTCGGGGATAATAATATTTATATTGGGGAGTTTGGCGTTGATGAAAATCACGTGAGTCAGCAAAATGTTGAGACCATGGTCAATGATACCATTAATACGGCGTTTGACTGGGGATGCCAATATGTTGTGTTTTGGCAGTTATACTCTAACGAATTATGGGATCAGAGCGCCCCGGTACCAGTAACAAACAACAATGATGTCTATGGTATTTGGCTTATTCGCCCTGATGGTACATTTTCGTGGGCGTATACATGTTTAAGAAGTTTTCTTCAGTAATTAGTTATCTTTTGAACTGAGATTAGTCATCTGCAAGGGAAAATATAACCGCACCTATTTTTAAAATAATTATTCAGGAGTTATTTGACAGTTTTTTAAATTGTGCAACAGAACCACTCTCACTTTTCAATTATTTTTATATTCAAGGATAAAAAGGGATAGAATTCTTTCGCCAAAATTTTCACAATATACCGATGGAGAAGTAATTAAAAAATAAAAGACGACAAATTAAAACTTTTCGGACTTAATTTGTCTAATAAAGATTGTGACATCAATAACTACCACATATATAATGAGTTATAGTTTTAGACCGATAGGATATTTTTACGGGGCACTTCAGCCGCAAAGCCAAAATACCTATACAAATGTTTCCTTCCCTACAAAAAATATAAAAACCTTGACTTGGCAAGATGGATAATGTAGGATAAATAGGTAGTTTAGGATTTGCTTCCTTGAAAGGGAGCGGAGTTGAAGACTTATTGGGAAGAAGTAAGAGAGCATTGATTGTGTATCTGTGGTCGGAATGAGTATCTCATTTCCATTTCCCTCAACATCAGCCATCACTCTTTGAAGTCCTATTGTCTAAATTTTTGGAAGAAAGAGAAAAATGAAGAAGTTAATTACAGTCTGTTTATTGGCAGTAGCGGTTTGTCTACTAACCTCGACTGCAAGTGCGACGATTCTTGGCACTGTAAACATTCAGAATCACAACAATAACCTTTCCGATGCAGGGGGACTCGGCGGCAGCGTCCTTGCTTATGGAAACTACTACACGGGCGTCTATTCGTGGACCAATGCAGGTGGCACTGGTTTGGGTACGTCGGTTCCTAATTGGGGCTTCTGTATAGAATTGACCCAGGGCTCACTAAATGCCCAGCACGATGTTATCCCCCTGAACGAAGCGCCTCTGCCTGTTACGGCTATTACGCCTATGGGTATTACCAAAGCTGATGCTATTCGTGAACTTTGGGGCAGGAATTTTGACCCCACATGGGCAACTGGCGCAAATAGACAAATGGCGGAAGCCTTTAGCGCCTGTATATGGGAGATTGTGTGGGAAACCGACTCCACTTTGAATGTTACCACTGGTACGGGTTTCTATTCTTCAATCGAACAGGCAGCTACGGCCAATTCGTGGCTTAGCCAGTTGACGGGCGACCAGTCGTACTTTGCCATGGATTTGGTTGCGATTAGCAACGAAGGCGGCCAGGACTTTGTAGTACAGGTTCCAGAACCCGCGACAGTCGCAATACTCAGTCTCGGCGGTTTGCTGCTTTTTAGAAAAAAATAAATAATCAATCGCTGATGTGCTGTAAAATATAGTCAGGTCTATCAACGGCAGGAAATTATTCCTGCCGTTTTTCATTTCACCAGAGAGCAAAAAACAGGGTAGTAGTTAGAGAGTGAAAGCAGATATAAGCCATTGCTGGTAAATGAATGCGAGCGGAGGGAGTCGAACCCACAAGCCCTTTCGGACACAAGGACCTAAACCTTGCGCGTCTGCCAGTTCCGCCACGCTCGCATAACTAAATCAAATATCAAAAATCAAAGAGGGCTCGCCTTCGGCGATACTATTTTCTATACCCTAAACCCTATCCCTTATTTTTTCGAGATTTCTTCGATTTTCTTCTCGGCCTTTTGCAGAATTCCGCGGCAGTATTTAATCAGTTCCATTCCCTGCTCATACTGCGCAAGGCTTTGTTCAAGCGAGATTGAGCCATTTTCTATTTTGCCGACGATGTCGGTTAATTTTTTAATCGCCTGTTCAAATGTGAGGTCTTTGATGTCGTTATTTTCAGTTTTTTCTGTGATAACGCATAATCTTACATTTTAGTGGTTATTTTGCAAGAATTTATCTATATTTATGCGTCAAATGATATAAAGAGATATAAAGGGTTCTTTGTTGATTAGCATTTACTGTTGTTAGTTAAAAAATTTAAAGAAAGGTCAGGTTAATGGGACAATATTGGCATAATGACATTCCTGAAATTACCAGGGCGCTTGCGACTGATATTGATAAAGGGCTCCAGACAGAGCAGGTCGGAGAAAAGCAGCGTCAGTATGGCCTCAATCAGCTAAACGAACAAAAAGGCGTTTCTGCACTTACAATTTTTTTGGAACAGTTCCATAATTTTATAATATGGGTTCTGATTGGCGCTGCCCTTGTCAGCGGTCTTTTGCAGGAATGGGTCGACGCCTGTGCCATTATCGTTATTGTAATTTTAAACGCGATTCTTGGTTTTATTCAGGAATATCGTGCTGAAAAATCATTAGCCGCATTAAAAAAGTTATCAAGCCCGACTTCAAAAGTTATACGCAATGGCCGGCATCAGGTTATTCCCTCTTCTCAATTAGTCCCAGGAGATATTATCGAGCTTGAAGCCGGCGACAATGTACCCGCAGACAGCAGGATTGCCTGGCTTAGTTCAAACTTCAGTGTTGCCGAGGCAAGCCTTACCGGAGAGTCGACGCCTGTTTTGAAAACCACCTCTGCTCTTAAAGAGGAAGAAATTCCTCTGGCAGACCGGGCGAATATGGTTTATCTGGGCACATCAGTTGTTTCTGGAAAAGCAAAGGTTATCGTTGTCGAAATTGGTATGAATACCGAACTTGGCAAAATTGCCGATATGATTCAGGATATTGGAAAAGAAACAACGCCTTTACAGAAAAAATTAGGGGATTTTGGCAAATGGATTGTTTATCTCTGCTTTGTTCTGGTGGGAATAGTATTTCTTCTTGAATGGATTCGCGGCGGGAAAATTGTCGATGTTTTTCTGACTTCAGTCAGCTTGGCTGTCGCTGCTATTCCAGAAGGGCTTCCTGCGGTAGTAACTATTGCTTTAGCATTGGGCGTTCAAAGAATGGTTGCACGCCACGCGATTATTCGCAAGCTTCCTTCGGTTGAGGCCTTAGGCTGTGCTACTGTTATATGCTCCGACAAAACAGGCACTCTTACCAAAAATGAAATGACCGTGCAGGCGATTTATGCGGGCGGCAATGTTTTTCAGGTTCAAGGTATCGGTTATGCTCCAAAGGGCGAATTTTTTCTTAACAATAAACAGATTAGTCCAGGCGATTATTCGGATTTGATTAACGTTCTCAATGTCGGCGTTCTGTGCAATGGAGCACAGCTTGTTGAGGACAATGGCAGTTATAAGATTGTTGGCGATCCTACGGAAGGTTCGCTTTTAACAGCGGCCGCTAAAACAGGTATTTTGAAAAAAGACAAAGAAAAAGAATTTTCTTTCATTGATGAGATTCCATTCGATTCAAATAGAAAGAAGATGACTATCATTCGACAGAACAATGGGAAAATAATTGCTTTTGTCAAAGGCGCGCCTGATGTAATGATTGGCGACTGCGATGCAATTGAAAAAAATAATCAGATATCCCCATTAACAAATGCCGATAAAGAAGAAATTTTCAAAACAAATGATAATATGACCAGCTCGGCAATGAGAGTGTTAGCTGTTGCTTACAGGGAATTAACCGGCGGATACAAAAAAGGTGTGGATTCTGAAACCACGGAAAAGAACCTTACTTTCGCAGGTTTGATTGCTATGATTGACCCTCCTCGCATAGAGGTTAAAAAAGCGGTAGAAGAATGTAAGCAGGCAGGCATTAGAGCCGTAATGATTACAGGCGACCACAAAAACACCGCGGTAGCGATTGCCAGGGAATTGGGAATTTTCGATAACGATTCAATCGCTTTAACCGGCGAAGAATTAGACAAAATAAGCGATAGTGAGCTGTCCGAGAAAATTTTGCATATACCTGTATATGCTCGTGTTGCTCCGGAACATAAATTAAGAATTGTCCGTGCATGGAGAGGCCGCGGTGAAATTGCGGTTATGACCGGCGACGGCGTTAACGATGCTCCTGCCGTTAAGGAAGCGGACATCGGCGTTGCGATGGGAATTACCGGAACAGATGTTACAAAAGAAGTTTCCGATATGATTATCACCGACGATAATTTCGCATCTATTGTAGCGGCAGTGGAAGAGGGCAGAGGCATATATGATAACATCAGGAAGTTTATTCATTATCTTTTATCCTGCAACGCCGGTGAAATACTCGTAATGTTTGTATCATCTCTCATAGGCTGGCCTGTGCCGCTGCTGCCAATACATATACTTTGGATAAATCTGATAACAGATGGTTTCCCTGCATTGGCTTTGGGAGTTGACCCTGTTGCCCCCGATATTATGAAGCGGCCGCCCCGTCCGACGAATGAAGCGGTGATAACGATGCGTGGAGCGTTTTCAATGCTCTCTCAGGGAGCTTTTATAGCGGTGTGCAGTCTTTTGGCCTTCTGTTTTGTTTTGTTTATTGAAGATGAAGGCATCACCAGAGCCAGAACCGCCGCGTTTATTGTTTTAGCGTGCAGTCAGTTGTTTCACTCTTTTAATTGCCGCAGTATGACTGAATCTTTGTTTAAAATAGGTGTCTTTACAAATAAAAAACTGGTGCTTGCGTTTTTCGTATCATTTCTATTGCAAATGATGGTAGTCTATATACCGTTTTTGCAGAAAGTATTTAAAACAACTCCTTTGGGGTTCGCTGACTGGATTTTGGTAATTACAATATCTTCGTTCCCTCTGTGGGCAATGGAATTGGTAAAAAAATTAAACAAAAAAACAGTTTAAGTTTTTAATTTTTATTTTTAAACAGGTAAAGACAAATGGTTAAGAATCAAAAAAGAATTGAACAGATTGCGGGCATAGCTCTTATTAGTGCAATTCTTGTCGGTTGCGGAGTTGTGTTGAAGCCGTTCACATTGGCTATTCTCTGGGCGGCTATTCTGTGTTTTGCCACCTGGCCGGTTTACGAACTATTGTTGAAATGGCTGCGGGGAAGGCGTAATCTTGCCGCCGGGATTATGACTGTTGTGCTTTTGCTGGTGCTTTTCGTGCCATTTTTTGTGGTCGGTTTAACTTTCACTGATAGTATTCAATCGGCTATGGAATGGCTCAATACCCATCGACAGGCAAGCGTGCCGCCGCCGCCGGCATGGGCTGGAAAAATACCGATTGTTGGCGCAAAAATTACCGCCTATTGGTCTAAACTGGCCGCCAATGCGGAGCCTGCAATGAACTTTCTCAAGCCGTGGGTTCAGAAAGCCGGGTTATGGTTATTGCAGCATAGTCTTGATTTTGCGCAAGGTGTTCTTCAACTTGCAATAAGTGTGCTGATAGCATTTTTCCTGTATCGTGACGGTGTGGGAATTGTGGTGCAGCTTCGTGAAGGGTTCCGACGACTTAGTGGAGATTATTCTCAGCACATGATGGATGTGGCCAAAATAACGGTACAAAGCGTTGTATATGGTCTAATCGGTACGGCATTAGTGCAAAGCGTAACGGCAGGAATAGGATTTGGCATTGCAGGCGTGCCTTCGCCGGTATTGCTTGCATTGTTCACTTTTTTCCTGAGCTTTATTCCATTCGGTCCGGTTATTATCTGGCTGGGTGCGGCAATTTGGCTTTTTTCAGGGGGGCATACCGGCTGGGGTATTTTTATGGTTATTTACGGTGCACTTGTAATCAGCAGTATAGATAATTTTGTAAAGCCTTACATAATCAGCCGTGGTTCCAAATTACCGTTTATTGTGATGTTCATTGGCATACTTGGAGGAATCGCAACATTCGGCTTAATTGGCGTTTTTCTTGGTCCAACACTGCTGACAGTTGGCTACTGCCTTACAAAGGAAATTCTCAGCCATCGTCGAGACATCCGTTCGCAGAAATCGGCAGACAAACCAGAAGATATTCCACTGGATAATGAATCGTCGCAATAATACGATTCTCTTATTTTTTTGTGATTTTGCTTTCGATTGTCTTTTCGTTCGCAAATTCGGTAATCATTAAATTGCCGATGTTGACATCCGCATCACCTGTGATAATTTTGCCGGTTGCGGCGTTTTTGGTAATGGAGTAGCCGCGATTGAGAACGCTTTTTGGATTGCAGGCAATAAATTTTGCCGCCAGTGTTTCAATACGCAGTTTGATATTCCCGAAAAATCTGTCAGCCTTCTGAGCCAAATTGTTTTCGATTCCATCGAGCGACTGCTCTCTGTTTTGAACAATCAGCAGGGGGTTGCGAAACATCGCCGCGGCAAGAATTGTTTTTAATCGCTGCCCGCACAATTGGCAAATTGAAATTGCATTAGTTTTGATTCTTCTTTCCGCTGATTCTATCGCAGCCGAAACCTCTTTAATGTCCGGCACAGCAATTACGCCCGCTTTCGTCGGTGTCGATGCTCGTGCATCGGCTATGAAATCGGCAATTGTAAAATCAACTTCGTGGCCGACCGCGCTGATTATCGGAATCCTGGAATTGAATATCGCTCTTGCAACGACTTCTTCGTTGAATGCCCACAAATCTTCCATCGACCCGCCGCCTCTGCCGACGATAATCACATCCAATTTTAATTTGCTGTTTCGTTTGTTGATATTTTTTATCGCTGCTGCGATTTTTTCCGCCGCTCCATCTCCCTGAACAGGCACATCATAAAAAAACATCTCCGCGACAGGCCAGCGATTAAAAATGCTGTCGGTTATATCGTGCAGCGCAGCGCCGGATTTGCTCGTGAGTATGCCTATTCTAAACGGATAATCGGGCAGCGGCTTTTTATGCTCATCGTCGAATAAGCCCTCCTCGGCAAGTTTGCTTTTCAACTGCTCAAACGCAAGCTGCAAAGCGCCGATGCCGGCAGGACTCATCGAATCAGCGTAAAACTGGTATTTCCCCTGCGGCGGATAAACGTCGATATGACCATTTGAAACAACTGCAAGACCGTTTTCGGGCTTGAATTTCAACTTAACAAAATCGCTCTTCCACATCACGCAGGGCAAAACAGCATTTTCATCTTTGAGGTCGAAATAACAATGCCCGCTCGAATGCTGCTTAAAACCGCTTATCTGGCCTGTTATGGTAATCTTGCCCGGCAGGGTGTTTTCTAATGCCGTCTTGATAATAAACGTAATCTGGCTGATGGTTAAGACGGTTGTCTTTTGATTGGCGATTGGTTTATCAAATAGACTGTCCATAGTGCTGATAACTGATAACTGAATTTCTGATAACCGATTTTATTCAAATCCGTTCGCATATTCGGGTTTGCCGTCGTCGCTGTCGTAATTTGTGCCGTCGCCCGATGTATCTTTAAATTCAAATCGGCTGATTTTCTCAGCCTTCTTTGTTCCGTCGTCGATTGTAACGATAATGCCGTTGAGCCGAACATCTTCCGTCGCGATTTCAAACGGGCAGGGCATCTGCGTCCTGAAGTTTTTCAAAACCGATTCTATTTTTCTGCCCAAAACCGAATAATGCGACCCCGTCATTCCGACATCAGTTATATACGCCGTGCCTTTAGGCAGGATTTTTTCATCTGCCGTAGCGACGTGCGTGTGTGTGCCGAATACGCACGAAACTCTGCCGTCTAAATAATAACCCATCGAAACTTTTTCGCTTGTCGCCTCAGCGTGCATATCGACAATGATAATATCCGCCTGATTTTTGAGTTTGCCGAGAATCGCGTCGATGCAGTCGTAAGGGCTGTCCGCAGGCTTCATAAAAATTCTGCCGATTAAAGGCACAATCGCGACAACCGCGCCTTTTGCGGTTTTATACATCGCAAAACCTCTGCCAGCCGCATAAGCGCTCAAATTTGCCGGCCTGGCGATATTGTTGTTGCTCTCAAGAACTGAAATTATATCTTTCTTTTTGAAAACGTGGTCGCCGAGGCTGATGAGGTCAACGCCATATTTAATGAGCTTGTGATATATCTGCGGTGTTAGACCGCTGCCGCCCGCGGCATTTTCAGCGTTGGCGATAACGCAGTCGATTTCATTATCCTTGATAATCTGCTGCAGATTATCAGCGATAATCCTTTTGCCAGGCCTGCCGACCACATCGCCAATACATAAGATATTCAATTTCATAAATAAACCGATAACTGATAACTGAGTTTCTGATAACTGTTATCTCGCATATTCAACGCATCTGACTTCGCGAAGCAGCGTTACCTTGATTTCGCCCGGATAGGTCATTTCTTCTTCTATCTTCTTGGCGATATCTCTTGCCGTCTTGTTGGCGTTTTCATCGTCAACATTATTGGCGTTCACAATAACGCGAATTTCTCTGCCCGCCTGAATAGCATAGCAGCTTTCAACGCCTTTGAATTGGTTGGCGATTTCTTCGAGTTTCTCAAGCCGCTTGATATAGCGTTCCAGCGTTTCTCTTCTTGCGCCTGGCCTCGAAGCGCTGATTGCGTCAGCAGCCGCTATCAAAGGCGAATATGGATTATCTGCCGCGATATCGCCGTGATGTGCTTCGACCGCGTTAAGGATTATCGGCGACTCATTATATCTCTTGAGGAAATTTGCGCCGATTGCCGGATGTCCGCCTTCGACCTCGTGGTCCATCGCCTTGCCGATATCGTGCAGCAGGCCTGCTCTTCTCGCGATTGAGCCGTCTAATCCGAGTTCATCCGCCATTACCTGTGCAAGGAATGCCACTTCGACGCTGTGCCGCAGAACGTTTTGGCCATAGCTTGTTCTGTAATTCAGCGTTCCGATTTCCATAATGATTTTATTATTAAGGCCGCGAACGTCCACCTCAACCGTAGCTTCTTTGCCGACCTGCATAATTTTTTGAATCACGTCTTTTTTGGTTTGCGCGACGAGTTCTTCGATTCTGCTCGGATGTATTCTGCCGTCCTGAATGAGTCTTTCCATCGAAAGCCTTGCGACTTCCCTTCTTACGGGGTTGAATCCGCTTATTACGATAACGCCAGGCGTGTCATCGACGACGACATCAACGCCGGTCGCTTTTTCAAACGCCCGAATGTTTCTGCCTTCTCTGCCGATGATTCTGCCTTTCATATCGTCGCTTGGAATATCGATTGTCGAGACCGTTACTTCGCAGGTCTGGTCAGCCGCGTATCGCTGAATGGCTGAACTGATAATTTCTCTGCCCTTATCCTCAGCGGCTTCCAGCATTTCTTCCGTCTTGCGCTGTATAATTACGCTCATTTCCTGTTCGCATTCGTCCTCAAGTTTCTTGAGCAGCAGTTGTCTGGCTTCCTCAGCGTTCATTGCGGTGATTTTGAGAAGCTGATTTTTCTGCTGAGCGATTGTAATGCCGATTTCCTTTTCACGTTCATCAAGCTGACCGACGCGATTTTTTACATTCTGCTCGGTCTGCTGAAGGTTTTTTTCACGCTGCGTGAGCTGGTCATTTTGCCTCTCGATAGCGTCTTCGTGTTTGGTTAATCGTCTTTCCGCTTCTCGAATTTCAGCTTTTGACTGATTGACTTCTGCGGTAAATATCTCTCTTTTTTTCAGTGTTTCTGCTGTTGCCTCAAGTTTGGCGGTCTTAATGATATTTTCCGCCTCCTGTTTGGCCTCTTCAATTTGTCTTTGCAGATTTTTTTTGAGATTGGTTGTCTTTATTGTAGCGATAATTTTGCCGGCAGCGATTGCAAGTATTGCGCCAAAAACAACTCCCCCGATGATTCCGGCAATCACGGTATTACCGGCTAAAGCTAAAATATCCATTGTTCACACCTTTCCTATACGTTGTCTATTATCAAGAATAGATTTGCGAAAACAGATAGCGCAAGGCAGATGTGAAAAGTTACAGCAGATGAGAAAAGTCGAAATCCATTTCAAAAATTCAGATTTTCAGGTTTCCCTGTTAAATAGGTTTCTTACGAACCCCCGCCGACAATATGCCCGGCTCTGAGATTTTTGTTTTTCTAAGTTTCATTACTTCAAAAGTCATAGTTTTTAAACAAATTTCACTTTTCTTGTTTCACCGATATTGCCTAACCATCAAAACCTCTCGACTTGAGAAACCTCTAACGCCGAGAAGCCGGCTCACAGTGTTTTTGTAACTTTAACAACATTAAAAGGACTTTCGTCCCTGCCTTTGCGAATGTCCGCCGCAGACTGCACAGTCGGCTAATCGCAAATCAATAATGCACTATACGCTTGCTTAAGGACAAAATCAAGTCTAAAATTCTTTATATCGGTGTAAAAAAGTCTTTAATCTGCCAAAAAGTGAATAATATTAACGTGGGGCATATATGGCCATAGAGAATATGCCTCTATTTCTCTTGATTTTCTCTGTTATGTTAATTGATATAGTTTATTTGTCAGAATTATTTTTGGCAATTAATTTTATTCTATTTCCTGCATTTTAGTTTCTCGTTTGCTTTGCCATACTGCCCAGAGAATCAATGCCAATATCACGGCGGACACAATCAATCCAACCACCCAATTGGTAGGCAGATTTTTGCTCCAGCCGGCTGCGTCTGAAGCCTGACTGTCGGGACGAATGCCTGGAACATTAAACAGAAGAACCGCACTGAGTCCGAGCAGACTAACCATATTCATAACCTTTACGAGGGGGTTAATAGCAGGTCCGGCTGTGTCTTTAAGCGGGTCGCCTACGGTATCACCGGTTACAGAGGCATGATGCGCCTCTGAACCTTTGCCTCCATAAAGTCCGTCTTCTATCATTTTTTTCGCATTATCCCAGGCTCCACCGGCATTAGACATAAATACCGCGAGTAATTGGCCAACCAGAATCATACCGGCCAAAAAACCTCCCAGGGCATAAGGACCAAGAAGGAAACCTACAAGAAGCGGCGCAAGAATAGCCAGCAGCCCGGGACCAACCAGTTCCTTCTGTGCTGTTTTGGTACAAATACCTACCACGCGAGCGTAATCTGGTTTCTTTGTACCTGCCCATATTTCCTTGTCATGGAACTGCTTACGACATTCGGTAACTATCTCTGATGCCGCTCGGCCAACGGCGCGAATCAGCATCGAACTAAACAGGAAGGGCACAGCTCCGCCAATCAGAAAGCCGATAAGCACTAATGGACTGGCGACCGACATTTGACCGGAAAAGAATTTATATTGTACTTCCTTCATCATATTAAGTTTATCTTCACTGCCCACCGCGATTACAGCGATAAAGCTGGAAAAGAGCGACACTGCCGCGATAACAGCCGAACCGATAGCGATACCTTTTGTCTCCGCTTTGGTGGTATTTCCAACCGCATCAAGGTCAGCCAATACCTGCCGTGCGCGCTTATATGAGCCGGGTTCATTTTTTTCCATCTCTTCCCGGTTATATCCCATTTCACCGATGCCATTTGCATTATCTGCAACAGGCCCAAAAACATCCATTGAAATAGTATTGCCGGTCAGCGTCAGCATACCGATGCCGGTCATAGCTACGCCATAAGCGACGAAAACTGAAGGCATACCCCAATAGCACATCACAGACAACGCAATTGCACCGGCTATAAGCAGAACCGTAGCTACTGTGCTTTCATAACCCACAGCAAAGCCCTGAATGATATTTGTTGCATGTCCCGTCTGGCAGGCCTTAGCTAATGATTTTACAGGCGTAAAAGAGGTATGGGTGTAATATGATGTTGTCTTGTTCAGTGCAACTGCTAAAACTATACCGATTAAGCAGGTGAAAACCGGACGCATATCTAATCCGGATATTCCAAAATTCGCCCAAATAGGCAATTGAGCTGGGTCGCCATTGGGAAATCCTGAAGATGCCATCTTATAGACTGCCATATATGCTGCATCGAAATGCAGATACAGCAAGCCCAGAGTAAAGAACCCGACCACAGAAATCACCGACCCTATCCAGAAACCTCTGTGCACGCTCTTGAGAGCTGTGTCCGAAGTGTCTGCGGAACCGGCTTTAACAGTGTAAGTGCTGATGATAGAACCAAGTACGCCTATGCCGCGAACCAGCAATGGGAAAATAACGCCCTTATGACCAAAACTGGCCAAGCCAAGTATCATTGCCGCTACAATGGTTACTTCATAACTCTCGAAGATATCGGCGGCCATACCGGCACAATCGCCTACGTTGTCGCCTACGTTATCCGCGATAGTAGCCGCGTTGCGAGGGTCGTCCTCAGGAATACCTTTTTCTATTTTGCCTACAAGGTCTGCGCCTACGTCCGCCGCCTTCGTATAGATACCGCCGCCGACTCGCATAAACAACGCCAGCAGCGTTCCGCCGAAACCAAAACCCAACAGGGCTTCATAAGCATGTTCGCCATATATCAGAAAAATTACTGTTCCGCCCAGCAGTCCAAGCCCATCGGTAAGCATTCCGGTAACAGTACCTGTTCGGTAGCCTAACTGCATTGCCTGACCGTAGCTTTTTCTGGCTGCCGACGCTACTCGAAGATTGCCGTTTGTTGCAAGACGCATTCCCACGTATCCAACTAACCACGAAAAGATTGAGCCGACTAAGAAAGCTCCCGCCCGACCAATTGCGAATACCGGTTCAGCCCACTTGGTTAAATACAGAACAACCACCAATAGCAGTATCAGCGGACCAATTTTTTTAAATTGTGCCGTCAGATAAGCCACAGCCCCTTCACGTATTGCAGCGGCTATTTCCTGCATCTTTGCTGTACCTTTATCCGCCTTGTTGACTTGTCTGGAAAGCATCCATGCATATAAAAGACCGGCTACTGCAACGCCAAGAATAGATAACAATGAGACTCGTTCCCAAAGGCTGTATTCTCTAAGAGGGGCAAACAACTTAAAAGAACTGCCTTCCGATGGTGCATCCAATGGCTGTATCGTTGCCTGGATACAGGGTTGGATTGTCTGTGCGAAGTTTATGATGCTTCCACTATACATCGTTGATGATGCTCTGACGCTTAGCGTCGGAATTAACGCGCTCGCGATAATTATTATCGCGGTTTGCAATCGTAACATAATAGTTATCCCTTTCTTTAGCTGTTGAAACTTCTTTTCTTTATAAAATTTTCACAAATATAGTGGATTGTAAAAATAAGTCTACACATATTTTTGCAAAACTTGCGCATTTCCGCCGACATCAGAAGTTTTGAAATCCGATAACCGTCCAATGCCCGCGTTTTACGCGAAACGGGGCGGCGGATAACTGAGTTTCTGGTAACTTTTTCTTTGTGATTTTGTACTTTGGCGGCTATATTCCTCTCTTATTTATTAAAGGACTCCTAAATATGATTATTGTTACAGGCGGAGCCGGCTTCATCGGGTCGGCATTAGCGGCAGGCCTTAACGCAAAAGGACTTACGGATATTCTGCTCGTCGATATTCTCGGCAAAGATGAAAAATGGAAGAATCTGCGAAATTTGAGTTTCACGGATTATATGGAAGCTGACGAGTTTCTGGAAATCATTACCAGCGGACGATTTGCGCTGCCGGTCGAAGCGGTTTTCCACCTCGGAGCCTGCTCTGCAACTACCGAACTCGATGCCTCATATTTGGTTAAAAACAATTTCGACTACTCAAAAGCAGCCTGCGGCTTTGCACTCGAAAAGAAAGCCCGTTTCGTATATGCTTCCAGCGCAGCGACTTATGGCGATGGCAGCAGGGGGTTTTCCGATGAGGAATCGAAACTTTCAATACTTGAGCCGATGAATATGTATGGCTATTCAAAGCAAATGTTTGACTTATGGGCTCAAAAACAGGGGCTTTTAAAGAAAATCGTCGGGCTGAAGTATTTTAACGTTTTCGGGCCTAATGAATACCATAAAGCGAGTATGAGGAGCTTTGTTTTAAAGGCTTTCGAGGAGATTCAAAAGAACGGAAGTGTAGGCCTGTTCAAGTCTTATAACGCGGATTACGCCGATGGCAGACAGATGCGAGACTTCCTTTATGTTAAGGATGCGGTGGAGATGACTCTGTTCTTTCTCGATAACAAAAAAGCATCGGGCATTTTTAACATAGGTACAGGCCAGGCAAGGAGTTGGATTGATTTAGCTAATGCCGTTTTTGCCGCGATGGGAAAACAGCCGGATATTAAATTCGTCGATATGCCTGACGTGATTCGTGATAATTATCAGTATTTTACGCAAGCCGATATCAGCAAATTAGTTATGGCGGGTTTTAATAAACAACTCACTTCCCTTGAAGCTGCCGTAAGGGATTATGTGCAGAATTATTTAGCGCAGGGAATGAAGAATTTGTAGAAAAGCAGTTATCAGATGTTAGCAAAAAGTGCGCAAATTTTCAGGTTTTTTTTGCAAAAACCGAGCATAAAGTTGCAAAATTCAAGCATAAATTTGCATGAAACGAGCAAAATTCTGCAACATTTTGCAAAATTTTGCAAAAAAACGTAAAATTTTGATGAGCTTTCGTCAAGTTTTGAACGATTTTTAAACGCTGATGACGCTGATTTCGCGGATTTTTCAGACAGGATAACTCGCCGCGATGCGCATCGCAGCGGGCAGGATTGACGGGATAAGGGATAGAATTGAAGAATGAAAAATGAATAATGAAGATTTGAGGAATCGGCTAATGCCGATGAGATTTTTAGATATTTCGACTTCGCCGGATTTCTCCGCTGCGCGTCGAAATGACAAACTGGTTCGACTCCTTCGATTGCACTCAGGACAGGTACGCTGATTACGCAGGTTTTTTTAGACAGGATAACGGGATTGGCAGGATAGTTAAAAACTAAAAGTGAATACAGAATTGAAAAATGAAGATTGCGTTCGACAGGCTCACGCCCTGAGCTTGCCGAAGGGAAGAATTGAGGAATCGCCAAGGGCGATGGATTTTTTATTTTTTTAGACACGGATCAACGCAGATTTACACGGTTCTTTGAAAATTTTTTAGCCACCGAGTTCACAGAGGGCACAGAGATAATAGCCACGAATGAACACGAACCGACACGAAATA
>JBAZTW010000043.1:0-15862 GCA_041661665.1 Phycisphaerae bacterium | reverse complement strand
CGATTCTTTAAATTCAAAGCTCCAGTTCTCCGGCAAATACATTTGCCTCTGGAACTGTCGCATTGAATTTTTCGGCTACGCCTTGCGTTGAAACAAAAAACTGCACCCTGCAGGGAAAGTGCGGTACAGGCAGAGAAAAATTGAAGAATGAAAAGTTTTGGAATAGGTGATCCGTCTTCGTCTTGCGGACTACGCTGCGACAAGGCGAAATTTAGTAGAGAGGTTTTCTCTTGATTGTTGTATGCTGATGCCTATAATTTGAAATCAGAAAAAGAAGTAAGAAAAGATAAATGGCCACAAAGACGCAAAGGCACAAAGGAAAAAATGTTAGCCACAGAGAACACGCTTTCAGAGATGACGTGGATTCCCGTTTTCACGGGAATGACATATAACCGCGTGGGCAAAGTGCCCACCCTACAAATTAATGACCGCTCCATCGCCTATTCGACTTAGTTCGACCCTGCTCACTACAGGTCGCTCAGGGCGACCTCGTCGGAATTAAAATTTGAAACGAGATTGCCGCGCTGCGCTCGCAATGACGCGTCGCCGTTTCGGCGACGGCTAAACAATCCCCGGCATCCATCTTCGCTATGCTTCCGTCTTCGTTAAAACTACGACGAGACAGGTCGCCGCGACAGGTTCGCTTGGGTTCTGAAGTTCTGAATTTTCATTTTTGGGCAAGAGTTGCTATTTTGTGTTTTTCACTTATAATAATGCGAAAATAAATCGCATTTTTATAATAAAAATCTTAAGTTATGCCAGAAAAAGGATTTGCGCATCTTCATCTTCACACGCAGTATTCGCTCTTAGATGGGGCGATTTCGCCTGGGAAGCTGTTTAAACGCTGTAAGCAGTTGTCGATGGATTCGGTGGCGATTACCGACCACGGCAATATGTTCGGCGTGCTGGATTTTTACCTTCAGGCTCGCGCTGCGGAAATAAAACCCATCATCGGCCTTGAAGCGTATGTAGCTCCTGATTCACGATTTAACAAACAAAAATCTTCAATCGCCGACGCAGCGTATCATCTGATTCTGCTGGCGGAAAATAATACAGGCTATAAAAATCTGCTCAAACTTGCCAGCGTCGGATACACCGAGGGCTTCTATTATCGGCCAAGAATAGATAAGGAAATTCTGGCGGAATTCAGCGAAGGGATTATCTGCTCGACGGCGTGCCTGAAAGGCGAGGTCAATTTCGCGCTTTCCAAAAACGATGAGGCCTGGGCGAAAAAAGCGATTGAAGAATATCTGAAAATTTTCGGCGAAGGCCGATTCTTTATGGAAGTTCAGGAGCATCAGCCTACGGATTGTCCGTGGGTCAGGCAGGCGGTGATAGATTTGGCTCGCAAAATGTCGCTGCCTTTGCTGGCGGCAAATGATGCGCACTTTCTGGAGGCGGACGATTATGAGGCTCACGACGCTTTGACCTGTCTTAGTACAGGAAAGCGAGTGAACGATGAGGACAGGCTGCATTATCCTCGCGATGTGTATGTAAAATCTCCCGATGAAATGCGTCAGATGTTCAGCGATGTGCCCGATGCGTGCGATAATACGCTGGTTGTCGCTGCAAGATGCAATGTCGAAATCGACACAAAGACGCGGCACGCGCCATCGTTTAAAACGCCTGATAAATCAACGCCTGAAAAATTCCTTACGAAATTATGTATGGAAGGCGCGAAAAAACGCTACGGCAAAATCACCGACGAAATCAAACAAAGACTCGACCACGAACTTGAAGTCATCGAGAGCAAGGGTTTTTCGAGTTATTTTTTAATTGTCTGGGATTTTTGCAGATTCGCGGCTGAGAATAACATTCCAACCGGAGCAAGAGGCAGCGGAGTCGGCACGGTAGTCGGATATTGTCTCGGCCTTTGCGACGTTGACCCGATTCGCTACGATTTGCTGTTCGAGCGGTTTATGGACCCGCAGCGAAACGAGATGCCCGATATAGATATTGATATTTGTCAGGATGGCAGAGCGAAGGTTCTCGAATACGTCCGCAGCAAATACGGCCATATCGCACAGATTATAACTTTTGGAACATTGAAGGCTCGCGGCGTTATACGAGATGTTTGCAGAGTGCTCGATGTGCCATTGGCGGAGGCGGACAGGCTGGCGAAATTAGTGCCCGCGACTTTGGATATTACGCTTGAAGATGCGCTGCATATTGAGCCTGATTTGAAGAAGGCTTACGAACAGAATCCGATGACGAAAAAAGCAATCGACATCGGCAAAAAGCTTGAGGGTCTTACGCGGCACGCATCGGTTCACGCCTGCGGAGTGGTTATCGCTGATGAGCCTTTGACGAATTTTGTGCCTTTGTATAAGGACACGAAATCGGAAGACGTTATTACGCAATTTGAAGGTCCGCTGATTGATAAAATCGGACTGCTGAAAATGGATTTTCTCGGTCTGCGGACTTTGAGCGTTATTCAGCGGACAATTGACCTCGTCGCGGCAACGCATAACGTAAAAATCGATATTGAGAAAATAGATTTGACAGACCCGAAGGTTTTTGAAATCTTCGCATCGGGCAAAACCAGAGGCGTGTTCCAGTTTGAATCGGGCGGGATGCAGGATTTACTTATGCGTCTGAAACCCGACCGCATAGAAGACCTTATCGCGGCAAACGCGCTTTATCGTCCCGGCCCGATGGCTCTTATCGGCGATTTCATCGACCGCAAGCACGGCGCCAAATGGTCGGTGCCTCATCCGATTATGAAGGAAGTTCTCGAAGAGACTTTCGGCATTATGGTTTATCAGGAACAGGTGATGCGTATCTGCAACCGGCTCGGCGATATACCGCTGCGGGAGGCTTATACGCTGATTAAGGCCATTAGCAAGAAACAGGCCTCGACGATTTCAAAGCAGAAGGAACGATTCATAAAAGGCTGCGGCGAAAAAGGTCTGAACGAGCATAAGGCTGATGAAATTTTTGAACTTATCGAACGATTCGCGGGCTACGGCTTTAATAAGAGCCACGCGACACGATATTCATTTATCGCTTTTCAAACTGCGTATCTCAAGGCGTATTGGCCTTTGGAATTTATGGCTTCGCTTCTAACTTACGAACGGGGCGACGCGGACAAGGTCGCTGAATATATCGGCGAATGTCGGCAGATGGGCATCGAGGTTTGCCCGCCCGATATAAATGAAAGCTCAAATGATTTTACAGTTATTTACGAAGAAGAAAGCAACCGCAAAGCAGGCAAGGGATTGATTCGCTTCGGTCTGGCGGCGGTTAAAGGCGTTGGTGAAAAAGCGGTCGAGCAAATTATCATCGCAAGAGAAAAGACGAGCCAGTTTCACAGTCTGTTCCACTTCTGCGAAAATGTTGACCTGCGTCTGGCGAATAAGCAGGTAATTGAATCGCTGATAAAGGCGGGAGCTTACGACAGGTTGGGCGGAAGCCGGGCGCAAATGCTGGCGGCTCTGGAAATGGCGATGAAGGCGGGAAGCGATTCGCAGGTTGACCGCGCCAATGGCCAGCTTGGTTTATTCGGAGCGATGGAAACGCAAAAGGATTACGCAAAGGACCATCAGCGATTGCCCGATGTTCCCGCGTGGCCTGAGGCGCAAATGCTCGCTTACGAAAAAGAGGTTCTCGGCCTGTACGTTACGAAAAATCCGCTTAGCCAGCACGCTGACGCAATCAGCGTCTACAGTACGGCGAATACAGCGGAGCTTAGCGCGGAAAAAGGCGGCCAAACCGTCGTCATCGGCGGAATGGTTCAGAAGGTTCGTAATATCGTTACCCGCAACGGCAGAAACGCGGGCGCGAAAATGGCGGTCTTTACGATTGTCGATTTGCAGGGAACGTGCGAGGTCGTAATGTGGTCGGATTGTTTCGCTGTCTTCGGCGGAATGCTCGCTGTCGATAAGGTTCTGTTCGTAAAGGGACGGCTGGATTTGACAAGAGAAACGCCGCAGATTATTTGCGAGGAGTTGATAGAGCTTGAACACGCGGGAGCGAAATTAGCGGCGAATATAAATATCCTGCTAAATGAGGCGGAGATTACCAAAGAGAAAATCGCGAATATAAAAACCATCTGCTCTGCACATAAGGGCAAAAGTCCGGTTTATATAACCGTCAAAACAAACGCGGGCGTGAGGGTCAAAGCAGCGGCGGGCAAAGGCCTTGCGGTAAATCCATCAACGGATTTCTGTCAGCAAATGGAATATCTGGTTGGTGTGAAAAATTTTCATTTATCGAGATAATAGCCACGGAGAAATACAGAGATATAAAAAATAGCCACAGAGCTCACAGAGAACACAGAGACGAAAAAATGGAGGCGATAAAATGTCTGCCAATTTTAATGGCAAAAAAGATTTGATTGGGATGCTGTTTCTGTCCTTTGGATTGCCAATTATGGCAGTAACGATTAGTTCGTTGACTCTATTATTTTTTATGCGAGGCGGAAAACTGATAATCGCCCTGCTTATCCTGATGGCCGTTTTTCTTGTCTATCTGTATAAACTAAGAAAGAATAAAAAGCAGCCACAATAACCGCGTGGGCTAAGAGCCCACCCTACAAAACTCGAAATGACAGTGATGCAATTTTATTCAACGATAGTATTGACCCATGGGGGGACGCTGGTGAGGACTTCGTAGCAAATCGTTTCAAGTTTTCCGGCAAGGGTATAAACGCCGCAGGGAGATTCGATTTCATTATCAATCACTGTAACCATCTGGCCGGTGCGGGCATCGGGGATATTTGTAATATCCAAAATAATCTCATTCATTGTTACCCTGCCGATGACGGGGGCCTTTTTGCCGTTGAGCATCAGCTCGGTTTTATTGGAATAACGCCTGCGAAAACCGTCGGAGTAGCCGATTGCCAGCACGGCGATTTTCATTTCGTGTTCAGCGGTAAAAGTTCTGCCATAGCTGACGGTTTTGCCTTTTTCGATTGTCGTAATATGGACAATCGGAGCGCAGAGTTTTAACGCCGGTCTAAGCTCCACTGGCAGCGGACGCGGAAGAGTGGAATAACCATAAATCGCGATGCCGCAGCGAACCATATCGAAATGAGCCTGCGGGATTCTCATCGTTGCCGAGCTGTTTGCGGCGTGAACCAAAACATCTTTGCCGAGAAGATTATCCATCGCCTCAACTGTATTCATAAAAACTTCCAATCGCTCAAGAGCGAATGAAAGGTCTTTTTCATCAGCGGTGGCGAAGTGCGTGTAGATTCCCGCCAGTGTTATATTTTTGCTGCCGTTTATAAATTCCGCCAGCTTTGCCGCGTTTGCCGGCGCTACGCCGCCCCTGCTCATTCCGCAGTCAATATAAATATGGACGTTTAATTTGAGCCAGCTTCCGGCAAGAACTGATTCGACATATTTCGCAGACTCGATGGAATCGATTGTCCAGTGTATGCCAAGCTGCGCGGCACGGAGCAGTAAATCTTTTGCCTCTGATACATAAACAGGCTCAAGAATCAGAATTTTCTGTTTGTCAACAAGGTCGATTATGTGAAACGCTTCGTATATATTTGCGACGGCGAAAAAATCAACGCCCGCGTCTTTGAGGATATTGACAACGTTTGTTATGCCGTGGCCGTAAGCGTTGGATTTTACGACTGCGCAGAATTTTACTTTCGCAGTGCAGCAGCTTTTCAGCGCCTTTACATTATGCCGAAGCGATTCGGAGTAAAGATGAAGCTGCAAATCTGTTCTTTTGAATTTTTTATCTGACATAATTTTAATACAGAAACTCAGTTATCAGTTATCGGTTATCAGTAAACCCTTTCATTGATAACTTTTTTCATTTTTTTATACGTTCTAAATCTGTTTAAATAGATTTCTCGGCTTCGGCGACAAGGTCGCCTACGCTCGAAATGACAATTCGAGAGCTTTTCTACAAAGCAATTCTGTTACCATTTTTTTCTTATTGGGATACCGGCGGCTATAAGCTCATCCTTAATCTGCCTTATCGTAAATCTGCCGGTGTGAATCATACTTGCGATAATCGCGGCATCTGCTTTGGCATCATTGAAAACGTCAATCAAATGCTTGCACGTTCCGCCCCCGCCGCTTGCGACAACCGGAATGCCGACGTTCTCAGCAATCATTCGGGTAAGTGTGATTTCAAAGCCCTGCTGTGTGCCATCGGCATCGACGCTGTTGACGACGATTTCGCCTGCGCCGAGTCCTTCGGCTCTTTTAGCCCATTCGAGAGCATCCATTCCCGTTCTGGTTCTAAAGCCCTGCGTGGTGATTTCGTAGCCTGATGGGAATTTTTCTTTATTCTCGACTTTTACAGGGTCCATTCCGAGGACTATGCATTGCGAGCCGAAAAGTTTTGCTCCCTGTGCGATGATGTCGGGATTGCGAACAGCAAGAGAATTGACGCTGACTTTTTCCGCGCCTGCGAGCAAGACCTGCCGAATGTCTTCGATAGTTTTAATTCCGCCCCCGACGGCAAAGGGAATATGAACCGCCTTTGCGACATCGCGAACCATATCTATATCAATGCCTCTGCCCTGCGCGGAGGCGGTAATGTCGTAGAAGACCAGCTCATCGCAGCCTCCATCGCTATACGCGACAGCCATTTCGATTGGGTCGCCCAGGTCGATATTGTTCTGAAATTTAACGCCCTTGGTAACCTTTCGGTTGCGAACATCAAGGCAAGGAATTATTCTTTTTGTTAGCATATATTATAAAACCGCGTGGGCTTCCTCCTTCGCCAAGGCTACGGAGGACAAGAAGGCCCACCCTACAAAAAATTTATTTCCCATTCCAATTACTGAAATTTTCGAGCATTTTCAGGCCTATTCTGCCGGAACGCTCCGGGTGAAACTGCACAGCGACGATATTTTCCTTCGCCACCGCGCTGGAGAATACAGCGTCAGCGTATTCAGTTTGGCCAATGATATAATTTTTATTGCTGCAATCGGGATAATAGCTGTGAACAAAATAAAATTCGCTGTTGTCGTCTATGCCGGCGAAAATCGGGTGTTGTTTTGCGATTTTTACCGTGTTCCAGCCCATCTGCGGGATTTTGCAGAATTGGTCGGCGGTTTTGAATTTTTTAACGCTGCCTGGCAGAATACCGGTGCAGGCTGTGCCGCCATCTTCCTGACTGCTCTCAAAAAGTAGCTGCATACCGATACATATCCCGAAAAACGGCACACCATCAGCGATGACCTTTTTTATAGCGTCGAGAATGTTCAGCGATTTGAGATTGTCCATCGCCGAGCAGGCCGCCCCAACGCCGGGGAAAACGATTTTTTCAGCTTGCAGAATATCTGCCGGCCGGTCGGTTATTTTGACCTTTTGCCCGATGCTTTCAAACGCCAGCTTGACGCTGGTCAGGTTTCCCGCTTTATAGTCAATTATCGTTATCATATTGCCTGTATTATAACATTGGCGGGTATTATATGGTACTATTTTTCGCCGCTCAAAACATAGGCGACGTGTTCACTGCGGCAGGTTCAAAATGAACCGGCTAATTTGTAAGTCAGCGCCGATATTGCCGCGGAAGCCGGAATGGTCAAAATCCATGCCCAGACTATCTTGCCGACAACGCCCCAGTGGACAGCGCTGAGCCTCTGCAGCGACCCGACTCCCATAATCGCCCCCGTGATAGTGTGCGTGGTGCTGACCGGAATGCCGAAGGCAGTTGAAATCAGCAACGCCAGAGCTGCGCTGGATTCTGCGCAAAAGCCATCGACCGGTTTTAGTTTGGCCACTTTCTGTCCCATCGTTTTGACAATCCGCCAGCCTCCGCACATCGTCCCCAGAGCAATAGCGGAATAGCAAAGTATCACTACGGTTAAAGGAATATAAAATTCCTTTCCGAGCAGGCCTGCACTGAAAAGCAAACTTGCGATAATGCCCATAGTTTTTTGCGCATCGTTGCCGCCGTGTCCTATGCTGTAGAGCGCTGCCGAGAAAAGTTGCCCTTTTCGGAAAACATTGTCAACCGTTCTGGGAGAGGTTTTTCGGCATGCCCAGTAAACGATGTTGCCGAGAAACCATCCTATTAAAAGCCCCGCAATTGGCGAGATGAATATGAATGCAACTGTTTTGATAATTCCCGACCAGACCAGAGCGTGTTGTCCCGTCTTGACCAGCGCCGCGCCTATCAGCCCGCCGATTAGAGCATGGGATGAGCTTGTCGGCAGTCCTAAATACCATGTAATCACATTCCAGGTGCAGGCGCCAACGAGAGTTCCAAAAATAATCTTCTGGTCCACAATCGCGATGTCGATGATGCCTTTGCCTATAGTATTGGCAACATAGTGTCCAATAAACAGAAAAGCGATAAAGTTAAAAAATGCCGCCCACATCACAGCGTATTTCGGCCGCAGAACTCGTGTGGAGACAATCGTGGCAATAGCATTGGCCGAGTCGTGAAAACCGTTTAGAAAATCAAAGACAAGCGCCAGAACGATTAAAAGTAAAATGCTTAGCGTCATAATCAGGCCTGTTTGACCATAATGGAATCAACAAGATGGGCTACATCTTCGCAAACGTCCAGCACGGTTTCAGCGTCTTCATAAATATCTTTCCATTTTATCACGGCAATCGGGTCTTTCACGGTCGTAAAAAGCTCCGTCAGCACTCTGTCGCGCATCGCATCACCGACATTTTCCAAACGATTGACTTCCACGCAGGCATCGAAAACCACCTTGACGTTTTTAATGTTCCGCAGTCCCCCGATGGCTCGCGCCACGGCTTTTACCGACTCCTCAATCACCTTGGCGAATTCCACCATATTCTTGTCCACGCCGACGATATCATAAATTCTCATCCGGCTGACAATGGTATCTATCATATCAACGATGTCATCAAGTCTCGTCGTAAGAGCATGGATGTCTTCCCTGTCAATCGGCGTGATGAACGACTTGTTTAACTGTTCTATAATCGTGTGCGCCACGTCGTCGGCCTGATGCTCAATCTCCGCCATCTTGCTCAATAAATCCTCATTCACGCGGCCTTTGGACACCACTTCCCTAAAAAAACGCGCTGCCTCAACCGCATGACCTACTTGTTGTTCAAACAGATTAAAGAAGTTGAAATCTTTTGGAAAAAACTTTAAAAACATTCATACCTCCTTTAGGGACAAAAGTTAAACAACCATACAGAAACCATAGTTTACAACTTACCTGATTTATATCTGCAATGAGCTCCAAAAGCAAGATTGTAACCCATACCGCTTTTTTGATTGCTGCAATACTACAGGAATTTGGCCGGCAGTATAACCGGCGGATGCGATTTAGAAAAGCCAAAAAAGGTTGCTGATGAACAAAAAACCTGTTATAAATCCTCATAATCGTTTTTTATAGCTAAAAGGACATAAAAATGCTTAAAAGGATATTGTTTATTTTAACATTTGCCGCGGCAGGCCTGATAGCGGGCTGTGATAAGTCGGCAAAAACAAAAGAAAAACCCATTCCGGAAAGTGAAAAGTAAATGACAGCAGAAAAAACAACACAAACTAAGGTCAGAATCGAAACCACCAAAGGCGACATCGTTATCGAGCTTAACGAACAAAAAGCTCCGATTTCATGCAAAAACTTTCTTCAATACGTCGATGAAAAGTATTATGACGGCACGATTTTTCATCGTGTCATAAAGGATTTTATGATTCAGGGCGGCGGGATGAACGCACAAATGCGTCAAAAACCAACTCGTCCTGCCATTATCAATGAAGCGAAAAACGGTCTGAAAAACGACCGCGGAACTATCGCTATGGCGCGAACCAACGACCCGGACAGCGCAACTTCGCAGTTCTTCATCAATCACGCTAATAATGATTTTCTGAATGCCGGTATTCGTGATGCTGGATACGCGGTATTCGGCAAAGTAGTTGAAGGTATGGATGTCGTTGACAAAATCGCGAATGTCAAAACCAAAGCGGGCGATGTGCCGAGCGAAACTATAACGATAAACTCTGTTACCGTGGAATAAGCCACAGAAATGTATATAAGAGTTTTTAACATAATAGCAAAAGATTGAAGATTGAAAACTGAAGATTGAAAATTGTTGGGATCGGCTTCGCCGATGAAATTTTATAAAACAGCATCACCATTCGGCGATTCCTCAAATCTTCAATCTACATTCTTCATTTTTCAATTTATTCTGTGGTTAATCTTCTTGCACAGGATTTCTCAATGAACAGCAGGCTGTATCACGGAATTATCCTTGCGGTCTGTGCGGTTGTTATAACCGCAGCGTTTTTATGCGATGTTGATAAGCTCGGCATATATCTATTCGGCTGGAAATGGCCGATGAAATGTTTTCTGCACAGGTTTTTCGATGTGGATTGCGCGTTGTGCGGAATGAGCAGGTCTTTTGTTTCGCTGGCAAAAGGCAATTTGGCTGATTCCTTTGAATATCATTTGCTCGGCCCGTTTGCTTTCGCTTTTTTCGCGATGCAGATTCCGTACCGGATAACAGCGATTATTAAATGCCCGGCGAAAACACCGGCGTTCACGAAAATTATGACGGGAGCAGGCGTTTTTCTTTTGGCTGCTGTTTTTTTCAGATGGTTCTATTACCTTTTTGAGAGGTTTTTATGGAAACATTAAACAGGAGAATAAGCGTTGTTGAGCCGGTCGAACCCGCGATAGAGCAGGTAAAGCGGATTCTGTTCAAACCTTTCGATTTGGGCAAATGGTTCATAATCGGATTTTGCGCCTGGCTTGCTTATTTTGGCCATAGTTCCGGCGGCGGGTTTAATGGTTTCAGCAATTTTGACAACTCACATTCTCAGCCTTCTCAAGTCATTGGTCAGGTATTGCAGTACTGCAGAGACCATATAGTATTAGTCGGCACTTTGGTTTTTAGCTTCAGTATTGTATTTATCGCTATTGCTCTGGTGTTGACCTGGCTCAGCAGCAGAGGACAATTTATGTTTCTCGACTGCGTTGTCAAAAACAAAGCCGCGGTCGCCCAGCCCTGGAGAAATTACAAAAAGCAGGGCAATAGCTTATTCCTTTTCAGGCTCGTGATGTGGTTTATTGGAATGGTCAGCATTCTGCCTGCCATAGCGATGACAGTTTTTTTTGCCCTATCTCTTAAATCAGCGGATACTATCGTTCTTCCAATCCTGTTAATCGCCGCTGGTGCAACTGTTATCATACTGATAGCTATGACAATAGCGTCTATTATGATGCTGGCATACGATTTTGTAGTGCCGATTATGTACCTGCGAAAGATTGGCATAATGGCAGCGTGGAAAAAATTCCTGCCTTTGTTTTGGCAAAATTTCTGGAAAATCGCCCTGCTCTACTTCCTGTTCAAATTTGTATTGGCAATGGCAATCGGAGCAATTGTATGTTTTCTTATTTGTCTCGGATGCTGTTGCTGCTGCGTAAGTACTGTTGTATTCATACCATATATAGGAACGGTGGTGATGCTGCCGATATTAAGTTTTTACAGGTTGTATCCGCTGTTTTACCTCCGCCAATACGGCACGGAGTTTGATGTATTCGCAGCAACCACATAAACACAACAAATTAAAACCTACGACCACAATTTGGCACGCGCCTATTGGAAACTGAAAACAGTTGACAAACAAAATTGGAAGTGGTTATACTGCAACAAGTTAGATTTCGACGCGCCCGTAGCTCAATTGGATAGAGTCACGGACTTCGAATCCGAAGGTTGCAGGTTCGAGTCCTGCCGGGCGCATTTCCAAAAAGCTTAAAGAAAAAAAGAGCTGCAAGCATAACTCTTGCAGCCCTTTTGTCGTCATAAAAAGCCAGCTCAAACGCAAGGCGTCACGGGTAATCATTTTTTTCCGCGTAAAAGCAATCCACCCAAGCCAATCAATAAAAGTGTTGCCGGTTCTGGGATTGTGCTAACAGACAGCGCACTCGACGCTTCAGTCCAACTCAATCCCCCATCGGTACTAAGCTGGAGGTAGACATTGAAATGGCTATCGATGGCGAAACCGCCGGGAACGGTTCCGATAGTCGTTCCTCCTATAGAAGCAAGTGTCGGGCTTTCACGAAGTATGAAACCAGGTCCGCCGATATTAAGAGAAAGCATTTCAGTAGCATATTGGCTGATTGGCGGGACATCGTAGACATTGGTGTACCTGACAGTTGCCGGAGAAACTGGAATCGTGTAAGTTCCACTCAAAGCCCCTGTGAAGCTTACTTCCGTCCAGACATCAAAGAACGAAGAGATTGTCAACCCGCCGCCCGGAGGAGCGACTTGTGCCGAGGGGTTGTCGAGTTTAATGCCGGTCAATGTTATTCCTGATGTGCCGAAAGTTACACCAGGGCTGGGAACTTTTGTAATGTAGCCGTTCTCTCCCAGAAGCAGGTTAGTTGTCTGAAACACGGAGTCGGCTGATACCGTGCCAACGACCACCATAAGAACCAGAATTAATGCAATTTTAGTTTGAGATTTCATTTTCTTTCCTTTCTCCAATTTTTTAATGTTTCAATTTAGTGTACAACTGATTAATAAACTTGCTGCATAGGCATACCCCTTCCACTAAAAAGTTTTTCAATATGGATATTTACAACCTATTCCAAAATAACAAAGGCGATTTGATGATAATTTAGTATTCACTTCCTTACCTCATTGCATACTAAAACCGTAGGAATAATGGGATTATATTATAAATCCAATAAACAGTCAAGCAAAAAAATTCCGTATTTTTGGGCTAACGCCCTAATATGACATCTACGTTTTTTGTAAAAAGCCTTATTTTTCAATTAGAAACGCTGTTTTGGAGATAGTTTTTTGCAAAAAAAATGTAAAAAAAGTCTTGACAATGTTCAGCCTATCTCATACAATAGTATTCCTATGGATTTAATGAAGATTTGTTTATGATGAAAATATCCAAGAAATGTCAGTATGCTTTGAGGGCTATACTGGAGCTGTCGTTGCGAAACGCGGATAATCCTGTCAAAATTCGCGACATCGCCAATGCTCAAAAAGTATCGCTGCGGTTTATGGAAACGATTTTGAACGAACTGAAACATGGCGGATTTATTGAGTCAAGACGCGGCCGTGATGGCGGGTATGCACTTACAAAACCTGCAGAAAATATCACAGTTGGCGAAATAATCGAATATATACAGGGGCCTATATCAGTAGTATCGGAAAAGCATAATAGCAAGGCCGATGGTTGTAATGCCGCGGGCGCTTTCGAAGAGCTCTGGAAAGAGATAAATAACGCAATATCAGATATTTGTAATAATAAAACATTTTCTGAAATCGCTGAAATAGAAGTGAAAGCAAGAAAGACTTATAAGCCGGATTACGCTATTTAAAATAAATTTTTTTGGTTATTATTCCCACTAACACTATGGGAATACTTTCAAGGCAAGGACAAAAATTTATGGAATCACATTTACGGGCAATTACAAAGGCGGTGAGTTATAGAATCTGGGGTTCTCTAACAACATTTTTAATCACATTAGCGATATCGAAAGAGCTCAAGCTGGCAATCGGTATCGGGATAATTGACCCTTTGGTTAAGATTTTTTTGTTCTACGCTCACGAAAGAATTTGGAACAAGATAAAGTTCGGACGTGTTAAAACGCCGGAATATCAAATATAGGAAATTGAAAAATGAAAGAACTCGAGAAATTAAAAAACGAGATAACGGAACAAACCAAAGATTTGAACGCTTTGGAATTGCTCAAAGTTGTGTCGGAGAGATTCGGCTCTAAAATCGCGTTGTCATCAAGTTTCAGCGCTGAAGACCAGGTAATTCTGGATATGCTGACTAAGGTCAGTAATTCGCCTATTATTTTTACGCTCGATACCGGCAGACTGCCTCAGGAAACATACGAGCTGATTGAGCAAACCAGAGAAAAATACAACATAGAAATTGAAATCCTTTTCCCTGATTACAAAAAAGTGGAAGAGATGGTTAATAAAAACGGCCCAAATTTGTTTTACAAAAGCGTAGAGTTAAGAAAATTATGCTGCAATATCAGAAAAATTGAGCCGCTGACAAGAAAACTTTCGCAGCTTGACGCGTGGATATGCGGCCTGCGTGCAGAACAGGCGATTACGCGTGCGGATTTAAAAAGAGTTGAAGCTGATTATAAATTTAATGTGATAAAAATATCGCCGCTTGCAGACTGGACTACGGAGCAGGTTTGGGATTACATCAAGACCAACGACATACCATATAACCGGCTTTATGATAAGGGTTATACGAGCATAGGATGTTCGCCCTGCACAAGAGCGGTTGAGAAGGGCGGAGATATCCGCAGCGGCAGGTGGTGGTGGGAAGAGCCGGAACATAAAGAATGCGGACTGCATTTAAAAGACAGTGAACAAAAAAAGGATAGACAATGAACCACTTAGATATGCTTGAATCGCAGAGTGTGTATATATTTCGAGAAGCCTACAGGAGCTTTAAAAGCCTGGTAATGCTGTGGTCTATAGGCAAAGACAGCACGGTGCTGCTGTGGCTTGCCAGAAAGGCATTCTTTGACCATGTGCCTTTTCCGCTGATGCATATTGATACGGCGTATAAGATACCAAAAATGATTGAATACAGAGACCGTTTCGCAATGGAGTGGAAATTAAATCTTATAGTAGGTGAAAATATCAGAGCTCTTGATGCAAAGGAAACTTTTCCGGACGGGAAACTAAACAGGCTGCAATGCTGCGCATCTCTCAAAAGCGAGGCATTAAAACATACGCTAAGCGGAGAGTGGCCCCGCCGGGTTCTGGACCATTCCACCGGCAAATTTGTAAAACAGCAAAACGGCGAGCCTTTTACAGGAGTAATCGTCGGAGCCAGGGCTGATGAAGAAGGCAGCCGGAGCAAAGAAAGATATTTTTCGCCTCGCGACCAGCATAGCGAATGGGATGTAGGCGACCAGCCGCCGGAGTTATGGAATCAGTTCAAAACCGATTTTGCTCCGGGAACGCATGTTCGTATTCATCCGCTGCTGGACTGGACGGAGCTTAATATCTGGGAATACATAGAACGGGAAAATATCCCAATTGTTGATTTGTATTTTAATCAGGGCGACGGCAAAAGGTATCGTTCTTTGGGATGCTGGCCCTGCACTTCGCCGGTACAGTCGAATGCAAAAAACGTAAAGGATGTTATCGAAGAACTTCGCAGCGGCAAATTTTCCAATATTGCCGAAAGGTCCGGCAGAGAACAGGACAAGGAAGATTGTTCCGGACTGGAGACACTGCGAAGAGAAGGGTATATGTAATACTGAATGGATGAAAATTATGGCAGAGTTGATTAAAAATTATACAGAAAATGACTTATCGCAAGAGCAAATGACTATAGTGGTCATAGGCCATGTTGACCACGGCAAAAGTACGGTCATAGGTCGGCTGATGGCGGATACCAATTCACTGCCGGAAGGCAAACTTGAAGATGTTAAGAACAGATGCGCTCGTAACGCCAAGCCTTTTGAATACGCTTTTCTGCTGGATGCTTTAAAGGATGAGCAGACTCAGGGCATCACTATAGATTCGGCACGCTGCTTTTTCAAATCGGCAAAACGCAAATATATTATCATTGATGCGCCGGGTCATATTGAATTTCTCAAAAATATGATATCCGGAGCGGCTCGCGCAGAGGCGGCATTACTCGTAATTGACGCTAAAGAAGGAGTCAGGGAAAATTCCCGCAGACACGGGTATCTGCTTAGTATGCTCGGCGTAAAACAGGTAGCAGTCTGCGTGAACAAAATGGATCTCGTGGATTATTCTCAGGAAGTTTTCACTTCAATAAAAAACGAGTATCAGGAATTTCTCGACAGGATAGGCGTTACGCCGATGGATTTTATTCCTTTGAGCGCAAGAAACGGCGACAATATAATTACAAAATCAGATAAAATGCCGTGGCATTCCGGTATGACGGTTCTTGAAACCGTTGACAGCTTTGCCAAGGAATTAGACCATAA
>JBAZTW010000042.1:0-16641 GCA_041661665.1 Phycisphaerae bacterium | reverse complement strand
AAACAGAGCCCCAAGGGTAACCGCGGGGTCATTAAATCTCATCGGCCATCAGGCCGATTCCTCAATTCTTCACTTTTCAATCTTCAATTTTCAATTCTATCCCCTATCCCGTCAATCCTGTTATCCTGTCCAAAAATTCTCCCCGCCCCCCCAAAACAATTCTGGTCAATACCAATCTGTTAATCAGTGAAATCAGCGTCATCAGCGTTTAAATTATTTCGCGTCGGTTCGTGTTCATTCGTGGCTATTATCCACCTGTTTTTCTTTGTGCCTTTGCGTCTTTGTGGCAAAAATCCGTGTAATCCGTGGTTAAAACCGTTCAAAACTTGACGAAAGCTCATCAAAATTTTACGTTTTTTTGTAAAATTTTACAAAAAGTTACAAGATTTTGTCGTTTTCATGTAACTTTATGTCCGAATTTTGTAACTTTATGTAAGGTTTTTGTAACAAAAACCTGAAAATTTGCGCACTTTTTCAAAAAAAACTTGCGCAAATCGCCATAAGTCCTTTATTTTAGAGTCATATTTTGCCGTAAGTCCTTTATTTGCGTAGCCTGCAAACAACGAAAATAAAGGACTTACGGATGAAAGGAACGCTCTATTTCTTATAGTTCTTCATTGATGAGGAGTTTATGTTATTAGATTGCCATACATTTTATTCTCATCGTGGGGGTACGATGTTCCCTGGCTATCCCCCCCGCTTTCAGATTATAACCTTGACATAAAGAGGGGTATTGTTTACTTTTTACATTTGAAATTTCTTTATTTTTTTATAATTTTTTGAGATTTTTATTATGAAAGCCATCAATTTTTTAATACTTTTTGCAATAATTTTCAGTTTTTTAACAAAAACCTGCGCAGTCAGCACTACCAAGATTGACGTGGTCAGGGCTAAGGAAACGCTCGTGGACACCGATACTGCAGTTATTGAGGAGTTTTTAGCGGCGGCTTTTGATGAATTTTACGCAAAAACCGACTTTTCCGACATTGCCGTCCTCCGTACTACAATTATCAGCAGAAGCACATCTGAGCTTGAAAGCGGCCAAATCCAATACGCCCCGCGATTTTTAACCGCCGCCGAAAAACAAATAGCCCAAACCCTCGAAAAAAGTTCAAAATTACCGGATGGCCTTCATAAACAGTTGCTCACAATGAACTTAATGATTTTGATAAATGATCTGGGAAATCTGGAAATATCTAAAATCGCTCTCAATTATACTCAAACACCCGATGTAATGGTTCGTTATTGGGCGGTCAATTGCCTTACAAACAGCAACATCCTCCGTCAGCTAAATACCACCGGCTCAGCGGAAACCACCCGACTTGCAGGCCAATTCGTCCAAAATCTGCAAACGGTGGTAAAAAACGAAAACTCCGGCGATATTTTGATTCTGGCTGCCCAGTTCGCAGGCAGTCTTAAATCCCCCGCTGCCAACGATTTACTGATACAAATCGCAAAAAAAAGAGAAGAATTATACCTCAATTGGCAGGTCAACGATGAGATGGTCGAGTGTTCTGTTTTGAAATCGCTAAGCGACAGGATTCAAATCGACCCGGACAACGCGAAAATTACCGCAAAAGAATTTGCTATTTTGTATTCTTTAGTCGTTCAGCGATATGCGCTTGGTATCGACACCCTGCCCGCAGTTAATATCAGCAACCTTGTTTCGGTTATTGTCCAGAGCGAAAAGTACATCACACGTTTCATATCGGATTGGCCCGGTTCGCTCAAAAGGGCTGTCGAAAAAGGCGGCGGAGCAGGACTGCTCGCAGAACACGATACGCTTTTCGGCTCATCAGCGGCGGCAGGCAGACTGCCGACAGCAGCAGGATTTGATTACGGCAAAAACGCCAACGGCTCGATAATGACCACCCCACCGCAGTTGCCAAAACCACCGGCAAAAGCAGTTGCAGAAACGGATTTGCCGCAGGATGCGAACAAACAGGAAACAAAGAAACCATCCGTAAAAACACCGCCACAAACGCAGGATGCGAACAAGCAGGAAATAAAGAAGTAAATAAATAAAAGAGCAGGGATGCAATGAATAACCGCCTGTCGCTAAAAGGATTTTTCTTTATAGCTCTGATGGGCGTTATATTACTTTTGCAATTTCTGGCATTTCAAAAATCAGAGCGTTTCAATCAAAAATTAATCAACCTCGAAAAAAAACTGTCCTCCAACGCTTCTGATAGTAATAATGTTAGGAGTTATTAGGCATTCATTATGGAGTTTTTATGAATAGTCGTTCTGGAATATTGACGTTTTTGTTTTTTGTGCTGCTTGCGGCAATGATTACAATGCAGGTTCTCGGTATGATTCAATCGGACAGATTATATCAGCGATTGAACTTTATTTTAGATGCCGTGTCAGGACAAAGACAAAATAATAATCAACTGGCCGTAAACAATATCTCCGAAAGTAATTACCCCGGCGATGATGGCGACTGGCTTATCTGGAACGTAGAAGGCGAACCGGCAACACTCAATCCGATAGTAGAATCTGCAACATGGTCAACAAGATGGATTGTTAATGATAGCATTTTTGAACCATTAACAGCATATGAACCAAATGATTTTAAATTAAAGGGGATACTGGCAGAAAAATTCTCAGTTTCAAATGATGGATTGGAAATTTATTTTAAGCTGCGGGATAATGTTAAATTCTCTGACGGCGTACCAATAACAACAGACGATATTATTTTTACCTTCAACACAATAACTGACCCTAATGTTGACGCGGCCGGTTATGCCAATTACTTCCGTGATGTTGACAGATATGAAAAAATAAACGACAAAGAAATAAAATTCTATATGAAAAAGGTTTATTTTCTGTCAGATAAATTTTTGGGCGGCATGGCAATCTATCCAAAACATGTATATAAATACAAAAATGCTCAAGAATTTAAGACCAGAATAAGCAACCCCATAGGAAGCGGGCCTTATGTATTTGAAAAATGGGATATCGGCAATCAGGTAATCCTAAAACGCAATGAAAACTATTGGGGGCAAAAACCTAAAATAACAAAAAGAGTATATAAGTTTATCACAAATGATACGGCAGCATTACAGGCCTTACAAGCCGGGCAAGTGGATTACATAAGACCCATGCCTGAACAGTTTACTGCAAAAAATAATGATAGTGAATTCAGAAATAAATTTTATTGTTTGTCTTATTGGGATGCCGGAAATACAGGATATTTTTGGATAGGATGGAATCAGGCAAGGCCGTTCTTTGCGGATAGAAAAGTTCGATTAGCCATGACTTATATGATAGATAGAGAGGCCATAAAAAAATATATCCTGCGAAATCCTGATGCGGAAATTCCAACAGGACCGTTTTATATATATGGCACTCAAAGTGACCCGAATATAAAACCATGGCCTTATGACCCCAAAAAAGCGGCGCAGCTTCTTGATGAAGCTGGCTGGATAGACCACGATGGCGATGGTATCCGTGACAAAGACGGAGTGCCTTTCAGATTCAAGTATATGATTGCCAGTGGGCTTGCCATGCATGAACAGATAGCAAAATTAGTAAAAGATTCCGCTGCAAAATTGGGAATAGAAGTTACACCAGACACTTATGAATGGTCAATATTCACGCAAAAAGTACAAAGCAGGGATTTTGACGCTCTCAATATGGCATGGGGGGGAAGTGTTGAAGGCGACCCATACCAGATATGGCATTCTTCGCAAATAGAGAAAGGTTCTAACTATGTCCGGTTCAATAATCCAGAAGCTGATTCACTTATTGAACAAGCACGACAAACATTGGACACTGATAAACGCAATGCCCTATATCATCGCTTTCATAGAATAATCCATGAAGAACAGCCTTATACCTTCATTTACACAAGACCAGAGCAGCGTTTTCTCAGTAAGGATTTTCAGAATGTTATTGTCCATAAGCTTGGCATTGATGAACGAGAGTGGTATGTTCCGAAAGAAAAGCAAAGGTATAAATAGTTGATAGTTGATAGTTGTTAGTTGATAGCACTTTGATATTTAATTTTTTTATATGGCTGGTTATTTAATACGCAGAATCTTGTTGATGATACCGACATTGCTCGGCATAACGGTAATGGTTTTTGCCATTAGTCGCGCTGCGCCGGGCGACCCGGTGAGTCTTTCTATGGGGCCGGGCGGCCAAATGGATGCCCAGCGTGCCGCCGATGTCCGCAAAGTGCGTATGGCTCTATATGGCTTAGATAAGCCTGTGCATATTCAATATCTAATCTGGCTGAAACGAACGGTTAAGCTCGACTTCGGCGATTCAATCAAACATCACCGCCCTGTAATTGATTTGGTCAAGGAGCGTCTGCCGATTACATTAGTTTTAAATCTCATCTCTCTTGTCGCTGTTTATATAATTTCGATTCCGATGGGCATTTTTACCGCTGTTCGGCAGGGGAAATTTTTCGACCGCGCAAGTTCTGTCGTGCTTTTTATGCTCTGGTCGCTGCCGAGTATGTGGGCAGGCCAGATGCTCATCGGATATTTTTGCGGGCCTACTTTCAAAAACTGGTTTCCGCCTGCCGGCCTGAGCAGCAACTTCGCAGATTCTCTGCCATTTTTCCCTTGGCTCGGCGATCGGCTGTGGCATTTAGTTTTGCCGGTGCTATGCCTGAGCTATGCGGAACTGGCATATTTAACAAAGCAGGTGCGGGCGGGTATGCTCGACAATCTTCGTGCCGATTACGTCCGCACAGCAAGAGCTAAAGGGCTTGACAATCTGACGGTCGTATTTCGCCATGCATTTCGCAACAGCGTTATCCCCATTATCACAATTATGGCAACGCTGCTGCCTGCGATGATTGGCGGCTCGGTTATTATCGAAAGTATTTTCAGCATTCCCGGAATGGGCAGACTTGCTTTCGAGGCGATTACGACACGCGATTATAATATAGTTATGGCGGTGGCTACGATCGCAGGTTTTTTGAATCTGGCGGGACTGCTGCTTGCAGATATTGCTTATGTGATTGCTGACCCAAGAATTACATTTGAAAGCATTGATTAAAAAAATAGCCGCGAATGGACATGAAAATAATTGAAGATTGAAAATTGTAGAATGAAGATTTGTGGAATTGGCTTCCATCCTTCGTCTGCTACGGCAGACTACGGAGGACAAGTCGCCGATGGAATTTTAAAATAAACCGCGTGGGCTAAGAGCCCACCCTACAAAACTGTTCGACTACGCTCAGGGCAGGCAGAGAACACAGAGGCCACAGAGATATATTTAAAAAAATGAAAAAAATATTCGATAAAAAAAACTGGGGAACTTCTTACAGCCAATTAGTTTGGCAGCAGTTTTCGTCTAACTATATAAACCTCGCCTGTATGTGGTTTCTTATTTTTCTGTTCACCGTCGCGGTGTTCGCACCGTTTATCGCAAATGATAAGCCTTTTATAATTCATATCGACGGCAAAACATATTTTCCGCTGTTCAGTTCGCTTACCGCAAACGACTATTCGGTTTTTCTGGCGGCCATCGCTGGCGTTTGTATGGTACTTCTGATGAGATGGAACAATCGCAATGTTGACCCATTCCTGCGGCCGGGAGTTTTATGGCGACAGATTTATATCTGTCTGACTGTTTTCATCATTTGCATAACCTCGGTTCAAACACTGCTGCCACGCAAACTCAACGCGACAGACTATAAATCAATGATTAAATCAGGTCAGGCAACCGGTGCGATATTCACAATTGTTCCTTACGGCTACGGCAGAACGGAATTAAAAGTCCTCCAGCAGCCGCCCGACAAGGAACACTGGCTCGGCACAGACGATGTCGGCTCGGATGTTTTGTGCAGACTGATTCACGGCACGAGAATTTCGCTGTCGGTCGGGTTTGTCGCTGTCGGTATTTCGAGCATTATCGGAATTTTCGTCGGAGCGCTGATGGGCTATTTCGGCGGCAAAATAGATTTCCTCGGTATGCGTTTAGTCGAAATTATGATGTCTGTACCGACGTTCTTTTTGATTATTACAATTGTGGCGTTTTTCCCGCGAAGCCTTTTCAACATTATGCTGATTATCGGCATAACAAGCTGGACGGGCGATGCAAGATTTATCCGCGCGGAATTTTTCAAACTCCGCAATCAGGATTTTGTGCAATCGGCAATTTCGCTCGGTCTGCCGCTGCGAAGCATTTTATTCAAACATATGCTGCCGAACGGTATTGCCCCGGTTCTGGTTAATATAACTTTCGGAATCGCAGGAGCGATATTTATCGAATCGGCACTGAGCTTTCTTGGCTTCGGCGTCGCACCACCAACGCCAAGCTGGGGACAAATGCTCAGCGCAGGCGTCAGCACATCCGGCCAATTCCTGTGGTGGCTCAGCATTTTCCCAGGGCTTGCGATTTTCTTTACCGTAACCGCGTATAACCTGCTCGGCGAAGCCCTGCGGGACGCGATAGACCCAAAACTGCGAAAGGCGATATGACAGAAGATAACGCCATATTATCCATAGAAAACCTTTCGACATTCTTCGACACGGCAAAAGGCACAGCCAAAGTCGTGCAGGATGTATCGTTTTTCATCAAACATTCGCAAACGGTCGCACTGGTCGGCGAAAGCGGATGCGGAAAAAGCGTTACCGCCCTTTCGATTATGCAGCTTGTACCCAAGCCGGCGGGAAAAATCGTAAGCGGTAAAATTCTTTTTGAGAGTAAAAATCTGCTCGAATATTCTGAAAAACAGATGCGAAAAATCCGCGGCAATAAAATCGGTATGATTTTTCAGGAGCCGATGACAAGTTTAAATCCGGTTTATACAATCGGCGACCAAATCGCTGAAACAATTTGCCTGCATCAAAAAAAATCGCACGATGATGCCTGGCAAATGGCTGAGCAAATGCTCGTAAAAGTCGGCATTCCCGAACCAGCCAGACGGCTTTATGAATATCCGCATCTGCTCTCCGGCGGAATGCGCCAGCGGGTTATGATTGCTATGGCAATTTCGTGCAAGCCCGCCCTGCTGATTGCCGATGAGCCTACAACCGCGCTGGACGTTACAATTCAGGCTCAGATTCTCGATTTGCTCGACGAACTCCAGGCGAGCGAAAAAATGAGTATACTGCTGATAACTCATGACCTCGGCGTTGTCGCGCAGCGTGCGGATTATGTCGCGGTGATGTACGCCTCGCGAATCGTCGAAAAATGCCCCTGCACGGAACTGTTTAATAATCCGCTGCATCCATATACCAAGGGGCTTTTAAAATCACTGCCGCAGCTTGGAACAACCGCAAAACGCCTTGAAACCATCGGCGGAAACGTGCCTGAACCTTTGAATTTTCCGACCGGCTGCAAATTTCACCCTCGATGCCCAATCGGCTGCAATGATAAAAAATGCCAGACGCAGGAGCCGGAACTAAAACAGGTCTCAGAAAATCATTATGCTGCCTGCTGGTATGTAAAATAAATCAAAGATTAAAAATAAAAAATAAAAATTATGGAATTCGGCCTAAAGGCCGAGATTGATTTATAAAAAAATGAATAACTATTTATTAAAAGTTGAAAATTTAAAAACGTACTTTGCGATAAAGAAAGGCCTTCTTCGCAAAACCGTCGGCTATGTCAAGGCGGTTGACGATATCAACTTTGACATTCCGACGGGCAAAACATTCGGCCTTGTCGGTGAAAGCGGCTCTGGCAAAACCACTGTCGCCAGAACTATCGCCCGGCTCGTGCCGGCGACGGCAGGAAAAGTTTTTTTTGAAGACCAAAATATCATTGCCGTCAAACAATCCGAATTGCGAAAAATCCGCAGGCAGATTTCGATAGTTTTTCAGGACCCATACAGTTCGCTCAATCCGCGAATGACCGTCGGCACAATCATCGGCGAACCGCTAATCGTGCATAAAATCGCAAAAGGGTCAGAGCTTACCGGCCGCATTTGCAGCCTGCTCCAAAAAGTCGGCCTTCAGCCTGAACATATCAACCGCTATCCGCACGAATTCTCCGGCGGCCAGAGGCAGCGTATCGGCATCGCACGCGCACTTGCTCTTGAACCAAAATTAGTCATCTGCGATGAGCCGGTCAGCGCGCTTGATGTTTCGATACAGAGTCAGATTTTGAACCTTCTCAAGGATTTGCAGGACCAGTTTAACCTCACATATTTGTTTATCGCTCACAATTTGTCGGTTGTGGAATTTATAAGCGATTTTGTCGCGGTGATGTATTTAGGCAAAATCGTCGAAATCGCCCCCGCCGAGGCACTCTATAAAAACCCGCTTCACCCTTACACAAAACTGCTGCTGCTGGCGATTCCCCTTCCTGTGCCCCAGCGAAAAAGACTCTCCATCGGCTCCGGCGAAGCTCTGAAAATCGGCACATCCGCTGGCTGCCCGTTTTACCCCAGATGCCCGATTGGCGACGAATTTTGCAGTAAAAACGCCCCAAAACTCGAAGAAAAAGCCGTCGGCCACCGCGCCGCCTGCTTTAAAGCCTGATTTCCTGCAAAACCCTCTCGACTTTCCTGCCGATAAAGCTATAATGAAGTAAGGATGCAAAGAGGTAAGGAAGTAAGAAAATAGTCGAAAGTATTCCTTACATCCTTACTTCCTTATTTCTTTGAAGAATAATATGACCGACAGCAACATCGCAACAATAACGACGGAAAAGGATTTCACGCTGGTAACGTTTAACGTCGCCAGTCTGACAGCCGGCAGCGGCCTGGAAGACATTACACAAAAAATTTCCGAAATAGTAAAAGACGCCAAACCACGCAATCTCATTATCGATTTCAAAGGCATAAAGTTTTTCTCCTCACAGACGCTTGGAATCCTGCTCGATGCCCGCAAAAAAGTCGCCGCCTACAACGGCAACATAGTCATCAGCAGCATAAATCCGCAATTATATCGTGTGTTCAAAATTACCAACCTCGACAAAATTTTCAAATTCTATCCCGATGCTTCATCCGCAATAGCTGATTTAAAAAAATAACCTGAAAGGATTTGCTATGAATATTGAAAAACAATTTTCCATCTTTATGGTCAACAAACCCGGCGTTCTTGCGCAGATTTTCGCTGAATTCGCACACGCCAAAGTCAATGTCAGCGCCCTGACCGTGATGGATTCGGTCGAGCATGGCGTACTGCGCGTCGTCTGCGAGTCAGCAGCAACGATGCGGGATGTTTTGAGCCATCTGAATATGCAGTTCGACGAAACCGAGGTTCTTTGCGCAACGCTGCCGAACAGACCCGGCGCTTTTGCCGCCGTAGCCGAAAAATTAGCCAAGGCTCATATCAATATAGCCTATGCTTACTGCACTGCCGGTGCAAAGGGCGGGAAAACTACAGCCATTTTAAAAGTCGCCGACATCAGCAAGGCGATGAAAATATTGAAAGACTCCGTGGACACCGGCGATGATGACCGCCAGTCCGTCAGACGCTCGCCGACTTCGAGAAAAAGTTAGACAATAACGATATACTCATATTCCAAATTTTATAAGGGAGAAAGTTATGTCAAAAAATGTCGCTCTTAATGTTTCGGGAGTAGTTTTTATTCTTGTGGCGCTGCTTCATCTGGCAAGAGTTATAATGAAGCTCAACGCTAATATTGGACAGTGGGAAATACCTGCATCCGCGAGTATCGGCGGCTTTATCTTCGCAGGCGTACTGGCAGTATTGATGTTCACCGCCGCCGCGAAAAAATAAAAAACTGTCATTTCGACCGAAAGGAGTCCTGCGTAGCAGGATGAATGAAGCGGAGAAATCTATTCAAACAGATTTCTCGACTTCGGCGACAACGTCGCCTACGCTCGAAATGACAATTCGAGAGCCTTTCTGTAAAACATAATACTCGTCGCCCTCAGCGTGATTGTCCAGAGCTTGGGAAGATGAGAACAAAATAGAAATATTTCATACTGCATAATCACAATTTGAACATAAGGAGATATAACTATGCGGACTTTTTACGGTTGTCTAATAATTATAACAATTTTATTATCAAATGTTTTTGCTGATGATGAGCAGAGCCAATATTCTTATATCACGACATCTGTCGGCGGTAGATATTTCTTTCTTATGAAGCCAGACCCCAATGATCTTTACAATCGTGAAAATGGAACTGGTATATGCTATGAAGTCACAGGAAATGGCGAATTCAAGGAATTGTGGCGTACAGAAGGGTGGTACTCCTTCAGAACATTTTTTGCCTCTTTTGTTGAGGGTGAACGACCTAAAAGACTGCATCACTATTTAGTCAGGCTGGGTAATTGGCACAGGGGCAGCAAACCATCCGCAGATCATGTGGGTGTAGCCTTTTACAAAGATGGAAAATTACTAAAATCATATAGTACTATTGACTTGATCCGCAATATGTCAGCAGTTCATCCAAGCGTTTCTCATTACGAATACCTCGATAATCGATACCAGCCTGCTTTAGAATGTCAATATGAGAAAGGCAATTTAATATTCAAACTTGTAACAATCGATGGAGTCCATTATCAGTTTGATGTAAAAACGGGGCAAATAGCTGAGTCAGCCGAACCAAACTTCAGCGGCACCGTCAGATACGAATTTAACCCAAATCCTCAAGAGATAAGTCCAAAGATGTATAATTGGGAAATTATGCTAAACGAGGCCGACAGTAAAAACGGTAACTATGAAATAGTCCAAATCACGCAGCCAATAAAAAAAGACCTAACGATTGGCCAAGCAACAACAAAGACCCTTATTGACAATGGTACCATCGTACCCGATAAAGATGGGAAGATTCACTTCAACCTCTATATCGGGGACAAAGAGCCGGCTCAAAACATAAATGGTATAGGCAATATCGGTCAGCCAATCATATTTTCCGGGATAGGCACTGGAAAAGGAGCTTCCAACTGGATTGTTCTGCCCGGCTCCAATATCTATGACGCTACAGCTATAGAAGCACAGATATCCGAAAGAAAACTCAGCTTGATTCGATTTATCGTAACTAACAATGACAATGAAATGTTTCAAACGAATGTCATGCTTCAACGCAAATGAAAATAATCATAGCATAAGTTCCTCCAGATATAGACAAATTGCGTTTGAAAGTAGTGTTCCGTTGAAATCTGTGGTTAAATACCATATACTAAATGCCCTATCCCCTCCCAAAACTTTAATCCTTGACGAAATGGTGAAGAAGCGGTATTTTTCTACCCCATAAACAGTTTCGGGATTAGCGGTTAGGGTATTTTTCTATCCCCTATACCCTACCCCCTTTAAAAAAGACGTAAAGAAGCAAGGAAATAAGGAAATAATGATATTTTCGGTCGTCTGTTTTGCTGATAACCGATAACTGAGTTTCTGATAACTGTATTCATGAAAGGAATTTAAAGATGTTCAGTACAATTATTGATGTAAGAGCCAGAGAAATCCTCGATTCACGCGGTAATCCGACCGTAGAAGTCGATGTGTTGCTCGAAGATGGTTCATTCGGCAGAGCCGCTGTTCCATCGGGAGCAAGCACAGGCGCACACGAGGCAGTTGAGCTTCGCGACGTAAAAGCCAAACGCTATATGGGCAAAGGCACGCTGACGGCTGTCAAAAACGTAAATGACAAGCTGGCCGATGCCGTTATCGGTATGGACGCTATGTGTCAGGAAGAACTCGACTATACGATGATTAAATTGGACGGCACAAAGAACAAGGCCAGGTTCGGCGCAAACGCGATTCTCGGCGTATCGCTGGCTGCGGCGAAGGCCGCTGCTGAGTCAGTAGGTCTTCCGCTGTATCGCTATCTGGGCGGATGCAACGCAAACGTTCTGCCTGTTCCGATGATGAATATTCTCAACGGCGGCAAGCACGCTGACAACAACGTTGACTTCCAGGAATTTATGGTTATGCCGATTGGCGCACCTAATTTCCCGGAAGCATTGAGAATGGGAGCTGAAGTGTTCCATACGCTAAAAGGCGTTCTGAAGAAGAAAGGCTATAATACATCAGTCGGCGATGAGGGCGGTTTCGCTCCATCACTGAAGAGCAACGAAGAGGCTCTGGAAGTAATTCTCGACGCAATCAAGAAGGCAGGCTACAAGGCAGGCAAGCAGATTGCTATCGCTCTTGACCCTGCTTCAACGGAAATGTTTGACAATGCCACAAAGAAATATTCTTTCTTCAAGTCCGCTCCAAAGAATGCTGTTTCATCAGATGCTATGATTAAACACTGGACCAAGTGGGTTGAAAACTATCCAATCGTCAGCATCGAAGACGGTCTTGCTGAAGATGATTGGGATGGCTGGAAGAAGCTCACCAATGAAATCGGCAGCAAGTGCCAGCTCGTCGGCGACGACCTGTTCGTAACAAACACAGAGAGACTGGCAAAGGGCATCAAGCTCGGCGCAGCAAACTCGATTCTGATTAAGGTCAACCAGATTGGCACGCTCACCGAAACAATGGAAGCCATCAATATGGCCAAGAGAGGCGGCTATACAGCCGTTATGAGCCATCGCAGCGGCGAAACAGAAGATTCATTCATTGCTGATTTAGCAGTTGCTACCGGCGTTGGTCAGATTAAGACCGGTTCAGCCTGCAGAACTGACAGAATCTGCAAATACAACCAATTGCTGAGAATTCACGAAGAACTTGGAAGCGCTGCACAGTACGGCTCATTCCTGTTTGAATAAAATTTTATAGAAAAACAGCAGTACCCCCAAAGCCCCTGGTTTATCAAATCAGGGGCTTTTTTGTTAAAATAGCTGCGTATTGTGAAAATAGGCAAAGTCTTATAATAGCCGCGTTTTTTTGTCAATAATCCACTTTTCGCTTGACAAACACTTACAAAGCAGCATATAATTCACGGCTGCATCGCGGAGGCTTGCTAAACAATAAAAACACAGACGAGAAAGTGTGTTTTTTATATATATATGGGAAAAATTGTTTACGCATTTTAAATTAAGGAGATTAGAAGATGAAATACGGAGTTTGAAAAAGATGTTTTTTCTTTAACGGGGATTTTCGACGCATTGTTTATCGTATCTACCAACCGGGATTAGGCTAATCGTATTTATCATTTCTGCTTCAGCGTTCGACTGAAATTAAAAACTTTATTGTATTCGTTTATTTCGAAACACAGTAGTTTTAAACTAAGGAGATGAAGTATGAAAAAGCTAATTTTAGTAAGTTTGTGTGTGCTGTTTGCAGGCAGCACATCCGTCTTTGGCGCCTATGCTGTTTCAGGCGTGGTAAAGGACGAGAGCGGCAGCGTTGTCAGCGGCGCTACGGTTTATATAAACTGCTACCCCGCTGCCGGCGGTTCGTATAGCGACACTGACACAAGCAGCGCTGTTGGCGGTTATTCCGGGGGATGGTTAGACAAAAACTGTAATGGTGAAAAGATGGTTGTAAAGGCCGTCAAAGGCGGCAAATCTGGCACTGTATCGTGGAACGCCGGCGGAGTGGTTGATGTTAAGAACATAACTATCAGCACACCACCTGCCCCCACTCTCGAGCTACATTGTGAAGCACAACCGATAGCTATGAGCGAGGCTCACGCTGCCACAATCTGTCCGGTTAACCTATATGTGCAGATGGCGTATGTTGGCCCGACAATATTTGTCAACGGCGGAAGTGCAACCCTGCACTACGAGACCGACACAATGAGTTGTTCAAGTGTGGCGCCAAGGTCTCCGTTTATTTTTACCAGCCCTCCTGTCATTGACCCGATCGGCGGGACAATTACCATAGAGGCGCAAACTATGGGCGGGACTTTCATACCGGTACTCAATGGAGAAAATGTAACATCATTCTTTGACGTATTCTTTGAAGCTATTGATGTCAATACGCCAAAAATATCTAATGTCAATGTTACAAGCAGGATTTATGCCAAAGTTGGTATGAGCAATATGTTAGTCGGTACTTTTCCGAGTCGAACGGAAAATCTGATTGGCACCCCGCATACCAGCAGCGGACATCTACTGATTGACTCTGAAGAGGAATGGCTGGAGTCGCTTTCGAGCGGACATATAAGGCCATTGCTGGCGGATGAATGGACAGTTTATATGGAGCAGTGGAATCTGTACAAAGACCCGGATGGTGATCCCTATCCGACAAATACTTTTATGCCCGCAAGTCTAACCGTTTATGAAGGCGGAGGAGGTGGGGGCGGCGGTTGTGAAGACGCAGGACTTGTAATGGAGTGGGGCGGTATGCCTCCGGGACCACCGAGCGGAAGCTATTCAAGCGCGTGGGAATACGACTACCTGCTGGATCCCGATTTGAGTAATTCAACAATAACGGTAGGGGTAACGCCGAAACAATTTGGGGCATCGGGACAGATAAACGCGGTATCGTTCGGCATAAAGGACATAAATGGGAACGTGCGGTCTTGGTGGTGGAGCTGTCCGGCACCGCTTCCGTGGAATGTGCCGACCACAATCACTATTGACACTTCCAAAGTCGGAGTTGCAGCGGCCAATCCTGTCGCAACAGGTTTTGCTAACAACCCGGCGTTCAACATTAAGAATTCACAGTTCTTTATTGTTGATGAGAATTTCAACTGGGTATTCGGACAGATGCCGGTTCCTCCGCCCGGAGTACAGCAGTTTGGCGTAATGTGGAACTACTGGCACAATTTGATTGTAACGCCGAATACGTCGCCTTACAAAGGCAACTATGTAAAATGGAGTCAACCCCCTGTTGTTGATGACGCAACCGGAATGATTAATGGCTGGGATGAGTTTTCAAGCTACTATAATAAGCCGATAATAGCCGACGACTGGGAGTGCAAAGACGAACGACCGGTAACGGATATTCACTGGTGGGGTTCGTTCATCAACTGGACACAACCGAAACTGCCGCCGGTATTACCGACCGCTTTCCATATAGGCATCTGGACGGATGTCCCGAATGGGGCAGACCCTCAGCATCCGTTTAGCCATCCGGGAACTCTGGTTTGGGAAAATATCTGCGACAGCTATGCCTGGAATTTCGCAGGGTTTGACAATGACCCGCAAGGCAGGCCTGAACGCAAGAATGAGGCATGCTTCCAGTTCAATCAGCTTCTATCGCAGGATGAATGGTTCTATCAGGAACCAAACGGCCCGGATGGAAAACGTGTGTACTGGTTGAGTATCGCGGCGATTTATCCTAATGGGACGACAGTGCAGTATCCATTCGGCTGGAAGACGCGACCAAAGTTCTTCAATGATGACGCTATAAGAATAGGGATGGTAATAGACCCAACCGGGCTAAACATCTGGCCGCCAACCATCGGTTCTCAATGGTCGAATGGTATGCCTATTGAGTTCCCAGCAGGCGTAAGCTGGGATGCGGCATTTGAACTGACTACTAACGAAGAGGGCACGCCGTCTGCAGACTTTAACCATGACAAAATCGTTAATTTCAAGGACTTTGCGATATTTGCCAGCCAATGGCTTACGGCTGGTCCGTAGTTGCGAGTGATTTTATAAATCGAAAGGGCTGTTCTTTTGAGCAGCCCTTTTTTATTTAACGCAATTTCAAAGTTGCCAGAGCTATTGCCGCAAAAGCAGCCGACAGCAGCCAGAAGCGAACAACTACCTGCGGTTCAGACCAGCCGCCGAGATGAAAATGATGATGAATCGGAGCGCATCTGAAAATACGCTTTCCGCCGCTGTATTTAAAATACCCAACCTGCAGCATTACACTGCCAAGTTCCATAACAAAAACCCCGCCTATGATAAGCAAAAGTATTTCGTTTCGCGTAACCAAAGCGCCATAGCCCATAGCCGCGCCAAGAGGCAGTGAGCCGATGTCGCCCATAAATGTTTGAGCGGGATGGCAGTTGAACCACAAAAATCCCATCATCGCTCCGACTATGGAGCAGAAAAATATGCTCAATTCGCCGGACTGCGGAATATGCGGCAAAAGCAGATAATTTGCCCAGGTCATTGACGATGTTCTTGTCATTGATTCAGAGGCAACGTAGCAAAGTATCGCCAGGGTTGCGGAAGTTATCGCAATACATCCGCTGGCCAATCCATCCATTCCATCGGTAAAATTGACGGCATTGCTCGTAGCGGAAATATAAAGTATCGCAATCAGCACAAAGAACCAGCCTGCTATCGGTATGCCGTGTTTGTAAAAAGGAATCCAAAAACAAGTCGCATCCTGAACTTTTTCGACATCGAAATAAAGAAACGTCGCTATCAATACCGCCCCGCCGAGCTGGAACACAAGTTTTTCCCACGGTTTCAAACCATTTCTGCTGCGATGACGGATTTTGCTGGTAAGTTTCAGCCAATCATCAATAGCTCCGATAGCACCAAACCAAATCATCAGGATTATGGCTTTTTGAACGAATGGATTGCCCAATTTTGCCCACAGAAGTGTACTTGTGAAAACCGCCAGCAAAATTATCAGCCCGCCCATTGTCGGCGTGTTGGCCTTTTCCTTGTTGAGGTCGTTTAATTTTTCGTGGTGAAATTCCGGACGGTCGCCGATTTTTTTCATCATCAGCCAGCGGATAATCCGAGGGCCGGCAAGCCAGGCGATAACAAGACTGGTAAGAGCCGCCATTATGCAGCGAAACATTACCTCCTGCCACGCATAAAAACCAAGCGAGCCGGTTATAAAACTACGCAAATGCGACAAGAAATAGTATATCATTTTAGGTAAAAAGACCTTTTAATTTATCGACAATTTTCTCAAAACGCTGACTGCGGGATGCCTTGACCAATACTATATC
>JBAZTW010000041.1:0-17191 GCA_041661665.1 Phycisphaerae bacterium | reverse complement strand
CCGATCTGAAGGTTTGGTCATCTATAAGTGGAAACTCCTCGGCACAGGCCAAATCGTCGCAGAATACAGCGGCACAAACGCTAAAAAATTTACGCACAGAAAATTAAAAAAGGATTTTAAAATCTAATGCGGAACTTTAGCACATCAAAACGAATCGCCGTTAAAATCGGCACAAACACGCTCAGCAAAGCCGGCAAAGTGGATTCCGCGTATATCCGCTCAATCGCCTCACAGGTCGCAGAGCTTATAACCGCCGGCAGGCAAGTCGTTCTCATCAGTTCCGGCGCAATCGGTATGGGCGCCGGCAGAATCGGCCTGACCGAAGCCGCTGCCGACATAAAAACCCGCCAGGCTCTTGCCGCAATAGGTCAACCCCTGCTAATGACTGAATACCGCAAGGCATTCGACAAACTCGGCCTGGCCTGCGGACAGGTTTTGCTCACAGCCGAAGTTTTGAGCAATCGCAAAACATATTTAAACCTGAAAAACGCCATCGAAACGCTGTTAAAGCTCGGCGTTGTGCCAATCCTCAACGAAAACGACTGCGTCTCGACCGCGGAAATCGGCACAGCGTTCGGCGACAACGACAAACTAAGCGCACTTGTCGCAAGCAAACTCGACGCGGATGTTTTAATAATCCTCAGCGACATCGACTGCCTGTACGACAAAGACCCTCGCAAATTCGCCGATGCAAAACCCGTCAAGGCCGTTTATGAAATCACAGACGAAATTCTCAAAAGCGCAGGGGCGGCAGGCAGCAAATTTTCTACCGGCGGAATGAAAACCAAAATCGCCGCCGCTCAAATCGCCGCCAATGCCGGCTGTCGAATCGTATTGGCCAACGGCAGAACGAAAAATATCATCACAAAAATAATCGCAGGCGACGACCTGGGCACAGTTTTTATGCCTAAACGCAAACTCTCTAATCGCCTTCGCTGGCTGCTGAACAGCACATCGGCAGGCACAATAACAATTGATGACGGCGCTGAAGCCGCGATAAGAAAGAAAAAATCGCTCCTGCCAAAAGGCATAAAATCCGTATCGGGCAATTTCAGACCCGGCGATGTTGTAATGCTCAACACCGTCGCCAAAGCGGTCAGTAATTTCAGCAGTGATGAGCTGAGCGCAATAGCAGGCAGGCACAGCAGCGAAATTAAGGCAATTCTCGGCTCTGGCAAAAAAGATGTCGTCGCCACGCCGGAAAATATAGTTTTTCTTGATTATTAAACAGTATTTGGTATATGGTATCTGGTATATAGTACTTGGTTTTTTGCCGCCCGGAGCGGTTTTTTTGTCGCTAAATACCAACAACTAAATACTAAATGCTACTTTTTAAGCCGAAGTGGCGGAACTGGCAGACGCGCAGGATTCAAAATCCTGTCCTCGCAAGAGGGTGTGGGTTCAATTCCCACCTTCGGCATTCATGACGAACTTATAGAATGTATTTTGGCGGAAAAACTTGAAATTTGAGCGATGGAACCGTTGACTGTAATCTCGAATCCGCCTATTTCAAATCTCAACTTTCGATTTTCGATTGCTATGTTTTTGTCAAAAAAGACAAAAACGGAGAGGGCGGGATTCGAACCCGCGGTACTCGAAAGAGCACACTGGTTTTCGAAACCAGCTCGATCAGCCGCTCCGACACCTCTCCATAAATTATGTAATTTTAAAATAACCTATTCATTTTCCGCGGAATTTCGCTTCTTCTGAAAAAATTCCTGCAAAAGCAAAGCACAGTCATCAGCAAGAATACCTTTGCTTACTTCCAGCCTGTGATTGAGCCTTTCATCCTGCACGATATTATACAGGCTTCCGCATGCCCCGGCTTTTGGGTCATCGCAGCCGAAAACCAATCTGTCAAGTCTGGCCAGGACACAAGCTCCGGCACACATACAGCAAGGCTCTAATGTAACATAAATTGTGCATCCGTGCAACCGCCAATTACCTATATACTCCGCCGCCGCGGTAAGAGCGATTATCTCGGCGTGAGCAGTCGGGTCGTTGAGCTGATGCCGTTGATTATAGCCCCTGGCGATTATTTTGTTCTCATAGACAATCACGACACCAACCGGCACATCGCCGTTCTCGGCGGCAATGTCCGCCTGATTTATGGCTGCGGCCATAAACCGCCTGTCAATGGCTTCCTGCGTTTGGGATGGAAGAATTTCACTCATATCTTATACCTGCCGAGAGCATCACGAATAATATGCTCGATAAATGTGTCATAACCGATACCCGCCCTTTCCGCCGATGAAGACAAATCCTCACCGAAAGCAACATCGGGATTCGGATTCACCTCGATAATAACAATTTTGCCGTCATCGGTGAGCCTTAAATCAATCCTGCCGTAATCGCGTAATTGCAGTAGACTGTAAGCCCGTTTGCAAACCTGATAAATATTTTTTGTCGCGGTCTGGTCAAGCTCGGCAAAACCATAATTTATATTCCATTTTTCACGGTATTCTTTGTTCCACTTTACGCGATAAGTCGCAAGACAGGGACTGTTAGCATCTTTATTATTAAAGACGCACTCGCGTATCGGCAGAGTCGTCAGTTTTTTGTTGCCGAGTATTCCGACATAAAATTCTCTGCCCCCAATATACTCCTCCGCAATCGCATCCTGATTCCATTTGCCGGTAACAAATTCTATCCGCTGCCGGAGCGAATCAAGGTCATTGACCACTGAAGCGTTGGAGATACCATCCGAGCCATCCTCAAACGCCGGCTTTACCACCAACGGAAACGGTATGGACTTAGGCGCTTTCACCGCCCTGCCCGGCGAAAAAAACGCAAACTTAGGCACTCTTATTCGATGATGAGCAAGGATATATTTGCAAAGCATCTTATCCCGACAAAGCATCAGGCCGGTTGTGCCTGTTCCGGTAAACGGAATCGCAAGCAATTCAAGCATCGCCGCGATGTTTTTGTCGTTTCGCCGGTCGCCCGCGAATTCTTCTGTCAGATTGAAAATCAATTCCGGGCTTTGCTGTCTTAATTCATTAGCAACAGCGATAATATCGTCGCCGACCGGAACAATGCCGGTCTCATAGCCGAGCCGACGAATCGCCTGCACAACACAATATTCAGTTGTCATTTTTTCAGGTGTTTCGACAAACCGGCTATCTCCGTCCGGCACGGTGGCATCGTCAACAAGAACAGCGATTTTATATGTTTTTTTTGACACTGCTTGTTAAATATATCGTTTTTAGCGTCAATTGCAACAAATCAGCAAAAAAACCTTGACCGAACCAGATTCATAAGATAAACACTGTGTCTATAAACAATTTTTGTAGGGTGGGCTCTTAGCCCACGCGGTTTATTTTAAAAATTCATCGCCACGGACGATTCCATAATTTTGATATTTAATTTTTGATTTTCTTTATGAGAAACACAATTGAACTAATATCCGAACGAATAAGTGCCGCCATTGAGCAGGCAACCTGTCGTGAGCCGGGTCGAACGGCGGGCCAAAAGGCCGCGGCTATGGTTACAGCCGCTACCGATGCCAAATTCGGCGACTACCAGTCCAATGGCGCATTCGCCCTGGCCAAACAATTAAAAACAAATCCGCGTCAACTCGCTGAAAAGGTTGTTGCCGCCCTGCAAATTGACGATATCTGTCTGCCGCCTGAAATCGCCGGTGCAGGATTTATAAATTTGAGATTGAAGCCGGAATTTGTCGCCGAGAATCTGCTGCAAATCGCCGCCGATAAAAATCTCGATATAGAAAAAACATCGAAGCCGCAGACTGTTGTTGTTGATTTTTCAGGACCTAACATTGCAAAGCAAATGCACGTCGGTCATTTGCGAAGCACAATCCTCGGCGATTGTATTTGCAGAATGCTCGAAGCCGCAGGCCACAACGTAATCCGCCAAAACCATATCGGCGACTGGGGAACACAATTCGGAATGCTCTGTGCGCGTTTCGATAAGATAGTACTCGAAGCAGGACAAAAGGGTGAAATAATAAACCAAGATGAGACACTTGCTGATATTGAAGGATTTTATCGTGAGGCACAGCATCTTTATCAAACCGACGAAGAATTTGCCAAAAAAGCTCGCGCAGCAGTTGTCGGCCTTCATACTGGGAACGGCCCTTGGTTGGACTATTGGAATGGTATTATAAAAACCACATCAAAGCATTTTCGAGAAATCTATCATTGTCTTGATGTTACTCTTAAAGATGAGGACGTTCGCGGCGAAAGTTTTTATAGAGATAAACTTGCCGATATTGTCAATGACCTACAACAAAAAAAAGATTCACAGGGTAATCCTATTGCCGTAAAATCTGATGGAGCAATTTGTGTTTTCCCTGACGGCTTTAAAACCAAAGAAGGCACAAATATGCCTTTCATCATTGAAAAATCTGATCATGCGTATTTGTATGCAACAACAGATCTGGCCGCATTACAGTATCGTATAACAGGCATAGAATATAATGGAATAATACACAAAGCCGACAGAATCATTTACGTTACGGATGCCCGGCAAAAACTGCATTTTGAAATGCTATTTGCCGTCGCTCGAAAAGCCGGCTGGGTAAATGACACTGTCAAACTCGACCACATTACATTCGGCAGCGTTCTGGGCGAAGATGGCAAACCGCTGAAAACCCGCTCAGGCGAAAATGTAAAACTCAAGGAACTTCTCGACGAAGCGGTAAAAAGAGCCAAAGCCGTCGTCGAAGAAAAAAATCCCGAACTTAACGACGCCGAAAAAGAAAAAATCGCAAACGCCGTCGGCATCGGCGCTGTCAAATACGCTGACTATTCAAACAACCGAACAAGCGATTACATTTTCAGCTTCGATAAAATGCTCGCAATGGAAGGCAACACCGCCCCGTATATGCAGTACGCCTATGCACGGGTAAAATCCATAGGCAGAAAAGCAGAACAAAAGGGAATTGATGTCAGCAGCGAAATAAAAAATATAAAGACGCTCAATCTAACCGAACCTGCCGAGCTTGCCCTTGCCAAACACCTGATAAAATACGGCCAGAGTATAAACACCGCCCTTGCGGATTTCAAGCCCAACTTCCTGACAAGCTATCTCTACGAACTGGCACAGGAGTTTAGCGGATTTTATAATGCTTGCCCTGTTCTCGATGACACGCCAGCAAGGCCAACAAGATTACTCCTCTGCGAACTGACTGCCGGGACAATCCAGCACGGCCTTGAAAACCTCCTCGGCATTGAAGTCGTCGGGCAGATGTGATATATTATAATTATGATTGCCGAATACGAAAAACTGATTGAAAAGTGTCCTGCATTAAAAACCGCCAGGCAGCAAGGCGTTGATGTATATATGCTTTTGGACAATCTGAAAAGAACGCCCGAAGAACGACTGCAGCGTCATCAAATCGCATTACAAACATTCCAAAAATTTCATAAGACAGCGGTAAAATAATGCAAAATGATTTGCTAAATCTGGTTGACATGTTGTCTGATGCAGACGTGGAATTTGTGATAATTGGCGGTCTTGCCGGCATAATTCACGGCTCAACTCGAACAACTCAGGACATCGATATCTGCTGCAAATTCACACCGGAAAACTTATCCAAACTATTTACCGCGATCAGGAACGCCAACCCTGTTCACAGAATGAGTCCTAATCGGCCAGTTCTGGTTTTAAACTCACAAAACGCCGACAAATTCAAAAATCTTTATTTAGACACCGACATTGGCCAGCTTGATTGTCTTGGCGAGGTACAGGGCATCGGCAGTTTCGACGAGGTCTGCAAAAACGCAATCTCCGTTCACATCGGCGGCAAAAACTATCAAGTATTAAGTATTGACGCTCTGATTAAATCAAAGAAATCGCTCAATCGCCCAACTGATAAGCAGGATGTGATACAATTGCAGGCAATAAAACAATCGCAGCGAGAGAAAAAAATAAAATGAAAATTTTAAATAACTCTTTCGACGTTAATACGACCGCAAGAAACCAGATGATTGATATCACGGAAAAAATACAGAAGACAATTTTTAACTCCGGCATATCCGATGGCACGATTACGGTTTATTGCCCGCATACAACAGCGGCCATTACAATAAATGAAAATGCCGACCCGGATGTCGTACACGATATCCTGCTGACCCTTTCGGAAATTATCCCCCACCGCCGAACCGGATACAGACACGGCGAAGGCAATTCCGATGCCCACGTTAAAAGCTCATTAGTCGGTTGCAGCGAAACTGTGATTATCCAAAATGCAAAATTGCAGCTCGGCACCTGGCAGGGAATATATTTCTGCGAATTTGATGGTCCAAGAAGAAGAACCGTTCACATCCAAATCACCGGACAATAACTAAAACAAAATCTCTGCCTGCCGCACATCAAATAGGCCGCTGTCATAATTTTGTGCGTGGCAGTGAAAAAGCTGCGTCATCAGCGTATCAGCGATTTCCGTTTTTTTTCATCTATATAAGCGAAAAACTTATGCGCATAAAAAAAGGTCTCTGCGTCCCCTAATTGGCAGAGACCGAAACCAAAATATATAAGCAACCCCCCAAACAAGTTTGGTTCAGAACGCTTTTCGATTCGATATTCTCCGGGTCGCCGGCAAAAATCACCCCAGCCGGTTAGGCCCGCATTTATGCGCCCCGAATTTGCTTAACTTTTTCAAAAATCCTGCGGCTTTCCCGCAAATACCTCGGCGAAGCCATTTATTTTTAAAGCTCTTGAGAGCTTTTCGATTCCTACCTGCCCTGGTTTATCCCCCCAAGGCAGGAAGCACAAGTTAAAGGAGGAGAGAAGAAGTCCATTTTAGTTTTAGCGATATTAACTTTTTCTTATTCCACTTCCAAACAAAGCATAAGAAACAAATTCATCAGATGCAAATCAGTGTATTATTTTTTTATTTCAAAAGTCGCTATTAACTTTTTAATTGCGAGACCTGCCCCAGGTTTCCCCCCAAGGCAGGAAACAAAATAGAAGAAGGAGATTAAGGAGTCCGTTATTACTTCTTTCCGCCTTTTTTTTCAGGCTCCAGCTACTCCGTCCAAAAAATAAGAAATAAAAAGTGCGGATGCAAATTGTGCGTAAGAAAATTGATGAATTTATTATATGAATCAGAAAAGAAATGATTATGGGACTTCTGCGCAATATGTCCGGATGCCGAGTGGGAATTGAAAGCTTAGCATTGTGAGCAAGTGAAAAACTTGCGTTTGGCCTAAATTCTATTCTTTTTATTGACATCAAAATCTATAAAAGATAAAATAAGCCGGAATTATTTGAAAACAATATAAAAGAGGAATATATGGAAAAAGATATAATTGTTCGGCTGCACAAGGATTTTGAGAAAAGCATTTACAAAGATAATGAAACGGGTCTGGAATTCTGGCTTGCAAGGGAATTGCAGGATTTGCTTGGTTATGCACAATGGCGAAGTTTCGAAGCAGTTATAGAAAAAGCAAAGGCGGCCTGCAAAAATTCCGGACATAATCCGCAAGACCATTTTGCGCAAACGCGCAAAATGGTTGATATCGGCTCTGATGCGAAACGTCAAATTGATGATATTGCTCTTACCCGTTATGCCTGCTACCTCATTGCTCAAAATGGCGACCCATCCAAAGACCAGATAGCATTTGCCCAAACTTATTTTGCAATTCAGACCAGAAAACAGGAGCTAATTGAAAAGCGAATCGCTGAAATTGAACGCCTTAACGCACGGCGGAAATTAAGCCTGTCAGAAAAAGAACTGTCAGGGATAATATACGAAAGATTATCCGATGAAAAATCTTTCGCGCGTATTCGCAGTAAAGGCGATACGGCTTTATTTGGCAAAACCACTGAACAGATAAAGCTGAACTTGAAAGTGCCTCAATCGCGGGCTTTGGCTGATTTTCTGCCGACAATTACAATTAAGGCCAAAGACTTCGCCAATGAAATTACTAATTTCAATATCAAGCGGGATAATCTGCGGACAGAACCCGGCATTACCAAAGAGCATGTAAAGAATAATCAGGAAGTTCGAAAACTTCTCGTCAAACGAAACATTAAACCAGAAGAACTGCCGCCTGCGGAAGATGTAAAAAAGATAGAAAGAAAACTCGCCTCTGAACAGAAGAAATTAATTAATAAAGCAGAACCGCTGGATAAAGTGGATTGACACCGATTTTAGGGCGGCAGTATTTGAGAAACTGTCTAATTTATTAAGGTGTCTTCAAGAAATAACACTTGTTTGTTATAGTTATCTATCCGCGAGATGATTGTTTGCCATATAGTTGCCAGCCGCCGCAAAATCCGATAGCGAAGAATAGCCATGCGGGCAAAGGGCCTAAAAAAGGCCATAAATACCAAGGCATATTAATTGTAGTTTTGATATTTGACGACACTTTAACGATATGCGGATGTATAAGTTTTCCGCATATAAAATATGCATTATTATATTTGTCCTTGCAGCACAAATCTGATTTATTAGAAAACTGCTCATAGCATCCATCTGAAACGGTTGTACTAATTAAATTATCATTAACATCATAAATAGACAGAGTATCAGGGTCATCATGATTTCTGGTACGATTGTTGTTAGCCATTTCTAATTGATCAAATTCATTTATTCTAATCTCTATGTTGCTGTCTTCCAGTGGCCACCCCTTAATGAATTTTCCTTCCTTGGAATATTTCTGTATTCTGGTGTTAAAACTTGACACCAGATATATATCGCCCTTACTGTTAACAGCGATACCACTCAAATCTCCCCATGGCAATTCTGTTGAGGATGCTATCTTATTCTAATGAAGATGCTATGTATAATCATGTTGATGATATTATAAAGTACATTTTAATTTTTGAAAATAAAAAAGCCATTTTAAACAGATTTCTCCGCTTCGGTCGAAATGACACGGAATCCTGCCATACAAGATGGCAAGGCTGACCACGGACAAAATAACCGACCGCTCCATTACGCGGCCCTGACTCTGCCATAGGGAAATTAAAGGTGTTCGGTACCTTTGTTTACATTCGTGGTTAGTACATTCCGATTGCCAACTTGTTTTTTACATTTGGCCATTTCTATCGCGAGGCGGATTGCGGCTTTCATACTTGATTCATCGGCAACGCCTTTGCCGGAGATGTCAAACGCTGTGCCGTGGGCGGCGACTCCGTTTATGATGCCAATAGCCAGAAAGCTCATAGATAAAATCAGTTTGAAAATAATTTTGTTTTCAGACTTGCTCATAATTGAGTATTCGATGGTTACTGTTCGGTTATTCACACTGCCGCCGGCGACAGTTAAAACCGAGCCCGCCCTTTCACCAGATAACCGCGTCTCCGATAACCCCATCTCTAAACATCCAAACCACCTTTTCTATGCACCCTCGCAAGAGACCGACAGTAAAAATTAAGATTTGACAACAAGACTCCTATTGCGATAATAGCGTCATTAAAAGGATTTTGTGAAAGGATACAAAAATGGCGTTTTCAAAAGCTGTACAAGTAATAGGATTGACAATACTTTGCGTAATTAGCCTTGCCGCTGCCGAGCAGAAACCGGCCGCCCTTGGCAAATCCGACATTGCCACGCCGGAAGCAAACGAAATTGAATTCCCATACATCGGCGAAGTTACAGGCACCGACCTTAACGTCCGTTCAGGTCCTGGGATGAACTTTTACAGTTGCGGCAAAATCAGTTCTCCGCTGCGTATCATAGTCGCAGAGCAAAAATTTACATGGGTCAGAATTCTTCCCCCGCCTGGAAGTTTTTCCTGGATTTTCAAACAATCTGTCCAGACCGACGCGAACAAGCCTGATGTCGGCATCGTTACCGGCGATAACGTCAGGGTCTATGCCGGTGCAGAAAACCTCGAACCTATGCGGTCTGACAGCATCCAAATTACCCTCACAAAAGGACAAAAAGTAAGAATTATCGGTCAGGCCGTCGGCGATTACTATAAAATCACCCCTCCTGAAGGAGCAAGCCTCTGGACTTCCAGTCAGTATATTAAATACATCCGAAACGCCGATGGAATGGATTTAAAATTACCCGTGCAGGTAATAGAGCAGCCTGCCGCCAACGCTCCCAAGGCTGCCGATACCGCCAAAACCGCAGAAACGCCAAAGCCGGCTGTTGTAATTGAGCAGGTTAAGCCTCAAAATCGCAACCTTGAAATCTATTATGAATTGGAAAAACAATTTCAGGACGAAAAGGCTAAGTCTCTCGATGAGCAGAACTTCTCAAAAATCAAAGCTGAGCTCGAAAAACTCATCGTTGACACAAATGGCACGAATGTCGGCGAATATGCCGATTATCTGCTCAAAGACGTCGAGCGTCTCCAGCTCGCACAGCAGACAAGTCTGGATTTACAGAAACATAATGAAGACCTGAATAAAAAACTGATTGAAATAGAAAAGAAACATCAGGAAAAACTGAAAAATCGTTCCGATATCAGCAGATACGCCATTGTCGGCACACTATATGAATCGCTCGTTTATGAAACTCAGACTCAGGCTAAGCGGTATATCGTAAAAGACGAAGATGGCAGCATCGTCTGCTTTGCAGAGCCGACTGATGCCGCCGCCACCCTTGATTTCGCCCCTTATCTCGATAAAAAGGTCGGGCTTATTGGCGAAATAAGCAATGATGACAAGAGCAGTCTGGCTTTGATTAAATTTACAAAAATAGAGCTTTTAGACAAAATTGTCGAGCCGAATCAACCGGCACAACCGTCTGAAGCCGCCGAGCCGAACCAGCCGCAGACCGATGAATCCGGCGGCGAAAAATCCGAAAAATAAAGGTTTTCTTTGCCCAAGCGATAGCGCAGGGGGCAATATGTCTGGTTTTTGTCCTGAATCGCATAGTTAGTTCGGCACAAAAATCACTTAAAAATCACTCGAAAAAGCGTTGACAACTCCTGTTTGGCGGGTATAATGCGCCGTTTTCCAATGTTCTGAGAAAGATAAATATGAAGAGTTTTCTTGCAAAAAAACAAGATATTCAGCGAAAATGGCTGTTGGTGGACGCTGACGGTCAGGTGCTCGGCAGACTTGCTTCAAAAGTCGCTATGATTTTAATGGGCAAAAACAAACCCATTTACACACCTAATGTTGACACAGGCGATGCCGTCGTCATAATAAACGCTGAAAAAATCAGGGTTACAGGCAATAAGAAGGACTATAAGGAATACCAGTACTATACCGGTTATCCCAGCGGTCAGCGATTTGTCGAATTTAAAGACTTGGTCGTCAGAAAGCCTGAAAAAGTGGTCGAGCTTGCGATTAAGAGAATGATGCCGAAGAACACGCTCGGAAAAGCTATGCTCAAAAAACTTAAAATTTATCGCGGCGTCGAACACGACCAGGTCGCCCAGCAGCCGCAAAAAATAGAATTGTAAGATATATTACGGAAAACTGATATTATGACTGAAAACGCAGCAAACAGCCCTCTGGTGGATGCAAAAAAGCACCCAGTACACAAAACCGAGATGAAAAACCCATTCACATGGGGGACTGGAAGAAGAAAAACTTCCGTCGCCAGAGTTCGCATCAAGCCGGGCAGCGGAGCTATCAAAATAAATAAAAGAGATTTGAACGGCTATTTCACAAGACCGCAGGATATCAGCGATGTTCTGGCCCCCCTCAAAGCAACCGACACCATTTCGAGCCTTGACGTATTCGTCAACGTAAGCGGCGGCGGCATTACCGGCCAAAGCGGCGCTATTATGCTCGGCATCGCAAGAGCCTTAAAACTCTACGACCCCTCCCTGCTGCAGCAGCTCAGAGACGGCGGCTACCTCACAAGAGACAGCAGAATGGTCGAAAGAAAGAAACCAGGCCAATCCGGCGCAAGAAAGCGATACCAGTTCTCAAAACGATAATTGCAAATTATTTGCAGAACAATTACAATGGCCGCAAATTTGCGGCCTTTTTTTTGGCCTTATATAAACATTTTGTAGGGTGGGCTCTTAGCCCACGCGGTTGGTTAACTCTTTTATTAGGAGCTTTTTACTATGCTTCCAGCAGCAATTATAGGTGCAAGCGGATATACGGGTGCAGAAGTTATCGAAATACTTATGCGTCATCCGAATGCTGAACTTTCATATCTCTCCGCCCTGCCGGACGAATGCGGCAGCGTCGCCGATGTCTTCCCGCGATTCAAAGGACGCTGCTCGCTCGCTATCGAACCGCTCGACATAGACAAACTCGTAAAGAAAGCAAAAGTTGCTCTCTGCTGTCTGCCGCATAAAGTCTCGATGGGCTTTGTGCCGAAACTTTTAGCCGCGGGTTTGAAAGTTATCGACTTCAGCGCAGACTATCGAATTAAAGATATTGCCGTTTATGAAAAATTTTATCAGCCGCACACGGATGCTGAAAATCTCAAGCACGCTGTATACGGACTGTGCGAGCTTTTCCGCGACAAAATCAAAAACGCGAAATTGATTGCCAACCCCGGCTGCTTCCCGACAAGCCTGATACTCGGCATAGCCCCCCTGCTGAAAAACAAACTCATCAAAGGCACGATAATCATCAACTCAACAACCGGCTCAAGCGGAGCGGGAAAAAATCCGTCCAAAAATTTTCATTTCCCGAATATGAATGAAAATTATTTCGCTTACGGCATCGGCAAACATCGCCACCAGCCGGAGATGGAGCAAATCGCATCCGAGATTGCTGGTTCTTCGTTTGAAGTGCTCTTCCAGCCGCACGTAGCGCCGCTTGATGTCGGCATTATGTCAACGATTTACTGCGAGCCTAAGGAAAAAATCTCCGCTGAGAAAATTACCGAGCTGTATAAAAACTTTTATAAGAACGAAAATTTTGTTCAGGTTTTAAATACCGCTCCGATGCTCAAGGACATTGCCCGAACCAACTACTGCCATATTTATCCTGCCGTCTGCAAAGATAAAATCGTCGTCTTCAGCGCGATTGACAACCTGATTAAAGGCGCATCGGGTCAGGCCATACAAAATATGAATATTATGTTCGGCTTCGACGAAACCGACGGCTTAAAGTAGCCACAAAGACACCAAGGCACAAAAAAATGTATTTTAAAAAACTTCGTGCCTTTGTGCCTTAGTGGCTCAAAAAGGAAAACTCTGTGGTTGAAGGAATTTTAAAAATCGCGACTTGTCAATTCGCTGTCAGCGGCGATATTGTGCAGAATTCAAAATATATTCAAAAATTTCTGCACAAAGCCAAAAAGCTCGACGCTGACCTCGTTCATTTTTCCGAATGCGCACTGAGCGGCTACGCGGGAGCGGATTTCGACAGCGCCGACGAGATTGACTGGCCGACGCTGCTGGACGAAACAAAAAAAATTATGTCGCTTACCAGCGAATTAAAATTATGGACAGTCCTCGGCAGCACACACAAACTCACTCCGCCGAACAAACCGCACAACAGCCTTTACCTGCTAAATCCGCAGGGGCAAATCGAAAATCGCTACGACAAGCGTTTCGGCACAGAACGCGATTTAAATAACTATACGCCCGGCGACAGATTCGTCATCTTCGAACTTAACGGCGTAAAATGTGCCCTGCTTATCTGCTTTGATTTACGCTTCCCGGAATTATATAGAGAACTAAAAAAACTCGACGTGCAATGCGTAATTCAGTCGTTCTACAACGCTCGCCAAAAATCGCAAAGCGTCCACCGACACATAATCCGTCAAACAATGCAGGCTAACGCTGCGACAAATTATTTTTGGGTTAGTATGTCAAACTCCTGCGGCAAAATCGCTCCATACCCATCGTGCTTTATCCAGCCAGACGGCGAAATTGTAAACCAGTTAAAACCCGGCAAGCCGGGCATAATGGTCAATACCGTGAACACATCGCTGTCGTTCTACGACCCGACGGAAAAATTCAGAACTCTCGTAATGAATGGTCTCTTAACAAATGGCCCCGGCGAAATCGCAGACCCAAGAAGCAAAAACACTACAGAACTTTAGCATCAGGAAAAAAATACAATGAAAAACACAACTCTAACATCACCAAAGGGATTCCTCGCGGCAGGTCTAAGCTGCGGAATTAAAAAAAGCGGCAACAAAGACATCGGCATCATCTCCTGCCCCACAGGCGCAAAGGCCGCCGCTGTCTTTACAACAAATAAAGTCGTATCCGCCGCCGTTACAATCTGCAAAAACCACAGCAAATCCGCTTCCGTCGAGGCTGTCGTCGTCAACAGCGGAAACGCAAACACCTGCACCGGCACAGCAGGCTTAAAAAACGCTGAAATAATGTGCAAAATTGCCGCCCAGTTGCTTGACACCAAACCAAATCAGGTTCTTGTCGCTTCGACAGGCATAATCGGCCATCAGTTGCCGATGCAAAACGTCTCAACGGGCATAATACTTGCCGCCGTCCAATTATCGAACAGCCAAAAAGCCGGCGAAAATTTCGCTCACGCAATTATGACCACCGACACTAAATGCAAACAGGCATTCAAAACTGTGAAGATTGAAGGCAAAGAAATATGCATCGCAGGCACAACAAAAGGCGCAGGTATGATTGGCCCCAATATGGCCACTACGCTTTGCTTTATCACCACCGATGCGAACATTACAAAACCCATGCTGCAAAAAGCATTGAGCGAGGCTGTCGGCCAATCACTCAACAAACTCACCGTTGATGGCCATCAAAGCACAAACGACACAGCTATTATTCTCGCCTCAGGTTTGGCTGGAAATAAAATCATAAACAAAGCAGACTCGCGATACAAAAAATTCGTTGTCGCCCTGTTCGACTTATGCACCGACCTTGCAAAACAGATGGCTCTCGATGCCGAAGGAGCGACAAGAATGTTCACCGTCGCCGTCAGCGCAGCGGCAAGCAAGGCCGAAGCAACAAAAGCCGCAAGAGCCGTCGCCGATTACGACCTCGTAAAATGCGCTATCCACGGCTCAGACCCGAACTGGGGCAGAATTATCTGCGCCGTCGGAAGCTGCGGCGTGAAAATCAATCCAAACAAACTCTCCTGCTCGATTGGCGGCATAACCGTTTTCAAAAACGGCCAGCCCGTGAAATTCGACCCCAAAAAGGTCAGCAGGATTATTTCATCGAAAGAGCATACAATCGCCGTCAGCCTCGGTGCGGGCAAATACAGCGATTTCTGTTATGGCTGCGACTTAAGCAAAGACTACGTTACAATCAACGCCGATTATCATACTTAATGCCAGACGACGTAATTCAGAGCCCAAGCGATAGCGCAGGGAGCCGTTTAGCCGTCGCCGGCTGGCTAATATGGTATTAGGATATTTGAGGCAAAGTATGAGTTTTTTGGATTTGGTAAATAAAAGATACAGCGTCAGGAATTACAAAACAACTCCTGTTCCACAAGAGAAAGTTATTCGATGTATCGAAGCTGCAAGATTAGCTCCTTCCGCATGTAATTCACAGCCATGGAAGTTTATAATAGTAGATGAACCCAAACTCGTAAATGAGCTGGCAAAGGCGGCTTTTGAAGGGATTGTGAATTTTAATAATTTCGTCTTCAAAGCGCCTGTCCTTGTATTAATAGTTTCCGAAAGGCAGAATTTATCTGCTAAATTTGGAAGTATTGTTAAAAATAAAAACTTCAGTCAAATGGATATAGGAATAGCCGCTGAACATTTTTGTCTTCAGGCCGCAGAAGAAGGACTGGGAACTTGTATGCTTGGCTGGTTCAATGAGAGCAAGGCAAGGAAGGCACTTTCAATCCCCAGGCTTAAAAGAGTAGAGCTTATAATTGCTGTAGGTTTTTCTGCTGATGAAAAAATCCCGATAAAAAAAAGAAAGAGTATGGATGAAATACTAAGCTGTAATAAATATTGACAAGCATCTGACCAATTAAATAAGGACATAATCCTATGTCAAAATGTCAATGTATTATATGTGGCGAATGGATTGACGAATCAGAAATGATTGGCGAATACTGCCCGGACTGTTATGTCGAAGCCTCTGAAGAGGATGAGTAATTTCGGATTATAAAAGCTATATACAATCAGAGTCAATCTGTATCTAAAAAATTCTCTGATAATAAATAACTGAAACCCAAATGCTGACAAAAACTTTCTGCATAACTTGCGTTGTTCAGCCATTAGAATAGCTGCCACATTCGTGGCAGCTATTCTAAGCATCATTGCTATGGCACGTTGTTTGCCACTGCACAGTTGGTTCCTGCATTGTTTTGTATTTCCGCAGATGCTGCGCCCAGATTGCCGACTATAGTACCTGCTGCGACCGAGGCCACACTTACACAATTACCAGCAGAGATGAAGTAACATCCATCCACTATCGCATCACCGCCCAGCGCAGTTATAGCGTATTGGCCATTTGCGTTCCGGTTCCAGTCACGGAATGAGCAGTTGCTAAACAGTGCGCTGCCCGGATCCGTTCCGTTATTGATAGTACAAATACGGTTTGCTGAGCCCCAGAAAGAGCAATTATTAAAACTCGCGTTACCGATGGCTTCTGCGGCAATTGTTACACTTTCACAATTTGCGTCTCCTGAATATAGCGGATTCATCGAAAAGTCACTGTTCACAAAGAGTACACCAGATTGTCCGCATTCATCAACCTTGACCGCAGTACTTCCACATAATATGACGCTGCAATTGAAAAACTGGCCACAACTGGCACCAGTCTGATTTGAAATAAAATGGAAGCCATACTTATAGCCGTAGAAGAGGCTGTTGGACATATATTGCCAGGCGTTGAACGCGGAAACAAATGCCACAGCATTTTTTGACATCCATGTGCGCACACCGGTGCTAGCGCTCCAAAGATGATAGAAGTGGACATCCTCGAAACGGCAAACATCGTATGAACTTTCAACGTAAATACCCTTATAAAGCGGTTGAGCGTATAATCCCCGTACATTACACCGCTGCCCCCATACCTTTAAACATTGGTAGGGATTTTCGACATAACAATTAATGATATTTGTGTTTGTCGCGTTATAAGTAAGGAACGTCCATGGGTATTGAACCGGTACGAATGGGTCGGCGGTCTTTGAAGTCTGGTTGGGATAGGTGATCCTGATACCCTCCACACGAGAATCAGAAGACATAGTAATAAACGAAGTTCCATTGGGATTTCCCGCACCTTCTACTGCCAAAAGTGTGGCGCCAATAGCTGTAGCGCCGCTGCCAGGCGTGATCTGCCAACTGCCTTTGAGCGTAACACCCGTGGGGATGGTCAAATGTGTACTGATCAGATATGTCCCGGCGGGAACAAATACCCATTTACCGCCTCGTGTGGCCCCTGCGGCATTT
>JBAZTW010000040.1:0-17811 GCA_041661665.1 Phycisphaerae bacterium | reverse complement strand
TTATCAGCAGGACAAACGAGCTTGTAGGAACGCTTTGCCGGCAGGCTGAAATTGACAGGCAGGATATTTACGAGCTGACTATCGCAGGCAACACAACTATGGAGCATTTGTTCTGCGGCATCGACCCTGAGCCGCTCGGTCATCTGCCGTTCGAGCCTATTTATCGCGGGGCGGATGAACGCAGCGCAGCGGAACTTGGAATCGCGATAAGCCCCAAAGGTAAAGTGTATATTTTCCCAGTCATCGGCGGCTTTGTCGGCGGCGACACCGTAGCGGGAATTCTGGCGACTGATATTTTAAAACAGCCCCAGCCGATTCTGTTTGTTGACATTGGCACAAATGGCGAAATAGTCCTTGTTAAGGATAACAAAATTACGGCTGCTTCAACAGCGGCAGGCCCTGCGTTTGAAGGCGCGGGAATTTCCTGCGGTATGAGAGCAGCGGCGGGGGCAATCGAAAAAATAAAATTTGAAGACGACTGCATTTACGGCATTATCGGCGATGGCCATCCGGTTGGCATCTGCGGCAGCGCGATTATTGACATTGCTGCCGAGCTGCTCAACATCGGAATAATCGACCCCACAGGCAGGATTGTCGAGCCGGATGAAATTCAAACAAAATTATCGCAGAAAATTATGAACAGGCTCGTAAAAGATGAAAATGGCAGACCATCTTTTGTTATCGCAAAGGGGAGCGAAAATAATCCTGAAATAAAAATTACGCAGCGTGATATTCGGCAGGTTCAGCTTGCCGTCGCTGCGATAAGGGCTGGAATAATCATTATGCTCAAAAAAGCCGATTTAAAGCCCGGCGATTTGAAACGTGTTCTCGTTGCGGGCGGTTTCGGCAGTTTTATTCGCAGAAATCATGCTCAAAGAGTTGGTTTGCGGCCGGCAGAAATAAATCACGAAAAAATTTCATTTATAGGCAATACCTCTCTTGCCGGCGCAAAACTTGCGCTTCTGTCGAAAAAGGCCAGGTTGAAAGCTGCCGAGCTTGCCGGACAAACGGAGCATTTGGAATTGTCGGTGGACAGTGATTTTCAAAATGAATTTGCTGAGGCGATGATTTTTCCATCGCAAAGCTGATTGCAGGTTTAAATCTGTGTAAGAAAATTCCGAATAATCCCCTGCGAGTAATGATTTATAACATTTGATACGAAAAACGAAAAATTTTCGTGTGCGCTCTGGTCGGCTTTGTCAGAAATTACCCTTATTACCGCTAACGGAACTTTATGTTCGCAGCACACTTGTGCCACAGAAGCGCCCTCCATTTCGATGCATTGCAGGCCCGTCAAATCGCTGCGTAACTTTGCCAACACATCAGGATTAGAGATAAATTGGTCTCCGCTTGCAATCAAACCCTGATTTACAACAGGCTTTGTGATATGGCATTTGGCAAGGTTGTTCCTGTCAATTTGATTGAAAATATCGCTCGAAACAAACTTTTTTGCCGCTGTAATTGCGGAGCTTCTCAAATGAGTATCCGTTTCAAAACGCGATATTCCTAAAAGAGGAACCTGATATTTTGGAAATATCGGGCTTGGGTCAAGGTCGTGCTGAATCAGCTCTTTAGCAACGATAATATCGCCTACATTCAAATCGGGCGATGCCGCCCCTGCAACGCCAAATAAAAGAACAGCTTCGACTCCGTAGTGAACTAACAGGGTAGTAACTGTCGAAGCCGATGCTACCTTGCCCCACCCGGAGAAGGCGATTACCACATCTTTGCCGCAGAGCGTTCCCGAATGATACGTTCTAATTCCAACATTTTCCTGGGTACGATTTTTTGTGTCGTTTATAACAGGAGCAACTTCTTCATACATTGCCCCCATAATTCCTATTCGCATAAATTATTCCTTTAATTTGTCTTTTACAATACTGTTTTTCAGCCATAAATCAAGGGCTAAAAAACTTCTTGATTTTCATCGCAGGAGAAGCGATAATGAAAATATATGGGCGGTTAGCTCAGTTGGTTAGAGCGCCTGCTCGACAAGCAGGAGGCCGATGGTTCGAGTCCATTACTGCCCATTTAAGTTTCATAGGAGAATATCAGCAATAAGTTTTTTTGCACAATCAGGTTAGCGATGCTTGCTATAATGCCAGTGCCAGGGTTCAAAAGCGATGCCGTTGCCGGAATCCTTTGGATATGAGAGGGCGAAATTAAAGTTTTGGGCGTTTTTTGTCAGCCAGGCATATTCAGGAAGGGCCTCGAAGAGCTGGGGGTTGTTTTGGCCATCAATGCCGTCTTCGTTGACGAGGTCGAGCGCCTGTTGCCGCGGACAACCATGCTCGCTGTAGCCGGGCAATGCGACAAATTTCGAGGTTTCACGGATGGAGTAGTTGTGGTTTTTCAGACTTGCTATGAACAGATATAACTGGTATGCGCTGCAGCGGTAGCCGGACTCAACGTAAAGGCGTTTGCCGAGGTCTTTTTGCATTGCGTCCATCATTTGGGTGTAGCTTTGATTGACATCTTTTGGCAGAAATTGCGGGGGCAGGGTCTGGAATTTGCCGTTGGCTTTGATTTTCTGTCCCCTGATGCTAACGAGTTCTTCGTTGCCGGCTGCGATTCCGAGGTAGGGGATTTTGACGGACAGGGCATTGGCATCGAGGTTTTCAAAATTTTTGAGGAATATCTTCTGGCTTTTAGTAAGCGGGGTATAAAGCTCGTTGAGTGTGAGTGAAGCGAGGTTGTTTTTTTCTCTTCTTTCCTTTATTAAAGGTGCGAATTTGTCGAGAAGGATTTCAACTTTGTTAGCATCTGTTATGGAGAGGCGATTGATGTCGATATCAGCGAGAGCTGGAACAGTAAGCAAAAATATAAAAAATAAAAAATTTTTAGTTTTTAGCCGGCACATTCAGATTTATCAAACTTGGACATAGTTATATTTAACGGCGGTATTTTAGCGGGGTAAGGTTTTATTGCAAGGAATTTGTGCCAATACCTCTATTTATCGCGGTTGGTTGTTTGTGGATAAAGAAGCTGGGAAAGTCTGTTCGGCAAAAGATGATTGTCGGGTTATATCTAACAATATCACTCTCCATAATCTTCGATTAAAACATTCACGAATTTTGCCTAAATTACCGATACTATATATTGTAACATATCTTAAAGATGAAAATGAAAAAAACATATCTCTTGATGGCAATAATGGGCGGCATTTTGGCAGGCATTTACGGATGCGTCGGTTCGGCTCAGAAAACAGATTATTTGAGCGACTATTCAAAGCTTGAGGCTGTTTCAAAGTCAAATTACAGCTATGACAACTCGGCAAGCAGCAATTACAAAGGATTTATTTTAGACCCCGTTGTAGTTCATTTTCAGTTGGATTCCAAAGCTGCTGCGGCAGAAAGTGAAGGGAATCTTACAACACAGGATATTAATGATTTAACTAATTATTTCTATTCTGCAATTATCGATGCCGTAAAAGATTCAGGATATCAACTTGCATATCGCACAGGGGCAGGCGTTGCCAGAGTTCGTGTTGCGATAACTGATGTGCGAAAGACAAATATAGTTTTTGCAGCCGTTCCAACTTCGCGTGTGGTTACAGGTATAGGTGTCGGCGGGGCTGGAATCGAATCAGAAATTCTGGATTCTGTGTCTGGAAAACAAATTGCAGCCTGTGTTGAAACGAAGGATGGTTCAAGAATTCCGTTTACGGGGTTAAGCGACTGGGGCGGCGCTAAATACGCGATGGATAAATGGGTAAGCCGATTTCGCAAACAGCTTGCGGAAATGAAAAGCAATAATATCACAAACGACAATAAAATATCGAAACTGTAAACATATTAAACAGTTAAATGATTCCAGCGGCAAAACACCTCACGTTGGCTACGGGAAAGTGCCCGAAACAGAAATAGTAGTCGGATAAATAAAGATTTACAATATTTTCTGGCATGCGAGAGGTCGCAAGTTCGCCGTGCTCGTGCAAAAAAGATCGGCATAGATTGTTATAGTTGAATTTTAAATATACCTTGTAGTCTAAGCATTTGATAGCTTCCAGACGGTTTCTTTAATAGCTTCATCTCTTTGCGAACAGCCTCCGGACAATTCTCAATATATGCCTGTATTGCTTCTATCTGTGTATCGTTCAATGGGAAAGATTGCAACCAATCCGAAACATCAAGCAATTGTTCTACATATTCAATAGAACTTACCTTATAACCCCACAAGTCGAGCAAAATAGGTAACTGCTCTTTTAAGAACCAATTCTTTTTATAAGGTAATTCAAATAAATCAAATAATGCCTGAATCCAACAAGAACATTCGAGATTAGGACTTACGGTTTCTACAATTACAATTTCAGCAGGAGAGCCAAACCGTACTGGTAATCCTTTAAACATTTGATAAGGGCTTTTAATCAAATGCAGAACGTTTTTCAAAACGAAAAGCCAGCCATCGTATTTAGCTTTAATATAGTCAGATGTAATGTCGGTACAATGCAACTGAAAGTTTTTAAATGTAGCTAACTTCTGTCTACCATCATATAGCATCTTAGAAGAAGTATCATAACCTACATAAGTATAGTTTTTATGCTCACAGATGTATTTTCCTAAATTAGCTTGACCACAACCTAAATCCAGTACACCATTAAAAGTGATTTTTAATTCAGAGGATAGTATCTTCTCAAAGACGTTGACATCGTTAACCCATGCCATATCCCCATATTTTAAAGATCGTATTTCATAAGGGTCTGAGTTAACCACAGCACCATATAAAGATGATGGGATTTGTTCTAGGTTTGCACCATAACGTTTGCTTACTTCTACAAAGACATCACAGTTTAGTTTTTGTGACGGTTCATGTTCACGTAAGAACATGACAGACTGCCAAGAATATTTTCGGTTATTAATGTGAAAATTATCTAACTCAAAGCGTCCAATACGTTTCTTGAATTTTATTTCAGCAAATTTAAACGAATATTCAGTAATTCTATTGGTTGCTGGATTAAGCTTCTTAGTAGAAAAAACATTCTCATCAATCCTGATTTCAATGTCATCGAGACTTACGTCTAAATGCTTAGCTATAGAAAGCATATTTTCATTTACATCATCTGATACATTCTTCACTGAAGGTAACAAAAATGCACGAAATTCTTGTGCGCCCTCTTTTATGCACCATTGAGGATTGCTATCAGTAACCAAAAGAGCAGGAGATGATCCATCATCTTCTTTTTTAATTGCTGTTACGATTAATAGAATTTTGGAAATTCTGTCAACATTTTGGGTATTTTGCAATTCCAGCAGACCTTTAAGAAATTGCGGTACCTCTGGGTGCTGATCATTTGATTTCTTGTAAGCAATAGCCTGTATACGATAATTCCGCATAAGCCAATCCCGCTTTATGGCACCAACAGCTTTTTCTTCTACAAGGGCATAGTGTCTAGGATTATTATTTCTATAATTTGAAGATACCTGTAAGAGGCAGGCTAGAACATCTGGATCACTTAAACTTGAACCGATAAATAACGCAGTCTTGGTCTGAAGTAGTTTCTGTAAAGTCGCTTTATTACACTCCCTGATATTCAGGTAATCCGAATTGGTCAAAATAGTTTTGTCTGGGTATTTGCAGCAGCCATGCATTTTGTATATCCACCGTTTGTCATCAGATAATCGAGCTTGATTATATTCATCATTGGGGCCATATATTGTGGGGTATTCACCTGTGACTTGTTTTATACTTTCTTCCAGAAGCATGTCGAAATTTGTTGTTACCAAATTTACGTTTAAGTCTGCAATCAATTTATGTGTACGGCTCGGAGATAGTGATATAAAACGGGTTTGAATGTGCTCGTGCATTTTGTCTTCAAGCTTACGTTTTAGGAAATCAGCTGCCAGCAAATTACCATGCGATCCTTCTTTTTGTATTAAATACTCTATTTCGTCAATTTCCAATTGAGTAAGTCTCATCCCCTCGTTTTTACAGCATTCAACAAGCTCCTGAATCAATTTGGGCCAAGAAGGAGCTTTAGATGGGATTGAAAGACCTGCCCCTATGAACAAGACCAGTTTATTTCCTATTAAAGCTTGTTTTAAACTTTCAGGTATTTGTATTTCCATATATTCCTCAAACATTTGTTTTTAAACGCTACACTTTAGATTGTAGTAAATTAACACCTTGAAGTCTATGAAAAAATATGCTTTTGTGTTTAAGCCTAATGCTTTTCCGAAGCTATTTCCAATTTTGAAGTACCCTGCCAGTTAACTCTTGCTTGTTCTCAGCTCATACACCCTATAAAGCAGTTCGAGATATTGCTCTTTTTCTTTGGCCTGACTTTGCACCTTAGCGAGCAGTTTGTAATCTTTATAGACTTTTTCATCTCCAAAACTAACGTGGAGCTCTTTAATCTTTGCCTCGGTCTCCTCGATTGCCTGCTCAATCTTGTCCGCCTTCCAGCCATTAAATTGTTTCAGTTCCGGCGGTGTTGTCTTTCTGGGCTTGTCCTGCTTTGAATTTTTCGGCGCTGCCTGCTTTTCTGTTACCTGTTCTGCCCTTTGTTCTAAAAGTTCGGTATATTGGCGAAATGAGCCTTCTATAAATTCAAATTTGCCCGGCGCCATTTTGCCCAGTTCATCTGCGCCAAGCACAATAAGCCGCTGAACCGTTCTGTCGAGAAAAAACCTGTCGTGACTTATAATGATGATTGTTCCCGTGTAATCGGCAAGTGCATTTTCGAGAGCCTCGATGCTTGGGATATCAAGGTGATTTGTCGGCTCATCAAGTATAAGAACTTCCGGCTCGGATAAAACCAGCTTGCAAAGCGCAAGTCGATTTCGCTCTCCGCCGCTAAGGTCGGAGACGTTCTTGAACACATCGTCTTTGACAAACATAAATGCCCCAAGGCGTTTGCGCATCTGTTCGGGCAGTATTCCTGGAATAACCGAAGATGCTTCCTGGAGCACGGTATTTTCCGGATTCAGTTGGGCTCCTGCCTGGTCAAGATAACCGACGGACAGGGATGGCTTAATCGCGATTGTTCCGGCACTCGGCTCAATTTGTCCAAGGGCAAGTTTCAAAAGCGTTGTTTTGCCCATACCGTTGGGGCCGATGATGCCTGTCCGCTGGCCGGTCATAATCTCGAAACTTAAATTTTCAAACAGCGTCAGGCTGCCAAAACTCTTCGAAAGATTTTTACAGAGTACCGCCGCATCCACTCGCTTGCCCCTGTTTTGCACCTCGGCAAATTTAAAATTAAGTTCTTTAGCGTGCCTGGTTTTTTCGAGAAAGTCAGGATTGGCTTTGAGAAGGCTATCGAGCCGTGTTTGCCTGCCTTGCGCGACTTTCTTGCTTCCCTTGCGGTTTATATTGCGCACAATGAAATCGCGAGTTTTTTCGACGAACTCCAGCCGTTGTTCGTGCCGACGATTCAGTTCAAGGTCTCGCTTCTCTTTTTCCAGCCTGTAATTGCTGTAATTGCCCGGAAAAACATCTGCCTTGTGGTCTCTGATTTCCACGATTTTACAGACCAATCTGTCGAGCATAAACCTGTCGTGGCTGACAATCAGCGCGGCGCCATTATAGTTTCTTAAAAATTTTTCAAGCCACAAAGTCGCGTCCCAGTCGAGATGGTTTGTAGGCTCATCGAGCAGCAGCAGGTTCGCGTCCGCCAGCAGAACTCTGGCCAGTCCCAGTCGGGATAATTGCCCGCCGCTAAGCTGCGTTGTTTTTAATGAATAATGTTTTTCCTGAAGACCAAGCCCCGCGGCGATTTCTTTTATTTTGGTTTCATATCTGTAGCCGCCCGCGATTTCAAATTCGCTGCTCAGCCGGTCGTATTGCAGCATTGCGGATTTTAATTCGTTGCCGGAAAACCGGCTTAATGTATCCGCCAGGTCGTGCATCATTTTTTGCAGGTTAAGTATTTCCTGTGCGCTGCTGTGTAATTCTTCTAAAACGGTTTTTTCACCGGAAAAAACCGGCTCCTGCGGCAGGTATCCGATTCGCAGGCCCTTTCTTTGGTGCACATCTCCGGCATCTGCCTGAATTATTCCGAGAATTAATTTCAGCAGCGTGGTTTTTCCACACCCGTTGCTTCCGACAAGCCCGATTTTCTCAGCGGGGTATATCTTCAAATCGAGCCGGTCGAAAATCGTCTGCGACTCGAATGATGTATGTATATTTTTTAAAGTTACTATCGGCATTGGTACATTATACCGGATTTTTATGGTGATGTGAATGTGAATTTTGTTGGGGGTTTTTATTTCTATTTTCAATTGTTCGACAAAGGATAATTGTCATGGTATATTGTGCGATAAGATGTGCAGGATTGAAAAAATTAGTTTTGCTAAGATAGTTCGGCCGATGAAGACCACGTTTGCGACGGCGCTTGGTTCGAAAAATTGCGCAACAAGCGTAATTGTGCATGTGCTGCTCGAAGATGGTCAGCTCGGCACAGGAGAAGTGCCGACAAGTTTTGTTGTAAAAAATGAGACAGTTCCTGCTATAAAAACGGTACTTGCTCAGGCCAGAGAGCAGTTAATCGGCATTTCGATAGATAATTACAGCCAGATTGTGAAAAGCTTTCGCCAAAGATGGCCTGATTTTCATATGACGGTTTCCGGTTTGGAAGTGGCGTTGTTTCGGGCATACCTCGCAAAGCAAAAAACAAGCGAATACTCTTACTGGGGCGGGCGAACCGATTTGCTGGAAACGGATATTACCATTCCATTTATTTTGCAGGAGGATATCCGCAATCAATGGCTTGAGACGGTAATAAAGAAGGGATTTAAAAAATATAAAGTCAAGGTCAGCGGCGAAACGGCAGAAGATATTAAGTTTGTAAAGAGTATAAATCGGATGCTGATGGATGGAGTGGAAGATTTTGCAATTCGGCTTGACGGCAATCAGGGCTATACAGAGCAGTCGTGTCTTAAGATGCTTGATGAACTGGAAAGAGAGAAGATAAAGATTGAGTTGTTCGAGCAGCCGGTTCTGCGGGATGATTATGATGGATTAAAGAATTTGTGTAAACGCTCTGCGGTGCCGATAATTGTCGATGAGACGGTATTCAGTCCGGAGGATTGCGAAAAGGTCGTAAATGAAAATCTTGCTGGCGGAGTGAATATAAAAATCGCCAAAAGCGGTATTGCCGAATCTCGCGAAATTTTGCAGATAGCCAAAGATGCCGGTCTAAAGGTTATGATAGGGTGTATGACCGAGACGATGGTGGGCCTGTCAACGGCGATATATTTTGCGATGGGTACAGGCGAATTTGATTATATCGACCTTGACTCGATACATTTTCTGCATCATTTTAGCCGCTATGGAGATTTGACCATAACACACAACACCTACAAAATAGAAGCAGGGCAGAGATGAGCAGCAATCCTATTTTTATTTTAGCGGTGCTGATGCTGATTGAGGGCAGCATTTTATATTTTTCGCAAAAGCCCGCCGCGGCAAAATTTTTCAAATATCTGCCTTCAATGTTTTGGATTTATTTTTTGCCTATGATAGCAAATACCGCGGGAATTATTCCCAGCCAAAGCGATGTTTATGGCAATATAACGAAGTTCTGTCTGCCGGCCAGTCTTGTGCTGCTGTTATTGTCGGTGGATATAAAGGCGATACTGCATCTCGGCAGGACGGCTCTGGCGATGATGGGAGCGGGTGTTCTGGGCATAATGGTTGGCGGGCCTGTGGTAGTACTAATATATAAGCACTGGCTGCCTGCCGATGCGTGGAAAGCGATTGGCGCTTTGAGCGCCTCCTGGATTGGCGGCAGCGCAAATATGATAGCGGTCAAGGAGGCGACGAATACGCCTGACAGTGTGTTTCTGCCTGCTGTAATTGTCGATACGATTGTGCCTTACACCTGGATGGGGATACTTATAGCTCTCTCGGCGGTACAGGAACGGTTTGACCGCTGGAACAAATCAGATATGACCTTGATAGCGGATTTGCGTGCCAGGACAACGGCGGTTAGTTCCGGCAGCGGCGGCAGAAGCATCGGCAAAATTTTTGCGATGATTGGTATCGGCCTCGGCGGCACAATCGTGTCGTTGTATGTTGCCGGCAAAATGCCTGTTGTGGATAATCTTGTCAATACGATGACGTGGACGATAATTATCGCGACGGTGCTGGGGATAGTGCTGTCGTTCACTCCTGTCCGCAGATTGGAATCTGCAGGTGCGTCGGAGCTGGGGTTTGCGGTATTGTTTTTTGTGTTAGCGTCAATCGGAGCAAGGGCGAATATGTCGCACATCGCGGCATCGCCAATATTGCTTTTAGCAGGCGTAACATGGGTTGCAATACATGCGGTTTTTCTTCTTATCGCGGCTCGGCTTTTACACTCGCCGCTATCGCTTGCTGCATCGGCGAGCCAGGCAGCTATTGGCGGGCCGGCATCAGCGCCGGTGGTGGCGGGGATTTATCATCCGCAGCTTGCGCCGGTGGGACTGCTTTTGGCGGTGCTGGGAAATATCGTGGGGACATTTTTGGGATTATGCTGCAGTTATCTGTGCGGATTAGTCAGCAAAATTTAGCCTATTTCTGATAAGCTTTCACAAGTTCCTTGTTTATTCTCACACTGCACCAGTCTCTGCCGCACATAGTGCAATGGTCATCGTCCGGCGAAGTGGCTTTTGCGTTTTGCCCGCTTTTGGCGCAGGCCTGGTCGTGAAATTTTTGGGCGGTTTTCGGGTCGAGCGACTTTGCGATATGGTTTTTCCAGTCAAGAGCCGCTCTTGCGATACTCAAATTCCTGTCCCTGTCCGCAGCTCCTGCCAGGCCTCTTGCGACATCGGCGGCGTGACCTGCAATTTTTGCCGCGATAACTCCCTCTCTTACATCATCAGCATCGGGCAGGCCGAGGTGTTCTTTAGGCGTAACATAGCAAAGGTATGAAGCGCCGTAAAAACCCGCTGCCGTACCACCAATTGCACTTGTAATATGGTCGTAGCCTGGTGCGATATCCGTAACCAATGGCCCCAAAACATAAAACGGAGCGTTGTCGCAGTATTTCTGCTGAAGCTTCATATTTTTTTCTATCTGATTGAAGGGTATATGGCCGGGGCCTTCTACCATAACCTGACAGCCTCGTTCTCTTGCCCGCATAGTCAGTTCGCCAAGAGTTTTCAGTTCTGCTATTTGCGCCTCATCGGTCGCGTCAGCGATACAGCCGGGCCTAAGGCCATCGCCAAGCGAAAAGCATACATCGTATTCAACCATAATGTCGCAAATGTCATCAAACAGGTCGTAGAATGGATTCTGCTTGTTATTCATGAGCATCCATTTTGCAATCAGTGCGCCGCCTCTGCTTACAATTCCCATAACCCTTTTTGTTGCCGCGGGCAGAAATTCCTTCAGCAGACCTGCGTGAATAGTGAAAAAATCAACTCCCTGTTTTGCCTGTTTTTCAATCGTGCTTAGAATTACCTTGCGATTTATATCGCTTACATCTCTGCCGATAATCATTTCATAAACCGGAACGGTTCCGAATGGAACAGGGCAGGCCGCGAGAATTTGTTTTCTTGTTTCGTCAAGGTCTCCGCCTGTGCTTAAATCCATAACCGTATCAGCCCCGACCTCCAGTGCGACATTCAGTTTTTCAAGCTCATATTCGATTGACGAACTTGCGCTGCTTGTGCCGATGTTGGCGTTGACTTTAATCGTTACAGCTCTGCCGATACCGCAGGGCTTTAAATTTCCTGCCAGATGAATCCTGTTCGCAGGGATTACTAACCTTCCCTCAGCGGTTTGCGTGCGAATAACTTCCGGCGAGATGTTTTCAGTCTTCGCGATAAAATACATCTCTTTGCTTGTCTCACCGGCCTTAGCCGCTATCAGTTGTGTTGTCATTTCTATATACTTTCTCAAAAAATATTTAACCGCAGATTCCGCGGATTCCGCTGAAAAAAGAAGTAAAGATGTAAAGAGATAAAGAGGTAAGGAAACCTGCTGAAACCATGTCCTTACTTCTCTGCATCCTGCTTCCTTACTTCTGCATAATTTATGTCTTTTATAAAAACAAAAAAAGGCCGCTTGTATGAAAGCGACCTAATGTTATTCAAACATTGAAAACTCGTTATATCGCTTCCTTCGCAGGCATTTTGCCTTTCGGCAAATAGTCCTTATCAGGTTCAAAGGGTGTATTCTCAGGCCTCATCGGCCACCCCTGCGTAGAAAAGTATATGCCTATGATAAAGTCTGGTCAAGATAAATCTGCCATACATAAGTTTAACCGCGGATTATGCGGAAAAAAGGAAGCAAAGAAGCAGGGAAGTAATGAACATCGAACTTTCAACGCCTGTCCTGATCAAGGCCGAATGGGTTCGGCGTTAAAACACTTCAGGCAGAGCCGATTCCTCAAATCTTCATTTTTCAATTTTCAATCTTCAATTAGTTTTTGTCCCGATTCCTTCCAGTGTGTTCTTTATAATCGGCACAGGTGTAACATTTATCCGCGGGCTTTCAAGGCTGCCGGTCAGGTCAACCGTCAAAAACGCCGGGCCAAAACCCGCCGTCAGTGATTCGATGAAGCCGGGTTCCTCTTTGCCCGCGGCGCCGTATGCGGTGAAATTGACATTGATTACATCGCTGCCGGGCAGGTATGTTCCTGTGCCTCGAAGCGAAGCGGTCGGACCGTAAATATCAAATCTGCTGATTTGTATCACCTTGCCCTTAATCACTGCCTGTATGCTTGCGTTGTCTAATGCCAAATCTCTTTCGACTGCTTCGTAAATGGCTGTTCTGATTTCACCGACAATGCCAGCCTGTTTCGGTTTTATGCCTTTGGCTTCGGCAATAAATCTTCCTATGTTATTTTGCGGATTTTGAAAGCTGCCTCGAAGGTGAAGCTCTGCGTTTGTCTGGCCGGGCGTTTTATCGGCGGTCTTCGGCGAAACAAAACTCTCGGTATGAACATCCGCCATCGCCATATCAATTTCATATTTTGAAAATTTGCTGTTCGCGTCAGTTTCCGCGATTGCGTTGCCTGATATTTTTCCGCCGAGGAAATCACCCGCGAAATTTTCAATAATTACTTTATTTTCGTTGGTGTCGATGACGACCGGCACTTTCAGATTTTTAAGAGTTCTGTCTTTTATGTCAATGTTCTGGAAATTCAAAAACAGATTACATCTTTCCAGCCCGCCGGTAAGTTTGTACTCGGCATCTACATTGCAAATGGCGTATATGTTGGTTATGGGCTTATCCTGACCTATTGAGCAATTGTTCAGCAGAATTGAACCGTCAAGCAGAATTCTCTTTTCGCCGGCCTGGTCTTTGTAAAATTTTATCTTGTTGAAATTCAGGCCGAATGTTCCAGCAGGTTCGGCTCTGGTATAAAAATCAGCAACATTACCGAGAAATGGCGTGAGTTTTTCATCTAAATTCAATCCCTCGGCATTCAGTTTTAAATCAGCGTATTCAACTTCCTGCTGAACTAATTTCAATTTGCCGTCAAGTGTAATGCGGGGCGGTTTTTCAGCCTGCTGATTGCTATCGGCAGGCGTTGCCGACAGCGAGGCAAATTCAATATCTTCAGGCCTTATAATTATTTTGCCTGTGAGATTTTCCAAAGGCATATTTAGTTTATTCAAAAATGCCGTGTCGTTCAGGCATTCAACGGCGATTTCAAATTCAGGGCATTTTACACGGGAGTTTTTACCCAGCGTCGCTTCAAGATTTACATTGCCGGTGAACTTGAAATCCTCAAGCATCTTTGCTTTGTCCTGACCGAGAACGGATGTTACGGTATTGCTGTCAAGTTCAAGATTCATCGCGGCCAGACGCACGCAATATCCGACGGGCTTTTTATCCGCGCCTGTCCAGATTGTCCCTGCCGCGTTAACGGCGTTCCCTCTGAAAGTCGCATTGAACTTTCCTATGTCGAATGTCCACGGCGTCAGATTAGCGTCGAGTGTGATATTCTTCAGCTGTTCCGGCAAAAGAGGATGTTTTACGAAATCGCCGCGAAGTTTTAATTTCGCCAGATAGTCAACAGGCATTTCAACGTTATTGACAGAATGTATGTAAATATCGGCATCGCCTTTTGCCTGTATTTCAAAATCGTTGAAGAATTTTTTCTGCTCAGCCGGAAACGCGTTCATCAGTTCATCGTTGATGGCAATGTCCTGTGCCTGTATTTTGAAATCATAAACGGGATTTGTTGAGCTGGCATTTGTAATGCGTCCCTGCATTTTGATAGTTCCGCCGTTATGCTGACTTACAACATCTTTGAGGTCGATTACATTGCTGTCAACCGCGAATTTGCCTCTGATGCCGCTTATTCGATACGGAAAATACTGGCACATAATCGACACATCGAGCAAATTTGCGTAAATCTCCATTTTCCGAATATTCGGCGGACTGGCGGTGTAAATAAAATCGCCCGACACAGCCCCGGCCGGCGAAAATATATACCATAACTTCTTGTGATATTCCAGCAGAGCCGTGTAAAGGTCGTTATCCAAAAGCATATTTCCGCTTGAAAGCACAACCCTGCTTTTCATTGTCGGGCCAAAACCGTCGCAGTATCCTTTCATTGTGATATCGACTTTGCCGTGCGCAGCCTTGAGATTTTGCATTGTCATACTGGTTTCGGTAACGTCGATTCTGCCCGCCATATGTTCGACTAAATACGGAAATTCAAAATATCGTATTGATATGTCCTTACAGCCTAAATAGCCATTGCAGTGCGTTTTAGCGATTTGCTTTGCCTTGCCCGTCAGAACAACATCAAGGTCTAAAAGTCCCTGCGGATTGAAATTGTCGAAGAACACCTGCAGCAGCGGTATAAATTTTTCAAATATCCTGCTCCCGTGCGCAAAGCAGTTGTTCGCCGGGTCATGTCGAACATCTAAGTCCTTCATTCTCACGCCGAACACGAACGCAGGGTCGTTTTTTAAATCCGTTATTGCTCCGTTGACATCTATAATGGTTCGCGGACCAAATTGTAAATTTGCTTTTTCAAAAGTAATGCTGTTGCCATCGGAGACGACTTTTGAGTATAGACTGTTGAAATTGCATTTACTGCCGAACAGATTGAAATCGAGTGTCGCCAGATTACCCTCGACTTCTATTTGAGGAGTTTGTCCCTTTGTCATTCTGACAAGAATTCTGTCCCCGGTGGTTTTTGTCGCGTCAGCCTCGGCAATCGTTAAAATGTTCAAATCTTTTTTATGCTCTATCTTTGTGCTTACATTCCTTACGCGAAAGTCGATGGTCTTGATTTCCTTGCCGCCGGAAATTTGCGTAAATTTGAATTCGCCGCGCTTAAATCTGAAGTCAGGCGGACTTCCTTTGCCAGCCGGCAGCTTTAACGCCAGAATGTTCCATTGCTTGGTATCGTTGTTAAACTGGGCGTTAATGGTGAAATCCCTGATTACAAGCTGGTCGATTTTCGGACTGAATTTTAAAAGGCTCCACAGCGAAAAATAAGCGTCGAGATTTTTCGCCGTTAATATGGCGTTATCAGGCTCAGCAGGAATCAGTGGGCCGATTTTTATGTTTTCTAAGCGTATTCTTCCGCTAAGCTTGAATTTGATGTTGCCTATGTCAACTCTGGCTCCGGTCAGAAGTTTGATTTGCTTTACAGCTATCGGCGTGAGCAGATTGCCGCCCCAGTTGTAAAAAAACCACAGCACAACTGCTGCGATGATTATTACAATCCAGCGGATAATTTTTCTGTTTTTATTGTTTGCCACAAAACCCCTTGAGGTTAAATTCTAAATCCGAATATCAAAATCCTAAACAAATCCGAATTACTAAAATTCAAATTACTGAAACTTGCGTGTCTGCCGTTTTGAAAATTTGGATATTTGATATTGTTTCGTATTTCTGATTTCGTGCTTCTAATTTTTATCTTTTCTTTATCGCTTTATCCGCTATATCTTTTCTGTAATATGCCTTTTCAAAACTTATTTTTTCGACAGCCTTATATGCTTTAGCCTGTGCATCAGCGATAGTCTTGCCCAGGGCTGTTACGCCAAGCACTCTGCCGCCTGAACTTACGACTTTTCCATCCTTTGCTGCCGTTCCAGCGTGGAAAACATTGACATCGCCGAGTTTTTCCGCTTCGTCAATGCCCGTGATGACTTTTCCCTTTTCGTAATCGTCCGGATACCCGCCGGAAGCCATAACAACGCAAACAGCAGGGCGTTCATCCCATTCGAGGGTTATTTTGTCTAATGTGCCATCGCAGGTTGCGAGCATCGCTTCCAGCAAATCGCTCTTCAAACGCGCAAGTATTGGCTGGGTTTCCGGGTCGCCGAATCGCGCGTTAAATTCAAGCGTTCTTGGCCCGCCCTGTGTAATCATAACGCCGGCGTAAAGTACTCCTTTGTATGGTGTGCCGTTGCGGTTCATTCCATCAACGGTAGGCACGAGTATTTCACGAATAATCTGCTCCATTATTTTGTCCGTTACCACAGGAGCAGGGCTGTAAGCGCCCATTCCGCCGGTATTTGGGCCGGTATCGCCGTCGCCGATTGCCTTGTGGTCCTGCGCGGTTTCCAGAACGTAAATATTTTTACTGTCAACTAAAGCGAGAATTGAGGCTTCCTGGCCGAGAAGTTTGTCTTCAACTAAAATTGTAGTGCCGGCATTGCCGAAAATTTTATCGCACATCAATTTTTCCGCTGCGTTAATGCCATCCGAAGGCTCATCGCAGACATAAACGCCCTTGCCTTTCGCAAGTCCTGATGCCTTAATGACTACCGCTTCATCTCTGCTGGCGATATAGGCCTTGGCTTCAGAAAAATTGTCAAATGTCTTGCTCTCGGCGGTTGGGACGGAATTTGCCTTCATTATCTTTTTCGCAAATGCTTTGTCAGCCTCAATTTGCGCCGCTGCTCCGCTTGGGCCAAAGGCCTTTATTCCCGCCTTTTCAAACATATCTACAATGCCGTCGGAAAGCGGGTCTTCGGGGCCGATTACAGCCAAACCGACGTTATTATCTTTGGCGAATTTGATTAGCTTGTCGTATTCATTCGTTTGTATGTCTATGTTAATACCGCACTTAGCGGTTCCTGGGTTGCCCGGTGCGATGAAAAGTTTGGTTAAATTTTTGGATTTCGACAGCTTCCATGCGATAGCGTGCTCTCTTCCGCCGTTTCCTACCAGTAAGACGTTCATTTATGCCTCAAATTAGACTATTGTTGAATTTTCGGCTACTTTACCACGGGCTATTGGCTTTAACAAGCTTTCTTTGAGGGGTTAAGGATGCGTGTAAGTTCTTATTTTTTGTTGTTTGCAGACAACGTAAATAAAGGAGTTATGGCAAAATATAACTCTAAAATAAAGGACTTATGGCGATTTGCGCAAGTTTTTTTTGAAAAACTGCGCAAATTTTCAGGTTTTTGTTGCAAAAACCGAGCATAAAGTTGCAAAATTCAAGCATAAATTTGCATGAAAACGTCAAAATTCTGCAACATTTTGCAAAATTTTGCAAAAAAACGTAAAATTTTGATGAGCTTTCGTCAAGTTTTGAACGATTTTAACCACGGATTGCACGGATTTTACGGATTTTTTGCAAGTTTTGGTGAGTTTTGAGTGGTTTTTGCAGGGCGGAATTAAAGACCAAACAATTCTGGAATAGGGGATAGAATTGAAAATTGAAGATTGAAAAGTGAAGAATTGAGGAATCGGCCTGATGGCCGATGAGATTTAATGACCCCGCGGTTACCCTTGGGGCTCTGTTTGTGGGCAGACACATAGGTCTGCCCCTACGAAACACCCTGCGCTATCGCTTGGGCTCTGATTTTTTATTACCCCCGCCACAGGTGCGGGGGCTAAACTTTATTGACTATTTTTTATAGCATCTATAAATTCCTGCCAATCTTTCTGAGTGGTTGCGGCTCTTAC
>JBAZTW010000039.1:0-19356 GCA_041661665.1 Phycisphaerae bacterium | reverse complement strand
CAACCATATCTGTCCCAATGATACACTCTTTAGCGTTGTTAATAACAGCCGTATCACCGGCGATTGGAATACCAGTATTCCAATTACCTGCGACATTCCACGCGTGGTTGCCGGAAACACCCGGGTTCAGCCATGTACGGGTTGCCGCCTGGGAACTTGCCGAAAAGAACACACACAAAACAAACGCTAAAACAAATTTCACTGCTTCCTTCTTCATTTTTAATCTTTCAAAAATACTTACTCTATTGTATGTTATACTCGTTTGTGTGTGTCCATACACCTTGCATGCCCCCGCCCAACTATACCGCTTAAGCCTCGTTTCTAATAGAGTATCAAATTTTCCTTGAAAAATCAAGGTTTTTTAACTTTATCTCGAAGATATTTCAGCCACAATAGAGCATATCGCATAATCCCACTTTTTAGGGTTCTATACCGGATTTTTAATGGTATAAATGAGGTTTTAGTGTTGTATTTCGGGTATTGTGCAAATACTATTGCTGTCGCAGACTCTGATAATTGAGGAAAATTGCTATTGACATTTACGGACAAATTTCATACTGTGTCCACAAATGTCTATACGGCAGGAAAAATTTCGATGCAATTGACGGTAAGAGATGTCTCCAAACTGTTTGCGGTGAGCGAAAAAACAGTTTATCGCTGGCTTGACCATCAATCTCTGCCCGGTTATCGTGTCAACAGCCAATATCGTTTCAACCGCGCAGAACTGTTAGAATGGGCAATGGCCAACCGCATCAATGTCTCCACCGAACTTATCAGCGAGCCTAAATCTGCAGGTGTAAGGTTAGAGGGACTTGGCGAAGCTCTCGGCGCAGGCGGTATTTATTACCGCGTAGGCGGAGCTGACAAAAAAACCGCACTGCGATCGGTCGTTGATATGATGCAATTGCCGCCAGAGGTTGACAAGGAATTTTTGTTCAATGTACTTCTTGCCCGTGAAGAAATCGCATCGACAGGTATCGGTGAAGGCATCGCTATTCCACATGTTCGCAATCCAATTGTTTTACACGTGCCTCAGCCAACTGTTTCGCTGTGCTTTCTCGAAAAGCCGATTGATTTTAAGGCTATTGATGGGAGGCCGGTGTATTGTTTGTTCACAATTATAAGCCCGACTGTGCGGGCGCATCTGCATCTGCTTTCGCGATTGAGTTTTGCGCTTCGCGATTTAATGTTAAAAAACGCAATTGAAACTCAGGCCTCACGTGAAGTTATTTTCTCTCACATCCGCAGGGTTGAGGCGGAATTAGACGAACCGAAGACTACATCGCCGGAGCAACAGGAGTAATAAATGTCCGCCGTGCTGGCTGGTATAATTTTTGTTATTTTGACCGGGCTGATTTCATTATTTATCAGAGATGGGAAAAACTGTACACGTTTTGGGGCGGCAGGAATTATCGCGGGGTTTATACCGGTTGTTATAGTCGCTGTTAATGTGCTGTGCAGTGGGGCAGCAATTTCACTCAGAATTCCATGGCAAGTACCTTATGGCTCATTTTACGTTGAGATAGACAGTTTGTCGGCGTTATTTTTGATGGCGATTGCGGTGTCCTGCTCGGCTGCGGCGATTTACGGCTGCGGGTATATGATTTCATATAAAGACCGACGATTAGGTGTGCCGACGTTTTTCTTTAATATGCTGGCAGCAGGTATGGCGATGGTTGTGATGGCACGCAATGGCGTACTGTTTCTTGTGGCATGGGAGATAATGTCGCTGGCATCGTATTTCCTTGTAACATTTGATGATGAACACGAATCTGTCCGGCAGGCGGGATGGATATATATAGTCGCCACTCATATAGGCACGGCATTTCTAATGGCTTTTTTTGTGATGGTCGGCAAATACAACGGCACGCTCGATTTTGATCGTATCGGCGTATTCGGTCGAGAGGCTTCTGTGCTGTTTATGCTGGCATTAGTCGGATTTGGAACAAAGGCGGGCATTATGCCCTTGCACGTCTGGCTGCCTGAAGCGCATCCTGCCGCGCCAAGTCATATTTCAGCGGTGATGTCGGGGGTGATGATTAAGATGGGGATATACGGGATTATTCGCACGATTTCAATTATGCCCGGCGTGGAGCTTTGGTGGGGGTGGCTTTTAATCTGGCTGGGAATTATTTCTGGCATATTGGGGATTTTATTTGCGTTGGCGCAGCACGACATAAAAAGAATGCTCGCTTATTCGAGCGTAGAAAATATCGGGATTATTCTCATCGGACTTGGCCTTGGCATAATCGGCATCGCAAGCGGGTCAAATGTGCTTGTGATATTCGGTTTTGCCGGCGCTCTGCTGCATACAATCAACCATTCATTATTTAAAAGCCTGCTGTTTATGGGGGCAGGCGCTGTTGCCCATTCGACCGGCACTCGCAAAATGGATTTGCTCGGCGGTCTTATTAAGGGTATGCCTAAAACGGCAATGGTGTTTGTAATAGGCGCGGCGGCAATATGCGGTATTCCGCCGCTGAACGGATTTTTCGGGGAATTTCTTTTATATTACGGTTCGTTCGCAGCGATTCTTTCTGATGGAGTGCGGATGGCTGTGCCGACGATAACGGCGATAGCGGCTCTTGCTTTAATCGGCGGTCTTGCGCTGGCGGCATTTACAAAGGTATTCGGTATTGTATTTCTCGGTCAGGCCAGGACGGCAGAAGCGGCAAACGCCAAAGAGGCGCATTGGGAAATGATTGCCGCGATGTGGATACCGGCAGGACTTTGTCTGGCGGTAGGCATAGCCGCCCCGCTGCTCCTGCCTACGATAGTAAGGATTGTTCTGCAAATAACGCCTGCGGTTAGCGGAGATATTAGTACAGCGGTAAGCAGCGCAAATACGATATTCTGGCCCGTTGTTATTTCATCGTTGTCGTTTGTGGTTCTTGCCGTGACTATCGCGATATTCAGACGCAGACTTTTGCGGGACAGGACTGTGGCACAATCTGTAACGTGGGACTGCGGTTATGCGGCCCCTACATCACGGATTCAATACACGGCATCATCTTTTTCGCAGCCGATTGTAAGTATGTTTAGAGATATATTAGCGTGGCGATTCAAGACCAAGCGGATAACCGAATTGTTTCCGCTGCAGGCACAGTTTGAATCTCATACACCTGACATCAGCAGTGAATATATTTACAGGCCTGTGTTCAAGTGGATTGATAAATTTATGGGCAAGATGCGATGGGTGCAGTACGGTATCGTGCAGGTTTATGTGCTTTATATCGCAATTACGCTATTGATTCTTCTGATGTGGAAATTGAAATGATAAATTTTGCGATGATACTTCAGCCTGTTTTAGGTATTGTGCTTGCACCGATGCTGCTGGGCGTAATCAATCGCGTCAAGGCGAATTTCGCGGGCAGGCGCGGCCAGCCTGTGCTTCAGCCATATTATGATTTGCGGCGGCTGCTTCATAAGGGCGTAGTTTACAGTTCAACAACATCGTGGATATTCAAAGCGATGCCGGTGATTTGTCTTTCTGCGGTTTTGCTGACAGTGTTTATTGTACCGATAGGCTGCGATAAAACGCTGCTGGGTTTTAATGGCGATTTGATACTTGTCGCATATTTGCTGGGGCTGATGCGATTTTTCCTTGTCATCGGTGCCTTGGATACCGGTTCAAGTTTCGAGGGAATGGGCGCAAGCAGAGAAGTACAGTTTTCCGCGTTGGCGGAGCCTGCATTATTTATCGCTCTGGCGGCAATGGCTCGGCAGACTTCGAGCATTTCGTTTTCAGGAATTTTTTCAGCCATTACACCTGCGGTATGGACGAGTAATTGCGCAACACTGCTGCTGGCTGCGGCGGCGATGATTATTGTTCTTCTTGCTGAGAATGCCCGTATTCCGGTGGACGACCCGAATACGCACCTTGAGCTGACGATGATACACGAAGTAATGGCACTCGATAACAGCGGGCCGGATTTGGCGTTTATTATGTATGGCGCGGCTCTGAAGCTGTGGATATTCGCAGCGATACTCGTCGGAATTATCGTGCCCTGCGGTGCGATGTCTTTGTGGCTGTCGATGCCGATTGCTGTGGCGGCGATTTTTGTCGTGGCGATTTTAACAGGTATAGTCGAATCATGTATGGCAAGGCTGCGGCTTATATATGTGCCTCATCTGCTTTTTGCGGCAATCGCTCTTGCAATACTGTCTCTTGTTTTTGCGTTAAGGAACTAAACTTTGTGGACTGATATTATAATGGTGCTGCTGATACTTACGAATATGGTTATTCTGGGTACGGGCAGACTTCGCGCGTGCATTCGCGTGGTTGCGACGCAGGGAGTAGCTCTGGGTATATTGCCGCTGCTGATACATAAATTTGAGATGCAGCTGCTTGTGTTCGCGGTTCTGAGCGTGGCGATTAAGGGTATCTTATTTCCAATGGTACTCTGGCGGACTCTGCGGCAGTTGAATGTCTGGCGTGAGGATGACCCTTATGTCGGATATGGGTTATCGCTGCTGGCTGGGCCGGTTGCGCTGGTTTTTTCGTCCTGGATAGGCACGCGTCTGCCGCTGCCGTATAGTGTGAACTCGGCGATGCTTATTCCGGTTGCACTATTCACGCTGATAGTGGGATTGTTCCTGATTGTTGGCCGAAAGAAGGCGCTGATGCAGGTACTGGGATATTTGGTGCTTGAAAACGGTATTTACGCGTTCGGTATGGCTATCGCAAAACAGCAGCCGCTGTTAATCGAACTTGGAATTCTGCTCGATGTATTCGTTGGCGTATTTGTGATGGGTATCGCAATTTTCCATATCAGCAGACAATTTGACCATATAAATACCGACCAGTTGAGTACGCTAAGGAACTGATGATGATTTGGGCATTACTACTGATACCATTTGCCGCGGCGATATTGAGTCTGCTTATTCACGCGGACGGCTTGCGGCGAATTATTTTAGTTATCGCTGCCTGCTGCCATACGACTGTTATGGCGGCAAGCTGGGTGTGGACAGGCCAGTCAATACTGAACGGCTGGTTTGTAATTGACCCTATTGCGCAATTGTTTTTGAGCATTACGAGTGCTCTGTTTCTTATGGCATCATTTTATGCTGTCGGATACCTTAAAGCTGAACAGCACGGCAGTAAAAAGGATTTTCAGGAAGAAGAATTTTTCGTTAATGCGCCGGAAGCAATATTCACGGCCTGCCTGCTGATGTTTTTGATGACAATGACGATGGTTATCACCAGCCAGCATTTCGGGATGCTGTGGGTTTCGATGGAAGCCACAACACTTGTGTCTGCGCCGCTGATTTATTTTCATCGCCAGCATCGTTCGCTTGAGGCGACCTGGAAATACCTGCTGATTTGTTCGGTCGGCATCGCAGTATCTCTGTTAGGCAATTTTTTTCTCGCGATTGCCGCCTCGTCACAGGATGGCAGCACGATACCTTTGATGCGATGCGACCTTATCGCCCACGCTTCGCAATTGTGGGCGCCGTGGATAAAAGCGTCTTTTATATTTTTCTTAGTCGGCTACGGCACAAAAATGGGGCTTGCCCCACTGCATACCTGGCTTCCCGATGCGCATTCCGAGGCGCCATCTGTTGTATCTGCGCTTTTATCAGGAACGCTGCTAAATTGTGCATTTGTGGGCATTCTGCGGGCTTATGAGGTAACGGCGGCGGCAGGTTGTCTGCCTTTTGCGCAGGATTTATTAGTTCTGTTCGGGCTTGTCTCTATGGGGTTTGCGGCGGTATTTGTCGTGGGGCAGGCGGATTATAAACGTATGCTCGCCTATTCAAGCGTCGAACATATAGGCATACTCGCTCTGGGCGTCGGGCTTGGCGGAGCGGCTGTATTCGGCTCGATGCTGCACGCGGTCAATCATTCGCTTGCCAAGGCGGGAATGTTTTTGGTGGCCGGCAATATCGTTGCGGCATATAAAACAAAAACTGCGAGCAAGGTGCGCGGTATGCTCAGAAAAATACCGGCATCTGGATTGCTGTGGACGGCGGGACTGCTGGCAATTACCGGTTTTCCGCCATTCGGAACATTTATGAGTGAATTTACGATTTTAAAGTCAGGCATTGAGCAGGGACGGTATTTTGTCGCAACAGCATATCTGATACTTCTGGCGATTATTTTTGTGGGCATTTCCGCTATCGCGTTTCGTATGACGCAGGGACGGGACGCTGAAGATGCTTCTGTAAAAACCGAAAGATTCGGCGCTATTGTGCCGCCTGCGATACTGCTGTGCGGTGTGCTGCTGCTGGGTGTTTATATCCCAACGCACCTGAGTGATATTTTACATACCATTGCCGGTTTACTGGGAGGCCGATAATGAGCCGACAACTGCTTACTATATATAACTGCAAAACCGCGGATATCAGCGCATTGCCTAATCTGGAGATAAATGATTTTCGCAATACCGTTATCAGCAGAGTTGATGAAGGTATGCGTATAGCCTCGCTGTTCGGTATGCCTGTTGATAACAATATTGTAAAACTAATAGCTGTTCTTGCTGACGACAATCAGGGATTGCTGCATCTGACATCGACTGATGTAAAAGAAAGTTATCCATCGCTGACACCTGATTGTCCGCAGGCGCATTGGTTTGAACGTGAAATCGCCGAACAGTTTGGGATATGCCCAAATGGTCATCCCTGGCTCAAACCTATACGTTTTCATCGGTCATATACTGGGCAGGATGTATGGAAGCGTTCTGCGGATTTGCCAATTCAGCCATCTGTAACGAATTTTTTCCGTGTCGAGGGCAGTGAGATTCACGAAGTCGCCGTTGGCCCGGTACATGCGGGAATAATCGAGCCGGGACATTTTCGTTTTCAGTGCAGTGGTGAAAATATTTTGCACCTGGAAATATCGCTGGGCTATCAGCATCGCGGCATTGAACGGCAAATGGCAGGTTCACCACATAAGCGGTCGATTCATTATATCGAAACGGCGGCAGGCGATACAACTATCGGACACACTATGACATATTGTCATATTCTCGAATCGCTGGCGGGATGTTCGGTTCCTGCCAGAGCGCAAATGCTGCGTGGAATTGCTCTTGAACTCGAACGACTTGCCAATCATACCGGCGACCTGGGCGCGCTGGCTGGCGACATAGGCTATCTGCCGACCGCGTCGTTTTGCGGACGTATTCGCGGCGATTTTCTTAATATGACCGCAATATTGTGCGGCAACCGTTTTGGCCGAAGCTTTGTAATGCCAGGCGGAACGGTCTTCGACCTCGAAAAAAAACATATTGATGATTTGCGCAAGCGTTTGGCAGAGGCTCTAAAAGATGTAACAAATGCGGCAGGCTGTTTGTGGACAACGCCTTCGGTATTAAGTCGATTTGACGACACCGGCATATTGACGGAACGGACGTGCAAAGAATTAGGAATCGTCGGGCCACCGGCTCGTGCCAGCGGTTTGCAATGCGACTGCCGATATAATTTCGCAAGCGGAATTTTTCAGTTCCAGCAGATACCTGTGGCAACATGGGGAACAGGAGATGTTTTCGCGCGTGCTTATGTTAGATGGCTTGAGATACAGCACTCGGCGGCATTTATCAACAGCGTACTCGATATAATGACACCCGGTCAGATACAAACTAATGTCGCTCCCGCTGCGCCGAATAAAATTGTTGCGGCGATGACAGAGGGCTGGCGAGGCGAAATATGCCATACAGCCATAACCGACAGCAGTGGGAAACTTGTACGTTATAAAATTGTTGACCCATCGTTTCATAACTGGGCTGGGCTGGCTGTCGTGATGCGGAATCAGCAAATATCCGATTTCCCGCTGTGCAATAAAAGTTTCAACCTTTCTTACTGCGGACACGACCTGTGAGGCTGTTATGTTAAAAGCAATGATATCACGAATAAAACAGGGTTATCGCACATATCCGTTTCCGGCGAAACAGCCTGTTATGCCTGAACGCTTTAGAGGCAGACCGATTCTGCATTACGACAAATGCAATAAATGCCGGATGTGCGAAAAAAACTGTCCGACCGGTGCGATAGTTTTTAGAGACAATAAAGTTTGTGTCGATTTGGGCAAATGTATTTTTTGCGGAAAATGTATGCAGATATGCTCAAATAATGTTATCGAATTTTCAAAAAATTATCGTCTCACGGCAAACCGGCGTGATGATTTGCTGATTTCAGATGCCGAGGTAAAACTGGCGCAGGCGATTGACAAGGAAAGTCAAAGGATATTCGGCAGGTCTCTCAAACTCCGCCAGGTCAGCGCAGGCGGATGCAACGCCTGTGAGGCAGATACTAATGTGCTGACAACGCTTACTTACGACCTTAGCCGATTCGGCATTCAGTTTGTCGCTTCACCGCGTCACGCTGACGGAATCCTTGTTACCGGCCCTGTAACGGAAAATATGAAGCTGGCGCTGAAAAAAACTTATGATGCGATTCCGGCACCGAAATTTGTAATCGCTGTCGGCGCTTGTGCAATTTCAGGGGGAATTTACGCAGGGCATTCGGAGGTTAACGATGGAATCAACGGCATAGTATCAGTAGATTTATATATCCCCGGCTGTCCACCACATCCATACACTATCCTCGATGGGCTTATAACCTTTCTTGGCCGTTATAACAGCAGCGCGGTCAAGCCTGGAGGCGATGGGAGATAACTTTAATAAATCGTTTGTGAAAATTAAGAAAACTGTATGAGCTAAAACCGTCAATCAAAATAGACCTCTTTATAGTCTAATTTAAGCTGAAGGCGTATATCCTTAATTTTCTTGCAATATTGACCCGTTGAGTATAAAATAAGCTGGAGTTTGTTTGAGCGTGTTTTTAGTTTTTTATTATCGGCTTTTGACGTGAGCAAAACCATTAACACAAATTCTTATTCGCAATGAGCTCATTACAATTATATTGTAATTTACAAAATAGTTGCAGCCAAGGTTGTATTAATTAAGAATATAAATAAAATAGCATTTATTATAAGTCTTTATTTTATAAATATTTATGGGTAGGTAGCTCAGCTGGTAGAGCAACGGACTGAAAATCCGTGTGTCGGTGGTTCAACTCCACTCCTGCCCATTTTTAACATATTTGAAGACAAGTAGTTATAGCTGCTTGTCTTCTTTTGTTTATGGGCAAAATCAGGTGTGCAACAGATGCACAACAAAACTCAACTTTTTCAGAAATTTTCCAAAAATAGGGTATACAAAACCATCTTTTATGGCAAAAAACCTCTGGCAACGATCGCTTCCACAACTCGATTTACTGCCATATCCATCGCCGCTTCACGCATCGTGAGCATCTTTTTTGCGGCATAAGTTTCAACATCAGCAAAACGCAACCTCATACGCTCGCTCAGTCGCCGTTCGACCTGTTCAAGCGTCATCTGTTCACGCTGTGTTTCCTGAGTATATTCGAGATACGACACAAATACTCCGCCGGCGTTGCAAAGAATATCTGGTATCACAAAAATTCCACGTTTTTTCAATATCTCGTCGGCTTCAGGCGTTGTCGGAGCATTGGCACCTTCGGCAATAATTTTTGCCTGCACCTTGTTTGCATTCCTAATTGTAATCTGGGATTGTGTTGCCGCTGGGATAAGTATATCGCAGGACACTTCCAGCACACCATCGCTGGTTATCGCCTTACTTCCGGCAAAGTCTTTCAATGACCCTGTGCTCTTGAAATGCTCCGCAAGTTTTTGCATATCGATGCCTGCCTCATTATAGACACCGCCATTCACATCCGCAACAGCGACAACTTTAGCGCCTGCCTGTGCAATCGCGATAGCTGCAATCGAACCGACATTACCAAAGCCCTGCACGGCCACACGAGCTTTCCTTATATCGATACCAAGCTTTTCACACGCCGCCAGCGTCGTATAGACCACACCTTTACCGGTCGCCTCGCGTCTGCCAACAATACCGCCCAGCACTACTGGCTTGCCGGTTACAAAGCAACCGTTGGTGATAGAAGTGCCTTCTGAATAAGCGATGCAATCGCGGATATGCCCCATATCGGTCTCGTTGGTGCCCATATCAGGGGCGGGAATATATATTTCAGGACCAACGTGCCGATGTACCGCACGGGTGAATGCACGGATAACCACTTCCTTGTCAGCAGCAGAAATTCCCGCAGGATCAATGCAAATACCACTTTTACCCCCGCCAAACGGAACACCAATCAGTGAGGTTTTCCACGTCATTTCCATCGAAAGACCGGTTATATCGTCCATTGTAACACTCGGCGACATCCGTATGCCGCCTTTTGCGGGGCCAATAGCGTCATTATGACGCACAACAAACGCCCGAAAATGCAGCTTGCGGCCACTGGCAAGAGTTGGGTTTGCGGTGATTTCAATTTTTTCCTTCGGCTCACTTAGACGCGAGAGCATCGCATCATCAAGACAAAGACGCCCAGCGGTCAGTTTTAGATTATGCAGTGCGGTTTTTAAAATCGTATTTTCCATAATTATGTTTCCCAATAATTTAAAGTGCAATAACCTGCCGCATTTTATGCGATTCAAGAGCCGCGGTGAAGAGACTATGGCTTGCGGCTACTTCCTGCGGTGTTACACAGCCGGCAAATTTTTTCGGCGATTTGCCGTGCACAAGTTCATAACAAAATGCCGCCCACATCTGGAGGATGGAATCAGAGAAGCCCATCTGAAAGATGCCGCCAGTGATTGACTTATACGCCACTTCATGCCCCATATCAATATTCTGCCAAGATTGCTGGCCGCCCTTGTATTCAAGAATTTCCAGCGTATTTATCTGTTTACTGCTCCAGCGGACGCATGCTTTTGTGCCCCATATTTCAAGGTACCAGTTATTTTTATTACCGGGAGCAATACGATGTGTTTTTATGGTCAGAGGAAATGTCCAGCCTGTTTTAGTGTCCTTTGCCTCGCAGAAAAGTGTCGCATTGTCCCATGTCTTGCATAGTGCTTTGCCGCCTTTGCCATCAGGACGTTCCTTGACAATTTTTGAAAGCTGTGCGCGAACGTTAATCGGCATCCAGCCGGCCCTGAACGGCATATGACATGCGTGCATTCCTAAATCGCCCATGCAGCCGTATTCGCCATTGAATTCTATCATACGTTTCCAGTTGATGGGTTTATCGGCATCAAGATCGCTGGAATGCAGGAAGCCGCTGTGCACTTCGAGAATCGTGCCGAAAGCATCTGCCTCAATCATATCTCCTATACGCTGAACAGCAGGAAAGAACGGTGATTCGCTTGAACATCTGACGAAGACTTTAGGGTGTTTTTTAATACATTCTGTTATTTTATCATTTGCGGCCTTATCAATGCCAAAGGGTTTTTCGCCAAGCAGATGCTTGCCTGATTCAATCGCTGCGCAGTAGAATTCCTGATGCAGATTGTGCGGCACGGCGATATACACAGCTTCCACTTCCTTATTGGCAAGCAACTCTTTGTAATTTTTAGTTACCTGCTTTATTGTCGGAAGGTTTTGTGTGTACCACTCCATAATTTTTTCGCTGGCATCGCAAATAGCCACTATTTCAGGTTTGACATCCATTTCAGGCAAATGACACCAGCGGGCAACAGCAGAAGCAAATTCCCGACCCATCAGGCCGCAACCGATTATGCCGAATTTTACTGTTTTCATTTCAGTAATTCCTTTTCTGTTTCGCCAATCGCCTCGTCAATAATGTCGAGACCCTTTAATAAGACTTCATCTTCCATAACAATTGGCGGAGACATTCTGAGAATGTGGCCGGCAGGTATCCAGGCAAGACCTTTTCTAAACGCCTTTTGATAAACTAACTTGCCTGCCTCATTGAAAGGCTCTTTGGTCTTTTTATCTTTTACCAGCTCAATACCCATCAAACAACCCTTAGCTCGAACATCGCCAACAATCCGGTGTTCCGCTTTCATTTTCTCCATTCGCTTCATTGCAAGTTCGCCAAGATAAGCGGAGCGAGCCAGCAGATTTTCTTCTTCAATAGCTTCGATACAGGCAAGCGCTGCGGCACAAGCCATTGGATTGCCGCCATAACTGCTTGAAGCGGAAATAGACTCGAACGATTCCTTGAAAGGCTCTCTAACAGCTACGCAAGTTACGGGGAAACCATTTCCAAAGCCTTTGCCAATGGTAACAATATCCGGCACAACATCCCAATTTTCCATACACAGCCATTTGCCGCATCTGCCGAAGCTCGTCAATACTTCATCTATCATAAGCAGGAGTTTTTTTTCATCGCAGTATTTACGAAGTTTCGGAAAGAAATCATCGGGAGGCATAACAGAGCCGCCCCAGCCCTGAATCGGCTCAAGTACAAAGCCTGCCACATTGCCAACAGTACCCTTACTAATATACTCATCAAAAAACTCAATATACTTTTCCGTATTAACTGAGCCATCGGGCCTTATAAACATTGGCCTGTAAGTATTCGGCCTTGGAACCATGTGCATTCCCGGCGCTCTGCATACACCATAAACACTGGAACGAATGTGCCCCAGCGAAACACCGCCGTAAGTTTTGCCGTGGTAATCATAGAAGCATGAAATCATTTCGTTTTTGCCTGTTGCCGCGCGGAGAACACGCTGACCTGCCTCAACAGCCGTTGTGCCGGAATCATAAAACTGGAAGCCGGTTAAATCACCGGGCAAAATTTCTGCAAGTTTTTCAACAAGTCTGGTTTTAATTTCAGTGGTAAAATCATGGCAGTTCATCATTCTCGCAGCCATTTTCTGGACAGCTTCGGTAACTTTGGGATGACAGTGGCCTAATGTTGTAACATATATGCCGGATGAAAAATCAATGTATCTGTTGCCATCAGCATCAACAAGTTCACATCCCTTGCCATGGTCAAAAACTACGGGGAACAGCTTTACCTGCTCACTAAGACCTTTGAAGTATTTTGTGCATCTTGTGTGCAATTCCTTCGATTTCGGCCCCGGAGGCGCTATTTTAATATCCGGAACCTGTTTTAAATCCAAATGTGCCCATTTAGGTGCGGAAATAGTTTTGTTTGAAGCCATTTTAATTACTCCTATTATAAGTTAAATTTCACAGATTATTATTTTTGTTCCTGTTTTTTTCAACTCAGACAATTGCTCTTTAGTGATTTTGCTGTCAGTAATCAAAGCCTCTGCCTCTGAAAGCATTCCATTTGAAGCAAGGTCAGTTTGACCAATTTTAGAACTGTCGGAAAGAATATAAGTTCTCTTGGCGCGGCGGCGTATCTTCTGGTCAACTTTGGCTATCCGCATATCAGTATTGAACAGTTCGCCATTTAAGCCGATACCATCGGCGCCCTGAAACGCTATGTCGGCCGCAAACATGGCAAGAGTCGCCTCGGTAACAGCGCCGGTAAGGTCGGGGCTGCCCTCGCGGATGCTCCCGCCAAGTAATATCGTTTGCACTCCTTTTGAAAACTGCAAAACAGATGCAACCGCAAGGCTCGGGGTAATGACCGTAAGATTGCCAAAATCCTTCAAGAGCTGCGCCAGTTCCAGTGTTGTTGTGCCGGTATCAAGGATTATTCTGGCACCGGGCTTGATCAGCTTTACCGCTTCATGGGCGATGGCCTGCTTTGCCCTTTGATTGGCTTTACGGCGGGCGGCAAAATCAAATTCAAATATCATCTGCTCGGCGACAACCGCGCCGCCGTACGTTTTGCGGACGCTGCTGGTCTGCTCGAGTTTGGCCAGATCGCGGTGAATGGTCATCTCGCTGACCTTCAGGAGCCGGGCAAGATGGCTCACCGAAACAGAAGATTGCCGAGAAAGCATGTCGCGAATTTTTTCAAGCCGCTGCTGGGCCGGAACTAAATTTTTCTTTGTAACCATATTGACTATCAAATTGGAATATGTTATTTTATTCATAATATAACATAATCTAACATTATGGCAAACAAAATCTGGCAACTTGTAAAGATTTTTGTAAACTATATCAGGGAATAATGCAGAATGCGAACTTTCGTAAAAAAATTGACAAGGACAAAGGTTATTAGAGTACTAAGTTAAGGAGAAGCATATGACATTACTTGCAGGCGCAGCACAAGTTGATATATCACCAAAGGATTCGCAGTTTCTTTTTGGATATCCGCATGTCGAGCGGTACAGCACCGGAATCAATGATCCGCTGCTGAGTTCGGCGCTTTATCTTAATGACGGCCGGACGGCAGCGATGATTATTGCGAATGATATTGTTTTTGTGGGCAAAAAAAGTGCACAGCGCATTCGTGAACGTATCACCGCACAAACCGGCATTCTCGCCGGCCATATCATGATAAGCGCAACGCATACTCATTCTGGGCCTATCACGGTGGATTACATCAGCAACGAGGCCGATCCCATCGTGCCAAAGGCCGACCAGAAATACGTCCGATTCATGGAGGACCGGATAGTCGAGGCGGCCGTGATGGCGTATAAAAATACACAGCCTGCCCGCATCGGCCTTGCAATTGCCGACAGTACCGGCGTTGGCACCAATCGTCGCAGTCCTGATGGCCCCGCCGACATGAATGTACCGGTGCTGCTGATACAAAATGCCGCCGGCACCGAATTAATAGCGTGTATGCTCGTATGTTCGATGCACCCGACCGTATTGCATGAAGATTCAAAACTTGTCAGCGGCGATTTCCCGGCGTATGCGCGTATGTATCTGCAAAAACATTGTGTCGGCACAAAATGTGCCGTACTGCACCACACAGGCCCATCCGGCAATCAAAGCCCGCGGCATGTGACCAAAGCAAATACATTTGCTGAAGCACAGCGTCTCGGTGAAATATTGGGCAAGGCGGTCGAAAAAGTCCTGCCGACAATACAGTTTCAAACCTCAGCGTCAATCCAGTGCAAACAAGCTCTGATTGATTTGCCCAAACGATCATTCTCCGGTATGGCGGCCGCACAGGAAAAACTCGAGAAATCTGTCGCACGACTCGAGCATCTTCGCACAAGCGGCGCGCCGCGTCAGGAAGTCCGCACGGCGGAATGTGATTGGTTCGGTGCGGAAGAAACACTAACGATGGCGAAAGCCGCCGCCGAAGGCAGATTGTCGCAGGCATATCCGGAAGTGTTGCCCGCCGAAATTCAAATCGTGAAAATCGGGCAGTGGGCCTTCGTGGGTTGGCAGGGCGAATGTTTTGTCGATTACGCGCTGGCAGTCAAAAAGCTTTGTGCAAATACTTTTATCATATCCTGTGCAAATGGCGAATTGCAGGGCTATATTGTGACCAAAGAGGCCGACGACGAAGGCGGTTACGAAGCGTCAAACGCACTTTTTAGTTATAAAAGCGGCGACATAATGGTGCAAAAGACCGCAGAATTATTGCGGACAATGTGAGGTCGGCGTGGAATTTGCTGCCGGCATAGACCTTGACACCAGCAGGAATATTTCAAAAAATTATAAAATATGATGTTAAAAAAATAGACATAAGGAGAAATATTCATGAAAAAGAATATAAATGTATTGGTTGCGCAATCGGGCGGACCGACGCCGGTGATCAACAACTCTCTGCGAGGAGTCATAGAAACCTGTCGCAATTACCCGTCCAAATTCGGGAAAATCTATGCCGGCTGGCACGGAGTTGAAGGCGTTCTCCAAGAGGAACTGATTGATATATCGGCTCAACCCCAAAAAGAAATTGATCTATTGGCTACAACTCCTGCCGCAGGAGCTATTGGCACATGCCGCTATAAGCTGTCGGATGATCGTGTGGAAGATTTTGAGCGAATTATCGAGGTGCTAAAAGCTCACAATATTGGTTACTTTTTCTACATTGGCGGAAATGACTCTATGGATACCGCCAATAAGGTGTCCAATTTAGCTAAAGAGAAACAGCTGGATCTTACCGTAGTGGGAATTCCGAAAACGGTTGATAATGATTTGGGCGATCAGAAATTCACATACCTAGACCATACCCCCGGTTATGGCTCAATCGCTCGTTATTGGGCTTATTTAATCCAAAATGCCAATCAGGAAAGCCTTGGTTGTTGCACGCACAATCCCGTCATCGTCTTAGAGGCAATGGGCCGCGGCACGGGTTTCATTCCAGCCGCTGCCCGGCTGGGAGATCCAAACCGTGAAATGCCTTTACATCTCTATTTGCCGGAATCAAAATTTACTCTTGAGGAAATTGCCGACACCGTCAGTGACGAGCTTAAACAAAGCCCGCGTTGTATTGTTCTTGTCAACAGAGGGCAGGATTTCGGAGCTTTCAGTGAGAAACGCGACGCCTTTGGGCATACCGACGGTGAAGATCCTTACGGGCGCACGAACAGCACAATTGTCACCCACTATTTGAATTCAAAGAAGCTTTCCAAATATGGACCGGCTTGGTGCAATGTTTCCGGGCTTGAACAGCGTATGGTGTCGGTGCTTGCCTCCAATGTTGATATCGAGGAAGCTTTTCTCGTTGCAAGGCATGCCGTTGAAGTGGCTCTCAAGGACGGAACGGGTTGGATGTCCACCATTGAGCGTAGACCCGGAGACACCTATGAAGCCTACTACGACAAGGTTTCGTTACCTGTAGTTGCGAACTCTGTACGGGAGGTACCGCATGAATGGATTACAGAAAGCAGATATGATGTGACTGACGATTTCGTTAAATACGCCAAACCTCTCATCGGTGACGATTGGGTCAAGGTGCCGCTTGAAGGTGGTATCCAGAGATTTGCCCGTTTCAAGAAAATTTTCGCGGAGAAACGGTGTAAAGAGTATGTGCCGATGATGTACAGGCCATAAAAAAAAACGCCATCCCCGAATCGAATGCCGCTACATTGAAACAACTTATGGGGTAGCTCTGCGGCGAAAATATGCCTTCACACATCGTTGCTACCGGTGGCGGGGCCAAAAGCAATTTGTGGCTTCAAATTAAGGCGAATATGCTGAAAACTGAAATGGTCTCGAGCCGGCCTGTCGCGGGGCTGCAATGTTCGCAGCAAATACCATCGGATGGTATTCCGCATCGCTATCGCCGCACCCATGGATTTCCATCAATAGAATATAATGACAAATCACACAAACGTACAGCCCTTTATGAGGACATTTTCGTCATTTTGGACAGGTGGCCGTTAACCGACTCTCTCTCTTCACAAAACTTCCGGTATTCATCCTGCATAATATGGTAATTACTAAGCGGCATACCGGGGAAAATTGAATTGCTCGCCATAAAAACATAACCACTTCCAGGCGAAGCATGTTCCAAACAATATCTCGCACTCATTCGAATGGCGTCTTCGGGGCCCTCCTGCAGCAAATTACATTGGACATTTCCCACAAGCGCAAGTTTCCCGTATGTTTGTTCTTTAACTTTTTTAATATCCATTCCTGCCATAGGATCGATGGACTGTAACCCGTGAGCGCCAGTTGCACAAATCATATCAAGAATAGACATAATATTCCCATCAGTATGATAAATCCCGATTAATCCTGTCTTCCTAATTTCCGAAAATAATTTTTGGGCATACGGCAGAACAAGTTCTTCGTAAATTTTGGGCGGTAAATACGTTCCAGAATTAAACGCCTGGTCATTGGGGACATATGCAACATCCGCTCCTGCATCGGCCAATTCATGGACTCGCCGAATTCCCCTTTCCAACATACGCTCGGCATCAATGTGAAGTCCTCGCATATCTTCGGCAAGACGAACAGAAAAGGCCATGTGATCCGTAATTATCTCTATGGCCCAAAATACGCTTGGAACCATACCAATGATTGCTTTAGAGTCACCAATCATCTTTCGCTCAAGCGAAATGACTTCCAGGCTTATTTCTCCTGCAAAAGGATTCCATGCAAAAATCGCGTCGTGATCATAACGCTCGGCAATCATCATTTCTAACCGAGCACATTTTTCGATTAACGCAGTTCGTATTTTACCAGAACTACGATTTAATTCCTCATACGAAGGAAAAGTCTCTCCAAATGCCTCTTGGGCAAGCTCAAAAGCATCGACACGGGCCGGCCTATCTACGGGTTTAAACAGCATTGATCGTAAAAATCTTTCTCGTCCTGTCATAAGTATTCAATCAAAATTATCATTTCTAAAGTGCCATCACTCTTTCGATTTATCCAATAGGATTTTAATGGTCTCTAATCCATTCCAATCTGGTTCTGATTCTGCTTATATAACTTGCCGGTGTATCCGGCAAAGGAAGAGGATTATCAGGATTAGCAACTACGGTATCTAATTGCGTAAGTGCAATTGTCGCGTTTATTACATCGCCGCAATCCAAATTTGGTAATCTATACTGGGCCGGCATATCTAAATGCCATGTGCTGTTGTTTTCGACGAATTTCAATATCTTAACCATTGTCGCTTTAGTAGCCGATGTGGCAAGCAATCCGGCGATCTCATCGATTATCTGGTCGGATGTCATGCCGTCTGTCACACACAAACGTGCAAATGCGTAAACATTAAGACTCTCATTCCTGCCCCATACATCCATATCAGTATTACATGTCATACCATCAAGCTTGAGTGTTTTGGCCTTATTTACCATATCCCTGATATATCGTACTTCAAGTTGGGTTTGATGTACACCGTCATCAGTCAGATCATACGGCCACGCCCAAATATCTTTAACGGCCTTAGTACGGAGAGCGGCAACCTCACTTGCCGACGGATACAATTCCGGGGTCACGCCAAAGGTGACATACTGGGTCAAGGCAAGCGGTCTGTAATAGTTGTCGCATGCAACTTCAGCGCCGCATTCATATCCAAAAACTCCTTGCTCTACAAGATATTGTGCCATATCCACCTTCTCTATCCAGTAAGTTGCAGTCTCATATGAATGCACAATGGGCCATTGCCATTCGGGAAGACCCCAATCACTGACCATATATGCAGCATTTGGCGCATACTGCTGCACTTTGGCTCTGACAGCTTGCTCCATAGCAATAAAATCATCAACAGTAGTATTGGCATTTGTAACAGCGCCTGGGTCTCCGGGGATAAATACAAACCGGTCAGCATTAGATAAGTTTGTAATCGCAGTTTGAATGTAACCTAATCTTTCACTCATCTTAGCGGCATCATCTGGTGAAAAACAAAGCGGATTCGCATTGCCACTTTCATTCGGCCCGCCATATTGATTCATACATGCCAATAAAATAACAGATACTTTAAATCCATGGCTCTTGGCATCGGCAATTTTATTGCGCATATTCGTGTAATAAACGGAAAGCTGGTCTGGTCTCCAATAGAAACCAGTCTCAGCAACTTCGAGTATATTAAAACCGCTATTTTTCCAGAAATTATAGTCTGCAGTCTGTCCAACATAGGGCAAATATACATAAAGGCCAACTGTGCCTAATACTTTGTCAGCCCAGAGATGCGTAGTGTTCGTCTGTGAATCATAACCGACATAGACCTTGGCTGAACTATCGCCATTATACGCCGTGATCCAACCGTTAGTAATATACGTCTGGATACTCG
>JBAZTW010000038.1:0-20883 GCA_041661665.1 Phycisphaerae bacterium | reverse complement strand
TGCATATCGACTATCTGCACATTACAAGCATCCAGCAGGTGAAAAAGCTGGAAGAAAAAAAGGTCAAAAAGGAAACTGCCGTTGCCGTCTCCTCGCAGCCGGCGACGCAATCTCAGCCTGCCAAATCTGAAACTGTTCAGTCTAATCCCAAATCCGATAAAAAGAGTGGTGAAATTTATAAGTGCTTGTTCCAAAATCAGGCCACTATCGAATATGGAGATGAGGTTGTGCTGGCAGACGAGATTGCGATTACAAATCTTATATGGTCTTCCGATGAGGATTCAGAGCCTAAGTCTGATTCAAAACTGCAGTCTCCATCGCCTGTCTCCGCATCCGCCAATCAACCCGTTGTCCAGGCGGATACTAATGCTCCTCCACAACTCGACCCTGTGGAACTGCAAAAGAAGATAATGTCGGAATTTCAGAACAGGCCGGTCGTTGCGATTGTTAAATGTAAAGGCTCTATGATAGTAAAGCCCGATTCTTATGCTCGAAGCGATGATTATAAATACGCCGAATTCAAAAAATTTGAGCAGTTGCCAGATGATGTCCGTCAAATGCTCGGCAGAAGAAATGTTCTGCTCAGTCAGCGGGTAAGCTACGACTATACAAATGAAATCGCCAAAGCTTATGATGATGTCGAAATTATCGCCTATCCAAAAGAAGAAACAGTGAGCAACGCTGTAAACAATAGTGAAAAGCCTTTTGTTATAAGTTGCAAAAAAGGCGCAGAATTTCTGACAAAAAGCGATCAGGCGATTTTTTATGGAAATGTCAAAGGCGTTTTCGCCAAACAGGCCGCTGCTTATAATGAGGAAAATACCTTCTATGGTGACAAGCTCATCGTGGATTTAACATCAGCGGACACAAATGGACAGACACAAAAACAATCCGCCGCTCCGATGTCTGCCAATGTATCGCATATTACCGTTGCCGGTCCAGGCGTTCGGCTTGAATCCGCCAGAATGTTCGGCGAAAAGAAATTGAGTCATATACGACTTAAATCGAAACAAATAGATTACGATAAAATCACTGAAACCATTATTGCCTCAGGCACAGGCCAAATAGAATACGCAAGGGAAGAGCAGCACGCCGCCAAGTCGGACACAAAGTCACAATCATCAACGAATAAACCCTGTTATACAATAGTCAAGGGATTTGACAGGCTCACCTGGGATACCAACTCGATGCATGTGCGAGCCGTAAGCGACAAGACCGACGGAATCCATATTGGCTATATGCCTTTCACATTTGATGAAAATCGCCAAAAAGTTTATGGCAAAAAAATTACCATTGACACTCGACAGGTTGACATTGACTATATTGAGCCTATAAAAGGTCAATCGCAAATCCAGCAGCTTTTCGCTACCGGCGGAGTTGTTTTTAATGAGCAGGACAGGTTGGAACTTGCCGGAAAAAAGCTTACCAAATATGCAAAGGACGATTTCCTGACCATCTGGGGTTCGGAAGATATGCCCTGTATGTTCAATGGCGCGTTTGTTGATGGAGTCAAATATAATCTTGAAACAGGCGCCGTAGAAGGCGTTATTGGCAAAGGCGTGGGCGTTATGCCTTCCAGATAAAATAAGATTGACAGTAAGATTGCCTTGCTGTTATATTTATGAAGTTGTTGTATTTGTGCTTTAAATTTTATTGGTTTTGGTTGGATTTATGGCCTGTCAAAACGAAAAAATTCAGTGGCTGCACAGTCAGATTCAGGATTGGGTGCGTTTGGGAATAATAGATGCTGCCTGCGGCGAATCCATCGGCAACCTTTATCCTCCCCAAAAACCTTCACGCTCATGGGCAATGCTGATATTTTCCGGTCTTGGCGCGGTTATAATCGGCTTGGGCGTTATCCTTCTTTTCGCGTATAACTGGGATAAAATGGGTAAATTTGCCAAGTTGGGTGTCGTTTTTGGCTCACTCATCTTAACATATCTGATTGGCATAAGTCTTTTTGTCCGCAGTCAGCAGTTTAAAGGAATAGGCGAAGCTCTTTGTCTTTTGGGCACTATGTTGTTTGGTGCGGGTATTTGGCTTGTTGCCCAGATTTATCATATCGAAGAACATTTCCCCAACGCCTTTTTGTTCTGGGGCATAGGTGCGTTCCTTATGGCCTGGGCAATGCCGTCGGTAATACAGGCCTCTCTTGCGGCAGTGCTTTTCGCATTGTTTGCAATTATGGAAGGGTCAGAATTTCGCACTGCCGTTCCTTATGTATTTATATTTTTGCTGCTGCTCCTGCCGCTTGCGTACAAAAAACAGTCCTGGTTCCTGCTTGCAGTAATTCTTCTGTCAGCGGCCTGTTCGATTCTCTTTATGGTTGTGTCTTTCCATCACAGTGCGATGATAGTGTTTTATTCATTACTATGTATTTTTACTCTTTATATTGCTGTTGGTCTGCTTCATCAAAAAAACGCCAAATTTGAAAAGTTTTCTACTGTATATTGTTTCATCGGTATGGCCGGCTATCTGCTTATGCTTTTTATCCTGTCATTCGACGAAGTAAGCCGTGAGATTTTAGACCATCCGCTGTCGTTAAAGATAGACGTTGTCTTTTACTGGCTAACTCCTTTTGTGTTTTCTATTGTTCTCTGGCTTGGGGTCATTAGGGAGGTATTCAAAAAGACGCTTGTAAAATATTATTCACATGATTTGCTTTTGATGCCGATTTTGCTGGTTTTCCTGTGCAGTTATTCCCTGAGCATTACAAGATGCTTCGATTGGCCGGTGATAGCGGCATTTAATCTGATTTTTCTGATTCACTGCCTGATGATGATGGCCAAAGGCTGTATGGATGTAAAATTGAGTCGGGTAATTGTCGGCTCGCTGCTGTTGGCGGCGCTGGTTGTGGCAAGGTTCTTTGACTTTTTTGAAAGTCTTGCGGTTCGTGGAGCTGTTTTTGTTGTTGTCGGAGTTTTGATTTTCAGTCAGGGTTTTTTCTATATTAAATCAAAGAAGAAAAAAGCCTTGCAGGAGAATAAATGCGAAAACTCCTGATAATCTTTGTTGTGGCATTGCAGATACTTATGCTTGCTTTTATGGCAGGCCAGAGAGAATATGTCTTGCGCACAGGCAAGACGATATATTTACGAACAGTCCCTGTTGACCCCCGTGATTTATTTCGTGGCGATTATGTTACTCTTAGATATGAAATTAGCACCATAGCTGAATCGCATTTGCGGGATGAATTAAGCAAAATTGCAAATAATGACTATATGAGGGACAAAAAAATTTATGTTGTGCTGAAAGTTGATGCCAATGATGTGGCGGATATTCTTTATGCCACTGATAAAAAACCGCAGAAAGGTGCGATATATATCTGCGGCAGGATAGCTTATCCGACGAGCGGATTTATGTTTGGTGTAGAATATAAAACTATTAATGTGAGGTATGGAATTGAAGCCTATTTTGTTGAGCAGGGCAAAGGTCGGCAGTTGGAACAAAGGAGGAGGAACAACACACCTTTTCGCGAAGCTGAAATCGCATTAGGCAGCAATGGCATCGCCGTCATCAAAGGCTTTCGATAGTCTGTCCAAAGCTAAAGATATTTATCGGTTTGCAGACCGTCCCAAATATGGATTAGAATTTTTTTGCCTAAAATGCTTGAACTGACATTTATTTTGTCATTCCCATATAGTGCGGCAATCTCTTTGAAGTCGAAAAATATTGTTTGACAGTTTTTTTGTGTGCTGTTAGTATTGCAGTCCGAAGTAAAATTTGAAAGGCTGCTTTAAGAGCAAAAACTTTTGCTCATCCACAAGGCGGCCTTTTTTGTCATTATTAGGAGAATTTAAAATAATGTTGAAGGGCAACGCGATTTTAGGCCAGTCCGGCGGGCCGACTTCGGTAATCAATTCGTCTCTGGCGGGAATAATCACCGCTGCGAAAAACTTTTCAGGCATTAAAAACGTACTCGGTATGCGATTCGGCATCGAGGGTTTTATGGCTGAGAATGTTATTGATCTCGGCGCAGAATCAGAAGCCACAATTAAAAGCCTTAAAACAACGCCTTCAAGCTCGCTCGGCTCTTGCAGATATAAACTCAAAGACTGCGACCTGCCAAGAGTTCTCGACACGCTGAAAAAATATGATATTCGCTATATATTTCTTACCGGCGGAAACGACACGGTGGATACAATCTGCCGACTTGAAAAATTCGCTGCTCATAACAAATACGAACTTATAGGCATAGGCGTTCCAAAAACCGTTGACAACGACCTGTTCGGCACAGACCACACGCCCGGCTATCCCAGTGCAGCCAGATTCACCGCGTTATCCGTTATGCAGGCCGGCGTTCTTGCGCGAAATATGCGAAAAGTTGACCAGTTTGTCGTCTATCAATCCATAGGCAGGGAAGCAGGCTGGCTGCCCGCGGCAAGCGCCATTGCCAAACAGCACTCATCGGATGCTCCTCATATTCTTTGTCTGCCGGAAAGAGCGTTTGATAAACAGAAATTCCTGGCAGAAGTCAAAAAAACTTATGACAATTTCGGCTTTGTCTCGATAGTCTGCGGCGAAGGAATCGCTTACGCGGATAAAACGCCGGTTTCAGCGTCACAAACAAAAGACAAATTCAGCAATATCGAATTCGGAGCTATGGGCGGCACAAGCGCAGCAATCGCCCTCCACAGAATGGTCGCCGATGAATTCGGTTTCAGGGGCGAATTCCAGATTACCGAATCGCTTCCGATGTGCGCAGCAGACCGCGCGGTAAAATTAGACATCGACGAGGCCTTTATGGCTGGCAAAGCGGCGGTCAAATTAGCCGCGGCGGGAAAAACAGGCCTTATGATTACACTTGAAAGACAGAAGGGCAAAGAGTATAAATGCTCTACCGGCTCGGTTGCACTTAGCGAAGTTGCCGCAAAAGCAAGACCTATGCCCGATAAATTTATAAGCAAAAACGGTTTCTATATTACAGACGCTTTTCTCGATTATGTAAGGCCGTTAGTAGGCCATTTACCGGAATATGTAAAATTAGAGGCTAAAAAATTTAGTTTGAAAGAAAGGAAGTAAAAATGAACAGCGGAAAAAACCAGTTTGCTCTTATCCGTGAAATGATGCAGACGCCGGGCATTTTGCGGAATTTCAGTCTTAAAAACGCCGACAACGCAGTCGCTGCTATCAAAAAAACTAAAAAACTTTTCTTTTCAGGCGAAGGCTCAAGCAGAATCTTCCCCGCCAAAAACGCTATGTATGCCGCAAAAAGAGCGGGATTGGATTTGAATCTCGCAACTGACGGAGGTTTGCAATCGTGCTGCTATGATTTGAGAGACTATGTTGTCTTCGGCGCTTCCAACAGCGGCCAGACAAAGGAAATAATTCGTCTTTTCGACAGGCTCAAAAGCGTAAATCATAAAAACCTCTTCGGCCTGATTGCAAATCCAAAAACAAAACTCGAATCGCTTACAAATCAGTCGTTCATATTGAGCTGCGGCAAAGAAGATGCCGTTGCCGCCACAAAATCTGTTGCAGAGCAGGCATTGTTTTATCAGTTTTTGCTTGCCGCGGTACAGGGAATTGATTTGAGCAAAAAACTGCCCGCTCTTGCTGATGCCTTTGAAAAGGCATTGACTATGCCTATTGATAAAAAAATTACCGACAGCATTGCCAGGGCAGGCACGATTTATTTTGCCGGCAAAAACGACGGCGTTGCCGAGGAACTTACGCTCAAGACAAACGAAATCACACGCAAAAAGAGCGACTATCTCGAAGGCACTTACGCTGTCCACGGCATTGAAGAGGTTATGAATGCCGATGATGTCGTTATTCTGATTGACCCGTTCAAAAGCGAACTTGAAAAAATCAAGCAAACTCTTGTTGATGGCGTTGGTATGAAAGTTTTCGCTGTCAGTGATGAGGATACCATCTTCCCGACTATTAAAGTGCCGGACATCGGCGAATTGCAGAACTACGTCTATCTGGCCGCAGGCTGGAATATTCTCGTTGAGGTTGGCATTGCTCTGGGCATAAATCTCGACAAACCGACTCGTGCCCGCAAAGTCGGCAACGAATTTATCGGATAGCATAAAAAAGATTACGTTAATCTTTTTTATTTGCTTAAAAGACGGGTTTTTGTTATAACTCGGCAATCTTTATTGGTTGTTACGTGGAAATACAATGGAGTTTGTGCCCGTAAAGCTGCTGTTTAGCCCCATTAGAATAGCATTTCTAATCGTCTGGTTCTATCTCTGTATGTACCTCGTCCAGCGGTTTGAGTTCAGCCCGATAGTCCCTAAAAGGCTCAAGGCCTATATGAATGTCCTGATGTTGGTATTCGGCCCGTTTGTTTTGTTTGTTTTTATCGCGGCAGAAGCAGCGGCAAAGATTCTCCGGCAGGGTGTGCCTTTTGTGGATGCCGTTAAAGCCGCATTCCACAGGGCAGGCCAAATCGTTGAGGTGAGTCATTTCGCCGGTTCAAGAAGCAAAAACTCTTTGGTTCTGCTCGATTCATCGGGCAAGGATATGTTTGAAGTCTTTGGCGGCGGCAAGGATAAATCCGACCGCAGCGCAATTGAGCATACCCATTTGATAATCGCAAACGCTCTCGATGAACTTGCCAGCGATATTCTCATCGACCCGATAAGCGGCGATACGTTTTCCATCAGATACCGTGTTGATGGGATGCTTCGCACCGTTGAGGAAATTGACTTTAGAAAGTGTGCCGCGATAGTCAACAGTATAAAAGCTGTTTCGAGTATGGATATTGCCGAACGCAGAAGGCCGCAGGATGGCGCATTTATCGCCAAAACGCCAGATGGCAACGTTTCATTTCGTGTAGCAAGCGCGGGCGTTCTACACGGTGAAAAACTTTCCATCAGAATCCTCAATATAGCCGCTAAGCATCTGAGCCTTGCCGATGTCGGTATGGGTGAACGCTATCAGCAGCTTGTAAGGGAAACGATAAGCCATCAGCAGGGAATGATTCTTGTTTGCGGTCCTACAGGCAGCGGCAAAAGCACTACGATGCAGGCTATGCTTTGTGAACTTGATTTTAATTCGCGAAACGTAATCACGATTGAAGACCCGATTGAATATGTCCTGCCGCAGGCCAGCCAGATTGAAATAAATCCAAAAGCCGATATTACATTCGCAAAGGCTCTCCGCAGCGTTTTAAGACAAGACCCGGATGTCATAAGCGTCGGCGAAATCAGAGATGCGGAAACCGCTTCGGTGGCTCTCAGCGCATCGCAGACCGGCCATTTGGTTTTGGCAACCCTGCACAGCAGCAGTAACGCCGCGACGATAGTCCGACTGATGGATTTGGGAGTAAAACCGCTGCTTATTTCATCAGCGGTTGACTTGATAATATCGCAAAGATTAGTTCGCAAACTTTGTCCCAGATGTAATGCGGTTGCCGACCTCACCGAAACGCAGATTGTTAAATTCCAGCAGAGCAAAGTGGATATGAGCAAAATAATGCAGGCCAAAGGCTGCGAATACTGCGCCAATACAGGCTACAAAGGCCGAATAGGCATATTCGATATGATGATTATCGATGAAGGCGTAAGAGCACAGATTCTTTCGGAGAGTTTTTCCGTCAGCAATTTTAAAAACATCGGCGACGAGCATTACAAAACTAACCTTAGAAAGCAGGCCCTCAAATTAGCCTTTTCCGGCGTAACCAGCCTTGCCGAAGTAAAGCGTGTTACGTCGAATCTTGGGTAGTAAAGATTATTGATTGAAAGTAAAGTATGATATATTCGCGAGAGTATTTATTACGGTTGCTTGATGAATTAATTGCTCTGCCTGCGGAGACGGAATGGGCGGAATTTAAGCATAATAATAAAAATCCGGAAGAAATTGGAGAATATATTTCGGCTTTGGCTAATTCGGCTGCATTTGTTGGAAAAGCATCGGGTTATCTTATATGGCTTATCAGCGATAATATGATAGTGAAAAATGATGCCGGAACATATTCTATTGCAAACCTTGGCGCAATTCTATTTGCGAAAAAGTTAGATGATTTTAGAAATTTAAAAAGAAAAGCTGTCAGGGTGATTGTCTATAAGGATATAACGAGGCTTGAGACAATAAAAGAACAAGTTGGCAGGAGGGGCTATGCCTGTGGGTTTGAAGGTCTCATAGAATTTATTAATGGTCTTATCCCGCGCAATGAAATCATCGGTAAAGCCTTGAGAAAGGATGTGCCGATGTATCCTGAAATTGCAATTCGTGAGCTTGTTTCAAATGCTATTATACATCAGGATTTCTTCGTAGGCGGTATATGTCCTATGATAGAAATTTTCTCAAATCGTATAGAGATAACCAATCCAGGTAAACCGCTTGTGAATACAGAACGTTTTCTTGATAGTCCCCCAAAATCTCGTAATGAGGCTTTAGCTTCTTTTATGCGTAGAGTTGGTATTTGCGAAGAACGCGGCAGCGGCATCGACAAGATTGTTTCTCAAACAGAATTTTATCAGTTGCCTGCTCCATTGTTTGAGGTTGTTGATGACAGCACAAGAATTACTTTGTTTGCACCTCGACCGCTGTCTAAGATGAACAGAAATGATAAAGTGCGGGCTGCATATCTTCATTCCTGTTTAAAATATGTTCAGCGAGAATATTTAACCAATACTTCATTGCGAGACAGGTTCGGAATAGACAAGGGGAATAGTGCAATGGTATCCAGAATTATCAAGGAAGCGATTGAGGATGGTGTTATCAAGTTGGCCAATCCGGAAAGCGAGTCAAAGAAACACGCTCGGTATGTACCATTTTGGGCGTGAATCTTATTTGATTATATGAGATGATATAATGCAGGTGTGTTATAAGTCCTTGTGATTAAAGTAGTTGCTATTTGATAGCTGTTTGATTAAAAAAATTTGTTTTGTTGATTATGGGTGTATTATGTACAGATTTATAATATTGATTACTGCTCTTGGCTTTGCCTGGCTTGGATACAAAAAAACCTGGTATCCCGCATGGGCATTTCTATTCAATATTATTGTTGCGATTTATCTCGGTGTAATGGCTGCTCCGCAAATAATCGACAAACTGCCTATTATAAGAACCGAACTCGGAGATTTTGCCTATTCCGGCACAATGCTTTCGCTCGCGGTGGTGTTTTTCATAATAGCTCAACTTGCGACATTTCGATATTTAACGGCTGTTTATTGTGTGTCGTTCCCATCGCTGCTGAATAGTATCGGCGCTGCGATACTCGGCTTTTTCACAGGCGCTGCGATTGCTGGATTTGTGATATTTCTGATTAACATTTCACCGCCGCAGGGCAGTAAATATGTTGCATTTTTTACCGGCGCAAAACTTTCTCAGGAAAAGGCAAACACTGTTGTTTATAAAACCTGCAATTTCGTGCATAGCGTATCTCTGCAGCAGCACCCAACATCGGTTTCGGAACAAATGAAAAAAATATTCGGCAACTGGCGAAAAAGTGAGACTAAAACTGTTGATGTCAACAACATCAATAATATACCACAAAAGAATTTAGACAAGCCTGTAAATGAGAGCAATAGTCCAGAGAGTTAAAAACGCCAGGGTTGATATCGACGGCAAAACTGTCGGCCAAATTGATACAGGCCTGCTCGTTTATCTGGGTGTTGGCAGGGGCGACAATCAAACCGATGCCGCCATTGTTGCTGAAAAGATTGCGAATCTGCGAATTTTCCCCGATGAAAACGACAAAATGAATCGCAACATAAAAGATGCATCAGGAAAGATACTGGTTGTCAGCAATTTTACGCTCTTTGGCGATTGCAGGAAGGGCAGAAGGCCGGACTTTGGCCTTGCCGCTGAGCCGGAATCGGCAAATACACTATACGAAAAAACCGCCGAGCTTATCGCAAAAGAGGGTATAGAGGTTCAAAAAGGCGTTTTTGCCGCAGATATGCAGGTTTTTTCGCAAAATGATGGGCCGATTAACTTCCTCATCGACAGCAAAAAATTGTTTTAGAACAACTCCATCATCAAAATTACATGCCCAATCATCCCCTAATTTCAATTGATTAGCGGATACAATTCGTTTAAAATGTTCATTTTATACTTTTGAGGCATTTATGACGGATATTAAGGCACAAGTTGAGCAGATTAAACGCGGCACCGTTGAGGTATTTAACGAAAACGAATTGGCCGACAGGCTTGCCTGGGCTGCGAAAGAAAAAAAACAGCTCCGAATAAAGCTCGGTATGGACCCGACCGCGCCGGACATTCATCTCGGCCATACGGTTGTAATGCGCAAGATGCGTCAGTTTCAGGATATGGGACATAAGGCAGTTCTCATTATCGGCGACTATACCGCCCGCATCGGCGACCCGACAGGCCAAAACACCACAAGGCCGATGCTTTCAGGCGAGCAAATCGAAAAAAACGCACAGACATATATTGCTCAAGCAGGTAAAATTCTGGACACCTCGGAAGAAAAATTAGAAATTAAGAATAACAGCAGCTGGCTCGAAAAAATGAGTCTTATAGAACTCATTCAGCTTGCCGCAAAAAAAACCGTTGCCCAGATGCTCCAGAGAGACAGTTTTAAATCTCGTTTGCAGAACAATATTGATGTTTATACCCATGAATTTCTTTACCCTCTTATGCAGGGCTATGATTCAGTTATAGTACAGGCCGATGTCGAACTTGGCGGGACAGACCAGACATTCAATAATCTTGTAGGCAGAGACATTCAAAAAGCTTACGGCCAAAGACCGCAGATTGTAATTACAATGCCGATACTTGTCGGCCTTGACGGCAAAGACAAAATGAGCAAATCCAAAGGCAATTATATCGGCGTTCTCGATGAGCCAAAGGAAATGTTCGGCAAGGTGATGAGTATCAGCGATGAAATGATGGACAATTATTACACGCTGCTCACGGATATTCCGACTGAAAAAATAAAAGAACTTGTTGACCCAAACAAAACGCATCCGAAACTGGCAAAGGTTCTGCTTGGCAAAATTATAGTTGCGCAGTTTTATAATGAAGCTACCGCTGAAGTTGCCGCTGCTGAATTTGAAAAGATTTTTGCTCAAAAGCAGTTGCCTGACGATATGCCGGAGATAAGTATTTCCGCTGAACCAATCGCCGCGGCAAAATTAGTCGTGCAATGCGGTCTTGTCGAAACCGGCGGAGAAGCGAAAAGACTTATCGCAGGCGGCGGTTTTACTATCGATGGCGAAAAAATCGCCGATGCCAACCAAATGATAATGCCTAAAGATGGAATGATTTTAAAGGCTGGTAAAAGAAAATTCGCAAAATTACTGGTTAAATAAAATGAAGCTACCTGAAATTAAAAATTCGCAAAAGTATAAAGGTCTTTATATCGTTGATTTCGGCCAGAGTTGCTCTGTCGGCTTTACCGCTGATGAGGTCGCCGAACTGCTCGAAAGTGAAAATTTCAAAGATATAAAGGTTTATAAAATTTATAATGTATATCCGGATGGCAGAATGGAGCTTAAAGGTGTGCCGAGCGGGATTTTTCAGCTTGAAATGGGAATGTTCTTTTACGCATCTGATGAAGCAACCGCCAACAGGGATTATAAAACTCTTATAAACTCTGCTGTAAAAACCGCTCCGCCGGCAAAGGCAAAGGTTCATCTTTCGCAGTACAGCGATGAAAAGTTTGTAACCGCTGTAATTTTCCCCGCTGAATATAATGATGAATTCAGCAAATGGTTGCTGGATATAAATTACAAAACGGAAGGCTCGGCAGAAGGCGGCGTCGAGGCTGCAAAGAGATATTATGCTGATGCTCCGCAGATTTTGGAAAGGCATCAGTTGTTTTCTGCTGACCAGGTTGAGAGCAGAACAGGGGCAGAACTCCTGGCCGCGACAAAATTAGCAATTGCACGATGAGTAAAAAAGAAGCAAAGAAGCAAAGACGCAGGGAAGTAAGGACAGTCGCCCAAACGCAGAAAGACTCCTTACATCCTTTCCTTGCATCCTTATTTCCTTTTCTCTGTGGCTTATTTAAACTTAAATCAACTCCAAATGATTTGAAAAAGATGGATTTTTCGATTTCCACCCAGCGGCTCGGCATTTCTTTCACCGATAAAGTCAGAAACATTTTCCGCCACAAATGGCTGAGAAAGTCTGACTAACCCCGAGAATCATATTCTGTTCCACATCGGGGACATTGTACTTTGCTGCTACTGAAATTAGGCGGAATTTTCATTTTCAATCCGCAGGAACAGTTAATAAATCTATATCCGCCTGCCATCTGCATAATATCGCCGATATCGCGAGTTTGTTTCTTATAGTTCGTTGCCTGCTGTGATGAAGCCTGACGAATTTCGATATGCTCAGCGGTTTTCATCGCTGACGATGGTATCGGCACAGCAGAGTGAGTTGTGTTTTTAAAAGCCTCTGAATAATCCGTGAACGATGCGCCGGACATACCCCTGAGAATTTTTATTCGTTCGGAAATCGGCGGATGCGTGCTGGTCAAATCGGAAAGTTTCATCCCTTCTTTCTGTAAAGGATTGACAATATACATCGGAGCTGATGCCTTATTTGCAACCGAAAGCGGTACGGTATTCTGTGATATTTTCTCCAGCGCACTGGCCAGTCCTTCTGGATAGCGTGTCAGTCTCGCTCCTCCCGCATCCGCCAGATATTCACGTTTTTGGCTCAACGCAAAATAAAGCAGCGTCGCCAGAATCGGAGCAAGTATTGCACAAACAATCGCAATTACGAGCAGAATGGCCTGTGCGCCGCCGGAATCTTTGCTTCGCGATGAATATCTTCTGCCCCCTCCATACATCGAGCCGTAAAACATACTCCGTAGAAATATCTGCGAAATCATTGTTATTGCGCCGAGCATAACGCCCGCGATGGTTACAAACAAAATATCGCGATGGAGGATATGGCTCATTTCGTGAGCGACAACGCCCTGAAGTTCATCTCTGTTGAGCCTGCCTAAAAGGCCTGCGGTAACAGCTATTGAGGCGTTTTGTGGATTTCTGCCAGTCGCAAAGGCGTTCGGTGCCGATTCATTCATTATATAAATCTTCGGCATCGGCAAAGACGCTGCGATTGCCATTTCCTCTACAATATTGAAAAGCTGAGGATTAACGCTTTTTTCGACAGGCACGGCTCTGCTCGCGGCAAGAAAAATCGCGTCTCCGCTGCTGAAACTTACTGCTGCAAGAATAAGCCAGATAATCAAAGCTGCCCCAAGGCCGAGAATTCCGCCATTGGGATTCGGCACATAAGCCATTCCTATTGTCCAGCCGATAGCGCCCAAAACCGCCGCCATCAAAAACAGCAGCAGGATTGAATTACGTTTATTTGCCCTGATTTGCTCCCACATAACGGCTTAGTTCCCGAAACTTACTTTCGGAACATTTTTCTCCGTTGTGTCTTCTATTTCAAAGAAATCGCGTTTTGTAAAATTAAACATTCCGGCGATTATATTCGAGGGGAACATTTGAGTCTTGTTATTGAAGAACAGAACCTGGTCGTTATAAGCCTGTCGGGAAAATGCGATTTTGTTTTCCGTGCTGCTGAGTTCTTCCTGAAGCGAAAGAAAATTCTGATTAGCCTTCAAATCAGGATAAGCCTCGACTGTGAGCAGGAATTTGCTCAACGCCGCACCGAGAACACCTTCAGCCTTGCCGGCATCAGCGACGTTTTTCGCTCCCATAGCCTGACTGCGGGCTGCGGTAATAGCCTCAAACGTGCCGCGTTCGTGCTGCATATAGCCTTTGGCTGTTTCGATAAGATTCGGTATCAAATCGTGCCTCCGCTTGAGCTGAACTGATATTTGCGACCAGGCATTATCGACCTGATTCCGCAAACCGACTAAGGAATTGTACATCCCGATAACCGCAAAAACAATTATCGCCACAACCGCCAAAACAATAATCCACACCATTTTAATTCCCTTTCAGATTAACTTAACTTTTTTTGAAGCTGAAAACTTCCGCCAAAAGTTTAATTATTTTTTTCTCTTTATCAAAATTGCCTTTGCTTAAAGTTTGTGATAGTTCCCCGCGGTCAAACCACAGGCCGTGTAATTTTGCGCATCTGTCGATGATAACCGGCTCATTTTCACTGCCGACCGAAACCTTGTCCATTTTTGCCAGGCATATCGGACAGCGGCGAACATCTTCCTTGAGGCCGGTTGCGGTTGCAAAGGATTTTACGAGTTGTCCAGCCTGATTTGTATCCTCAAACAATAGTTCAAGTTCGCCCGCATCGAGCCAGATGCCGCCGCAATCGCAGCAGTAGTCTATCTCGACCTGCTCAAGCTCAAGCACAATCATCGCATTTTTGCAGGCGGGGCAATTCATTTTACCACTTCTTTCGCCACCATAGCATACCGACCATTGTGGATGCTATACAAGCCAGGCTGAATATAATCCAGAATGCGTGGGGATGGTCTTCAAGCGGAATCCGAACATTCATTGAAAAAATACTCACAATCAGAGTCGGAAGCATAATCACAATGGATAAAATCGTCAACGCCTTGATGCGAATGTTAAGGTTGTTGCTGATAATCGAAGCGCGGGCATCCATAAGACTGGACAAAACCTGTGAAAAAATTTCAACCTGGCTGAGACACTGAGTGTTTTCAATCGATATATCGTCAAGAAACTCGATGTTTTCCTGTGTGAAACCGATTTTGACTGCGCTGCTTTTGAGTTTGTTGATAATCGCGGCGTTTGAATGTACAGCGTTAAGATAATAAACCAGGCTCTTTTCGAGGGTAAAGAGATTAAGCAAATACTTGTTTTCCATTGAAACATTTATGTGCTGCTCAAGTTCGTTGGAAATCTGATTGATGCCTCTTAGATGTTCTACAAAATGCGAAATAGAACGATAAATCAGCTTAAGCATAATATCGAGAACGGATGTTATTTTATTAAAAATTTTACCTTCAAACAGGTAAGTCTCCTCTGAAATAACGATAATCAGACGGTTGCTGAAAATAAATAAACCTGCCGAAAGAGCCTTGAACAGATATTCGTCCTGTGCGGCGTAATGCCTCGGACGCTTGAAAATCATCGCGATATGTTCCGGCTCAAATTCCAAAAGGCTCGGCTCGTCAGGGTCAAGAGAGGAATTGAGGGTATGCTCATCTATCTTGAACTGCTCGATGAGGTACTTTCGCTCATTTTCGTCAGGCGCAACATAGATGGAGACGATAGCGTCTCCGTTAGTACATTCCACAAGCCTGCCATCTGATAGCTTCATTGTTTTCAGCATATAACCATACTCCGCAGTTGCCGCTCCCGCTTGCCCCGTCGTAGCCGTCTGGCGAAGTCGGGGCTGGGAGCGACAGCGTTAAATCCAATAATACCAAACTCATAATTTTATCAGCCCTTCCGGCGACATAAAAGAAAAAAATTGCCCCTGACAAAACATTTTTATTCCGGCAAAAACCATTTTGACATTTCACTGCCGGGGTTTTACAATCATTAGTGGATTTTTGTACGAAAGGATGTAAAAAATGGAATCTGTGGAAAATGTTTATCCCCCGAACCTGCCGCAGTCAGCTCACCAAAACCATTCAAAAGGCCTTGGCTGGAAGATATTTTTCGGAATCGTCCTGGCTTTCTCGATAATCGCCAATCTGCTGTTAGTTATAGCCCTGGCGGCTTCGGTTGCTTTAATTACAACCGACAAGGGCGGCTATTATGTCGAAAAAACCATTGAGAGTGGGATAAAATCAAACAAAATTGCCATCATCAGGATTGAGGGCATTATCAGCGGCGATATGTGCGAGAAGGTGATTAAACAGATAAAGGCCGCCAAAGACGACAAAACTGTAAAAGCCGTAATTTTCAAAACAAACACACCAGGCGGCGGCGTAGCAGCCAGCGACAGGATTTACGACGAGATTTGCAGATTTAGGAAAGAAACCGACAAGCCCGTCGTGGCGTTTATGGAAACCGTTGCCGCGTCAGGAGGATATTATACCTCCTGTGCCTGCGACAAAATCATTGCCGAGCCTACCGCGATTACAGGCTCTATCGGCGTTATAATGGGGCATTTTGTCCTTCAGGATTTATTTGAGCTGAAACTCGGAATCAAGCCGCTCATTATCAAGTCCGGCACTAAAAAGGATTGGCCTACAAGTTTTGAACCCGTAACAGAAGAGCAGAAAATGTATCTCAGCGATAAACTAATCAATCCCGCTTATGAAAGATTTTTGGGAATAGTCACCCAGGCAAGGAAAGACCTCATCACCAAAGAGCAGGCAAGGACTCTTGCCGATGGAAGCATATACAACGCCCCTGAAGCCCTTGAATGCGGGCTGATTGATGACATCGGCTATATTCATGAGGCGATAGCGTTAGCGAAAAAACTGGCAAACATAGATGATGCGAAAGTAATTGAATATGAAGAGCCGTTCTCGTTTGAAAACTTTATGCAGGCAAAGACCCTCTTCAAGTTCGATATGAAGGGCTTATACTCCCTGACCACGCCCCAGCTTATGTATGTTTGGGATGCCGGCCTTTTGCGATAAAACCGTAAAATCCCGCAACAGCCAAAAGAGCCAGAGTAGAAGGCTCAGGTATCGCTGTAGCAATGGCGGGGGTGTATTCAAACTGCGAATTGTTCCCCAGCCAGATATTGCCCGTGGCATACATCTGACCGGATAGATTTACTGAACTATCCGCGCCTATATTGCCGCCGAACACTTTCAGCACGGCAGAGAGACTTGAATCGCTGCCGAGCCAGAAGTCCTTACCGAAGATATTTATCTGCAGACTGCCGGAGCCGGTGTTTGCAAACGACACGTTTCTTGACGTGCTGAAACTCCCTGCGATATTAAGCACAACGTCGCCCGCTGATGTGTTCACATTGACGACACTGTCTTTATCCATCCAGAAGCTCTGTATGTTGTATTTGCCTGATGAAAGATTTAGAGTTGTATCTTTGCTGAAACTCAGGCCTTTGTAGTCGCCTGCCAAAAGCGTTGTCGTACTGTCTTTCTTGCCGTAGACATCCTTTGTTCCAAAGGTGGTTTTCTCTAAAATATCAAGCTTCGGCAGTACAAAATCGCTATATGCAGAAACAGTACCGCCGATTTTGACATTACTTCCTGTCTCAATTTTGCCATTGGCGATGACATCGCCGCTCACAACCGACCCCTTGTCTATCCAAACGCCTTTTTCGGTATAAATCGAGGTCAGATTCGTACCGCTGGATGCGGAAAAAGCTCCGCCAGATGCCGCTATCCCGCTCACCGAAACGCCGCCGCCAAGGTCGATTTTTCCGCCTGCCCATAGGCCGACACTACCGATATCAATAGTTGAACCCTGACCGGCAGCAGCGGCAAGCACGACTAACGAAATACACATTAAACTATGTTTAAAGTTAAACATCTTTATCCCAAATCTTTCTTAGCGATTCAATGTTTTATAACCCCTGCTAACCGCCAGCAGTAATCCGGCAGCCAAAAATGCCACTGTTGCCGGTTCAGGAATCACTGTGAGAATATCCTGATTGCCATTGTAAGACAGCGCTGTCAGGTTAGCGCCCTGATACATACCAGTAAGACTTCCCAGCCACGAATTGGCAAGAGTGTAATCAAGATTGGCAGCTATAAAGCCTTTGTTTCCTGTCGTGCTGTCTATGGTTACATCCCAGCCGGCGGAGGAAGTTGGCAGGTCTTCGTAAATAATTTCCCAAATCGCGGCCTGAAAAACTTCAGCTTGCGCGTTTTGAGCGGCGGTGTAAGTTCCGCCCGCCATCCACGATGAATCGAAATACCTGCCCCATAACTCCGACAGATAAGCCGCTTTAGTTGCTCCCATACCGCCTCCGAGGAATGTCGTGGGTTTCGGCCCTTCGGAAACATTTAAAACTTCATAAGTTTGCGGGCCGCTGGCCAGATACTCGGAAAGGTCCATACAGAAGCCGCCTATCGTGCCGTTGCTAATCAGGTTGCCGGTGCCGGTGCTTGCTGTTTTGTTGAACATAAAGATTCCCGAATAGACGGTTAAACCTGAATGTCCGCCGCCCCATATAGTCATAGTATCCTTTGCGCCAAAGCCGGTATTCGTCATAGTTACAGAGTCCACCGGATTCGCAGAAAGTTGCATTACAAACACAGATACCAACATCAAAGACGAAACAACATATTTTTTCATCATAATATATCCCCCGAAATAAACAAATTCACCAACTTTGCCTCCGACATTAGAGGCTCAACCCATATACAATACGAAATAAAAGCATTGGATGGCAAAGTGGGTAAGAAAATTTTTAGAATGTCCGATAAAATCAAAGAATTGCTTGCACGGATAGTTTTGGGAGGATAAAAATTTTGTAGCTAATGCGGTTATATTTGACACAATAATCCCATAAAAGTTTTTGTCTTATGGGGTTATCGAAAATCGGGGAGAGAGGATTTGAACCTCCGGCCTCTGCGTCCCGAACGCAGCGCTCTAGCCAAGCTGAGCTACTCCCCGAAAAGGGAACGGGTATTTTACAGATTTTTTATCGTTTTGCAACCCATAATAAATTTACAATAAATTTATAGGATCAACATCAATTTGTGTCTGAATATACGAATTTGACGGCTTCAATCTGCGAAAACTGTCAAAAAGTGGGGCTAAATTAGCCGGATTAGCGGTCTGAAGGATAATCTGCATACGATAAAATCGCTGAATTCGACTGATAGTCGAGGGCATTGGTCCTGTTAGTTTTATGTCCAAACCCAAAGAACCAATGAGATTAGTTAATTGTTCAGCGATTGTCTGCGAGCCGGCGGTGAGCCTGTCAAAATTCGTATCACGCATTCGCACAATTGCCAATCTGCCAAAAGGCGGCAGCAGACATAATTTTCGGTGTTTCAATTCCTCTTTTACAAAGCCTTCAAAATCGTTCTGTACCGCAAATTTTATTGCAGGCTGATTTGGCAAAAAAGTTTGAATAAAAACTCTGCCGCCTTTGCTGCTTCTGCCCGCGCGGCCTGCAACCTGACAGATAAGCTGATAAGTCCGCTCGTTTGCGCGGAAATCGGGAATCTGCAAAGATGAGTCCGCACTGATTATGCCTACAAGCGTAACGTTTGGAAAATGCAGTCCCTTTGCCAATATCTGCGTACCGAAAAGAATATCAATTTTGCCCGCGTCAAAATCAGCGAGCAATTTATAGTAATCGTGCTTCTGCATCGAATCGCTGTCAACACGGACTATCCGTGCATTCGGCAATTTTGCCATCAGTTCATCTTCAAGCCGCTGGGAGCCGAGTCCGAACATCGTAACACCCTTGCCGCACATAGGGCATTTGTGCGGAACAAGCGTCTGCGAAAGGCAGTAATGACACATCGCAAAACCGCCTTTAATTCTGTCTTTAATCTCAATCGTTTTTTGGAGTTTCTCTGATTTGTGGAACGTCAGAGCCACATCGCAATTTCTGCATTTGAGCGTATATCGGCAGCTCGGACAAAAAATAAAATTGCTGAAGCCTCTGCGATTGAGCATTAAAATCGCCTGCTGCTTGTTTTCCAGCGTTTGTTTCAGAGCCGTCTGGAGTTCTTCACTGATAAGATTTACGCCCTTTGCGAATTTTTCCGCGGCCATATCAATAATTTTCATTTCCGGCTTTGGCAGATTCATCACGCGGTTCGGCAGAGACAGATATGAAAAATGTTTTTTTGTTTTGCAGTTATACAGCGTTTCGAGGCTCGGCGTTGCGCTGCCCAGCACACATATCGCATCGGTCATTTGGGCAAGTTTTATCGCAGCGTCTCTGCCGTTGTAGCGGGGGACGGTATCCTGTTTATAGCTCGATTCGTGCTCTTCATCGACTACGATTATGCCGAGATTAGCCACGGGGGCGAAAATCGCGCTTCTTGCGCCGATTACAACGAGCGGTGAGGTTGTCTTTATCTTTTGCCATTGAGCGTTTCGCTGCGAAGCGGTGAGCTGGCAGTGCATTACGGCTATATTTTTAAATCTGCAATTGAATCGCTGAACAGTCTGTGCCGTCAGGGCGATTTCCGGCAGGAGAACGATTGCGCTTTTGCCTTTTTCGAGGGTCTTTTCAATTGCCCTGATATAAACTTCAGTCTTGCCGCTGTCGGTTACACCGTGAAGAAGGGCGACGGAAAATTTTTCAGCTTCTATCTTTTTTATAATTTCATCAAGAGCGGTTTTCTGCTCGGCGTTTAAAATTACCTTATCAGTTTTAAGCAGCATTCCCGCAGGCACTACCGGCAATTCTCTGAGAAATGTCTGCGATGTAAATTTTGCAATGCCGGCCTGAACCAGTTTATTCGCGACTGTTGTCCCGATGTTCAGCGATTGGAGCAAACCATTTAATTCTATTGCTGAATCGGCATCGAAGGCGTTTGCGGCTTTGAGAGCGTCAATTATCTGTAATTGCTTTTTGCTTTTGAGATTATGTTCCTGCCTGTCCGCAAGGCAGATGTGTTTGACTTGTTTTTCGCCTGTGCCTTTTTTCACAGCGGCGGGGAGCATTGCGCTTAATACCTGTCCTAATGGGCAAACGTAAAAATCGCTGAGCCATTTGCCAAACGCAAGCAGTCGTTCATCGAGCAGGGGGGCGGCATCGATAATTTTTTTAACGAATTTGAGTTTGTGTTTTTTGTTGGCCTGTTCTGCTGGTTTTATTGCAATACAAAATCCCTGCGTGGTTTTATTTGCTCTGCCGAAAGGCACTTCGAGTCTTTGGCCGGGCAGGACATCGCCGAGTTTGTCCGGCAGCAGATAGTCAAAGACATTATCGACACCGCTGTCGAAAGCGATGGTTGCGATTTTGCCGGAGGGCTGTTCTTTTTCAGAATCATCAAACAAATTGTTAGCCACAGAGTTCACCCATTCGACTTGGTTCGACTGCGCTCACCACAGGACGCTCATGGCAGGCAGAGGACACCGAGATTTTTTTAATTAAACTGTCAGAGTACAGCAGAGGCAGTGAACAATCAAATGAAAACGACAAAAT
>JBAZTW010000037.1:18109-21454 GCA_041661665.1 Phycisphaerae bacterium | reverse complement strand
TGTCGGTTTTGGTGAGATAGAGCGGCGGGATGGTGGCGGTAACGGCATTAAAAAGATTGAGTCTGCCGCCGGTTACGCAGAGGCCGTTTAATGAGGCGAGAGGGTCAACGGACTGCATAATCACATCTTTGACCTGCAAGTGAGTCAAATTTGGATGAGCCGCCCAAACAAGAGCGCAGGCGCCGGCGACATGCGGTGCGGCCATAGATGTACCACTTATAGTTTCGTAATCGGTGGAGAATCCATACAAAAGCATGTAGTCAGTTTGATATGTCGGAAACGTACTCAAGATATTCGTTCCGGGAGCACCAAGATCAACAGTTGTAAGACCATAATGGGAGAAATACGATATGCTGTCGTATCGATCCGTTGCCATGACAGAAATGATGTTGCTGCAATCGAAGTTGGCAGGATAAACCGGATCGGCATCATTGTCGAACCAAGGGGTCTGAGGGTAATTACCGGCGGCAGCGATAAATAAAACGCCGTTTGCATTTGCGGAATCAATAGCATCTTTCAATGCCTGAACATTAGTAAGATACTGATTGTCTTGATCATATCCCCATGAATTACTCAAGACTTTTGCGCCCCACTGTACTGCGTAGTTGATGCACTCAATTGCATCGTATGACCAACCATATCCCGAGCTATTTATGAACTTAAGAGCCATAATCTTTACATTCCAGCAGACTCCGGCAACACCAGTTGCATTATTTCCGCGCGCACCGATTATGCCTGCACAATGAGTACCGTGACCGAGATCATCGTTAGGATCGTTATCATTATTCACAAAGTCATAACCATGATGGCCATTCGCATCAGTCCACATATTTGCCGCAAGGTCAGGGTGAGTATAATTAACGCCGGTATCGATAACTGCCACGATAATATCGCAGGCATCGTGAATGATACCCCACACTTCTGACGCATCTATATCGGCATCAGGCGTTCCATAGTTTGGGTCGGTATTGTGCATTCCCCATTGATATGTAAAACATGGGTCGTTGGGAGTTGTTGAATACAGTTTGATTTTGTAATTCGGCTCAACGTAAAGAATCTCACTTTTGCCTTTGAATTTCGATAAAGAGTCTGCAACCTTGTGGCCTTGGGGCAGCTTTACAAGAGTTAGACCTGGCACTAGTTTTAAAGATTTTTTTACTGTTCCAGCATTAAGCGAAGACAAGATTTTATTATGCTCTTGAGCAGTTTTCTGTTTGCCATTTGTTTTTGGGGCAAATTTTACGATTAGTTCTCCTTCCTTATAAGGCAAATCGGACGCGGCAAAACAATTCGAAAAAAATGCAAAACAAAGGATAGTGATATATAAATAAATGATTTTCTTACACATGAAATGTCCTCCTTGAAATAAGTTTAAGTTGTTTTTTAATCTTACTTGATTGCCGGAACTTTCAGATTTTTCTTCTCGTGAGATATCTAAATATCGGCAAAGCAAAACTCAAAATAGCAAATGCGCTTGGTTCCGGGATGACCTCGAATTGGAGTGGTGAACTTTGATTATCTCCAATAATTTCGAAAGCCATAACTTTCCCAACAACAGTATGTACTCCAATATCGAATGGATATCTTTGCATTTCCTGTGCATCATGAGTCAAATTCCATGTAAACGACTGATTAGGTTGTATTGTTTTCGATACTATCACTTGAAGCGGGCTGGTATGCCAGTCCGCCCAGTTATAAACACCATCCATTACATACGAGGCTAAAGGAATGCCCCCATTCAAAGTTACTGGTTGCGGATTTGGGTTGTAAGCAGTTATTGATACTGTTACATATTCACCCAGTTGATATATCGGCTTGTTGGTTGCAACGCTGATGTCAACGATAGTCGCTTTCGTTAATCCTCCATAACACAACAAAATAACCAACACGCCTAAAATAATTTTCAACTTCTTTTCCATACCAATACCTCCAAAAAAGTTTTCAAAAATCGGCTGTGATTTTGGTCCTTTTCTGTATTGTATTTAATCCCACATCAAAATACAAGAGAAAAATAATATTTTTGTAAAAATTTTTCTTTCTAACATCAGGCGCAGACTGTATTTACGCCACTTTTCCTGTTTGTTTGATTTTGACTATTTATGTAAGACAAGATGGTTGCAAAAAAACAGGATGCCATCTTATCTTACGCTCGCAGAAGGCCAGCGACGGCCCATAGAGAACGCAAGGAATGGCATCCCGCTTTTCACACTTTTGGTGTGAGAATATTCGGGATACCAATCCCTCAACGTGATACTTCTCTATAAAAAAGTCGCTATTTTCTGCGAAGCATCCAAAAAGGATTAGTGATTACAAACTGATAAAGAGCATATTCAATTATCTTAAAGCATATTACCGGACATTGCGGAGTAATTGCAAGAGAAAAATTCAAGTTCATTATAAATAACACAATTTTTTATGTTTGGGTCGCTGCCGCTGCCGGTGCAATGGATGCCATCGTCATTGTCGGCGCTGGTTATAGTGAAACCATTGATGGTCGAGTTATTATTGTTCAATGTAACGGCGGCGACACCGCTGCCCTCTATTATCGTCTGCGATACTATAAGCGGAGCGTTTGGATTTGTACTTCGGAGCGTGAGAACTTTACTTCCGAAATTGATATTACCATATATGCCCGGATAGGCCACCAGTTCATCGCCGTTGACGGTGGTTAGGTTGATGATAGCGGATTGGATTGTGTGATACCAGCGATCTTTGTCAAGATTATGCACCATATAATACCAGGGCGTTTGTCTTACCGCGGAGATTTCATTCACATCATCGGCGCTGATTTTCGCGGTGTTTGTCAGGTGTCCCGCCGATGGCATTGTATTGCCGATGGCAACGGTTACGGTTACAGAGCAACTGTCGCCGGGGTCGAGCGTGCTTCGAGTCCATGTAACGGTGCGTGTTGATGGATTGTAGTTATAGCCGGTCGAAGCGGAAAAGAAATCCACCTCGGCGGGCAGAGTGTCGGTAATAATAATATTGGAAAGCGAAGTTGTATAGTTTGGATTTGTGTCGGGATAGCGATAGTAAATCGTATATGTGAGTCGGTCGTTTGGTTTAACGCCGTCAGCGGGAGCGTTGTCGGTTTTTGCCAACGTGAACGGAGAGGGGCAGATGGCGGTTTGAGCGATTGTGATGGTATCGCCGTTGTTAACGCCGCCAAGTTCGAATGGTACAAAGGATGAATTTTGCGCGATGGTGAATGTGTCGTGGTAGGTACCACTCCAATCAGACATATCACAAGGGTCGAGGTTGTCATAGACACCACTGGCAAGGGCTTCTGTAGTAAATTCGTTAACATCGTCACCCCAGGGAATGATGTTCTGTGAGGAAATGTCC
>JBAZTW010000037.1:0-18076 GCA_041661665.1 Phycisphaerae bacterium | reverse complement strand
AAGAACGATCATTCCTGTTCCGCCGCCATGCAGCGCGTAGTTAATCGCATTTACTAAAAATTTTTCAGCGGCCTGCCTCACATACAGTTTCGAGTCATTAATAGAATGCCAATCCACATCGTGACCGGTCAAAATGACTCTGCCGGTAATGCCTGTCGATAAGGTGATCGCATCAAGGCCGGTGGTGTCGCCGCCACCATTCGTCCCAACGATAAGAATATCGTGCGATGCAATATCTGTCGCTGTTACCGGATTAGTGCTATCTCTGATTTCGTTCTGGTTAAGCTGTCGTCCAAGAATATGTTCCATCGCAGCTCGAATCCAGTGATTGCTTGGTGTAGGGTCATACACCAGAAACGTGTAGTTATTAGGGTCGAAAGGCAAAGCCATACTTTTCTGTGCCGAAGTGAAAACGGATAAGACAAACACAATACCAAAAACCAAAGATCGCAGAGATAGAGATTTGTGTGTATTATACATAACGACTCCTTTCGAAAGATTAATTTGTTATTGTTTGTAATTCACGATAGACATAGTGCAACCCCGTCCACACTTTTTATGATAAGAGTGTACTTATCGTCTGCGCCGCAAAAGAAATACACCCGCCATTATCAGAATACTTGTTGCCGGTTCCGGTGTGGCCTGTGTAACTGTTCCATGAATAGATATGCCATAACCGAGACTATCAAAAGCATATATCGTTAAGACATTATAGTTCCAATTTGTTAACACAGGAGCAGTTACAGGCAAGGCATCGGAAAAAATGGCTGTGTGTGTGCTATCTCTGAGATTCCAAATAATATTATCAATCGTAAAACCCAAAGAGGGAATTGCGGCATTTACACCGCTGAAGACCGTATAATAGTCCGTCACAGGCAAATTAAACGAGTCATCGTTTGTAATCAGTATTTCAAATTGGCCGACATGGCTTGGGGCAGTCGCGAATGTATATCCACCTAAAGACAAACTGATGCCATAGGGTGAATTATACAGATACTTTCCCCGCTGGGGATTAGTATACGAGTCCAGCGCAGCACTGTCGTAAGTGTAAGTTCCGGTAAAGGGGCTGCCTGTGTGAATCGTACTGGGAAGCGAGACACCGCCTGCGGATGTTATGTTGCCAGATATTTGAATGGTAATTGGCACAGCCTGCGTCAGTCCTCCGCAACACAACAAAACAACAAAAACAAATTTTAATAACTTCTTTTTCATAACCACACCTCCAAAAAGGTTTTCAAAAATCGGCTGTGATTTTGGTCCTTTTCTGTATTGTATTTAATACCGCATCAAAATACAAGAGAAAAATAATATTTTTGTAAAAAATTTACTCTCTAACCTTATGCGCAGACTATAGTTGCGCACTTTCCAACAGACGATTTATGCGGATGATGGCTATAAAAAAAACGAGACATCATCAAGCGAACGTAGGCGGTCGGCGAAGACCGATGCAGAACGCAAGGAATGATGTCTCGTTTATTCACAATTAAATGCGAATGACTTCGAGACACCAATCCCTTAACGTAATACTTCTGCATAAGAAAATTTCGCCGTTTCCTACGAAGCATCCAAAAAGGATTAGTGATAACAAACTGACAAAGAGCATATTCAATTATCTCAAAGCATATTACCGGACATTGCGGAGTAATTGCAAGATAAAAATCCATGAAAATGGCAAAAAAAAGTGGTCGAAAATGCGCAAGTTTTGTTTTTTTTATTTAGGGCAAAAAAAACCGCCGGTGAAACCCCGCCAGAAATGTGCGGGACAGGCCGGCGGATAAATATAATGGATTCCCGCTTTCGCTCCCCAAAGGGGTCTTCGAGGAATGACAAGTAACCGCGTGGGCTTCCTCCTTCGCTATTCTTCTTCGCTAAAGCTACAAAGAAACCAGCTACGGAGGACAGGTTAACGCGGCTCTGGATTGGGCAGACACGCAGGTCTGCCCCTACGAAACACCCTGCGCTATCGCTTGGGCTCTGAAAAGAATTGGTCTTATGCTGGTTGTTTTGTTGGGTCGAAGATTTTGACGGTGTTTTTGCCGGCCAGTTTGGCGGCATAAAGCGCAGAATCGCTATGTTTGGTTGCCTCTTCTGGTGTCATTTCGCCATTGTATTGTCCGACACCAACGCTGATAGATACCTGGATTTTGTTTCTTTCCCACATTATCGGCGTGCCTGCAACTTCCTCTACCATTCTATCGGCGACGACTATTGCTTCGGGCAGGGCGGTGTTCGGGAGTATGATGGCGAATTCATCGCCTCCATATCTTGCGGCAACATCAATCTTTCTAATGCAGGCGTTGATTTTTCGGCTCACCTGTTTTATCGTTATATCGCCGGCGCGATGGCCGAATTTATCGTTGATTGGTTTGAGGTTGTCGATGTCAACCATAATGATTGAAAGATACCCGCCATATCGCTGGTATCTGTGGAGCTCTCTTTCAAGCGTTTCATAGAACGTTCTGTGGTTGACAAGGTTCGTAAGGCCGTCAGTTTTGGCCTGCTGTTGTGTTTTGTCGAATAGTTTTATGTTGCCGATGGATGCCCCGACAAGCTGTCTGAAAAGCTCAACTACCGCGATGTCCTCGGCGTTGAATTTATCAGCTCCGATTTTATCGGCAAGATTTAACACTCCTACGATTCTGTTATGGCAGATAAGCGGGGCGATTATGCAGGCGCCTGACTTGTAATTTCCTGCGAACTTGCGATTGTTCGCTGCAATGACGGGTAATTTATGGTCTTTGATGTTTTCAATTACAACCAGGTCTTTACTTCTGACGGCCTTTATCATTGGCGACAGGTTTGCCTGGTTGAGAGAGACTATGTTATTGATGAGGAACGGGTGGTTGTTATTTTCCAGGTGCAGCATATCGCTGATTTCGTCAAGTATATACAGTGATGCGAAACGTGCGTTTATGAGCTTGGGAATCTGTTCGACGCAGATTTTGCCTATTTGCTGAAGGTCGAGGCAGTTAATCTGCTGTACGAGCGGACTAATTGTCTGCAGGGTGCATAAGTGCTTACCTGCCTGCGGGTTATCTATTTCGGGGGCATTGCTGTTTTGTTCGGTATTGTCCATAACTGCTTTTTTTTAAATAAGTTAGAATATATAACACTCTACGTCTTAAGCTTTAATATCGGTTTATCAGGGGTGCAGGTTTGCTAAAAAATCACGGCAATTTTCAATATTCTTTGTATTTGGTGGAAGTACGTCCGAGAAAAGATGAGATTGCTTCGCTATGCTCGCAAAGACGACCAAATCAGTGGGCTAACGACGATTCCCTGTGTTGTTGCTTGGGTACTGAGCCCCCAAAAATAAAGTTGCGGGCTGACCGCAAGCTAAAATAAATCCAAAAGGCGGAATTTTTTTAAATATTTTCAATAATTTTCCAGAAATGTGTTGACGTTTGGCTGGATAAGTTTTACATTTTATAAAACGTAAAAGCTATTTTTTGTTCTTTACGATAAGATGTTAAAGGACTTTCGCTCTTTCTAATGGTTTTTGGACTCAAGTGTTTTTTGATTTTTTGTCGGACATTTCTGTGGTCTGTAATAATTTAAAAGGCAAAATAATGTTTGAATCGCATCAATCTGGTTTGTCAAAGAGCAGTGGCAGGAGCGGCGGAGTGGAGTTCACGATTCCTCAAAAGCTCTATCGTATCGGTGAAATAGTCAGCAATACTCCTTACTCCCGTCAGACTATTCACAATTATACGATTATGGGTCTGATAAAAGAGTCTTCCTGGACAGAAGGCGGACATCGGTTATATGACGAAAGCGTTTTTCAGCGGTTGTCAAAAATAGCTGAACTCCGAAAAACTAATACGCTTGGTCAGATAAGAGAACTTTTTGAAAGAGTAAGTAATTGATACTAATCCGTATGATAATTGCGATTTGAGATTTTTTTTAGGAAGCGGCACTTGACCAATAACACCGGACAGATGGATTTGTCATCATTGATTCGCGATAACATCGACGATATTCTCGTAAAGATAATTCAGTTCACTCATATTCGTCATTGTATAATTGCAGATAATATAAAAAATTGCCGCTCTGCCGGCTTTGTTCCAAGGCATGTTGATGTGGAAGATTTTGCAAAGGTAATATCCGTTGCGCTGGCCGAGCATCAGAGAAGTAAAAAGCTCAGTCTTTGCGACAGTCATACCATCACGTTTTCGTTTGGCGGCAAATTGGATGTCAAGCCGGAGATGGACATCGCGGCTCAAAAGTTGTTCGTTCAGGATTTCCGGCGGTATATTCTGCTGCAAAAGCAGCGATTGAAGGAAAATATAGTCAATAACAAAACGGCTTGTGCACTTTTGCGGCACAAAAGGCAGTCAGCGGATATGGCGGCCATATAGTATATAGTATAAGTTGTTTAATGTAAAGTAGTTATAGATATAATTTAATAGAGCAATGTTTATCGTTCATGGAGGAACAAATGAGCAGGACATCGGTTGAAGAGCTTGCTATGCTTGCGGCACAGGGGAGCGGCAGGGCTAAGGTTATAGCTGTTGCCAGCGGCAAGGGAGGAGTCGGCAAGACAAATATATCCGCCAATCTGGCAATATGTCTGGCTGCTTCCGGTAAGAGAGTGGTGTTGTTTGATGCGGACTTCGGGCTGGCCAATCTTGATATTATCCTTGGTGTCAACAGTAAATATAATCTCTCCCATTTTATCAAAGGCGTAAAAACTCTCGATGAGATATGTCAGCCGGTCTGCGGAGGTATTGATGTAATCTGCGGAGTGGGCGGTCTGGATGGTTTGGTTAATATGTCCGACTTTGCCAGAGAACGAATTGTCAAATCACTTGAACTGCTTGCCGATAATTATGATGTTGTGGTTGTTGATACTGCAGCTGGCATCGGCAGAAATGTTTCCGCTTTTTGTATGGCAGCCGACCATACTGTTCTTGTTTCCACGACAGAGCCGACAGCGATAACGGATGTTTATACTCTGCTCAAGTCGTTGACGCTCAAGAATTACGCCGGCAGTCTTAGCCTGCTTGTAAATATGGCGGATAGCATAGCCGAGGGGAAAAAGGTTTATCATCAGATAGCAATGGCGGCATCGCAGTTCCTCAATGTAAAACTTAATCACGCAGGCGTTCTGATTAAAGATGAACATGTCGGAATTTCTGTGAAGAAGAGGCAGCCTGTTGTTCTTGAATATCCCAGGTGTGCGGTTTCGCAGTCATTGATGACGATTGCGGCAAGGCTGAGCAAGGTTCCGGTGGATAGCTCTGCCGGCAGCGGATTCTTTAAGAAGGTTGTTAACTGGCTTTTTTAATAGGCCGATATTATCGATATGGCTGTTAAAGCCGTTAAAGGCCTCACAGTCTGAGTTGAACTGAAAATTGAACAAGATTTTTTGAACTTATCGGACGCTGGTGTCTGTTTAAGATTTTCGGAGATAAAAAATGGCAGCGACAAAGAAAACGGTAGAGGTTGATGTAGATTCTCTTTGGAAAGAGTTTTATAAAGCCCGAGCAGAGCAGGCTCGCAATAGTCTGATGGAATATTATCTGCCGATAGTCAAGTACACCGCTGAACGTATATATCTTAAATTGCCGGACAAAGTAGAGGTTGACGATTTAATCAGCGCAGGCATTTTCGGCCTGATGGACGCGATTGATGCCTTTGACCCGCAAAGAGGAGTGAAGTTCGCCACATATTGCACGCCGCGTATCAGGGGCGCGATTCTTGATGAACTTAGAAGTATGGACTGGGTTCCGCGTTTGGTCAGGGCAAGGGCACATCAGCTCGGCAACGCTATGCGGACACTGGAAGCTCATTTGGGCAGACTGCCTTCGGATAATGAAATCGCTGACGAACTTGAGATGGATATGACAGAATTTCATCGTCTCCAGCGCGATGCGACAGCGGTTGGTATTGTATCGTTGAGCAATAATCTCGATGTCGAAGGCGACAACGACATCTGCGAAATTGATATAGTAGAGGACAAGAAAAGCGAAGACCCAATGATAGAAGCTCAAAAACGAGATTTGAAGAGTTTGCTTACGAAGGGTCTTACCCGCGCCGAACGGCTGATACTTATCCTTTATTATTATGAAGAAATGACAATGAAGGAGATTGGAGCAACGCTTGACCTTTCCGAGTCGAGAGTTTCACAAATGCATTCTTCGATAGTTGCCCGTCTCAAAGCCCAGATGGACAGCCGAAAGAAAGAATTCGCCATCAATAAATAATATCAAAAATCAAACATTAAAAATCAAAAATATGGATTCGGCCTTTGGCCGAGATTATTTTACGCTGGATTCCCGCTTTCCGTCTTCGCTAAGAGCTACGACGCGACAAAAGAGCCCACCCTACAAAAACGAGATTGCCGCGCTGCGTCCTGCTGGGCAGGACTTTGCTCGCAATGACAAAGGGCATTTTTAGAGATACCCTTAAATTTATTTTTTCACTGCTATAAAAAGTTCTGTGGGATATCCGCTTTGCTGTTTGCAGAATATTCTTAAAGGTTCAAATGCCGGGAATTAGCACAGCAAAGGGCGACAGCTATCGCATCGGCGACATCGGCAGGTTCTGGCAATTTTGCCAACCCCAGAAGAGTTCTAACGCTTTGCTGCATTTGCGATTTTTGCGCTCTGCCATTGCCGGTGAGTGATTTTTTAATTTTTGTTGCCGCGAAACTTTTTACTTCCGCCCCCGCTGAACGAGCCGAGGCTAATATAACGCCTCTTGCGTGTCCCATCAGGATAGCGGTTCTGGGGTGTGCGTAATGCGAATATAATTCCTCGACCGCAACACAATCAGGCCGATATTTTGACAGCAGCGAAAACATATCCTGCTGAAGCTGCACAAGCCTGTGGTCGAGCGATTTTTTGGAATCCGTTCTGCAAACGCCGGCTTCGAGAAGTTTGAAATCATTACCGCCGGTTTCTATCACGGCATATCCGCAAGCCTGCAATCCGGGGTCAATGCCGATAATTTTCATTTATTATTTCCTGTTTCCTGACACAGATTTACGCTGTTTAAATATATTTTTTTAGACACGGATTAACACGGATTTACACTGTTGTTTTGTTTCAAGACGGTGCGAAAACGCACCTGTAAAAAATTCAAAACAACCCCTTTGACAAACAAGTTTGTGTCGGGGTTGTGTTTTGATTTTTTTGACTGCTTTGCAGCCGTGCCTTGAAACAAAATTAAAGAGCTCAAAAAAGCCATAATGTTACCTCTTATATGATTATCCAAACACACGACGTTTTACCTCAACGGACTGTCCAAAGTTTATCAGCAATCCGACTTCTATGCCTGTTGCTTTCAGATAATTTACCAGTTGGACTTCGTGTACTGATTCAAGTTTGCTTACGGCCTTAACTTCAACGATAATTTTGTTATCGACTATTATATCCGCGGCATATTCGCCAACCATTTTATTGTGGTATAATACTTTTAATGGGCTTTCGAGGGCATATTTTAAGCCGGCTTCTTCCAATTCGATAGCAAGAGCGTTTTTATATACTTTTTCGAGAAAGCCAGAACCTAATGTATTATGGACATTATAGGCTGATGCAATGATTTTCTCTGAAAGTTCTCTGTGTTTTAATATCTCCATATATAACCGTGTAAATCCGTGTCTTTTTCATTATGTTAGAAGCCTCTTAAACTTCCTCTTTGCGTTTTACTCTGTATCCGCCGCCGGGAGTGTCTTCAACAATCCAGCCTGCGGCTAAAATTTCAGCCCGCACGGCATCAGATGTTTTCCAGTCCTTATTAAGCTTGGCTGCTTTTCTCTTCTCAGCGAGTTCAATTATATTTTCCGGCACCTGGTTTTCACCTTCTTCCAGAACGCCGAGTACCGAATCGATTTTGTGGATTGTATCGAGCAGGGCAGAAGCTTCTGTCGAGTTCATATTTTCAGCTTTGTTGGCTTCCCGTATAAAATCGAAGCAGACTGCCAGCGCCTTTGAAATATTCAAATCATCCGAAAGCGCCGCGTCAAATTCCGTCAGGCAATTGAAAGATAAATCCTGTAATTGCTTTCGGACTTCACCCGCTTTGCTGTTTTTGCATAACTCTGTCAGCCTCAAAACGCATTGCTGAATTTTGTCTATCGCCTGCTGGGCGGCTTTTATGCCATCGAAAGTGAAGTTGTAGTTTTGCCTGTAATGCGAGGAAATAAGCGAGTATCGAATGGCGTTTTTTCTGAATCCCTTTTCGACAAGTTCCTGAATTGTATAGAGATTGCCCTTGGATTTGGACATTTTTTCACCATCGAACAGCAAAAATCGCGTATGCAGCCAGTAATGAACAAATTTTTTGCCGCTTGCCGCTTCAGACTGCGCGATTTCGCATTCGTGGTGGGGGAATATGTTGTCTTCTCCGCCGGTATGAATATCAAATTGGGCTCCCAGATATTTCGAACTCATTGCCGAGCATTCGATATGCCAGCCGGGAAATCCCTTGCCCCAGGGACTATCCCACTGCTGAAGATGTTTGGGGTCGTGCTTCCAGAGAGCGAAGTCCTGCGGATTTTTCTTTTCCTGATTTATTTCAATTCTCGCACCGGCATTTAAGTCGTCTAATGTATTGCCGGATAGCTTCCCATAATCGGCGAACTTCGCAACATCGTAATAAACATTATGCCCGACAACATAAGCGTAGCCTTTGTCGATGAGTATCTTAACCATATCAATCATTTCTTTGATATGTTCTGTCGCTTTTGGATATTTGTCGGGAGATTTCAGGTTCAGCAGCTTACTTGCCTGCAAAAAAGAATCGGTATAGACTTTGGCGATTTCAAGCGGGTCTTTCTTCTGCCTCTTTGCAGCCTCTTCGAGCTTATCTGCGCCTTCATCGGCGTCATCTACGAGATGCCCAACATCTGTTATATTCATAATATGAGTAACCTTGAAGCCTTTGAATTCGAGGAAACGCTTCAATAAATCCGCTACAAGAAAACTTCTGAAATTTCCAATATGCGGATGTGAATATACAGTCGGCCCGCAGCTATACATTCCGACTTTGCCCTGCTGCAGGGGTACAAATTCTTCGACTTTGCGAGTTAATGTATTATATAAATTTAATGCCATTTTTATTTCCTAAATATAATCGCAGATTACGCTGATTACACAGATAAAAAAGGAAGCAAAGAAACAAAGAAGTAAAGAGGTAAGGAAAATCCGCCAAATGCCTAAAAAATCCTTACTTCCCTGCTTCCTTACTTCCTTATTGAATCCGTGTCTAAAGCGTCCGTTTTAGCCTTCTCCGCAGCAGAACCGCCGCGATTGCGGAGATTGCCAGTCCCTGACCGATTTCGCCGAGGCCTTCGTTTGTTTTTGCTTTGACGTTCACATTCAAAAAATCGATTCCCAGAAGCGAGGCGATACAGCGTTTCATTTGCGCTTTATATTGGCCGAGCTTCGGTTCTTCGGTCGTTATCGTTATATCGATGTTCACAATTTCCCAATTTTTGTGCGTTATGTATTCTTTGACCTTCAGCACGAGTTCCTTGCTGTCGATGCCTGCGAATTGCGGGTCAGTATCCGGGAAAATCATTCCGATATCACCTAATCCGGTTGCGCCGAGTATCGCATCAATCATTGCATGCAGTGCCACATCGCCGTCGGAGTGTGCAAGCAGACCTTTTTCAAACGGTATCAGAATTCCGCCGAGCTTCAGCGGCCTGCTCTCGACGAGCCGGTGAATGTCCGTGCCGATGCCTGTTCTGTATTCGTAGTTTATATCGCCGTTCACAGCGAACCCTTTGTGCTTGGAATATCTTTGCCTGTGATTTTTACCGCCTGTCCGAGAGCCTGTCCGAGGGCTTTAAAAATCGCTTCTGCGATGTGGTGGCTGTTTGTGCCGTGCGGGACTGTAATGTGCAGATTGAATTTGCCGTAGTTGGCAAAACTCCGCAGCAGTTCTTCTACGCATTCGACATCGAAGTCGCCAACTTTTTCCGTTCGATATTGAACGTTATAAACGCAGAAAGGCCTGCCCGACAGGTCGATTGCAACGCTTGCCAGCGCATCTTCCATTGGCACGGTGCTGTTGCCGTAGCGGGCGATGCCTTTTTTGTCGCCGAGGGCATCTGTCAAGGCCTGTCCTAAACAAATCGCCACATCTTCAACGGTGTGATGCTGGTCAACCTCAAGGTCGCCTTTTGCGTTTAGTGTCATATCAATTTTGCCGTGCTTGCTCAAATGGCAGAGCATATGGTCGAGGAAACCTATGCCGGTGTTGATTTCGTAGCTGCCTGAGCCGTCGAGATTGATTGCGAGTTTAATATCGGTTTCGTTCGTTTTTCTTGCGATTTTCGCTTTTCTGTCAGCCATAATTAAATCCTTTTAGAACATTGTCAACTGTTCTTGCTTAGTGCATAATTTTGAATTTTCAAAACCGGCATAATTATCATCTTTTTCAAAGAAATCGGCAAGTTTATTAATACTTAGCATATTTAAAATTTCCAGCGTAATAGGACGCTTGGCATCCCACCATATATAAGCGGAGTAAAATTCTTTTACCACGTCTGTGGATAATAGGTCATAAATAGCTTTTGCCTGTTCTTCAGATTTGCAGCTTAAAAAATAACAGGTGTCATCAAACACAACTGGTTTGCCTTCATAAGGGCCGATGAGACGAAATCTTATATTTTTATAGAAACCTGAAATAGCAATTTTCCAGTCAGAAAAAGTATAATCACCCACGCCGAAAATGGAAAATTTCGGGTTATTTTTGTAAATTATGCTTATTCGTTTGTCTAATAATTTTGCATTTTGTTGTATGTACTGCCATGTTTTAGGGGCGCAACTCTCAATCCTGTCTGTTGGTTCGCCCACAAAAGATTGCGATACTAACATATACCTGTTTATGGTTTTTATTTCGCCATTTGCCAGGTCTGAACTTTTCAGCATCGGGAACAAATAATCACCTTCTAACTGGATTTCCTCCTTCAGAGCGTTTTTATAATAGCCATCACGACTTTTATGCAGTTCCATAATCTTTGCACAGTCATGTTTAATTCCAGACCTCCACCTTAAAGAGGTTTTTTCGTTCTCAAAAAGATGTTTCCATTTTTCATACAATTGCATATTTGCGATAAAGCGGCCGTTTTTAAAGGATGCCAGAACGCCGGAACTGTCAGAAATGTCATTATATATTTCACATTGAATAGGTTGACGTTGTTCTTCCAGATGAACACATAATAGGCACGCATCAACCGCAACATCAAAATATTTTTTTGAGTCAATGTTATATATTTTGCAGAGGTCAAAATAGAAATGGTTCTTATGGCCATAATGCAGTATTTTTCTTGCGACAGAAGTCTTGCAAAGCATCGCAAGATAAGCATTATGCCCTTTTAAATTTTCGAGCATAGTTATTATAATAGACTCGGAGATGTCAAAATTTCCCTTTCCTGTGATGGCATCAAGGCCTTTATGGTTTTGGAAATTTGATTTTTGGGGAAGATTTTTACCGCTAATGCTTCCAAGTCCTGAATTTGTTACCCACGGAGGGTTGCCTATGACAAGAATCGGCTCCGGCATAGATTCAAGCTGCTTATCCCATGGAAACGCAAAAAAATCAGCCTGAATTATTTTAGTATCCACTTTTGAGGTGAATGGGCTGATTTTTTCAGTGGTATCAGCTAAATACTGGCCAGAGATGTCAATGCCCAGACAGTATTTTACAGATGGGAAAGTTTCCAGAGCTGAAAGTATAAAACTGCCTCTGCCGCAGGTCGGTTCTATAACCGATGCGGGAAAGATATTCTGCTCAAAGAGCAATTGACAGATTTTCCCCGTCAACTCCGGCGGAGTCTGCCAGTCTCCAAACTCTATTTTATTGTTTTTTTCGCTGCTCACTGCTAATGAACCTTAAGAATGCCGTTCACTTTGCCGGCTTCTGTAATAATTCTATTATACTGAAGTCTCCATTGAAGGGCATTTGAAATAGTCAGATAGCCGATTTCAGGGGGGCTTTTAAGAACATCTTTAGCTATTTGTTCAGCTTCGATTTCATTTATTGGCAGCATACGTTCATATAAAAAGGCCATAATATCATCAGAGTTGCCTTGATTTTCTATTATCTTTCGCAATCCGGTTGTGGTTTGATAATCGCCGGTTCTGTTTTTTTCGACGAATACGCTGTGCAAAATGTTGAGTTGGCCGGTTTTGGAGGTCTCATTATCTGTTTTATCGTAAACGAACACAAGAAGTGAATAGCCCAGACCAAAAATCTTTTGACGAGCAGATTTATATGGGCATGATGATTGCGGCTGTTTGATGCTTGTAACTTTCATATCAACGCCAATATCAGGGAAATCAATTCCTGACGCTGAGTTGCCTGCTGAAAAGTCATATTTGGATAATAGATATTTTTTAAACTTATGCTCAAAATAAGTTCCTACCGCTTTGCCATCCGTAACGCCGAACAAAGAAGGGGCATTATGTTTAGACTCGGATTTTGCAAAGAAATGCGCTTCTTTGCAAAGTACCTCTATATCTAACTGACTTTTATCGCTCATATATTATCCGGTTTAGGATATTATTTCTTTTAGAGTATTTAACAGTTTATCGTTTTGCTCTGGCGTACCTATTGAGATTCTCAATTTATCCTTAATATCGGGATACGCCCAGTATCGGACATATATATTGTTTTCTTTGAGCTTATCATAAACATCGATAGCCCTTGTTTTGACGCTTTTGGCAAATACAAAATTCGTCTGGCTTGTCGGCACCTCGAAGCCCAAATATATCAGTTCCGCAGTCAGGCGTTTTCTCTCCGCTTTAACTTTGTCAATGTTCTGTCTGAAATATGCCTGGTCTTTGAGCGCGGCTGTCGCAGCGGCAATTGCAATCGCGTCAGAGTTATAAGAATCTTTGACCTTATTCAGTCCGTTTATCAAATCGTTATTTGCGATGCCGAACCCGAATCGCAGACCCGCCAGCGAATAGCCCTTGCTCATTGTGCGAAGAATAATAACATTGTCGAATTTTTTAATGAGGTCAAGGCAGTTATCCTCCGAGAAATCAACATAGGCTTCATCAATAAGCAGCACACCCTTTATTTCCTGTGCTAACTGGGCAATTTCCTTTTTTGAAATGAATGAGCCGCTCGGTGCGTTTGGATTACATAGAATAGTTAATGCCGCACCGGCAGATGCCAGTTTTGCGGGCAGATTAAATTCACTATCGAATGGAATCTCAATAGCGGGGCAGTTCTGTATCTGTGCCAGAACAGGATAAAGCGAATATGTCGGCGTTGGATAAGCCAATGGTCTGTTCTCATCGCAAATTGCCCGAATTGCCAGAGCCAAAAGTTCATCGCCGCCATTGGCGCAGATTATGTTTTCATTTTTTACGCAGAGAATCTCCGCGGCAGCTTCTCTGAAAGAGTCTGCCGATGGCTGCGGATACCGCCTCAAATTTTCCGGCGTGATATTTTTTATTGCTTCAAAGACTTTTGGGCTTGCCGGATATGGATTTTCATTGGTGTTGAGTTTTACAACATTGGTTGATTTAGGCTGAAAACCAGGCTCATAGCCCGCCATTTTTTCAATATTTTCACGAAAGTAGCTCATAAACTCGCATTATACGTGAAAAAACAGGGATTGCAATTGCAGTTTTTCTATGTTTTTTAATTCCGCATACCCTCTAAAACTCTTCATTTCTGCTGTTCTGATGGTCGAGTGTGTAGAGTTTGCGTTTTTGGATATAGGCTAATACTTCCGGCGCGACTAAATCACCGATACTCTGCCCGTTTGCGACTCTTTTGCGAATATCAGTGCTGCTGATATCTATGAGCGGCGTTTGAATTTGATTTTGACGCAGCTTTTCCGGCAGGCCGTCAAAGTTCGGCCTGTCGAATCCGCCTCGATTCATTACGCTGATATTGCATTCATTCATAAGCTCGCTGATTTTGTGCCATTTCATCAGGTCTTTGAGCATATCAGCGCCAAGCAGCCAGTAAAATTCACAGTCTTTGCCTATTTTCTGTCGTAGAAGCCTGACTGTATCAATTGTATAGCTTGGCTCGCCTCTGTTAAGTTCAACTGCGCTTACATCAAACAAATCATCGCTGCTGACAGCCAGCTTTAGCATAGCTAATCTATCATCATCTGTAGCGAATGGCTTTTGATGTTTATGAGGCGAACGCCTTGCGGGTATAAAAATAACCTTCGATGCCTTGATTGTCTGCGCTGCTGATTTTGCGACAGCTAAATGCCCGTTATGAATCGGGTCGAATGTTCCGCCGAACAGAATAATTTTTTTCAAGTATCGCCTCCAAAATTTAAAACAATCCATATTACTGTAAGAAAATCACAAACAAACTGTTGTTTGTTTTAAAGAATTTCCTTAAAAAATCTAAAAGTAAGTCCTGCAAATGTAAATTTTTATAAAAAAAATTAAAAATTTATGAAAAATTCTTTTCTTTGAGCATTTTTTTTCGCATTGATATTTTTTTATGCTGTCAAAGACTATAGGATAATAGCAAAATCAAAAGTTTAGAAGCAAAAAATCTTTGATATTTTATCAAAATCAAAGATTTTTAATTATTCGAGGCAAAATTGTTTATAGAATGAAATCGCATCGCAAAGAGATGTTGTTTTGCCTCCAAAGCAAAACACAAGCTGCCGCATAGCGATATTAAGGACAAAGTTATGAAAAATTATAAAGAATTTTTTGATAAATTGACGATAAACTTGTATGAATGGCGAACTTATGAAAAAAAAGCATTGACAGAAACTTTAAGTAGTGTAAAAAGATATTGTTTGATTAATCCTTTTTTCACCGAAAGGAGGTGAGAACTGATGGCAAAGAAGAAAGTTGCAAAGAAAAAAGTAGCTAAAAAGAAAGTTGCGAAAAAGAAAAAATAGTTCCTATGGAACTGTGAGCAGTAAGTCAAAATTTTGAGTTTAGCTCACAATGTAACGGAAGATTCTAACGCCACGACAGAATCTTCCGTTTTTTTATGCCCCGGTATCTTTTTTTATGCGGGTTGACGGGCACAAAATCACCGTTATAATTCAGTTTGGTTCAAAATTCATATTCACGTTAAAGGGCAGGCTATGAAAAGAATAATCGAATTTACAGTCGTATCGTTAATTTTGGTTGTGGTTCTCGGCTGCCAGCAGGAGCAGAAAAAACAAACCGCGGGCGTAAGCAGAAAAGACAGGCTCGTCGGTTATGAGAATCTGGGGCTGAAAGACGAACTTGCCAGGTGCCGGGCGGAAGTCGAGAATCAGAAAAAGATGCTGGCCGATTGCCAGGCTAACTGCCAGAGCCAATGCGAGAAAAAGTGCCAGGAGCAGGTGCAACTGGCCGAGGAGAAATACAAACAGAATTTTGATAATCGCTGCGATGAAAAATATAAGCAGGAAAAACAGCAGTGCGAAGACAATATCAACTGGCTGATGAAAGATTTGCCCGCTGATTTGCTCAAACAGGTTAATGACCTTACCAAAGAAAACGAAGAGCTTAAGCAGAAAATCGAACAGCTTCAAGGTGTTTCAGCTCCTGCTGTTGCGGAGCCGAATAAATAACAGGGCATTTTCTTAAATGGCCGCCATTACATTCAACTGTCCGAAATGCGGTTTTATCTGTGCCTTTAGAGAGGTCTATACGGGCAGGCGTGCCAGGTGTCTGCGATGCGGCCAGATTTTTATCATACCTGCCTGCGACGGCGAAATTCCTCAAAAAGTCGAACCGCCCAGGGAAAACGAAGACCCGCTGCCGGGTTTTTATGAAGCGGTTTTAAAAAACTCCATTCCTGCGATTTTCAACAAACAGGGACTGGCAACGCTGCTGTTTGTGCTGCTTGTGAGCGTGCTGAAGTTTTTTACGATTCATTTTGATTTTTCGATACAAATGCCTGGTTTTACGCTTCATATTCCAATCGGCTGGGTTATGGGTGTTTTAATATGGGGCGGATTGTTTTGGGTTTATGGTGAGATAATATCGGCGACATCGTTTGATATAGAATTTATGCCGGAGGTTATTTTTGATGGCGGGTTTGGTTATGTGTTTAAGGTAATCGAAGCGATTTATACGTTTTTTCTCATTTTGTTTTTGCTGCTGCTGCCTGCGATTATTTTCAGGCATATATTTTTGGCGTTTGGGGTGAACTCAAAATGGGCGGTTTTGCCATTTGTGATGGGCGGAGCGTTTATGCTGCCGATGGCGGTTTTGGCGGTGAGCATAACAAGAGATGTTACGGTGCTGGCGAAGTTTGGACATTTATTTTTGCCGGTAAAGAAGGCGTTTTGGGCATATTTACTTGTCGCGGGGTTGTTTGCGGTCGGCTGCCAGCTGCAATATCTAACCAGAAACTATGGTGATGTTGCTAATAAGTCTGCATTTGTAATTGGCTTGAATCTTGCATTTGTTTTGATATCGCAAATAATAATAGTCTTTGCTATGCGGACGGCGGGGCTGTTTTACAGGCATTTTGCCTGCTATTTTAAGTGGTAAAAGCCCCAATAAAAAGTTATAGTAGGGGGTATGAACAGGAAAAAACAAAAATCAGAACATATATTCGGCCCTGTGCCGTCGAGAAGGCTCGGCAGGTCGCTCGGCATTGACCTTATTCCGCACAAAACCTGCACTTACGATTGTATTTACTGTCAGGTCGGCCACACCACCGACAAAACCACATCGAGAAAAGCCTGGGTCAGCGTTGACGAGATTATTGCCGAATTAAAGGATAAGCTTTCAAGCAAACCGGACTGTATCACACTGAGCGGTTCAGGCGAGCCGACGCTGTTCGCGGGCTGCGGAGAACTGATAAAAAAAATAAAACAGATTACCGATATTCCGGTTGCTGTTATAACCAATGGCTCGATTTTGAGCGAAAAAAGCGTTCGCAGTGAATTGCTCAATGCCGATATTGTCGTGCCTTCGCTTGACGCGGGCGATGAGGAAATTTTTCAAAAGGTAAACAAGCCGGCAGAAGGCATAACTTTTGATAAAATGCTCAAAGGTCTGATTGATTTCCGCAGTGAATTTAAGAAGGACAAATACTGGCTTGAGGTTTTCTTTATCGCTGATTTGAACGATGACGATGAGCAGGTCGAGAAAATGGCTGCCTGCATTGCTAAAATCAAGCCTGATAAAATTCAATTGAATACCGTAACTCGCCCGCCCGCTGACGATGTAAAGCCTGTAAAAAAGGAGCGGCTGGCAGAGATTGCCAAAAAGTTCGGCAAAAACGCCGAGGTAATCGCCGATTTTAAAACCAGCCAAGCCGACAGCGGTGCAAATGTCAAAGACACCGACATAATTGAAATGCTCAAACGCAGACCCTGTTCGCTGGATGATATTGCGGCAGGATTAAAAACCCCGATGAATGAGGCGTTAAAACACATTGAAACTTTGATTAAAGCCGGCAAAATCGAAACTGCCCGGCAAAATGGGAAGATTTACTATAAGGTGGTTTAGTGACAATGGGACAGCAGCAGTACAAAGTGGTTTTTCAGCCTCAGGGCAGGGCGGTTTCAGTTTTGCCTGGCACGAAGATAATCGAAGCAGCGGCTGTTGCGGGAATTATCATAGATACTCCCTGCGGCGGAAAAGGAACCTGCAAAAAATGTAAAATTAAAATTGTTCAGCCGAAGGATAAGGCCGGTGAGTGTTTAGCCTGCCAGACGGCGGTTTTTGCTGACACTGTAATTGAAGTGCCGCGAAATTCACTGCTGACACGATTGGACAAAATCGCCATTTCTTCGGATATGCCCGCGATTGAATTTGATGACAAATATCCCTGCGATAAGGAAAAATGCTTCGGCGTTGCGGTTGATGTTGGAACGACAACGCTGGCAGCGAGTTTGGTATGCTTGAGCAAAAGAATCGAAATAGCGGTAACAAGCGCGATGAATCCGCAAATTGCCTGCGGCGACGACGTTGTGAGCAGGATAAACCACGCTTCTTCGCCGGTTGGTCTGTCGGAATTGCAGACGTTGATTATCAGCAGGACAAACGAGCTTGTAGGAACGCTTTGCCGGCAGGCTGAAATTGACAGGCAGGATATTTACGAGCTGACTATCGCAGGCAACACAACTATGGAGCATTTGTTCTGCGGCATCGACCTGAGCCGCTCGGTCATCTGC
>JBAZTW010000036.1:0-21484 GCA_041661665.1 Phycisphaerae bacterium | reverse complement strand
GAAAAATTCCGTTATATCGCAGCGCGAAGTCGGCAGAGATGTGCCTTCGTTTGTCGATGGTTTAAAGGCTATGCTGCGTGAAGACCCTGATGTTATTTTTGTCGGCGAAATGAGAGACGCTGAAACGATAGCGATGACGCTTATGGCGGCGGAGACTGGCCATCTGGTCTTTTCGACGCTGCATACCCGTGATGTAACCGGAACAATCACAAGGATACTCGACTACTTTCCAGCGTCCCGGCAGGATGAAGTTCGCAATCAGCTTTCGCTGGGCCTTGCTTATGTTGTATGCCAAAAATTGATACCCAAAAAGGATGGCACGGGCAGACTTATCTGTATGGAAATTTTGAATAATAATTATGCGGTCGCCAATTTAATCAGGAACGGCAAAATCGAGCAGCTTTATTCGCAGCTTCAGACGAAAACCAAAAACGCTCCGGGCGAAAAAATGATTACGTTCGAGCAGAATCTCGCCAAACTTGTCAAGACCGGCAAAATCGAACTGCTCGAAGCGAAAAAATGGGTCAATGATTATCAGTGCTTTGTTGATGCGATGAATACGATGACGGTGTAAATGTAGATATCAGACTTCAGATGTCAGAAGTCTGCTCATATCTGAAATCTGATGTCTGATTTCTGAAGTCTCATTTCTTCATCGCTGCTTCGACGAGGCCGAGGAACATTTGCTGCGGTCTCATCGGTCTTGATGTCAAGCACGGATGTGCCTGGGTCGCGATAAAATACGGATGCTCAGGCAGTTCGAGTATCTGCATAATCGGCTGACTCGGTGCTTTGCCGGAGAAGACCATACCTGCTTTTTCAATCTGTTCGATATAATCCGGGCAGACTTCATATCTGTGGCGGAATCGCATTCTGATGGCTTTGCTCTTAAACATTTTATAAGCGATGGTATCGGGCTTAATTTCCACATCCTGCCCGCCAAGCCGCATATTGCCGCCCATTGCATTGACCTTTTTCTGCTCAGGCAGGATATCAATGACAGGGTGCGGAGTTTTAGCGTTGATTTCTGTGCTGTTTGCGTCTTTGAGGCCGCAGACATTTCGGGCAAATTCAATCACAGCCATCTGGAAGCCCAGACATATTCCAAGAAACGGCATATTGTTTGTTCGGGCGTATTTTACGCAGGCTATTTTGCCTTCTGTGCCTCGCACGCCGAAGCCGCCGGGTACGATTATGCCATCGACATCCTTTAAAATTTCCCCCGCCGTTTTGTCCGTTACATCTGTTGTGTCTATCCAGTTGATTTTTACATCGCAGCCCAGCGCGATGCCTGAATGTTCCAGTGCGTTAATAATTGATGCGTAACTGTCGCGAAGCGAGGTGTATTTGCCGGTGATGCCGATGGTGATGGATTGTTTTTCTTTGCCTATTTTGTCGGTGAAGTCGCACCATTTTGCCCATTCGCCGCGTTCGCTGCGAAGATTGATTCTGTCTTCGATGTGCAGATGGCGGAGGACTTCAAAATCCATCCCGCAATCGCGGAGCATAGCCGGTATCTGATATACGCTTGTCGAATCGTGCAGGCTGATAACTCTGTTGAGAGGTACGTTGCTGTACACGCTGATTTTCTGGCGGGATTTTTCGCCTACCGGATTTGATGCGCGACAGGCGATAATGTCAGGCTGAACGCCGCATTGCATAAGCTGCTTAATGCCGAGCTGAGCTGCCTTTGATTTCTGTTCGCCCAGTGTTTTCGGTTCGAGAATGTATGTGAGAGCGACAAAGCAGCAGCTATTCGGGCCCTCTTCGTAAGCTAATTCACGCATTGCTTCGATGTAGAATGCGTTTTCGAGGTCGCCAACTGTGCCGCCGATTTCGACGAAGACAATATCAGCGTTTGTTTTTATTGCCAGGTTGCGGAGTCGAAGTTTGACCTCGCCGGTAACGTGCGGAATCATCTGTACATCTCTGCCGAGGTAATCGCCGTGGCGTTCTTTTTCGAGTACATCGCGGTAAATCTGCCCGCTGGTCGCGAAATTGTCTTTGCTGAGGTTCTGGTCGAGCATTCGCTCATAAGTTCCCAAATCCATATCGCATTCCATACCATCGTCGAGAACAAACACCTCGCCGTGGCGGAACGGGTTTAATGTGCCTGAATCTATATTAAGATAGCCTTCGAGTTTGATTGGCGAAACCTTCAGCCCCTTATCCTGCATAAGTTTTGCCAGGCAGGATGAGAAAATCCCCTTGCCCAGTCCGCTCATAACAGTGCCTGTTACGATGACGTATTTTGTTTTGCCTTTTTTATAGCCCGCCGGTATGGGCGAAAAATATTCGCTGTCAACCGATACTTCGCTTGCGCCTGCTAATAATTCATTTTTATCTATCATTGAATTAGTCCTAATTTTATTTTTTGTAGGGTGGGCTCTTAGCCCACGCTGTTATTTGAATTCTGTATTCTCTTTTCACTTCTTATATCTTTTTACAAACTCCGCATACTGCTCCGGCGTGTCGATGCCATCAACTGTATGAGCGACTAAGCCGGTAAGAATTTTATAGCCGAATTCGAGGACGCGAAGCTGCTCAAGTTTTTCAATCTGTTCGAGTTTGCCCATCGGCAGTTTTGTAAGCTGCAGGAGAAATTGCTTTTTGTAAGCGTAAATGCCCAAATGTCTGTAATAGTCTTCGACGTTCCCGACTCCGCAGGCATTTCTGCAATATGGAATTACCGAACGGGAAAAGTACAACGCGAATCTGTCTCTGTCTATAACTGCCTTTACGATATTCGGATTGGCAATCTGCTCAGCGGTCTGAAATTTGGCAATCAAAGTCGCCATATCAGCCTTTGAATTGTCGAGCATCATTTGTGCCAGCAGATTTATGTTGGCTGGGTCAATTTCAGGCTCATCGCCCTGAACATTTATTACGATGTCAGCGTTTATTTTTTCAACGGCCTCGGCGATTCTGTCGGTGCCGCTTTGGTGTTTGTCGGAAGTCATTACGCAGTTGCCGCCGAATTCCCTGCACGCATCGAAAACTTTGGCGCTGTCGGTTGCGATAATGACTTTTTCGACCAAATCAGCCTTGCAGACCTGCTCGTAGGTATGCTGGATGAGGTATTTGCCGGTATTTTTGGCGAGAACTTTTGCGGGGAAGCGTACCGATTCGTAACGAGCGGGTATTACAGCTATAATTTTCACATTTTCCCTGCAGCGATATATATAAATCCCTAATTTATTCGCTAAACCACTGCCCGATTATGATAAACCGCCCGAACAGTTTTGTCAACAAAACTATGGCAATAAAATTCAGCCCCCCAAATATAAATGCGGGGTAATTTCCATAAAAATCACATCATTTTTGGCTTGCATTTTGCGTCTGGCATTTTTAAGATTGACATAACTCAAGACAGTATATGAGGTGCTGAACGGATGACGGACACTGGGAGAGAGGTTATATTGCCCTAATTTACAGGAGTATCCGAAAGGGCAAAGTACAGGAAATGCAGTAAAGATTTCAAGTTATGGGCGGCAAAATTAGCTGCAGAACACGAGTGTATCGTGAATTATCAGGTTTGTTTGTAAAGCGTTCTTTTATATCGCTTGCCTTGTCATAATATTTTTTTGGCAGCGAAAAACGGAGGAGAGAGGATTCGAACCCCTGGTACCTTTCGGCACAACGGTTTTCAAGACCGCCACCATCAGCCACTCGGTCACTCCTCCAGGTTTATTTGCAACAAGTAATTATACCATTTGGTATTATGCGTGCACAACCGCCTGGATTTTTAGCTAACTGGGGCCTACTTTAAACCATTTTAGCCGTTTTTGCAAGAAGATTACTTGAGATTTTCTGCCGCGAAATCCCAATTAAGCAATTTATCTACCACCATTTTCAGGTAATCGTTTCGCCGGTTCTGATAATCCAGATAGTAGCCGTGCTCCCATACATCAATTACCAAAAGAGCTTTCCCCTTTTTTTGAGATATGGGATTTTCGGCATTCGGCGTTTTAATGATTTTAAGAACGCCTTCGTCTTCAACGAGCCATACCCAGCCGCTGCCGAACTGAGCGATACCAGTTTCTACGAATTGCTTTGTAAAATTTTCATAACTGCCGAAGTCCGCCTCGATTTTATCGCCTATTTTCCCTGTCGGCCTGCCGCCTCCTTTGGGCGACAAACTGTTCCAGTAGAATGTGTGATTCCATACCTGCGCCGCGTTATTAAAAATGCCTGCCTTGTCAGCCTGACCGGCAGTCCTTACAATTACATCCTCAAGTTTCATATTCGCAAACTCGGTTCCGGCTGTTAGCTCATTCAGTTTATTGACATACGTCTGGTGATGTTTACCGTAATGAAAACTCAAAGTCTTTGCGGAAATAACAGGTTCTAATGCATTTTCCTCGTAAGGAAGAGCCGGTAAAGTGAACGATTCTGATTTGGTTTGTGCCATCGCTGAACTCCTTTTATGGTTAATTTCTGATTTGACTGCCGCTGTCATCGACAGAAAAAATACCGCCAAAGCTGCAGCCGTTATTATCTGATATTTATATTTAGTTTGCATAATAGAGAACTCATACAAAATAGACTTCTGATGTTTTTGTTTTTCCTGTCAAGTGGAATACTAACGCAAAGCTGTTTCTAAATAGGTTGTCAAAGCCTTTTGCTGATTATTAACCGCCGGCTCTTTAATGCGCCTTGTCTGCCAGACAGGCTGTTTTTGCAGCCACTGCCCATCGCAATTTTTTATTCCGCACTTAAACCATACAAAAAAGTGCAGCCCTTCTTTCATCCTGTCCACTTCTTTCATCAGTTCTCCGCAAATCGGGCAAAGCCCTTCTTTTTCCGCAGACTGAAATTTTGCATTATTTACAGTAAAATAAGCCATCTGTACGCATCCTTCCTTCTTCTTTGCTTTATTTAAGAAAAATTTATCGTCTTTTAATTTGATATTTTTGGAGTTTTTTTGCTAATCTATCATTAAGATAAACTCCCCCATCAAGTACTCGTCTTATCGCGTCTATAATTTTTTCAGACAGCTCATCCTTGGTAACATATCCTCTTGCCCCTGCCTCGAAAGCCTGTTTAATGTAGCTCACTTCATCACTCATAGAAAATATCATCACGATAATATCTGGACATATCGCTTTTATTTTTTTGATAACCTGAATGCCTGTTTCGTCTTTAAGCAGCATATCTACAATCGCCAAATCAATTCGCTGCTTTTTTACAGCTTCTACGGCTTCTGCCATGTTCCCTGCTCTGGCAGCAACCAGAAGGTCCGCTTCAAGATTAATAAGGTCTGCCAGCCCATCGCGAACGATAGGGTGGTCGTCAACAACCAGAATTATGGTTGTTTTTACTGCAAGATTCGTGTTGTCTTCCTTTTCGCTCACATACATTAGTCTATAACTTTCCTAATACCCCGCAAATTGCCTGAATTGCCACTTCATAGAGTTAGATAGTAACATAAGTCTAATTTCTGTAAATCGGGGATAAATCTGTTTTTGTTGTGGGGGAAAATGCTTACGTCTGTGTAACCGAAGTGTTCTGTTAAGAGTAGTTATCTGAAAGACTGCGAGCCAGGATACAATTAGTCTCTGTCCTGACTCTTTGCCCATTTTATTGAATACTGTAGGAGTTTAGAGGCATTAGGTAAATTTAATTTTTCCTTAATGCGTGAGCGGTAAGTCTCGATGGTTTTTATGCTCAAGTGGAGCTGCTTGGCCATCTGGGAAGCCTTTAAGCCTTCGCCAATCAGACGGAAAATTTCAAATTCACGGGCGCTGAGGTTCTCTATCGGAGTTTTGGTCGTACCAGCCTTATCTCCGGCAATTCTATGGAGGAACTTCTTTGAAATTGCGTCGCTAACGTATATCTCGCCGCTTAAAACCGTACGAATCGCCTTGATAATATTTTCAGAGACCCCGTCCTTCATCAGATAAGCTTTTGCGCCTGCCGAAAGGGCTCGCTCAGCATATATGGATTCATCATGAACTGAGAAAATAATGACAGGCAATCCCGGGCATCTCGCCTTGATATTTTTTGTAAGTTCAATGCCGTCCGAATTCTTTAATGATATATCTGTAATAACGATATCAGGTTTCAATTCATCAATGGCTTTTTGCGCTGTATAAGCGTCTTCAGCCTGGCCGCATACATTAAAGTCCTGTTCGTGGTTGACAATAGCTGCAAGACCATCCCTTATTACAGGATGGTCATCGACTATAAGAACCTGTATTTTCTTTCCATTAGTTTTATCTTGTTTTTTCTTTAATGCCATATAGCTATTCTTTGTTAAGTTTCCTATCCTCCGTTTGGAAACGTACCGTTACAATTGTTCCGCCTTTGTCGCCTTTACGAATATCAAGAGAGCCGCCTATCAGGTCTGTACGGTATTCCATAATTTTCAATCCAAAGCCTTTTCTATTTGGAGATAACTTCGGAAAATCCAGGCCGTCATTCTCAATTAACAGAACATTTCCTCTTTTAGTCAGGCGAAGATTTATGTTGATATTGTTTGCTTTTCCGTGTCTGACCGCATTGGTAATCGCTTCCTGAACAATATGATAAATCTGCTTTGCCTCGACAAGATTTTTAACCGAGACAGATTTTCCGCACTTGAATCGACAAGTAACTCCTAATGCCTCCTGGGCATCTAACGCCAGCGTTTTTAAGGCCGATACCAAACCGCCTGTCTGGATATCGACAGGATAAAGCATTCTGGCGAGGTCTCGTGCCTGAGCTATGGCCTTGTTGGCAAGTTTCGATATTTCTACCGCATCTTTCATTTCTTCCGACGATTTGTCCTTGAGCTTCAGCGTTAACCCTTTGCCCTTGATAGCGATGCCGGTAAGTATCTGGCCCATACTGTCGTGAATTTCCTGGCCTATCAGTTCCCGTTCCCTTTCGGTTATGTCCAGGATTTCTTTCTCTAAGCGTCTGCGTTCAGTAATATCTCTTTCGGTTGTTGTAATGGCAAATGGTTTTCCATTTTCATCTTTCAACAATGTTGCGGTAAGCGAGATATCCAATATATGATTATTTTTCGCAATATGCTGTGTTTCAAATAGTTCGATGCTTTCCTTTTCCAACAGTCTTTGGGCAAGCGACTGCATTTCATCCTGCTTATGGCCTGGGATTATTCTGCGGATATTCATCTTCATCGCTTCGGCTTTGCTATATCCATATATACGCTCTGCGCCGAGGTTCCAGGAGATGATATTTCCTTTTAAATCCTGAACTGTAATAGCATCGTTGGAGTTGTGAACCACTGTAGCTAACAGTCTCAACTCATTCTCCATATGTTTGCGTTCCGTGATGTCATGGCCGACGCAAAGTATTTCCGCAACATTCCCATCTTCATCGCGAATTGCCTTGTTTGCCCATGAAACCCAAACTTTTCGGCCATTTTTACAAATATTCTCATTCTCGCAGGCGGCATAAAATCCCGGCAGCTTTTTGATGTCTCTGGCGATTTTCGCAAGATTCAGGCCGAAGCTATCCCCCCTGGGTATGATTGTCCCTATGATATTTTTACCAAGGATTTCCCGCTCAGTATAGCCATAGAACTTCTGGGCGAATCCATTGGAAAAGGTTATCTTCCCGTCTTTGCCAATACGCAGAATGATAGAATCGGCATTCTCTACAAGCTGGCGATATTTATCCTCGCTGACATGCAGCATCCGTTCGGCGTGCCCGAGTTTTGTGGCTATCTCTTTTAATTTTTTCGTTTGTGTTTTCACCTTTCTTACCTGCCTTTTCCGTAACCCGTATCGCGAAATTGCAAGAAAACACCAAAGAATAATTTTCCTTTAGATTAACGACATTAAATAAATTGTCAACCTATATCTTGGACGATAATGGCGATATTGGGCGATAACGTCCTATAATTGGCTTAAATGTAGTGGATTTTAACCACGGGCAGATGGCCAATTCGGCTTACGTTATAATCAGACTATACCCCGATTTACAAACAAATCCTTGTCGTTACCATAGTTAAGCAAATTGGACCGGAATGTTTAAATTAAAGCCGGCAAAATAATAATAGGGCTTATGAAAGAAAGGAGGCATGGAAGGCCGGGCAGTCAGACCGGATGGCAAAGTTTATTCGCCGCAGGTGGGTATGTAAATTGTAAAGAAGAAGTATTAAATGAATTTCAGTACAAATAAAATTTAAGGAAGGAAAAGTGTTATGAAAAAGTTAATGACAATTTGTGCAGTAGTATGTTTGATGTTGAGTTTAACGTGTGTATCATTTGCAAGTGTGGTTACACCTCCGCCAGGAGCCCCAAGTTGGTGGAACAGCGATGCGGGCAACTATGCCTATGCATGGTGGTCGGCTGACATCATAGCTTCCGGCGTTTCTATTTCGCCGCCGGACAATGCCAGCCATTGGTCTTCAAATTACCTGGCCAACACCAGTTTTACGGCAGATATATCTACCCAAACCATTTTTGTCAACCTGGGTAACGTGTTTAATGCGAACCTCCATAAGGACATCTACGTTTACGTCACCGGAACGACCGTCAGTACCGACCAAGACATAATTGCCAGTTACAACACCGACAGCGGAGTATTTTCTGGTGGATCGGCGTGGAACATAAATAAAGACACCGGTGTATGGAACTATGTGTTGAGCGGCACGATTACCCCTCAGCCGGAATACGTGCATCTGACGCTTACTGTACCGGGTATGACAAGCGTGACCAACATCTGGGCAGGTGAACAGTGCATTCCTGAGCCGGCAACAATGAGTCTGTTAAGCATCGGCGCTTTGAGTCTGCTTCGCAGAAAAAAACTCGCATAAATTACAATAATTAAGGTCTAAAATGCGGAGCGTTTTATACGCTCCGCAGGACGGCCTTAGATAAAGGAGTAGAAGTATGAAGAAGCATCTTCTGATGATTGCTGCAATAGTGTTTTCTGTCGGATTTATATCCGCCGGCGCCATTGCGAGTGTTACACTGGCAACGTTTGCCGACCCATCCCTGAACAGCAGTAATCCGCTGTTCACGGTTGATTTCCTTAACAGCTCCCTCACCGGCGGGTGGGCTGATGCCAGAGCCGGTTTGACTCTGGAAATCCCATATAACGGGAACACTTTTTCCGATGTGTGGTTTGATATGACTCCGGTGTCGATAATAGACTCATTTGGTACCACAGGGTCTGGTACGATTAGATTTTTCCAGGCGGGCACCTTGATAAACCCATTGGTAAAAATTGATTTTATCAATGGTTCTGTATCGCGGTTTGGCTTTGGAGCAGATGAAGTATTTGTTGCTAACAATGTAACAATTACAGGCTCCGAAATCACCAATACGCTTTCAGACGAGGAATTTGCTTTCAGCTTTGCCAATAAGCAAAAGTTATTAGGCGCTGCCGGCTCGACGGGCGGATTTACCGCTACGGCGGCATTCACCTCGTCGGCGGTTGTCGGGCCTCTTGTTCCCGAACCCGCAACAATTGCCCTGCTCAGTATTGGCGCTTTGAGTCTGCTTCGCAGAAAAAAACACTAAATCAAGTAAATAACAGTCCGCCGCCGTGATGTATCGCCGCGGCGGCAGAAACAAAAATTGAAATGAAATGGAGTAAAAAAAATGAAGAAGTTAGCAACAATTAGTACAGTAGTTGTAATGTGCGCAGCGGCATTTGTAATGTCCACTGCGAATGCAGGCACGATAACGATTAATGGCTTTCAGGGTGAAACCCGGATAGGCTTGAATGCCGGCGTAATTGGTGTTACGGTGGCTGGTATCACAGGTGTAACAGATGGTTCTTTTGGAACATTCTGCATTGAGATACAGGAACACATCAACATCGGCTCCACCTATAACGCCCAAACCAACACGAAGGCCATCAAAGGCGGCGAGGCCGTCAGCGATCCCCTTGACCCCAAGACCGCGTGGCTGTTCAACCAGTATTCTACTGGAGCCATCGTGCTTGGCTCAAACGCCGACAGGGCGGATTTCCAACTTGCTATCTGGAAGCTGGAAGACGAATTTACAGGTGTTTTGACAGCTCAGGCACAGACGTATTATGATTTGGCGGCTGCTTCCACCTGGACGGACATAGGCTTGATACGTGTTTTGAATCTTGGCACTGCAGCAGATAACTTCCAATACCAGGACCTCCTGGTTACGGCGAATGAAAATGTTCCCGAACCGGCAACAATAGCGATGCTCAGTATGGGGTTCTTTGCCCTGATTAAACGAAAATTCAGAAAAAAATAATTCTCTAAGAGTCTGAATAGTTTTTTTGTATGTAAGGCCGGATTGTTGTTTCCGGCCTTTTTTTATAAATACTTTCATTCCCGCAGGAAGCATAAAATCCATCCTATCCGGCAAATGGACGAAAGTGTAGGGTATTTTGCCGACAGGAGGATAGTCAATTCGGCTTACACTACAATCAGACTCTGGACTGATTTACAAATAAATCCTTGTCGTTACTATGGTTAGGCAGTTGGACAGATGAAAACAATGTTAAAATAAAAGCCGGCTGATGAATAGGTCTTTAGGTGTCAGATGATTTGTAAAATTAATATAAAGCAATTGCGAGGCAACAATAGAGGGATTTCCCTGTTCTCGATAAAAACGCAAAACGGTTAGCCTGTTCCAATAAAATAAGAGTTGCTGTGATTTATGAAGATGAAAATATTAACAATTTTTTAGGAGACAGAAAATGTTAGCTGTAATTGAGTGGAAAAATCTTGTTGTCGAACCGGTTACTCAAATGTTGACCAGAATACTGAACTATCTCCCTGTCCTGCTTGGTGCCCTGGTAATTCTGATAGTAGGCTGGATTGTGGCCAAGGCAATCAAACGATTGGTTGACTGGCTGCTTAAGGTAATACGTTTTGATGCGCTGGCGGATAAGGCAGGCATATCGGAAATTCTGAGGAAAGGTAATTTGGAAATTTCAGCAAGAGAAGTGGTAAGCAGTATAGTTTATTGGCTTATTATCATTATGGTGCTTGTGATGACGGTTGATGCACTTGGTTTGCCCAAGTCTTCCGATATTCTCACAAGCTTGTTTGCTTACGTTCCCAAAGTCATAGTAGCCCTGCTTGTTCTGATAGTTGCTATGTTTCTGGCCAATTTTGTTTCAGGAATAGTTCGCACAGCCGCCGGCAATGCCAATTTGCCCAAACCAGAGTTATTGGCAGGCATAAGCCGATGGGCGATTATAATCTTCGCAGTAACTATTGCATTAGAACAGCTCGGCATCGCGCCGCTTTTAGTAACTGCTACCTTTAATATCATCCTTGGCGGCGTTGTCCTCGCATTGGCTCTTGCATTCGGATTGGGCGGCAAAGATGCCGCGGCAAAGTATCTTGAGGAATTAAAGCAAAAACGCTATGGGAAATAGTAAAGAGTTAATGAGCGTCATTGTATGGCACCATTTTTAGTTTGATTTAAGAAAGGAAGAGTATGAAAAAGGTAATTATGATTATGATAATATCGGCTATGGTAACCGTCTCCGGCTGCTACACGGTGCAATCAAACAGCCCTAAAGGCGGCAGTGTACTCAAGGGCGAAGGATTTAAAATTGCCGTCCCAACCTTTGACGTAAACATCAAACAGGGTGAAGTTCAAAACGTCGCCATTTCCATAGAAAGAGGCGAAGCTTTCAAGCAGGATGTGAAGCTGGAAATCAAAGCGGCCAAGGGTATCAGCATCGAACCGACCAATGTTACGGTCAAAGCGGGCGACAAACCTGATGTACAGCTCCGGGTTACGATACCTAAGGATGCTGCACTCGGGGTATATCTGGTTACTGTGAAAGGGACGCCTAAAACAGGCGGGGCGACTTCAACAGAATTCAGCGTGGAAGTTGTTACTCCGTAATTTCGAGGAGTTTATCTAATATGAGCAGCCCCATATCGCTTGATATGGGGCTACTCGAATCTTTAAAAAAAGGAAATTGTTATGCTTTACACTTTAGCTGTTATTTTGGTCGTATTGTGGCTTTTGGGATTGGTTTCTTCCTATACGATGGGCGGTTTCATTCACGTTCTTTTGGTAATCGCCATTGTGGTTGTTCTGCTTAGAGTCATCAGCGGACGAAGGCCGGTGTAACTATTCTATGAGTCAGACGTCGAAATTTAAAGGAGACTTTTTTGTGAACAAAGCGGTTATGCTTGCAGTTCTTGTCGGCGGTATAGTTCTGGTAATATATGGCGTTGCCGCGTCAGAGTCATTCAGTTCTGATGTTTCACATTTTTTTACCGGCTCACCTACGGACAAAACGATATGGCTGTTAGTCGGCGGAATTGCCGCGATTATTATCGGGGCGGCAGGTCTATTGCGCGGTCAAGTTAAATGAAACTTAGATGTTAAATATGTTTTACATAAGATGGAGTATTGTATGACTTCGTTTTTAATGTAAATTAATTTATGAAAGGAATAGAAAATGAAAAAGGTAATTGCGATTGTGGTCGTACTAACACTGGCTCTGACAGCTGTATCGAAAGGCGCAGACAGTCCAAAAGGCGGCAGTGTTGGCAAAGGCGAAGGATTCAGGATTGATGTCCCAACCTTTGATGTAAAGGTCAAACAGGGTGAAACCCAAAGCATCGCCATCAAAATACAGAGAGGCGAGTCTTTCAAGCAGGATGTGAAGCTGAAAATTGAAGCAGTCAAGGGCATCAGCATTGAGCCGGAAAAAATTGTCGTCAAGGCAAGCGACAAGCCAGAGGTGGAACTCACGATTATGGCGCCAAAGGATGCGGCTCTGGGTGAGTATAAAGTTACTGTAACAGGAACCCCGACAACAGGTGAACCGACTTCAGTGGAATTCAAAGTGAAAGTTATCGCTTTAGAAGCCGGCTACACTGTAAAATCAGACAGTCCTAAAGGCGGCAGCCCAGTCAAGGGCGAAGAGTTCAAAATCGCTGTCCCAGTCTTCGACACAAAGATAAAACAGGGTGAAACCCAAAGTGTTACCATTTCCATAGAGAGAGGCGAATCTTTCAAACAGGATGTAACGCTGGAAATCAAATTATTCAAAGGCGAAGGCATCACCTTCGACCCTGCCAAAGTTCTCGTCAAGGTCAGCGACAAGTCGGATGTGCAAATCATGGTTACGGTATCCAAAGATGCTGCCGTTGGTGAGTATAAAATCTATGTGACAGGAACTCCGACAATCGGCGAAGCAACCTCAACGGAATTCGAAGTTAAGGTTATGGCTCCGTAATTTTAAGGAAGTTTTTCAGGGTCAAGTGTGCCATTTGGCGCACTTGACCTTACCGGGATTAAACGATGAGCCCCCCTCCGGGGGGGAGGGCGGGGGCTTGCTGGTGTTCTGTTTGTTGAAATAATTGAAAGGAGTTTTTATGGGATTGGTATTACTTATTGTTGTTCTCTTGCTTCTTTTCGGGGGGTTGCCCCGATGGAATTACAGCAAAAATTGGGGTTACGCTCCAACCGGTGGTTTAACATTAGTACTGATAATCCTGCTGATACTGGTGCTGATGGGATATATTCCCCGCGGCTTCTGAGCAAATAGTTCAACTAAGCGTTATCGTTAAAGGGTGCGTAATATGAAAGTTGTATATATATTTTTGTGTTTTACCATCGTAACGGCAGGCAGCTGCTATGGTAAAACACATTCAAAAAAAGAAGACAGTACAGGCAAAGGCACGACTTCGGCAGGTCCAACGGTTATATTAAAAAGTGATAAAGTTCTGAAAAATCTCACCTCTGACTTTATGTATTTTGTTCCGCTGATATCGCCTACAATAGTGTACAGCGAGACGAGTAAAGGTAACGAGCAGAAGTCAGGTTTGATTTCCGATGAGAGAAAATCAACTTCAAAAACTTTTTATGCTACCTGCGAATTTCAGATGCAGGGAAGCGGTTTTCATAAAAACAAATTTGATTCAGCCGGAATGATTGCGAGAAATACGAAAGAATTAAAGAAGGGTAAGCCTCTTAAGAATATACTTGGTTATATTAAGTTTGAAGGAGAGGGATACGGATGGATAGAAATTACCGGCAAACTTAAAGGAAAAAAGGCAACCGCGACAGAGGTGCAGGTTCATTTTAACGGCAGAGACAAAACCAGTCCGGTTACTGTTGGGCTTTACAGCGTTAAACCTGTAAATGGAGAGTATAAGTACGAAAATAAATATAACGAGATAGTTGCCAGAGTCAATACCCTTACATTCAGTAAGAGTACAGACAAGCCACTGATGGATATTAAAGTATCTGCGGTATATGCCGAGGGCGGCAAGCCGGGTTTTTGGGGAAAGCTGAAAGGGTCTATGGCTAATTTACTTATAAAGCCCCTGGAGATAGACAAATTAGGCAATGATACGATGCTTGATTTCGGTTGTGCATTATTCAAAGAAAAAGAGACGTTCACATTTCCAAAGGCAAAGAATTTAAGGGTCGAGAGCAAAGACTGAAAAACGGCGGAGTTGCAACGATAAGAAAAACGCTGTCTTCGTTGCGCATCAGCACGAAATTTCAATGGTCAGCTAATGATTGTTATGATTAAAAGATGTGTAACCTGAAAATAGTATGTATGTTTTTGTGTGTTTGCATTGCGATGTCAGACCGCTGTTGCGGCAGCCCCTCATCAGAAGCGCCTTCAAGACAGGAAGGCGGTATAAGCGACAGCACGGATTCAAATGGTCCAACCATTATATTGAATTATAGTAAAGAAACGTTCAAAAAAAATCCCATTTTAGCTTTTGCGTATTTTATTCCGCTGATATCTCCGGCACTTGTTAACAGGGAAATAAGCGTCAATAATGACCAGCTGGAAGGTATTATTTCGTATGAAAGAAAAGTTTATTCAAACTCCTTTTATGCGGCCTGCGAATTTGAACTATCCGGACAGGGTTTTCACAAGAACATATTTGACTCTGCGGGAATGATAACGAGAAATCTCGTTGATTTGAAAAAAGGGGAGCCGCTGATAAATATACTCGATTATATTAAATTTGAAGGGAATGGAGTTGGTCTTATTGAGGTTAGAGGAACGATTGCTGGTTCTGCGCAGACCGTTACCGAGGTGGATATCTGTTTCAGCGCCGGGGGCCAAAAAAGCCCCGTAACCATTGGGCTTTACAGTGTTAAATCTGTAAATGGAGAGTACAAATACGAAAATAGATATAATGAGATAATTGCCAGGGTAGATACGCTTAAATTCAGGAAGAGCGGAGATATGCCCAGAATGGCAATAGTAATAGCATCTATCCATAAGAAAATGGAGGATGAGACTTACTGGGGCACTATCAGGGGAGTAATAGCTAATTTCTTTATAAAGCCGCTGGAGGTGGATAGGCTCGGCAACGATACAATGCTCGACTTTGGCTACGCACTGCTGAAACAAAAGCCCGAATTCACTTTTCCAAAAGCCAAAAATATAAAGGAAAACAGGATAGTAGAAGTAGCCCATATACAAAAGTAAGATGCAGCATATGAATAATAAATTAAAAATCCTGCTTATAAACCCAGAAATTCCAAATACGTTCTGGAGTCTAAAAAACGCATTAAAGTTCATTTCGAGAAAAGCTCTTCTTCCGCCTCTTGGGCTGCTCACTGTTGCGGCGATGCTGCCGGAATCTTTCGAGAAAAAACTGATTGATATGAACGCCGGTGCGCTTCGTGACCGGCATATTAAGTGGGCTGACTATGTTTTCATCTCTGCAATGGCTATCCAAAAAAACTCTGCCAGAGCGGTGGTAGAAAGATGCAAAAGACTCAACGTCAAAGTCGTTGCAGGCGGCTCACTGTTCACAACATTTCCTGAAATTATTCCTAATATCGACCATCTTGTTCTTAATGAAGCAGAAATTACGCTGCCTGAGTTCCTCAAAGACCTCGCGAATAACCGTGCGAAACCAGTCTACAAAACAGACAGGAAAACCGATATGCAAAACAGTCCGGCACCACTGTCGCAGTTGATAAATATGAATAAATACGGTATGATGGGGCTTCAATATTCGCGGGGCTGTCCGTTCAATTGCGATTTTTGCGATGTTACAAATCTTTTTGGCCGAAAAGTGCGCACAAAGACCACCAGTCAGATAATAGACGAACTCGAAAGTCTTTATGTTCATAAATGGCGGGGCGAAGTATTTTTTGTCGATGACAATTTTATAGGCAAACGCCAGCAATTGAAAAATGAATTACTTCCTGCAATCATCGATTGGATGGACAAAAGAGACTATCCATTCGCTTTCAATACACAGGCCTCTATCGATATGGTTGATGATGAGGAACTTATGACCATGATGGCCAGAGCGGGCTTTGACAGCGTATTTATCGGCATCGAATCTCCGAACGATTTAAGTCTGGCTGAATGCAGCAAAACACAAAATATCGGCAGGGACGTTGTTGCGGCTATCAAAAAGATACAGCGGTTTGGTATGCAGGTGCAGGCAGGTTTTATCGTCGGTTTTGACAATGATAAGCCTAATGTGTTCGATAAATTAATAAATATGATTCAGGACAGCGGCATAGTAACAGCGATGGTCGGACTGCTTAACGCTCCGCCGGGTACAAAACTCTATCAGAAGCTGAAGAATGAAAACAGACTGGCAGAGCAGGCAACGGGCGACAATATGGACTGTACAATGAATTTCATTCCTAAAATGGATATTCACGAACTTATGAACGGGTATATGAAAGTGCTGAATACTATCTACTCGCAGAAATATATTTGCAAACGCATCAAAACTTTTCTTGAAAACTATAATTTCAGCAATAAGAAAAAATTTAGAGTCAGATATTGCGACATCAGGGCTTTTTTCAGGGCAATGTGGCGAATCGGAGTAATAGAAAAGGGCAATATTTATTATTGGGCGCTTATAATCTGGTCATTCAAAGATTTTCGCAGGGTACCGCTGGCTGTGCGTTACTCTATATTTGGTTTTCACTTTCGTAAGATATTAAAAAGCGTTCATGCTAAAATGAACGAACTTGCCGCCGCCTCTGCGAATGAATGCAGAACGGTTGTGTCTGCGAGGAATTGATATGAGCGGCAGTGTGAAAATAACTGAATAAGATGGCATTGAAACAATTGACAAGATGACTGCCCCCGCAGATTGCGGCAAAAGTTCAACAGTACTTTCTGCGATAAAGGTCGCTTCGGTAGTTTGAGGATATTGGATTTTTGACAGATTTGAATTGTAACTCCATATTAACCAAGCCGGTAGTTTACATATTGGAATATGCTCATAAGGCAAGTGCGGAGACCTTAAATCTGGATTTTGGCGCACAGGCGGTATGAATACTGAAAAATGTTGACAGGCAAAATGGAAGTGATTATACTGTTCAAATGTATTTGCGCCCGTAGCTCAATTGGATAGAGCGTTGGTCTACGGAACCGAAGGTTGCAGGTTCGAATCCTACCGGGCGTATTGGGATAAAAGCTATCAAACGTAAATTTATACAAATTACACGGATTTAACTATGATGGAAACAAGTAAAGATTTTTTACAGCAGATTTTCGAGAAAGCTGCCGCCCTATATAAACACATCGTCCTGCCCGAAGGCGGCGACGAGCGAACTATCGAAGCTGCGAAAAAAATCGCCGACCGAAAATTGGCCAAACTTACAATCATCGGCGACGAGGCCAAAATCAGTTCAGCTCTCAAAAATCTGGGAGCGAGAACAAACGACATAGCAATCATCAATCCTCTCACAAGCGGCAAATTAAAAGATTTCGCAGAACAATTTTATCAGATGCGTAAAAATAAAGGCGTAACGCCCGAAGCCGCTCTTGCCACAATGAAAGATGATGTCTACTTCGGTACAATGATGGTTAAGAACGGCGAAGTTGACGGCCTTGTCTCCGGCGCTGTCCACTCAACACCGGATACCATCAGGCCTGCCCTGCAAATTATCAAATCTGCATCAGGCATCAAAACCGTATCGAGTATGTTTTTTATGACTAACCGCGAACGAACAATTTTATTCGCTGACTCAGGTCTTAATCAGGACCCGGACGCAGAACAGCTCGCGGACATCGTTCTTTCGACAGCGCGCACAGCAAAACAATTCGGCGTCTTTCCAAAAATCGCTCTGCTAAGCTATTCTACAAAAGGCTCTGCCAAAGGCGCAGGCCCGGACAAAATGATAAAAGCAACCGAGCTGGCAAAAGCAAAACTCGATAAGGATTTCGATGGCGAATACCTTATCGACGGCGAATTACAATTTGATGCTGCGTTTGTGCCGGATGTTGCAGCGAAAAAATGCCCGAACAGTCCGCTTAAAGGCCAGGCGAATACATTTATTTTTCCGGATTTGGGTGTGGGCAATATCTGCTACAAACTTGCAGAACGACTCGGCGGGCTTGACGCTTACGGCCCTATCCTTCAGGGAATCGCAAAGCCCGTTAACGACCTGTCCCGCGGCTGTAACAGCGATGGTATTGCAGGTGCAGTTGCAATTACAGCAATTCAGGCAGTTGGATAATTGAAGATTTAAGATTGAAAATTGAAAATTTGAAAAGACGTTTTGTCATCCACAAACACACAAGAGGAAACGAAACTCATTGGGATTTAATGATTGAATACGCCGATTGCCTCAAAACCTGGCGATTGGACAATTCGCCGGAGAAATTGGCAGGAGACTTCGACAAGCTCAGTCCAGGAAAAACAAAAGCAACGCCCATCTTCGACCACGACAAAAAATTTCTCACCTATCAGGGCGCTGTCAACAACGGCAAAGGAACAGTAGAAATAGCCGATGAAGGAATATGCACAATCGAACTGGCCGATGACAAAATAGTAAAAATCTTTTTTGCAGGCAAAATATTAAATAACCAATTTAACGTTTTTCAACAAAATGATTTTTTAGAGATATCCTTAAACGCGATGACCGGTTAATTAAAAAGGACTAACGGTATATGCCGCCGAAATTTGTATTTGAAATGAACGATGTCAGCAGAAGCTTCGGCGAAAAGGAAGTTTTAAAGGATATTTCTCTGTCGTTTTTTTATGGCGCTAAAATAGGCGTTATAGGCGAAAACGGCTCAGGCAAAACCACGCTTCTGAAAATAATGGCAGGCATAGACAAGGATTTTCAGGGCGAGACAAAACTTGCCCCAAAAATGAAACTTCGATATGTTGCACAGGAACCGCAGCTTGAATTGGACAAGACTGTTAAGGAAAATCTGCTCACCGCAATAAAGCCAACGCTTGATATGGTAGAGCGATTCAATGAAATTTCCCAGCAGCTTTCCGAGCCGCAGTCCGATGACCAGATGAATAAACTGCTTGAGGAGTTGGCCGTTTATCAGGACAAAATAGATGCCTGCGATGGCTGGGAAACCGACAGGCTTATTGATATTGTTTCCGATGCGATGGTTCTGCCGCCCGATGATGCACTCATCAGCAGATTGTCAGGCGGAGAACGCAGACGTGTCGCGCTTTGTATGGCTCTGCTGGAAAAACCGGATTTGCTCCTGCTCGATGAGCCGACAAACCACCTCGATGCTGAAACTATTCAATGGCTCGAAATGGCCCTTCGCGAATATCATGGCACGGTAATTATTGTTACTCACGACCGATATTTTCTCGACAACATCACCAAATGGATTCTCGAACTTGAGAAGGGCAGAGGCCTGCCTTTCGAGGGGAATTATTCCTCCTGGCTCAAGCAAAAAGCCGAGCTTCTCCGCGTAATGGAAAAGAAGGAATCGCAGCGTCAGAAAACTCTCGCCCGCGAACTTGAATGGATTAACACCTCTGTCAGGGCACGCAACCAGAAAAATCAGGCCCGTATAAATGCTTATACCGATTTGGCCGGCCAATCAGCCGAAGACAGACAAAGCGAAGTACTGATACAAATCCCATCAGGCCAGCGTCTCGGCGATAAAGTGCTTTCATTTGCCGATGTCTGCAAAAAATTCAGCGATACTCCTCTCATTGATAAATGTTCATTTGAACTGCCCGCAAATGGAATCGTCGGAGTAATAGGCCCCAATGGAATAGGCAAAACAACGCTCTTTAGATTGATAACAGGCCAGGAAAAACCCGACTCCGGCAAAATCGAAATTGGCGCAACCGTCTCAATAGGCTACGTTGACCAGCACCGCGATGCTCTCGACGACAGCAAAACAATTTTTCAGGAAATCTCCGATGGCAAGGATTCCATCGTTGTCGGCGGCGTTTCGGTTGCCTCACGTGCCTACGTCGCAAAATATAATTTTTCAGGCACACAGCAGCAGAAAAAAGTTTCAGAATGTTCAGGCGGTGAACGAAACAGAATTCATCTTGCGAAAATGCTTCGTCAGGGCGGCAATCTTCTCTTGCTCGATGAGCCGACAAATGACCTCGATGTCAGCACTATGCGGGTATTGGAGCAGTCGATAATCAACTTTCAGGGCTGTGCGATGGTAATCAGCCACGACAGATTTTTCCTTGATAGAATATGCACGCATTTGCTGATATTTGAAGGCAATGGTAAAACGCAGTGGTTTGTCGGCAACTTCGCTGCGTATGAGGAAAAGATACAGGCCGAGAACCCCGACCGCCTTGCCCACCGCAGAGGAAAATACAAACAACTAAAATTAAGATAAGTTTAGTCCCGCTATCACCATAGCGCAGTTCGCAGGGGCGAACCTGTGTGTTCGCGCAAAATCAGAGCCGAATCCCTGAAATCCAAATTATTAAATTTAACGAATTTTAAACACAGCTAAGTCATTTTAAAGTTCCCATTTATAAAGTCGTTAAACGGCTTTTGGCCGCCGGCCTCCAACGTCGCCACTGGACGATTCTGCCAAAGAAGCTGGGCGGTTTTTCACGCTGGCAACTTTCTTACGCAGACACAACTACTCAACACCAACATCCTGTCGGAGTGAGAGAAAGTTTCGCACCTCCGTGTGCGAAAGACCCGCAAATTTATATGCCGCTGCGGGATAATTGGCGGCTCTGAGAATAGAAGTGCATTTTATGATTTTGCTCTTTGATTCCGCGTGGACAGCAAAGCTGTCCACCCTACCGGGAGCTTTTTAAAAATGCCGGGTGTCTATTTCAGAAAAAATTTCTCCTTTCTTGATTAGTAGTCAGTAATCAGTATTCAGTAGACAGTAGTTTTGGAATCGGCCCCCGCAATTTCTTTGCAGAAATTAAGCGCGGGGGTTGAAAACGATAGAGATTTAATGACCGCTCCATCACCTGTTCGATGAACTCACGGCAGGCTGTCGCGGCTCTGTTGGGCTCTCCGTATTACAGTAGAACTTGCGCGTTTTTACCGAAAATTGGCTGAAAATTCTTTGTGGTGGTTTTATAAGTGGTTGTGGAATATGGATATAAATTTTTTTATTTTTTTTACGCGCGCAAGTTTTTACTTGCGCGTTTGGCCGTTCGACAAGCTCACGACAGGCCGATTCGACTCCTTCGATTTTACTCAGGGCAGGCAGGCTCACGACAGGCCGAGTCCTGAGCACAAACCCCCACCACAGGTGTGGGGGCTGCTATGAGGGCAGTTGTCAAGGGTTATAATTAAATGTTTTTTTTCGCTTTATCTCATTGGTACAGTCTTTCTCTGTTGGATTTTCATAAATCTTT
>JBAZTW010000035.1:21834-22152 GCA_041661665.1 Phycisphaerae bacterium | reverse complement strand
CCCGCACAACGACCACAGAATCGCTATGAGTTTCGCAGCGGCAGGTCTTGTCGTCGGCAATCAGCGAATCGACAACGAAAAATGCGTCGGCAAGTCTTTCCCCGATTTTTGGGAAAAGTTTGAAATTTTTCAGTAAATGATGTATATCAGACGCGGTTAAATTAAAAGGATTATGAAATGATAGGTTGTCATTTTGGAAGAATGTTTCAGGTTTCTGTGGCCGGCGGGTCGTATCAGGACGGTCTAACAGCCGTTGTTCAGGGACTGCCCCCTGCTATGGCGATAACCGAACAGGAAATTTACGGCGACTTGCTCCTT
>JBAZTW010000035.1:0-21824 GCA_041661665.1 Phycisphaerae bacterium | reverse complement strand
CTCGAAAAGAGCCTGATTTGCCGATAATTTACACCGGCATAAACGCCGCTGATACCGTCGAAAACGCGGGCAATAAGGGACTAACCAACGGCACACCTCTTACAATTCTGATTCCAAATCTCGACAGACATTTTGTCCACATAAAACAATATCAAGATACTAACCGCACACCACGGCCGGGACACGCTTCCTATGCCTCATTTATAAAATATGGTGCATCGGACGATTCCATCGGAGCGGGCATCTTCAGCGGCAGATATACCTCGACAATCGTCGCGGCAGGCTATCTTGCCAAAAAGGTTTTGAAAAAATGCGGCATTGAAGTATTCAGCTTTGTAAGAGAGCTTGCCTCTGTTCGGCTGAGCGACATCGACTACGCACAGGCTTTCAAAGCCACTGAAAACTATAAAAAAATGCGACGCGACCTTGACCCGTTCTATCAGGAAATCTATGTAAAAGGCAGAATAACAGGCGAAATGCGTTTCCTTGAAAAAATGGCGGTCTTTGCACAGATTGAAAATGAAATTGATAAAATTCGCGATAAAGCTACTAAAACAAGCTACGAAAAGATAAAAGAAAAATACGGCGTTCACCATATTCTCAATTGCCCGGATATAAAAACGGCAGAAGAAATGGTTAAGGCCTGCAATAAAATCTCCGCCACCGGAGACTCGGCAGGTGGTATCGTCGAAGTGGTTGTTCGCGGCGCACCAATTGGTTTGGGCGAGCCTGTGTTCGATAAGCTCGACGGCCAATTAGGCAAAATGCTCGGTATCGGCGCTGTCAAGGGCGTTGAAATCGGAGCTGGCTTCGGCGTAAGAAATATGACCGGCTCACAGAGCAACGACCAGATGCACGCGGAAAACAGAAAAGTTATTTTCGATTCCAACAACGCGGGCGGAATCACCGGCGGACTTTCGACAGGACAGGACATTGTGATAAAATTGGCGGTAAAAGGCACTCCGACAATAGATAAGCCGCAGCATACGATTGATAAATATACGCTTGAGAACAAGACTTTGGCTGCGATTACAAGACGAGACCCGACAATTGTCGCGAGAGTCTGGCCCGTTGCGGAAAACTATACCGCGATGATTATCCTTGATAACCTGATGGCACACTACGGCTATCAGGCAATCAAGGGAAAATTTGAATAAATATAAACAGCGAAGATAAATACAAAAAAAGCCGCTTTTAAAGGCGGCTTTTTTTGTCAAATATAAGAATCACAATGATTACAATTATTCCAGCGGGGCAAAGTATTCTCTTTCAGACTCGTCCTGCAGGATAATGCTTGGTTTTACCAATACGAGCAGAATGTCCTGGTCCTTTACTTTACTTCTGTTGCTGAAAAGTCTGCCAATGATGGGTGTCTTTGAAAGGCCCGGAACACCCGCTTCCTTGTTAATCTCTGCACCGAGCTTCTGGCCGCCGATTAGCAGTGTTCCGCCATCAGGTACGCTCACGCGGGTCTTCACCTCGGCGACTTCCAGAGTAGGCAAACTAATGGGGAACGAGTCGCCAGACGTGGGAGAGAAAACATCGAACGTTGTGAGGTTGGCTTTGGTATAGTTTGTGCTTATTTCGAGTATAACATATTTTTTATCCGCACTTATTGTCGGCGTAACATTCAGCACAACGCCGCCTGTAACAGTATCCGTCGTCGGGTCTGCGATAACTCTTGTCGGTCCGGTAGCTCCGGATGGGGTGGTGCCGGTTATATCCTGAAAATCATAATCCGAAACATAAGCTTCTTCCTTTGATACCCTCATAGAGGCCGATTCGCCGCTAAGAACGGTAACTCTCGGAGCTGTCAGCATCTTAGCATCCCTGTGAGCCTGCGTAGCTCTTAAGAAGAAAGATAATGACAAATCATCAAGAATGGAACCATAATCAAAGCCGCTGGGATCTGCAGTAATAGCTGGAGATCCGCCAGCCAGGCTTCCAGGGACTCCTGTTTCTCCGGCAGTGGGTGCTGCAAGACTATAAGAATTTTGCTGTAATGTTATCGCACCGAATTTCCCGAATCCATTGGGCATATTTATAGCCATATTGAGGCCGATATCCTCAAGAAAGTTTTCTGTCACAAACAGGAATCTTGCCTCAATGGATACCTGCTGGCCGAGCGATTCTCGCAGGCCGACCGTAAGCAGTTCCTGAATCTGTTCGTGAACCTGTGGGGTTTGGCTTATAACAAGCCTGTTGCCGTGAGAACTTATAGTTCCCTCGCCACCGTTAATCAGCCATGTATCGGGAGCAACGGTTTCCTGTATCATTTGAATTATGGTGCCGGAATTCTCCGTACGCGCCTGCTTCGTCTGGTCTGCGCTGGCGTTATCGGTATTCTGACTGGTACGTGAATCTTCCTCTGTGGTCAGGTTGGCGCGATAATTTGCCGGCGTGCCGATAAGCTCGGTGATATCATAAGCGTGGGTAACTAATTTATTAGGAAGCGATTCTTTCGTCGCTACCGTTATAATTCCATCATCAATAATATAGTCGATTTTCGTAACGCCTCCGGAGATGGAATCAAGCAATTCCTTAAGTCCTTTGCCGACAGGAATACCGTTAAGTCCCTGCATACCGATTACCGTATCCCGCTCGATATATGCGTTTTCCTCAAGGTCTTTCCAGCGGACAACTATTTTTAGCGGCGGCTCAACTGAGTCCCTGATTTTTTCGATCGCCTCGTTTAACGTCATATCAGGCGTAAGGCCCGTCAAATCTACCGGCGTTTCAAGCACTTTATAAACAGCGGCATCCGTAGCGGAAAGCCCCGTTATGGTCGTCGCTTTTCTTTTTGCGGCTATGTCCTGCCAATTCTTCGGATAGGTCATCAGGCCTGCGTGCGGAATCATAGACTCCTGGTTATCGACAAACAGCTTCTCTTCTTCCTTGCCCATTTCTTTTCTAACTTCAAGCTGTCTGCGAAGATTGATAATATCCTCAAGCGTCCCTTTGGTTCTAAGTGCCTCGCGATTCAGCGGGTCAATTACCAAAAGCGTTTCAACCTGCGCTAACGCCTCCTGATAACGCTGCTGTTCCTGATACTCGGCAGCGTGTGTCATCAGGTCTTGTATTCTCTTTTGTCTATCTGCGGCTTGCTGGGTTCTGAGCTTTTCCTGTGAAGTTTGCGCCTCAGCCTTTGCCTTTTCCGCTTTTTGTGCCTCAATTTCCGTTTGCTTCGTATTCACTTCCTGCAAAAGCTGGCTGAGCGTCGCTGTATATTGCGAATAATCCGTCTCGCCGAGCAGGAGTTTGTTTCTTTCAACAACGCTCGTAGCGTTGGAAATCTCATCTTTTGCTTTGGCAAATTCCTCTTTATCAGCGTATTCCTTCACTCTGGCGACAGCTTCATTAACTATCGACTTGGTGTAGCTCTGCTGAATCCGCTGTTTCTGCTTAACGACTTCAATATAATCTTCCTTTGTCTCTTCCATTTCTGATGCCTGATTTTCAGGTTTCAGAGGCTGGGGCTGTGAGATAGTATTTTCACCAACGGTACTATTAACATCTGATTCAGGCGTAGGCACTGGCGCAGGCATAATGAATTGCTCATTAACATCCGTCTGAACGGAAACTGCCGGCGGCAAATTAGGAGACGCCTGCTGAACATCACAGGGGTCTACTGGTACAAATTTAACCTGCTGATTATTGACATCAATATCATTGACATTGTTCGGCTCGGTCTGTGTAGGTATTTGAATCGGTTCGGAAACGACAACTCCGGGAGTCTGCTGAATAGGCTGAGCCGGCTGTACCGGTTGAGTTTTCGGAGATGCATCAGGAACCGCAGATGTTTGAGAATTTAATTTGCCAAGCAGTTCATCAAGCCTGGCAGCATCTGATGCGACAAGGTACTCTTTATATACTGCGGCTTTGTTAATAGTTATCTTTGCCGCATCGTACGTGCCTCTTCGGTACTGCTCACTACCGACATCGAGCAATTGTTTGCCCGTCTGCCTGAGTGCCTGAATTTTTGCAGTATCCTGTTCTGCCGCAGAGACAGACGAAACCACAGGCAAAGATATTATGATTGCCATTAAAATAATAAACAAACGCAATTTTGCTCTTGATATACCCATCAACACTGGTAAACTCCTGTTCACTAAGGACAAAATAACAGCCGTTTCAAAATGCCCCATTTACTTAACTGTTCGGTTCGACATATCTTACTAATTCTACGACTGTTGCTAAGTTTGACCATTTTAACATAAAAACCAACATTTTTCAAGATAATTATTTAGGGACGACAACTTAGCAGCTCCGAACTTTTATAATTAGCATTTCAAAGAAATATACACTATCATCATCGGTAATAATTGCCCATGGCTGAAACTCAATTTAGGAGCAAAAATTAAAAAAAATGTTATTTTTAAAAAATTAAATAAAACTTATAACCTATTACAAATACTAAACTTATGAAAAAAACAGCAAATATTACGCCTGCTTTAGGAATCGCCCTTGAGACCAGTGGACGGATTGGCTCTGTATCAATAGGAACAGGAGAAAAATTATCGGACGAAAAAACATTCTCCGCCCCGCTTCGACACAGTGCTGAATTATTTGACACAATAATTGAGTTATTAAAAACATCAAATAGACAGGCAAAACAGATAAATAATATCTATATTTCTATAGGTCCTGGCAGTTTTACGGGCATAAGAATCTCCGTTGCTGTGGCAAAAATGCTGGCTCTTGCGGCTGAAAGTAAGATTGTTGCGGTCAGCACAACTGATGCGATGGCTTTGAATGTTGCCGATGATAGTATAAATAGGATTGCCACTGTGATAGATGCAAAGAGAAATCAATTCTTCATCGCGGTATTTGAAAAGCAAGCCGACCAATGGCAAAAAATATTATCGGACAGTATGATGGCCGCTGAAGAATTTAAAAGCCAATTTGATAATTCTGAAAAACCAATTTGGCTTTTAGGCGAGGGGCTGCTTTATTACGCAAACAAATTTGAGTCCGATAACATAAGGATATTGGATAGTTCCTACTGGTCGCCCAGAGCTGGAAATGTTTTCAGAATTGGCGTAAAAATGGCGGCGGAAAAAAAATTCGCCGACCCGGTCAGCCTTGTGCCTTTTTATATTCGCAAACCAGAAGCCGAAGAAAACTGGGATAAAAACAAATCAGCTTAATCTGCTGCCTGACCAAAAAGCGTAAGTGCACTTGAGCGAATGATTTTCACATCCGCAAACTTACCTGCCAAATCGGCCAAGCCCTCGAAAACAACTATGCAATCCCCTGCCGTCCTGCCGATTAACTGCGGCAGTTTTTCACCATCGATGCCATCAAGATGAGATTTTTTGCTTGTGCCTTCGACCAAAACTTTTACCGTTTTTCCGATAAAAGATTTATTAAATTCTTCGCTGACTGCTTCCTGAACGGCGAGCAGTTCGATGTTCCTCTGCTTTTTAATTTCCATAGGCACATCATCAACTAATTTTTCATCAGCCCTTGTGCCGGGACGGTTGGAGTATTTAAAAATAAAACTGTTTTTGTATTGAGCCTTTCGGATAAGTTCCGCGCTCTTTTGAAAATCTCCATCCGTTTCGCCGCAGAAGCCGACGATAAAATCGCCCGCAATCGCAATATCCGGCACGATTCGCCTGGCTCTGTCCAAAATCGCCAGATATTCATCAGCAGTATAATGCCTGTTCATCGCTTTCAAAATCCTGTCCGAGCCGCTCTGCGCAGGAATGTGCAAATATCGGCAGACCTTTGGCAAATCAACCATCGCCTGAAAAATTCTTTCGTCAAAATCTTTCGGATAGCAGGTAACAAATTTAATCCAGTCAATGCCTTCTATTTTGCTCACTTCATAAAGCAAATCGGCAAATGAAACGCCGTTATAAATGTATGAATTTACCGTTTGCCCCAAAAGTGTAATTTGTTTTGTGCCCGCATCGGCGAGTTTTTTTATCTGTTCAATGATTTTTTCAGGCGGTCTTGAAACCTCCGGCCCGCGAACATAAGGCACAACGCAATAGGAACAGAAATTATCGCAGCCGTGCATTACGCGAACAAACGCCTGCGAAGGCAAATTATTCTCGGCAGAATCATTATTCTGTTCAAAATCGTCCAGACTGCCCAAATCATCCGGCAGAGGTTTATGCCTGATGTTTTCGCTTACAGATTTTTGTTTTTTTGTATGGTCGAGCGCATTATTTACAAGATTGACAAGTTCGGGTATCTGCAAAGGCCCGCAAACGATATTAACCACTTCGTGTTTGAGCAGGTCGTCCTTGCATCTCTGCGCCATACAGCCGAAAACAGCGACAACCAATTCTTTGCGAGTTTTTTTAATATGCTTTAAATGTCCCAGCAGCGAAATCACCCGCTCCTCGGCGTGCCCGCGAACAGAGCAGGTATTGACAAGCACAACATCAGCATCAATCGGCGTATCGACCAATTCAAAACCAGCCTGCAAAAATGAATTAGCAACCAAATTACTGTCGAGCTTATTCATCTGGCAGCCAAATGTTTTAATATGCACTTTCATATATGGTTATGCATTCCCCCACTTCATAACAGCCTGGACAGTAATGATAATTCCGAAAAGAATAAATATGCCGGCGGAAATATATTCGATAACTTTTTCGTGAATTTTTTTGCCCATAACATAACCGATAACAATTGCTATGCCATCGGCGATAACCATTCCCAGGGTCGAACCAAACCAGACACCCCAAAATGTTTTATATTGTGCAGCAAGCGAAATCGTCGCCAACTGAGTTTTGTCGCCAAGTTCGGCAATGAAAAAAGCTATCGCAACAGTCAGTACCGGACCAAAACTAAATCTTTTTTCGTTTTCCTTCTCATCATAAGTATCCCCCTTGAGCGTCCAAATACCAAAGCCAACAAAAGATAATCCCACTACAAGTTTGAGATAATGCATCGGAATAATAACGCTCAAATTCCTGCCGATTACCACCGACAACAAATGACAGGCCAGCGTTCCGATTGTGATGCCGATTATAACCTTCATCGGCTTGTATTTTGTCGCGAATGAAAGAGCGACCAATTGGGTCTTATCCCCCATTTCAGCAAGCAGAATAAAAACAAATGAAGCCCAAAAACCTAACATTAAAAAATTTCCTTTCTGCAGAAAAATCCGCGATAACAATAATATCCAAAAACTTTTATTTTTTCACCCATCGCGGCAGCAGAAAAGGATTTTCCTTTTTATATTCCCTGTAAGCATCGCCGAAACGCTTCTCCAACTCCGGCTCCTCGATAAACTTAATTTCTAAAATCAACAATATCATAAATACAATCACTACCAAAAAATTACCCATTTTGTTAAACAAAAATGCCCAGCCGAGAAGATACAGAAAATATCCACCCATCATTGGATTGCGAACATATCTGTAAGGACCACTCTGCAAAAGCTGCCTCGTGGGAACCGCAGGAATGGGTGTTCCCTTGCCGAAAATTAACTGCCAGAAAACTGCCGATAGCGACCAAGGTGTACCGATAGCAAAACAGATAATATAAACTATGGTTGATACCGCCTGAGGCACAGGTAAATAGCCTTTAAACAAACAGCCGCCGCCATAAACAGCCAGTGGCATCCCTACCATAAAAACCGCTGCGCCAATCAGCAGAGTCACGATTCGCACCAGAATGCTATGCTCAATTTTCGACCTGCCGACCAGAAATTCAATTAGATTATTTATATAACTCATCTTTACACCTGCAACGTATCACTATCACACCTTCGAGACAAACGCTTCGGAAAGTTTTTTGCGGCGGAGCTTCCTCACAATCACCGAGATATTATCATAACATATTATCTGGCCGCCTTCGACGGGTTTGCCAATCTTCTGAACAACCCACTCGGCAAGCGACGGGACGCGTTCCAAAGAATCACCGGGGGGCAATTCAATTCCAAGCGTCGATGCGACAACTTTCATCGAAACACCGCCGCCGATAATCCAGCCGTTTCCGCATGGCTGAACATACAAAGGCAGCTTGTCGAACTCATCTTCAATTTCGCCAACTAATTCCTCGATAATATCTTCCAGCGTAATCATTCCTATCGTCTCTTTATTATCAGAAACAACAAGAGCAATGTGTGCCTTTTCCTGCATCATCTCTGATAGAGCAACGGACAACTGCATGTTGCCTGGGATGCGTTTTATCGGCCTGGTTATTCCCCGAATCGACGGATTTTCAGGATTCAGCTTCAGAGCGTTCATAATATCCTTGAAATTGAGATAGCCGATAACTGTTTGCGGGTCGTCTTTCTTCTCACATACAGGAAATCGCGTGTGCATATCCAAATGTGCCTTAACGAGGGCTTCCATAAGCGTGTCTTCAACCGACATAGTGGAAATATCCGTCGCAGGAAGCATAATATCTGCCACCTTATGGCGGGACAAGTGGGCGGCAGCAAGTACAATTTTTTCCTCGTGAGCGCCAATCAGTCGCGACATCCTCGCAATCGCGGCAGCGGCAGTCAGTTCGTTAAGGCTCTGCTTATCATCAGTGGAAATATCCGCCTTAAACCTTTTCGGGCATAATTTCATAATTTCTTTTACGATTGTTTCAAAAAATGAAACCACCGGATTGCCAATCAACGCTATCATTCTCATCACAGGCGACAGCTTAAGACAAACCGACTCCCTGTTCTCCAGGGCGAACATCTTAGGCACAAGCTCGGCAAATATAATCGTGAACACGCCAAGCGGAATAACTATGCAGATAATAGAAATAACTTCCGCGTAAAAATCGGAAATACCCATTTGAACAAAATAAGGTGAGAAAGTTTCACGAGACCCCGCGCCGCCGGTCGCCGCAGCTATCGCTCCGGCAAAAGTAATTCCAAGCTGCACAACGGCAAGGCTCGCCTCCATCCTGTCCTTCATATAAGCGGCTTCTTCCGCGCCTCTTTTCTTTTGGTGGCAAAGCGAGAGAAGTCTTGCGCGTGAAATAGACGCAAGCGACATTTCATAAGCGGCAAAAACCGCATTAACGAATAACATCAGAAGAATAACAATTATTTCAAAACCAAAACTCATTTTACCTCTATTACTCTAAAATATCAGCTTCTGGTAATTTCATAAATCTTTTTGCAATCCGTCAGCTCGTAGGGTGGGCTCTTAGCCCACGCGGTTTCTGCATCACAATTCAATTTCTGGCAATTTCATAAATCTTTTTGCAATCCGTCAGAAGTTTTTCAAGCCACTCAATCGGCATTATCGTTGCCGCGTCTGATTTCGCGTTTTTATAATCGGTATGAACCTCTAAAAATAGTCCGTCAGCGCCGGCAGCTACAGCGGCCTTTGCCAAAACAGGCGACATCTCACGCATTCCGCCCGATGCGTTGCCCAAACCGCCGGGGCGCTGTGTGCTGTGAGTAGCGTCAAAAATTACCGGACAGCCCAGCGATTGCATAGCAGGTATCGCGGTCATATCGTTGACTAATCTGTTATAGCCGAAGAATGTGCCTCGCTCGGTAAGCATAATTTTATCGTTGCCGATGGAACGAATTTTTTCGACCGCGTTTTTCATTTCCTCCGGCGACATAAACTGCCCCTTCTTGATGTTGACAGCTTTGCCGGTCTGTCCGCAGGCCAAAAGCAAATCTGTCTGCCTGCACAAAAACGCCGGTATCTGAAGACAATCAATAACTTCAGCAGCAATGGCAGCCTGTTCGGGACTATGAATATCCGTGAGCAGCGGCATCGCGGTCTGCTTTTTCACCTCAAGCAAAATCTCAAGGCCTTTTTCAATTCCAACGCCTCTGAAGCTGTCTATGCTGCTGCGGTTGGCCTTATCGAAGCTTGCTTTGAAAATTATTCCGATTTTCAGACGCTGTGATATCTCTTTCAGACGCAGAGCGATATCGAGACATATTTGTTTTGATTCGATTACACAGGGGCCTGCGATTACAAACAAGCCGCTGTCTTTACTTATTTTGACATTTCCAACATTAAACATAATTATCACTCAAATATTTTAAAGATTCTTTTTCTCATTCCAGCCGGTCTACTGTGCGGCGGAATCAACACTTTTACAGCCTGCGGCATTATGCTTATTTCAAGCGGCATTGCCGGGCCGGGGTCGCCGTCAAGTTCGGTTTCCATTTTAACATCAGAATATATTTTAATTTTTTTGCACTGCTTATAAATAACATTTTTGCTTTTGCGATGCCTCTTAAAAACCGTCATAAGAGAATGGTACAGCAAAGCCGGTTTATTGTGGCATTTGTATATGCAAATATCCAGCAGGCCGTCGCCATAGTCCGCCTTTTGCAGAATCGGCAAACCAACCGCATATCGTGAGATGCTGCCGAATATCGCCAGCCCTCTGTCGTTAAAAATAACCTCGTCGTCAGCTTCAACGGTGAATTTCGGAAATTCATATTTCATAAACGACTGAAAAATAGGCATAAAATAATGCATGTGCGTTATGTTGCCTTTTCGCCGTTCATCAACAAGTTTTACAACGTCGCCGTCGAAGCCGATACCGCCGACCGATGTGAAAAACCTGTCGTTCGCTTTGCACAAATCCAGTGGATGTAGAATCTGGGCTTCAAAAACTTTTACTGCTGTTTTGAAATCAAACTTGTAGCCTAATTCGTTTGCCAGTAAATTTTCCGTTCCGCAGGGCAAAATCATAAGGGGCTTGTCGCTGCCTTCAAGACCGCTTACAGTTTCGCGAATCGTGCCGTCGCCGCCGGCCACAACAACCAATTGGCAATCATACTTTACCGCAGCGTCAGCGGCTATCTCTTTGGCGTGATTTTGATGCCGGGTGTGACAGACCTGAAGTTTAAACTTTTTACTTTCTAAGTATTCAATAAATCTGCACGCCAGATGCTTTTTGCTCTTTGCGCCTGCCCTGGGATTTATTATCAGCGTTATATAACCGGTCTCTGGATTCATTATTTTATATCGAATGAAATGATTCTGCTTTTAATGCCTGCTTTTTTAGTCGCTTCTTCAATCAAATGAGCATAGCTCTGCGGAATATGCGAAAATTTTTCAAGGCCGAGCTGCTTTTGAACCTTTTCAATCTGCTCATCGCCGGGGCCTTCAATTTCTATAAACTTTCCAATCATCGGCAGTTCGTCCAATGCAACCTTGCAACCCGCAAAATCCCAAAGGCTGCGTTTCTTTTCTATCGAAAGTCTTATCTTATAACCAAGGTGCGTAAAAAGCTCCGCCAGTTCCTCCGCCTTTTCAATCTTTATGCCGATTTCCCGGCGGGTTTTAAAACGATGATTTTCTCGTGCTCCCTTATAAGTCAGCTCAATCGCCTGGCCGATGTGATTTATATGCCTTCTTATCCGCAAACAGCGGTCGGATTTTACAAGAGAATCCTGCGCATCATCATAATAGTCATCAGCCTGAATAAAATCGCCGTCAAACTTCGCGCCAAGAGCCTTGAGCTTCTCAATTACAGAATCAAAACTTTCGACCTTCAATTTAATTTCAATTTCTAACGCCATATTTCAGCCTCAGAGTTTTTTTAAAAAACTATTATAACCACAGAGAATACAGAGCTCACAGAGATAAAATTATTGAAATCAGAGCCGCGACAGCCTGCCGTGAGTTCGTCGAACAGGTAATGGAGCGGTCAATAAAATCTCATCGGCGAAGCCGTTTCCACAAATTTTCATTTTTCAATCTTCAATTTTCAATTCTGTCTGTGTTCATTCATGGTTAATTTATATCACAATATTAACAAGTCTTGACTTTATCACGATGACTTTTTTAATTTCCTTGCCTGCGATTGCGGAGGCGACTTTCTCGCAGGCCAGAGCCAGTTGTTTTATTGTCTCATCATCCGCATCGGCAGGAACAACTATCTTATCTTTTATCTTGCCCAAAACCTGAACAGCAAGCTCAATTTCTTTTTCCTTTGCCAGTTTCTCGCTGTACTTCGGCCAATTCTCGTAAGCGAGCGTTTTTTTATGGCCGAGCTTTTGCCAGACTTCCTCAGCTATGTGCGGCGAAAACGGTGCAAGCAGCAGAACAAAATCCTCAACCGCTTTCCTCGGCAATGTTTGAAGTTTGCTGATATGATTTACAAAAATCATCATCTGGCTGATTGCCGTATTGAAACGGAAATTATCAATATCGCCGCCGACTTTTTTAATCGTCTGATGAAGCAGCCGCTGTGTTTCTTCGTCGGCATCAATGTCTTTTATGATTTCTTTGGCGTTGCCGCTTTCATCAATTACTGCTCGCCAGAATTTGCACAGGAAGCGATGAACGCCCTCGACACCCTGCATATTCCAGGGTTTTGTCGCTTCCAGCGGCCCCATAAACATTTCATACAGCCGCATAGAATCCGCGCCGTAATCGGTAATCACTTTATCGGGATTGACGACGTTGCCGCGAGATTTGCTCATCTTCTGGCCGTCTTCACCGAGAATCATTCCCTGATTTATAAGTTTCTTAAATGGCTCAGGCGTACTTACATAACCTAAATCGAAAAGTGTTTTATGCCAGAATCGTGAGTAGAGCAGGTGCAAAACAGCGTGTTCCGCCCCGCCAATATATAAATCCACCGGCATCCAGTAGCTTTCCTTTTCTTTCGACCATGCGGCGTCGGAATTTTTCGCGTCGAGATAACGCAGATAATACCAGCAGCTTCCCGCCCACTGCGGCATCGTATTAGTTTCGCGTCTTGCGGTCGTACCATCCGGCAGTTTGACATTTACCCAATCGGTAATCATCGCCAGCGGCGGCTCGCCGTTGCCGGAAGGCTTAAACGTATCCGTCTCCGGCAACACAAGCGGCAACTGCTTTTCGTCGAGAGCAGTTATAGAGCCATCTGAATGGTGGAGAATTGGGAAAGGCTCTCCCCAATAACGCTGCCTCGAAAACAGCCAGTCACGCAATTTATAATTGACCGCCTTTTTGCCGAGCTTATTCTCAGCAAGCCAGCCTGTAATTTTTTCTTTGAATTCGGCGGTTGAAAGGCCGTTAAATTTTTCGCTGTTGATAGCAATACCATCGCCGATGAAACAGTATTCACCTTTTTCTATTTTTGCGGCGAGTTCTTTATCTCCGACAGGTTCGACAACCGGAATAATCGGCAGATTGAATTTTTTGGCAAATTCAAAATCTCTTTCATCATGGGCAGGAACGCTCATAATCGCGCCTGTGCCGTAGCTGATGAGAACATAATCGCTAATCCAAATCGGCGTTTTTTTGCCGTTGACAGGATTTATTGCATAAGCTCCGGTAAATTCGCCGGACTTATCCTTGGCAAGGTCTGTCCTGTCCATATCGCTCTTGCTTTGAGCTTTCTTTTTGTATTCAGCAATAGCGAATTTTTTATCCGCCGTGGTAATTTCGTCAACGAATGGATGTTCCGGCGCCAAAACCATATACGTTGTGCCGAAAAGCGTATCGGGGCGAGTAGTGAAGACGGTTATCTTTTTATCGCTGCCGTCAATTTTAAAATCGACTTCTGCGCCAATGCTTTTGCCGACCCAGTCGGTTTGCAGTTTTTTAATTGAATCAGGCCAATCGACCAATTTTAAATCATCAACGAGCCTGTCCGCGTATTTTGTAATTCGCAGCATCCACTGCCGCATTGGTTTGCGAATTACCGGATGTCCGCCTCGTTCGCTGACACCGCCGATAACTTCCTCATTCGCCAAAACCGTTCCCAGTTCAGGGCACCAGTTGACCGCGACTTCCGCTTCATACGCCAGCCGGTTGTCATCGATATATTTTCGCTTCTGTTGTTCGTTAAGGCCTGCCGGAATCGGAAGCTGTTCAATTGGCCTGGCCTTTTGTTCTTTCGCATCGAAGAAACTGTTGAAAAGTTAAGAAAAATCCACTGTGTCCATTTATAATATTTCTCATCAGTGGTATCGACCTGCCTGTCCCAGTCATAAGAAAAGCCAAGCGATTTAATCTGCCTCCGCATATTATCAATGTTCTGCTGAGTCGTTTTGGCAGGATGTGTACCTGTCTGAATTGCGTATTGCTCGGCCGGCAAGCCGAACGCGTCCCAGCCGATTGGATGCAGCACATTGAAATTTTTCATTCTCTTATAACGGGCGACAATATCGCTTGCGGTGTAGCCTTCCGGATGTCCTACGTGAAGCCCCTGCCCCGATGGATAAGGGAACATATCCAGAACGTAGTATTTCGGCTTGGCCTTATCGCTATCGTCAGCGGCGAATGTTTTTTTTGCTCCCAAAACGTCTGCCACTTTTTCTCGATTTCGTTGAAGTTGTAAAATCCCTTGTTTTCTTCCATTTTTTTAGCGTCCAGAATGAGGGCAGGAACCGCCTGATGGGCAGCTATGACATTTGCCGCCGTCAGCGGGATTTTTCACATGAGCTGCAAAGGCTGAAAATTGTTTGGTTAATTTTTTTCCGCCGCAATGTGCGCAGATATGTTCCGCTTTGGAATCAGCTTTTTCCAGAAATTCGCTGTTTTTCCCGCATTTTTCGCATTTATATTCAAATATGGGCATAAATGGCTTCCGTATAGTTAGAAACCCGATAGTATATCTCGAAATGCGGTTCTGGCAAGGACAAACATTGATTACTGGACAGCAACTATCCGCTTGCCGACAAAATCCCAACCTCTTTACACTTGATTAGAAACATATCAACGGTATGATTAACAAAATTATTGCAATAAACGGCCTGGCTCAATGGGCAGCACCATTATTGAAAGCGTAAAAATATGGTTGACGCGAAAAAACATTATCAGCAGATACAAAAAGTCTTACTAATCGTCCTGATACTAAATTGGCTTGTAGCCGCTGCAAAAATGATTTTCGGCCTTATCAGTCGCTCGGCAAGTATGACCGCAGACGGCTTTCACTCTCTTGCCGACGGCACTTCAAATGTAATAGGCCTTATAGGCATTTACTACTGCTCGCAGCCGGTAGATGAAGACCACCCCTACGGCCACAAAAAATATGAAACTCTTTTCGCACTCGGTATCGCGGCAATGCTGCTCGTCGTCGCATTCAATCTTGGCAAACAGGGAGTCTACCGTTTCCATCATCAGGTAACTCCGCAGGTGAACATAGTCAGTTTCGCTGTAATGCTGATTACAATTGCGGTCAATTTCACGGTTATGATTTACGAATATCGCTGCGGAAAACGCCTCGGCAGCGACATCCTGGTTGTTGATTCTATGCACACCAAATCCGACATATTCACCTCTATTTCGGTTCTCGCGGCCTTAATCGGCGTCAAACTCGGCTATCCAATTGTTGACCCGATTGTCGCCATTCTGATAGCATTATTTATCTTTCGTTCGGCGTTTTTGATTATCAAAGAAGAGTCAGGCATACTCTGCGATGCCTGCGCTATAACAGAAACGAAAAAAATAGAGGACATTGTACTTGCCATCCCCAGCGTAAGTCGATGCCATAAAATTCGTACTCGCGGCAGAATGGACGATGTGCATTTAGACTTGCACGTTCAAATTGATGGAAATATAACTCTCAACCAGTCGCATAAATTGAGCCATAAAATACAGGCCGAGATTATAAAAGCTCTTCCGCAGATTACCGATGTGCTTGTTCATCTGGAGCCGAACGCAAAATAGTTTTTCCACAGCTTTTCCACAATTCATTTTTGGGCGGTGCAAAACCTGTTCACAGTATTTTTTTTCGCAGCGCAAGTTTATATACCCAAAGACACTTTCGATTTGTGGAAAAGATTTCCGCTAAAAGGCTATTGATTTAGCTGTCAATCGCAAATATATTCTAAGCAGATAATTGTTATAAAAACTTAAAAACGCAATAAATAAAGAGCTTCATGACGACGCAGACTGTAATCACGGACGAAATCAGCGCCATAAACCAGGCATTGTCGGAAAAGATAGGACAGCAGAAATTCCGCATCTGGTTTAAAAACTCCGCAAGGATGACGCTCTGCGATGGATATCTGAAAATCGGCGTGCCGAATGCGTTCGTTGGAAACTGGATTGAGAGCCATTTTTTGTGCGAAATAACATCCACACTTGAAACGGTTCTCGGTTCTTCAAGAAAAATCGCGTTTAATATCGAGCCGGAGTTGAGCGGCAATCAGCGAAAACAGGCGGATTCGCAATCTCGCCCTGCCGAGCAGCCGAAAATTACGCCGACTGGCCGCAAATTCAATTCGCCGCAGCCGTCGGCAAGACAGATAAGAATGGGACTCGATAGTTTTGTTGTCGGGCCTTCGAATAATTTAGCTTATAACGCAGCGATTAGTATTGTTTCTGATGAGGTAAGTCAGTTCAATCCGCTGTTTGTCCACGGAGGGCATGGCCTTGGAAAAACTCATCTGCTGCAAGGGATATGCCAGATGATGAGCCGAACCAGGCCGCAAGCCAATTGGCTTTATGTGTCAGCGGAAGACTTTACCAATCAGTTTGTGCTGGCCTTGAAGACGAAAAAGCTGGAGGCTTTCCGGAAGCGATACCGGCAAACGGATTTGCTGGCTATTGACGATATACACTTCCTGGCCAGCAAGCCGTCAACGCAGGAAGAATTCCTGCATACTTTTAATACGATAAATCTTGCGGGCAAAAGAATTGTTCTGGCCTCCGACGCCCCTCCCAAAATGATTGGCCAGTTGAGTGAATCTTTAGTGAGCAGATTCATCTCTGGAATGGTGGTAAAAATCGAGCCGCCGGATTTCAAGACCCGTTCCAAAATTCTCGCACAAAAAGCGGAGACCGCCAATATTCATCTCGACGAAAAGGTTGTCGCTTATGTCGCCGAGAATGTCCGCTCCAACATCCGCGAACTCGAAGGAGCATTGCTCAAGCTGACCGCCTATTCTTCGCTGTGCAATGAGAAAATTTCGGTTGCGATGGCAAAGCAGGTACTTGCCGAGCATATTTCCAGAACCGACCCGATTGTGCATATTTCTGATATTGAGTCAGCGGCTACGACATATTTCGGAATAACGCCAGCCGATGTTCATTCGAGCAAAAAGGACAGAACTGTAAGTCTGGCGCGTTCATTCGCTATGTATCTGGCCAGAAAACACACCAAAATGTCGTTTCCGGAAATAGGCAGACTGATGGGAAATAAAAATCACGCAACGGTGATTTTGGCCTGTCGGAAAATTGAACAGATGCTCAGGAGCAATTCAAACGCAAACTGGCAAAGCCCCAATGGCAACAAAGCCGTCAACAGCAAAGACATACTGGCAAAACTCGAAGAAACAATCGCATAAATGTTTAGCCGGGCGACGAAAAAAACATCTTAACTATCCTGGACAGCTCTAAATAATATAGCCGCTATTCTGATGCGCCAATAATGGGGCCCATGTCTTCGAGTCCTTTTCTGATTTCTTCGCTTCTTGAGCCATGCTTTTTTTCAGCCTTTTCGAGCAAAGCGGAAGGCTGACGCGCCTTGTCGAGCATTTCTTCCAGGCTTATTTTATCAGCATCGTAAAGCTCCCAAAGATGGTCGTCGAGAAGCTGCATACCGAGTTTTTTGCCGGTCTGAATACTCGATTCAATTCTATATGTCTTATTTTCGCGAATGAGGTTGGCGATGGCCGGTGTAACGACCATAAATTCATAAGCGGCCACTCTGCCCTTGCCTTTTTTGAGCGGACAAAGAGCCTGACTCAAAACCGCGATAAGATTTGTACTCATCTGAACCCTTATTTGCTCCTGCTGAGCAACAGGGAATGCGTCAACTATACGAGTAATTGTACCCTGACAACCGGTCGTGTGGACTGTACTGAAAACAAGGTGGCCTGTTTCAGCGGCACGAATGGCATTTTCCATCGTCTCAAGGTCTCGCAGTTCCCCGACAAGAATAACATCGGGGTCCTGCCGCAAAACTCTTCTCAACGCCTCGGCAAAGGTCGGAACATCCAGGCCGACTTCACGCTGGTTTATGATGGATTTTTTGTGCATATGATAATATTCAATAGGCTCTTCAACAGTAACAATATGCCTGTCAAGTGTTTCGTTGATGTAGTTAATCATACTGGCAAGCGTAGTGGTTTTTCCGCTGCCTGTCGGGCCTGTTACAAGAAACAGCCCTCTGGGTCTTCTGCAAAGAGCGGCGCATATCTTGGGCAGACCAATCTTCTCAAAGCTCATTAGCTCATTGGGAATAAGACGCAAAACCATTGTTACATTGCCCTTTTGGCGAAAGATAGATGTTCTGAACCTTCCCTTGTCGCCGAAAGCGAAACCAAAATCGGTACCTCCAACTTCCTGAAGTTCCTGCTGATTTCTTTCAGGCGTGATGCTCTTCATAAGAGCTACAGTATCCTCCGGCTCAAGCACTTTTGTCTCCAGAGACCTTAGCCTGCCGTGCATTCTCAACACCGGAGGTCGACCCACCGTAATGTGCACGTCAGAACCGCCCATTTTTATACAAGCGTCCAGCAATCTGTCTATATGTACCGTAGCCATTTTTATTTCTCGCTAATTAAAAACTAAAAACCGATAACTAATCCAGAACTAATCCTTCCGCCTGAGAATGCTTGGAAATCTCTTCAGCGGTGGTAATACCTTTAAATACCTTATCCCTGCCGTCCATAAGAAGCGTCTTCATTCCGCTTGCCTTGGCAGCCTTGCGAAGCTCGGTAGCGGAAGCGCGTGCGAACGCAAGCTCTCGCAGTTCATTGTTCATTTCCAGAATTTCAAAAATGCCGAGTCGGCCTTTATAGCCGGAGTTGTTGCATTTATTACAGCCCTTTCCTTTGCTAAGCGGATTATTTCTTATATCATCAGGCTTGATATTCAGCAAACGCAAATAATGCGGGTCGGGATGGTCATCTATCACCTTGCAGTTTGTACAAATCTTCCTGACAAGCCTTTGAGCCATAATCGCCTGAATCGAGCTTGCCACAAGGAAAGGTTTTACGCCCATATCAATAAGACGCGTAATTGCGCTTGAGGCATCGTTTGTATGAAGCGTACTAAAAACTAAGTGGCCTGTCAGTGCCGCCTGAATGGCGATATCCGCAACTTCCGCGTCTCGAATTTCGCCGACGAGTATTATATTCGGAGCCTGACGCAGCATAGACCTCAAAATTTTTGCGAACGTTAGTTCTATTTCTTCTCTAATCTGGCATTGATTTATGCCAGCTACGTTATATTCGACAGGGTCTTCAGCGGTAATTATTTTCTTGTCAGGCCGATTAAGCTCTTTAAGAGCGGAATAAAGCGTTGTGCTTTTACCGCTGCCCGTCGGGCCTGTTACAAGGAATATGCCGTTAGGCCTTTTGATGATTTTCATAAACCGCGCATAATCCTCATCGCCCAGACCGAGTGCCTGAATGCCGATATTAATTGACTCAGGAGACAAAATACGAAGCACTATGCTTTCGCCGTGATAGCCGGGCAGAGCAGAGACGCGGAAATCGATTTTTTTGCCGGATATTTCACGCTGAATTCTGCCGTCCTGCGGAAGACGCTTCTCCGAAATGTCCATACCTGAAATGATTTTCAATCGAGCCATTACCGATGGCTGCATACTTTTGGGAACAATGTCTCGTTCTGCGCAAACGCCGTCAACACGGTAGCGAACCCTGACCCTGTCAGCCATAGGTTCAAAGTGAATATCGCTCGCCCTCATATGATAGGCTTCATCAATAATCAAATTCACCAATCGAATCACAGGCCCATCGTCTTTTTCGCCGACCTCTTCAGCCTTGCGAATCGCCTCCTCAATAGTATTGCCCTCTTCTGTCAGCTCCGCGGCAGTCTGGTCGATACTGTTGCGAACGCCGTCATCAACTTTTCGGTCGATAAACGCGCGGATTTTTGTCGGACTGGCTATGCAAGTGTCAATTTCGCTGTTGAGCCGAAATCGCAGAATGTCGAGCATATCAAGGTCGAGCGGATCGCTGATTACCAGTTTTAACCTGCCGTTTTCGTTGCCCAGCGGTATGACACCGTACTTGGTAACGACTTCGCGTGGAATGAGGTTCAGTGTGTTTTGTGGAATAGCTTGTTTGTCGAGGTCAATATAGTCAAGACCAAACTGGTGAGCGATTGCCTTGCTCACGTTGTCTTCGGTTACAAGACCAAGCTCAACAAGAGTTTCGCCGAGACGTTTGCCGTTCTTTTGAGACGTTTTTATAGCGTCAACAAGCGCCTGTTTTTCCACCAGACCGCTTTTATAGAGAATTTCGCCTAATTTTCTCCGACTTTTCGACATAATACCCTTAATAATGGAAACGGAAGAAACCCGCCAACTTAAACCATTATAGCAATATCGGCCAATTTGGTCAAATGCCCAACTTTAATCTGAGTAAATTAAGGGCATTTTGGTAAGTTCTTTGGCGTATAAAGTCCCTGTCTCTTGGTCCGAATAAAAATTTCTCGGTTTGAATATCCTTTTCTGACGCAATGGCAATATATACCAGCCCTATTGGTTTTTGTTCAGTTCCGCCTGCCGGGCCTGCTATTCCGGTAACCGCCAGAGCAAAATCAGCTCCGGATTTTTCTCGCGCCGCTTTCGCCATAGCCTCGGCAACTTCGGCGCTGACCGCTCCAAACTGCTCTATAACTTCTTTTTTTACACCGAGTTGTGATATTTTAGCCTCGTTGCTATAAGTAATCCAGCCGCATTTAAAATATCCGCTGCTGCCGGGGATGTCGGTGATTTGTTTGGCAATCAGGCCGCCGGTGCAGGATTCAGCCAAGGCGATAGTTTTTTTGCAATGTAAAAGTTTTTTGCCCACGACTTCCGCCAGACTTTCACCGTCGAAACTGTAAATTAAATCACCTAAAAGAGCGGAAAGCCGTGCTGTATCATCAGTTACGAGTTTTTCAGCGGCGGCTTGATTTTCCGCTGTGGCGATAATATGAAGAGTGATAATTCCGCAGTTCACGGTACAGTTAATTAGCGGATTTCTGCCTCTTTCCATCATATTTCCAATTTTTTCAGCGATATTTGATTCGCCGGCACCAATAAGTTTCAATTTTTTAATAAAAAGTTGCGATTTTTTTGCGAAATTTTCGATTTTTTGCAGAATATTTTCGTCAAACATCCGTTTCATTTCGGAAGGAACGCCAGGCATCGAAGCGATTATTTTGTCATTATCGCTATAAAATATGCCCGGAGCGGTGCCGAGGGGATTATCTATAACTTCTGTGCCGGCAGGAAGATAAGCCTGAATTTTATTCTTCTCAACCATTGGGCGGTTGATTCTGGCAAAGAATTTTTGCATTTTTTCTTCGATTTCATGGTGATAAACAAGCGGAACGTTTAAAAATTCCGCAATCGCGTTTCGGGTAATATCATCATCAGTCGGGCCAAGGCCGCCGGTAATTAAAATGATGCCGGCCTTTTGTGATGCATATTTGATCGCGGTTCTTATTTCCGAAATATCATCGGTAACACAGCAGCTATAAACCACTTGCGCAGAAGCTGTTAAAAGCCGCAGCTGAAGCCAGTTCGAGTTGGTGTCGATTGTATTGCCGTTCAGGAGTTCGTTGCCGACACTTATTATCGCAGCATTATTTTTCATAGCAGGAGATTATAGCCTGCAAGGCGTAAAGACACGAAAAAAAAGTTTTGAGTTTTTAGTTATAAGTTTTGAATTATGGAATCGGCCAAACGCGCAAGAAATGTTGCAAAAATCGAGCATAAAGTTGCAAAATTCAAGCATAAATTTGCATGAAACGAGCAAAATTCTGCAACATTTTGCAAAATTTTGCAAAAAAACGTAAAATTTTGATGAGCTTTCATCAAGTTTTGAACGGTTTTAACCACGGATTACACGGTTTTTACGGATTTTTTTTAAACGCTGATTCCTTCGACTGGCTCAGGACGGGTACGCTGATTTCACTGATTAACGGATTAGTATTAACCAGAACACAAGAAGAATTTAGACGCGGATTTTTGCCACA
>JBAZTW010000034.1:0-22367 GCA_041661665.1 Phycisphaerae bacterium | reverse complement strand
TTGCCAGTGTGTTACATAATTACCCTTATTTGATGGAGCAACTATAGTTAATTCAAATATAATAGGGCGACCGCTGAAAATACCGCCATATACGCTGATTTCGTTGGTATTGTCATCAATCAGATACCGGTTAGAGCCGAACAGTGCCCCGCTCGAAGTATGCCCAAGCTTAAAATTGGTTGCTGCCGTCCAACTTAAATCGCCTGTATTACGAATCAAAACATACGCCTTATACGTTTTCCCAGCATTCATCTTAACCGGTATATTGTTCCAAAGAATAGCTGAGTTATAATCTGTAATACCGTTGAATTGACGGGCGCCTTCGGCGGTAGTTCTTATATATTCGTAGGGGTCATTAATACTCGACCATGTGTCATTATTGGTATTCGCTGGGATTCTATAGGGCGAATTCACTACATCAACCGCATAGATACCCGACCCTTCGTCATATTCGTTCCAGCTTTCCACATACGCACGTTTGATACTGGAATCCGCAAGCACGCTCGTCCATGCATCGTGATAATGACTGCCTCCATCGCGAGCCATGAACGTACCGGGATTTTCGGGAGTGCCGATATTTTGATTCCAAAAGCCGCCTTTTATAGTGGCGGTAGTAATGCCATTATATGCCTTGGTTTGGAAATAAGGGGTCACCTCAAATTGCTGTATCAGTTCATTCGCCCATCCAAGTGTCGGGCCAAATGCCGATGCCACCATATAAATCCCGTTATTGAAGACCGGGTGCGCCGCGGCAAATGCGGTCTGAAGCCGCGACTCAACGTCTGCACGGGTTAACGAGGCATAATTTGTTAAATTGAACAAAAGCCATACATCGGTAACTACTTTCCCGCCAATAGTCGCCAGATAATTATCCGCGAATGCGTCTGTGTTCTTTGAATAATACTGATTGTAAAACCTGATATACTCTGCGGCAAATGCGTCCTTGCCGGCCGTTGTGGCAGCATCAATGGGAGTCAAAAGGTTCAGGAACGGGATAATCTTGGGTACATCATAGCCTTCCATTCGCAACTCATATAATGCCTGGAAAAAATTGATGCGCTGCTGTTCCATCACTGGAAGCAAATGAACATAGAGCACCTGAATATTCGCCATCATCATCTGTTTTATCTGGCTCTTCCACCAATCCGGTTCACCGGTCCAGTTCGCACGTCCATCCAAAGGGAGCCAGGGCCCGCTCAACTGCCCGCCAGTGGATGTGTACCAATGAAATACAGTCGTACTGACAATCTTGTTGCTAATGGCATAAGATGACGCCGGAGTTGAAAATGCCGGCACTAATTTCCAAACGCGGCCTTTCCATACAGCAGCGCCATCGAACTCATCAACTCTCCAATAAACTGTTGACGGACGTAAAATGTGGGGATTGAAATTAAACGTAGTACCCAACTGATTTCCCTGATATATCCCCGTCGTATCGGTGTTGTCGGCATTGTTCACGTCATTGTAATCACTGCCAAGATAGACGTCATGACTGACGGCTCCTTCGCCCGGCGACCATTGCAATGAAATGTCCGCTGTACTCAATGCTGAAAAAACATTGCCGTCGGCCGGGATGGGATTACTTGCCATCTTCAGCACGCTCAAATCAGCGGTTACTATAACCTGAGTAGCCGTCGCTGCGACCTTAATGCAGCGGCTGTTGCCATAACTGGAGTATATTCTGCCGTCGCCAATACAAGCGTTGACAGTGGCAAGCTGACTTATCGGCAATATCAACGTACCGCCTGTAATGTTTATTTTGCCGGCGCTATTAATCGTAAGAGCACCCAAACCCGTTAAAGTTCCTGCCTGCAACTCGATCAGTGCGGTGCCAGTGGTAGGCGTTGCATGGCCCAACGTCATTGTTCCAGCTACTTTCACCTTTGCTGCGCTGCCGGCAATAGTCATCCGCCCTTTTGCTGTGCCTGTACCGCCGCTTGCCATCAGTAATTGGCCGCCTATCGTAACGTTTGCGTCATTATTAAGCTGCACCCAATTGTCATTCGGCGTCTGATTGCTTACATACAAGTTAGAACCTATCTCAAGAGTGCCGCCGTTCATTGTCAGATGGCCAGTGCCGCCAGGTGTCCCTGAATAAACGCCAACTTGCAGACTAGCGCCAGTGAGTGTTTTGACCTTTCCACCGCTATTTATTTCTAACTCTCCTAAACCATACGCTCCAACATAAAAATTGGACGTAGCGGCGGTGCCATTGAGAAAAGCGCCGTTATTTACTATCACCTTCGCTTTTCCTGTCGAGCCCCAAGCCAATCTAATCTGCGAAGCAGCAGTTATTGTACCGCCGTTCATAGTCAGGATACCGTTTGAGCCTACACCAGCGCCTATAGTAAGGGATGGGTTTGTCACCGATAGATTTACAGCACCACCAAGCATATTAACATCGCCTATCGTAGAATAGGCGGGAGCAGCTCCGGCATAGCCGATAACAAACGTCGGAACGGTAACCACTGCGCCAGGCTCGATCTTCAATGTTCCTCTGCTATTTGTGGCAGCAGCGAGCCAGCCCAAGTTCAACGAAGTAGCAAAAGCTGCCTCGCCTTTAATGGTTAAAAAAGCATTCGTGTTTGCGATACCGCCGCCAATATACACAGAAGTGGCTAATGCTTTGGCAGCACCAACCATATCTGTTCCGATGATACACTCTTTGGCTTTGTAAATAAAAGCCCCGTCACCGGTGGTTGGATAAGCCAGTATCGGGACATACGTCGAACTCCCCCAATTGCCTGCGGCATTATTCCATGCATTGCCGGCTTGCCCCGGGTTCATCCAGTAGTAGTTCACTGCCTGAGAACTCGCCGAAAAGAACACCATGCACAAAACGATCGCTAAAACAAATTTTACTTCCTTCTTCATATGAACCTCTATCCTTTCAAAAACATATCTGTTCTCATGTACTTTTTATATTTATAGTCTCGGCAACCACCCAATATCAAATACCCCTCTTTTAAATTTTCAACTCACATTGTAACACATTTAAGGTTGCAATCCAAGCTGATAATACGCTTATTTCAGCCAATTTTCGGCCATTATCGCGAAATCTTCAAAATTGACTATTTCGTCAGCATTTAAATTGCCGCTGCTTTGGCCAGGTTGCAGCCATTGAGATGCCAGCTCCGCCAAATACAGAGAGGTAATGTCAATAATTTTTTGCGCGTTTTTTTATAAGCTCTACCTGGTCATAATTTTTTTCCTCAACTCTTAAGTGTTGAATCTTTTATCGGTCTATTCAGCTAACGCAATTGCTTCAGATATCAGTTGCGGAACTGATTTAATCCGTTCGAGATGTCTTATGATGAATGCTCGCAGGATGGCGTGTTGTGAGTAACCTGTTCTTCCTTTTAACATTCCTTCTCAAATTATATTGACAATAATTTGTGCAGCGTTAGAATTTGGATTAAGCGCATTTAGAACTTGAATTTAAGAAGATAAAGGAGTGTTTTTTATGGTTAACATACAATCCATAGTTCGAAATCAAGCCAACGCAATCATAATTGTTTGTATTTTGGCGGGCAGTGGTTTTGCCGCCGAAAAAAAGATTGAGCAAGGCGGCAAAGATTTTTTTGAAGCCATCGCGATTGAATCTCCGAAACGCCAGAATGTCGAGCTGCATGAGAAGCAGCCTGACCCCAAGCCTGATATTTATGTTGAAGCCAAGATTAACAATTCCCAGACTGATATCATCAAGTACAAGCCGATGCAGACAGAGAGTGAATACAGGGCCGAACTTGTACGTTTGAAAGATTATTATAAACCGTATCTGAGAGATTTAACGCCTCCATATGAAAAAACAAGGAGCCGATACGATTTAACAAAATTTCAGTTCAGAATGGAATCCGCAGATGACCAGGCTGATATTACCAGAGTATTTCGTGGCGATGGCAACTGGGAAGACGCAAACATTCCAAACTACCGCGGACCAAGCGGCTGGTGGCGAGGGTATTACAGAAAAACGCTCACAATCCCGCAGGAAGTCCTGAATAGCGAAACAATAATCCTGCACTTTGGCGCGGTAAGTTATGAATGTGATGTCTATATCAATAATCGCTATGTGGGCGGTCATACCGGGTGGTGGTCGCCTTTTGAATTCGATATAACGAAATATGTAAAAAAAACCGGAGAGAACATACTTGTTGTATTGATTAAAAATGAAAATTCGTCAATAGCGTTGGGCGCTGCCGATGGCCGCAAAATATTTGCAGCCACCAGTCAGGGCTGGAACGATCCAAACACGGGCTGGCATCACAGTCAGTCCGGCGGCGGTATATGGCAGGAAGCGTATATTGAGGGCCGACCGCAATTGCATATCACAGATATATTTGTACGACCCGACATTGACAAGGGATATGTGGACGCAATTGTGCAGGTATATCAGCCTGCTCAACTTAATGATGGTATAAAAATGCCGAAAGTTAAGACGCCCGTCAGCCTCACAGTAGATATTTTTCCGAACAATTTCGAAGGTGAGCCTATCAGAAATGTTAAAGTAAGCACTTCTGATGCCGGCGCTCTTTTCAGCGAATACTCCGGCCGCATAAAAATTGAGAACTTCCGAACATGGGAACTTAAAACCCCATGCCTTTATACATTGCGGGCTACAGTAAGCCCCAATGACCCGAACGCAAAAAAAGACATATTCCAGACAACGTTTGGAATGCGTAAGTTCACCATGGATGATGTAAATGTGCCCAAAGGCAGCCTGTATCTGAATAATAAGCCCATTATCCTCCGCGGTGCCAACACTATGGGGAATATGACGCGGGAATACCAGGAGGGCAACATTGATCAGGTCATCGAAGATATCCTTATCGCCAAGATGGCCAACATGAATTACTGGCGTTTCACCCAGACCGTTTTACAGCCGGGCGTATACTCATTATGTGACCGCCTTGGAATCCTGACACAATCAGATCTGCCGCTTTTCACATATCTATCACGTTTTGCTTTGGAAGAGGGTATCAAGCAGGCCGGTGAGATGGAACGTCTTGTACGCAATCATCCCTGTAACATAATGATATCTTACATGAATGAGTCTGTTACAGGCGCTAATTGGAACCGCCGAGTCCTGTCTCGTTATGAGCTGGAAGAATTTTTCAAGGCCGCCACAACGGTTGTGCATATATACAACCCTGACAGGGTGATTAAGTCGATTGACGGTGATTTTGAGCCGCCTGCCCCTGATTTTCCGGATATGCATTGTTATAATATGTGGTACGGAGGCTGGCCTATCGGCAGAATGAATAAAGGTTATTGGTGGCCTGATAAACCCGGCTGGAAATTCGGCTGCGGCGAGTATGGCATCGAGGGGTTGGAAGCTGCGGAGACGATGTTCAAATATTATCCCAAGAGCTGGCTCCCTGCTAATCCTAATGACCCCTGGAATCCCCACAAAATTGTTGGTGCCCAGACATGGTCTACTCACCGCAATTGGTTTGACACACAGGAAACGATGGCTGACTGGATCAACGCCAGCCAGGAACACCAGGCTTTCGGCATTCGAATGCAAACAAGGTCGTTTCGCCGTATGAAAGATAATGTATCCTGTGCCGTTCATCTTCTTATAGATGCCTGGCCGGCCGGATGGATGAAAACGCTGGTTGACGTGCAGCGCATACCTAAGAAGGCTTATTTTGAATTCCGTGATGCCCTTACGCCTTTAATGGTTGATATTCGCACTGACCGCACACGCTATTATGACGGCGAAAAATTAAATCTGGAATTCTGGATTTGCAATGATGACGAGGCGACATTCAAGGAAGGCACAATAATATGGGAAGTATGGCAGGATGATAAGAGAATTTTTGCTCAATCGTGCCCTGCTCAAATTCCGTCATACAGTCCAAAATTTGCGGGGTATTTCAATTTCACTGTTCCCAAGGTGAAAGAGCGTTCGGAGCTGACCATAAAAGTCGGCCTCAAAAATGCCGGCGGCGACTATGTCCATGCTTCACAAATGAAGGTTGAAGTTTTCCCGGAATTTCAGAATATGGCAAAACACTCTGCGCTGGTATTAGGTGGAGACAAAAGTTCGGCTGCCGGACTCGCCGATTCGTTGGGGCTTACAAAGGTATCGCCGACATTGCAGCCTAATCCCGACATTATACTGGTGTCTGCCCCGAACGATCTCAACAGCAACTGGGAAATGGTTTCGGAATATGTGGACAAGGGTGGTACCGCGGTACTACTTGAACAGCCGGCTAATTCGAAATGGGTAATCGGCGATCAAAAAATCCTGGTAGTTCAATGGGAGTGGGCTCATGGAAGAGATTTTGTCTCTCGCAAAACCGGACACTCACTGGTGGAAGGCTTTAAGCCTTTCGATTTTGCTTACTGGTACGATCCTAATACGGACTGCATCAGGCATATTGTGTATGGATATCTTAAGTCTGAGCCGCGCGAGCAGAAAATGCCTGAATTTTCAGCCTCAGCCAGAAAATTTAATTTTGCGCCAAAAGGCGTTGAGGTTGAGGGCTTCACTTTGAGCGATGGCAGCGTATTTGATTCCGCAAAAGGTTTTGGGTGGGACAAGGACATGCGAAAGACGATGCGCAAACGCGATTCCAGGGGCAAGCCTGAACTTATAACCGGAGTGTCAGTTGTGGGCGAGACCAAAGAGGCTGTATTTTCAGTATCTCTGGACAACGGCGAGTATGCGATAACTCCGGTAGGCGGCGATGCGGAATACGCCTCACACTTTGAAATTTATGCGCAAGACCAGCTCCTTGTCAAAAAGGATGTGGCAAAGGGTGAGTGGGTATTTGAAACTTATAAAGTAAATGTGAACGATGGCAAGCTTGATGTTCGGCTCAAGATAGATCCAAATCGTCCCATCATAGGCGCAGTGATGAATTGTTTGATAATTGAACCCTGGACGAATAATGTGGCAAAACGTGTTGCATTATATGAGCAGGCTTCGAAGCAGTCGGAGCTTATTCCTGTGCTCATGGGCGGTATAAACGGCCTTTCCGTACCTGTTGTCGCCGAAAGGAAATTCGGCAAAGGCAGATTCTTTATCTCGCAAATTACCGCTTCTGACAGGGTTAAAACTAATCCGATTGCACGATTGTATTTTGAAAGAATGATATCACAAGCTGCTGAAAAATGATTTAAACAGCTGACAACTAAGAAAGAAAATGTTATAGCCGAATACGCAATTACTCATGGTTTAAATTGACAAAAGCGAAACTTATTACTATCAGCATAGTCTCGTTTTCAGCCGCTGTTTTTGCCGATGTTAATGTACCTCCCTTGAAGGGACCGCCTGTACGCTCAGGTTCTCCGATAGGTTTTGTTGTGCACCCGGCGGAAGGAATGTACGATCACTTGCAGCGATTTCCGGCCAATGCTGAATTAAGTAATATTTTTATTTGGCGAATGAAAGACCAGGATAAGCAAATCGTTGATTTTGGTCCGCCCGCCCAATGGCTACAGAAACTATATGCATCCGGCCGACAGGGATACCCCATACTTGATACAAGCGTATTCCATTCTCAGGGGTGGCGTGCCGAACTCACGGGGGATGCAAATCAAAAAGAGTATATGATAGGCGCTGACGGAAAGCCGTGGAGTTTAGATGGGGACAAGACACATTTTTCGTCCCTTTACTCACCTGTATTCCGAAAAGGAGTATTCAACTATATTGACCAGCTCATAGACTGGATAAAGCTGAATGACAAGGAACATAGAATACCGGGTTATATTGATGGCGCCGAATGGTTTATGCCCGCAACCCTGGATTACAGCCCTCTGGGAATATCGCTCTTTCAAACATGGCTGCAAAATAAATACAATGACCTTAAAACACTGAATGCCGCATGGGGCAGCGGTTTCCAGCAATGGCAGGATGCCGCCCCACCGCGAGGAATCTTAGTTGGGAATGGTTATTCCGGAATACGCACAATAGCATTTACACGTTCCGAAATGAAAGCAGTATTTAATGTTTCCGGCATAAATTGCAATTGGGTCTCGCCCTCAATCAAGGTCGAACCGGGTCAGGACTATAAAATATCTGCAAAAGTTTGGCAGGATGGAGTTTCTGAAGGATTATGCGCAATTAACCTTATTTGTTATGACAAAGCTGATAATCCTATCATCAATGAAGTGGACGGTCAGTTTTATTGGACATCGTTCTCGAACCAAACGTGGGGCACTATTTCAGAAATTTGCCAACTTCCTGCAAATGCCTGCCGCGTTCGCGTGAAACTGTTCCTTTTGGGTACCGGAAAGGCGAGGTTTGTTGATCCAAGTCTGCAAAAGTGGCCGACCGGAGAACAACTGTTACCTGTCGAATTTTTGGCGGTAAAAACTGCGCAAAAGCTATGGTCTTTTGAGAATGACCCTAATTGCGGGCAAAGCCAGATAGTACCGGCAGAGGATAATGCTAAAAAACTGATGTTTTGCCTGTCTGTTCCCTCGACTCCGCTTCCCTATAAGCACACTGGTGCGGCATGGGAAGACTGGGTCACCTTTTCCTATGAATCTATGGCCGGCTGGCTCAACATGTGCGCTAAGCATATCAAGCAACGCGATGAAAGCCGACAAGTGATAAGCTACGTCGGCTGCGTATTTGGATTGCATACTCTGGGGGATTTCAGCACCAACTGGCAGCGTTTGGATATAAGTCTTGCCAATTCGCCTGATGTTAATATAAACGGCATTCAAGTATGTATTGCAGACCACGATTTCACTTGTGCCACTGGTCCAATTGATATTACCCGCAAATATGGCAAGCACATTTATGCTACGGATTTAGTTGATTTTCCGTTCGGGCTGAATTCCGGATTCGAAGCGATTTATCTTGGCGCTCTGGCGGCAGTGCAGCATGGTATGGACGGGATGTTTTACTATTGCTGGTATGCTAACGAGCCTAAAGCCTATAATTATGCGACAAATCTCACGAGTTCTGAAATAAAGCGTTTTATCGAAGACACTAATTCGGCAATTGAAGCGGTTAAAGGATATGTTCTGCAAACGGATGTTGCCGTACTACATCCAATGATGTCGTATTCATTGGCGGATGAGAACGGCCGAAAATCCGACCTATTTGATTCTGCCGGATTATATCATCTGATTCTTGATATTGGCCTTATGCCCGATATATGGACTCCATACGAAATAGCAAAACAGGGGCAAGACTGCTTAAAAAAATACAAGCTGCTCTTTATTCCTGACTGTCCGATTCTTGATAATGCCGCAAATCAGGCGCTGATTACTTTCATTCGAAATGGCGGTGTAGTTATTGGTACTGGCAGATATCCGCAAAAAGATTTTGCGGGTAATTTACTGAATGAAATCATTCCTGCGGCTTCCGGAACAGAATGTGTCTCGGCCACAGACATTACAAAGGCGATTTCTGAACATAAGGTTGCGACTTTGGGCAGGGGCAGAATTTATTGGATTCATGGGAAATTAGGACGCACTTACTGGGGTAAAGTGAAACGTTGGAGAGAAGCCGGAAATACTCCAAGTGTATTTATGCAGACGGATATTTCGAATGATTCGGAGTCTCTTCGCAAATATATAAGATGTTCGATGGATAAGCTCATTGATTTGTCGGGCATTCATCGGGTGGCAAAATTTGATGTTGCATCAGGGAATATTCATTTGGCAGTTTATAAGAAAAAAAAATCCGATTCCACCAACAATTTACTTCTGTTCCTCGTAAATAAAGGCAGAGGCCGCACGGAAGATATTTCTATGACCATGAATTCATCTCTTTCAGCAAAAACAGGGGATGTCCTTATAGATTTTGACCGAAAGGTGCCTGTCTCTGCGGATGCTAACGGACTCTTCACAATACCTGGTTTTGCTCATAGTTGTATTTTACTTTGCGAGGGAGTAAATAACGCCGTAAATAGTCGTCCCTGAAAAAGTCTGTTTTAATTTCAGACAACAAATGCAGACGGGATAAATGCCGCAGAAAAATGCAAATTCTGTACAAGTCGTACAGGCCAAAATAATCTTCCGCAGCAGCTTGCGGATATTAAGCCCGCAGGCTGTTCACGGGGCAAACAATTATTTTGTTTGCCAGGAGATTGCGTAAGGGGTAAAGGTTTGCGGCAATGCGGAATTCAAACTATGTGAAACAATAAGTTTGTATTTCGTATTCGGCTCAACCTTCAAATAAAGATGTTCTACATTATCAACGGGACTATCGCTGAAATCAATAAGCGTCTGGCCGCCCTGCTGGTCAAGTTTCCATAACTCAAGCTGGAAATCGGCGAGGTTCTGCCATAAAGGCTCAAAGGGATAATCGCGGCTGTATGGTCTGTTCCAGATAAGCGTGGCGGTAATAACGGGCTTTTCGGTTTTAAATTGGTAAACTCTTTCGGCAGTGTAATTCGGCTCGATTATATCGAACGACCAGCCCGACGGCGGGACATTGCCATCTGTTTGCATACCTGCAAGCAAAAGATTGTAAGCGGACAAACCATCGAGCATACCAGCGCCCTGCCGTAAATCGAGCGGATATTCGGAATCATCATTTGGCAAATCGAAACCTTTGTGCCAGCCGGGCAGTTTTTTGGCAGCGGTCATCAGAATCGATTTCATAACACAATTGCCAAAAACCGGAGAGACGGCAAACGTCAGTTCCGGCTGGGTGTTTGCTTTTTGAATAAGCAGAGCGGCAACGGAAGCAACAACGGGGGCAGCGAAACTTGAATAGTCGCCTGTGGCGGCGAAGTCATTTTTTTTGCCAGCGACGGCGACGAGGCAATTGCCCGGCGCTATAATGTCGGGTTTGCATCTGCCATCGAGAGTTGGTCCCGCTGTTGAGCGATTGGGAACAGGCGAATTGAAATCCTTCAACGAGCTATTGGAATCGGCTACGCCTACGGCGAGTACGTTTGCGCCTGCGGCGGGATATAACGGCAAATCATGGGCATCAGTTCCGTTGCCGATTGATGCGATAACGAGCAGGCCGAACTCTTCGGCCATCCTGTCTATACCTCTTGACCACCAATCTTCGACCGACCAGCCGAGGCTCATTGTGAATAAATCATCGCCAGGCCAGTTGCCGGCGAAAATGCATTCGGAAAGAAACTGGCGAAATTCATAAACATTCAATTTCGCATCAGGGCAGGCGCCTTCATAATCAAATCTGCCAATACCCGGCAGGTTCGCATCGGAGTACATACCTGTGAGGATTGAGGCGATGGCGGTTGAATGGGCAGAAACACCCGCGTTTGACGGGTCGGAATCGTGGAATTTTATTTTCAGGTCTTTGAAGCAATTGTGTGAAATATCGGGGCGATAGTCATTGCGTGGTGTTTGGCCGGTGTAGGTATCGCTTCGGCAGACAAGGCCGATGTTCACGCCTTTGCCGGTAAGGTTTGGGTCGAGGTCGCCGATTTTATAAATGCCGGCGATATCGAGCGCAAAAGGCTCTACGGCAGCGGCTGCGAACAGCGGGCAGGCTGAAACGACGAGCAACAAAATGGCACTAAAACAATTCTTCAAAAAAATCCTGAATGACCGCTGATTTTTCAATTTTCAAAGGTTACCTAAATTTTTGAAAATATACAATGTTATTATAGCATATCTTGCCTAATTTTACCAGAGTATATATTTTAATTGCTACTTCTTTATCGGCAAATACTTAGGGTTGCAAAACTACCGCTTGCCAAACCCTTAGCGACTTGATATACTCCTGTAAAATAATTAGTGATAAATGACTGGTTTTGGTTATGGAAGTCCTGCTAAGCTCCGATAAAATCGCTGATTGCACTGCTGATTTGGCCAAAGCGATATATTCGCAGACCAAAGATGCCGGGAAAATAGCTGTGGTAGGCATTCGCAGCAGAGGAGAGATTCTTGCCAAACGACTCACCGATTTACTATCTAAAAAACTCAAATCCGAGATTCCCTGCGGCACGCTCGACATAACATTATACAGGGACGACCTGAACGACCCGCACGGCAGCTCCCAGCCTTTTGTCAGAAGTACAGAAATCGAGTTCGATATCGACGGTAAAATTGTCATTCTCGTTGACGATGTTCTGCACACGGGCAGAAGTACGCGGGCGGCGATGGATGCGCTGATAGATTTGGGCAGGCCTGAAGCGATTCGGCTGGCGGTGCTTGTGGAAAGAACGGGACGGGAGTTTCCGATACAGTCTGATTTTGCGGGAATAAAAATTAATTTACCCGCCGGTAAATCCGTGCAGGTGAATTTTACAGAGTCTGACGGCAAAGACGAAGTTGCCATTATAACGGATTGAACCGTCGGTTTTGCCGGCGGTTTTTTTTTAATAATACCAAATTGACGGAACTAAATTTTGAAGAAAAAAGAATTTATCTGGAAACATAAGGACTTAATCGGTTTGCGAGAACTGAGCAGAGAGGAAATCGAACATATCCTCGACACGGCAGAAGGTTTTGAAGAAGTCAGCACAAGGAGCGTCAAAAAAGCCCCTGCTCTTCGCGGCAAGGTGGTTGTCAATCTTTTCTTCGAGGACAGCACAAGAACGAGGAATAGTTTTACATTGGCGGCAAACCGGCTGAGCGCGGATGTAATCGAATTTACAAAAAAATCCAGCAGCGTGAGTAAAGGCGAAACACTGCTTGATACGGCTAAAAATCTTGAGGCAATGGGAATCGACATCGTTGTAATCAGGCACAGCGCGGGCGGAGCTCCGAAATTTTTGAGCAGGAATATCAACGCCTGCGTCGTGAACGCCGGCGACGGATACTGCGAACACCCGACGCAGGGATTGTTAGACGTTTATACCATAAGAAAAATGAAAGGCTCGCTGGAAGGGCTTTCTGTGGCAATTGTCGGCGATATAGCACATTCGAGGGTTGCAAGGAGCAATATATACGCTCTAACGAAACTGGGGGCGAAAGTGATTCTTGTCGGACCGCCGACGCTTATGCCTGCAAAGATAGAACAACTGCCTGTGAAGGTGAGCTATTCGCTGGACGATGTTATCGGGCAGGTCGATGTAATAAATATGCTGCGGATACAGTTCGAGCGGATGGGGTCGAACCCGTTTCCATCGGTAAAAGAATATTCGCACAGTTTCGGACTGACGGTTGAGCGAATGAAAAAAGCGAAGAAAGATATTCTGGTTATGCATCCGGGGCCAATTAACAGAGGGCTTGAAATCGAAAGCGAAGTGGCTGATGGGCCAAACAGCGTGATTTTGCAGCAGGTGCAAAACGGGCTTGCGGTGCGAATGGCAGTTCTGTTTCTCGTCAACCAGGGCGCATCGTTAAAAAAGTAAATTTAAATTCTTAATTTTGAGTTTTGAATTAAATGGCAAAAAATATTTTAATAAAAAACGGATTTGTAATCGACCCGGCGAACAAAATAAACGGCAAGGCTGATGTGCTGGCCATTGACGGCAAAATCGCAGAGGTCGGAAATGTCAAAACGCAGGCGGATGTCGTAATCGACGCAGAATGTAAATTAGTTTTGCCCGGCCTGATTGATATTCACGTTCACTTCCGTCAGCCCGGCGACGAAGAAGAAGAAACAATCGCATCCGGCTCGGCAGCTGCGGTTGCAGGCGGATTCACTTCGGTTGTTTGTATGCCGAATACAGACCCCCCGATAGATAACGACACAAGCGTCGAATATGTTCACAGAATGGGCAGGCAGGCCAGAAAGACGCACGTTTATGTGATGGGGGCAATTACACAGGGACGCGCGGGCGAGCAGTTATCCGAGATGGGATTTATGGCTTCGGCAGGCGCGGTCGGGTTCACGGACGATGGCAACGGCGTGCAAAACGCGGCGATGATGCTCAAGGCATTGAAGTACGCTTCGATGCTGAAAAATGTCGTAGTGAGTCAGCATTGTCAGGATAATTCGCTGGCCGGGGCGGGCGTGATGAACGCGGGCTTTAATTCGACGGTTCTCGGAGTGCCGGGGATTGACCCGCTGGCTGAGGAAATGATGATTTGGCGTGATGTTCAGCTTGTTCGCAAGACGAAGATGCGTTATCACGTTCAGCATATTTCCACGGCTCGTTCGGTGGAAATTATCAGACAGGCAAAGGCGGAAGGTTTGCCGGTGAGCTGCGAGGTTTCGCCTCATCATCTGCTTTTGACAGATGATGCATGCTGCGATTACGATACTAATTATAAAGTTAATCCCCCGCTGCGAACAGAAGCGGATATCGCGGCGCTGAAGCAGGCGATAAAAGACGGCGTTATCGATGCTCTGGCCTCTGACCACGCGCCGCATTTGAAAAGCGAAAAGGAACTGGAATTTCTGGCTGCTCCGTTTGGAATAGCAAGTCTTGAATGCGCGTTGAGCCTTTATATTAAGGCGCTGATTGAGCCGAAGGTTATCGATTGGCCGCAGATGATTGCGATGATGACTTATCGGCCTGCGAAAATTATCAGTGTCGATAAGGGAACGCTTGGCAAAGGCAAGCAGGCGGACATCACAATCATCGACCCGAATTTTGAATATAAAATTGATGTGAGCAAGTTCCGCTCGAAGAGCAAGAACTGCCCTTATAACGGCTGGAATGTCAAAGGCAAAGTAGAATACACAATTGTCGGCGGCGAAGTGAGATTTTCCTCACGGGAAAATTAACGTGCTGATAGTTGACGGCTATAATCTGCTGCGTGCTGTTCAGAATTTGTCAGAGCAAACGGTCGGTGTTACTGATACCCAAATCTGCCATATTATAAGCAGGTATTTGGGCATAACAAAAAAAAGAGGGGCGATTATTTTTGACGGTATCGGACCGAGAGACAAGAGCGGTTTTAACAATCTGGCAAACCTTGAAGTTGTTTTCTCCGGCAGAAACAAAGAGGCTGATGATGTAATTGAAAAACTTGTGCTGGTGAACTCGGCGCCGAGAAGTTTAACTGTTGTCAGCAGCGACAGGAGAATAAAAGCCGCGGCAGGCAGACGAAAGTCAACGGCGGTAAATTCAATTGATTTCTGGCTTGATATGCTCAAGACAATTGACAAAAAAACAAAGAAAAAATCTGAACCGCCGGAGAAATATCTCGGTATTTCAGAAAGCGAAACAGAATACTGGTTAAGAGTATTTGGATTGTTAAAATGAGAATCTGCTTGAATTGAAAAAGTCTTAATGCTACAAATAGAATTAATGTTTTATCCGTAGAAACTCTAAATTTATGTCCTGTTTAGAAAAGCTCAAATTTGAAATACCTGAACCACAAACCGGTGAAAGGCCTGTAGATTATGCCTATCGGCTTGGAGAGTTATATTGTCTAAACAGTTCTGCTGAAAAAAAGAAAGAAAACGGTCAGTATTTTACGCCGGTGGAAATAGCCGATTTAATGGCGAGACAAATTACGCAGAAAAATGATACCGTAAGGATACTTGACCCCGGAGCAGGTACCGGCATACTTGGATGTGCATTATGCGAGCATTTGGCTTCCCAACCACAACCCCCTGTTAAAATCGAGCTTATTTCTTATGAAACCGACAAAGAGATATTGTACCCTCTGAAAAAAGCGGTTGTTTTTTTAAAACAATACATTGAGAAAAAGGGGCTTTCTTTTGATTTTCAAATAAAAGAAGAAGATTTCATATTAAAATATGCACATAATATTCAAAATACTCCTTCGTTTTTCAACCAGAATAAAGAAGAAACAAAATACGACATCTGTATATCTAATCCTCCTTATTTTAAACTTTCAAAAGCAGACCCAAGAGCATTTGCGGCATCAGATATTGTTCATGGCCAGCCAAATATCTATTCTCTTTTTATGGCGACAGCCATATCTGTGCTAAAAACCGGTGGAGAGATGATTTTTATCACCCCGCGAAGTTTTACATCCGGCAACTATTTCAGATTATTCAGGGAAAAATTCTTAAAACTGGCAAAACCGGAATTTATTCATTTATTTGACTCAAGAAAAGACACCTTTAAAAAAGATGGCGTTTTACAGGAAAACATCATCCTCAAGGCAAAACGCTTAGATAACTGGCAAGCCGACCCTGCGAAACATTCAATTGTCATATCTTCCTGCGGCGGAATAAACGACATTGAATCGGCCATAAAAACGGAAATACCATTGACGGATGTTGTGGATTTAAGCACCAATAATAAAATATTGAAAGTCCCAAACCTCAGCAATGGGGAAAACATATTCGTGAAATTTGGTTCATTCCATGGAACACTAAAAGAATATGAACTTAAAATATCAACCGGCCCGGTTGTTGCTTTTAGGGCTGAAAAATTCTTCTGCGAAGAAAATATAAAACAGGAAAATCCTGTTCCTCTTTTATGGCTGCATAATCTCAAAGCAATGAAAATCACATGGCCTTTATATAAAAAGGGAAAATTACAATACATTAAAAACACTCCGGAATCTTCGCCTCTATTGATAAAAAATAACAACTATGTTCTCTTGAGAAGATTCAGCACAAAAGAAGAACCTCGCAGATTAGTAGCGTCTCCATTTATTGGCAGGCTTTATCCTTATGACTATATCGGTCTGGAAAATCACATCAATTATATACACAAACCCAATGGTGTTTTAAAGGAAGAGGAAGCGTGGGGGCTTGCTGTTTTATATAATAGTTCCTACTACGACAACTACTTCAGGGATTTAAACGGCAGCACACAAGTTAGTGCAACGGAAATAAATTCCATCCCCCTGCCGCCATTAGAAGTAATCGTAGAAATCGGAAAAATGGCCATGTCGAATGCGGAGGCCTTAAATGATATAGACTTACTGGCTGATATTGCCTTTAATGAAGCGACTAACACTGAAGGAGTTCTGGTCAATGTCTAAAATTACTGATGCACGACAAATCCTGAGAGATTTGGGACTTCCAAAAGAACAGCAAAACGAAATGTCGGCATTAACATTACTGGCTTTATGCGGCATTATGCAAAAAACTCAATGGAGCAAAGCATCACAAAAAAGTATGACCGTTACCAAGGGAATAATGACTTTTGCATCTGAACAGTATGGTAAACATTATGCTCCTAACACACGAGAAACTTTCAGAAGACACGTTTTACATCAATTTGTGCAGGCAAAGATAGCAGATTATAACCCGGACAATCCAAAATTACCGACAAACAGCCCTAAAGCTCATTACGCAATTTCCACAACAGCCTTAAATATCATCAAACAATGGAAAAGTAAAAAATGGCGAACAATGTGTGATGACTTCAAGGTTAAGAATGGTAATTTATCAGAAATATATCAAGGCAAGAGAGAATTTATTACAACGCCTGTAAATTTAGATGGAAAGATATTAAAGCTGTCTCCCGGTAAGCACAATGAGGTACAAATTGCAGTTATAAAGGAATTTGCTCCACGTTTTGCACCTGCCGCAAAAATCATGTATTTTGGAGATACTGCGAACAAAAATCTGTATTTCAACAATGAACTTGTTGAAGAATTAAATTTGGAATTAAACAAACACGATAAACTGCCTGATATAGTATTATATGACACAAAACAAAAATGGCTGTTCCTGATTGAAGTTGTAACTTCTCACGGACCAATGTCAGCAAAAAGAGTTTTTGAACTCAAAAAAATATTATCAAGCAGTTCTCGTGGGCTCGTTTTTGTCAGCGCCTTCCCAAATTTTGAAGCATTTAGAAAACATCTTAAAGACATTGCATGGGAAACTGAAGTGTGGATTGCAGAAATTCCAGACCATTTAATCCATTACAATGGCCATAAATTTTTAGGTCCTTATTAAAATAATGAAAATTGTTGAAAAAATAAAAAATTTAGATGTTGAATTTACCGCCCCGCCTTCGAAGGCGCATACGTTAAGGGCATTGGCGATTGCAGGGCTGGCAGAAGGACAGACTATAATCAATAACCCCCTGCTGGCTGATGACCAGCATAATATGATTGGCTGTTTGAGACAGTTGGGAATTGATGTTCAATTGAGAGACAAACAAATCATCGTAAATGGCGGCGGCGGAAAGTTTTCCCCTGTCGGCGGCGAATTAAATGTCGGCGAATCCGGCGTAACAATGAACTTCCTCACAGCAGCGGCCTGCCTTTGCGGCAAAGCTGTAATTCTGACAGGTTCGGCAAGGATTCAGGAAAGGCCTGTTGACCAGCTTGTTGACGGACTGCGGCAGCTTGGATGCAAAATAGATTATCTGAAAAATGAAGGGTGTGTGCCTGTAAAAATTTACGGCGGAGGCATAAAAGGCGGCACTGCAAAAATGCTCGGACAACGTACTTCGCAGTATTTCAGCGCATTAGTAATTTCGGCGGCTTTGGCGCAGAACAATTGTCTGATTGAATGCACTGATGATATGACCGAGCGGCCATATTTCGATATAAGCATCGATATGATGGCCAAATTCGGCGGCAAAGCGGAAAATATAAATTACAAAAAAATCATCGTACCAGGCAGACAAAAATATATCGGCAGAGAAATAACCATCGAAGGCGACCATAGCAGCGCATCGTTTTTCTTCCTGGCAGCGGCGATTTGCAAGGCACAAATAAATATCAAAGGCCTGCAAAAAGACAGCAAACAGGGAGATAAAGCCTTTGTTGATTTACTGGCAAAAATGGGCTGCGAAGTTGCATACTCCGAAAATTCGATTCTGCTAAAAGGCGGGGAACTGAAACCTATCGAGCAGGATATGAGCAATATCCCGGATTTGGTTCCACCAATTGCAGTGGCGGCGGGATTCGCAAAAGGGACAAGCAAATTTACGAATATCGGGCATTTGCGGCATAAGGAATGCGACAGATTGGCTGTGGTGGCGGATGAATTGAGCAAAATGGGAATAAAAGCGTTTTGCGATGACGACAGTTTAACCGTCATCGGCAATTCTGCAGGGGCAAATGGAGCGGCAATCGACCCGCACAACGACCACAGAATCGCTATGAGTTTCGCAGCGGCAGGTCTTGTCGTCGGCAATCAGCGAATCGACAACGAAAAATGCGTAGGCAAGTCTTTTCCCGATTTTTGGGAAAAGTTTGAAATTTTTCAGTAAATAGGGTATAGGGTGGAGGGCATAGGGTATAGATTCGCAATTGCGTCCAATGGGAATATTTTTCTACCCCCTATCCCCTACACCTTAATATAAAGGATAATTTATGATAGGTTGTCATTTTGGAAGAATGTTTCAGGTATCTGTAGCCGGCGGGTCATATCAGGACGGCCTTACTGCCGTTGTACAGGGGCTGCCCCCCGCTATGACGATAACCGAGCAGGAGATTTACGGCGACTTGCTGCTTCGCAAGCCGGGCGCGGATGAATTGAGTTCGCCTCGCAAAGAGCCTGATTTGCCAATAATTTATACAGGCATAAACGCCGCTGACACCGTCGAGAACGCAGGCAACAAGGGACTGACCAACGGCACGCCTCTTACCATTCTGATTCCCAATCTCGACAGGCATTTTGTCCATATAAAGCAGTATCAGGATACCAATCGCACGCCCCGGCCTGGACACGCCTCTTACGCATCGTTCATAAAATACGGCACATCGGACGATTCCATCGGAAGATACACCTCGACAATCGTCGCGGCAGGCTATCTCGCTAAAAAGGTTTTGAAAAAATGTGGCATAGAAGTCTTCAGCTTTGTAAGAGAATTAGCCTCTGTCAGGCTTGGCAATGTAGATTATGCACAGGCTCTAAAATCTTCACAAAATTACAAAAAAATGCGCTGCGATTATGACCCGTTCTATCAGCAGATCTATGTAAATGGCAGAATAACGAGCGAAATGCGTTTCCTTGAAAAAATGGCTGTCTTTGCGCAGATTGAAAACGAGATTGACGCTATCCGCGACAAAGCAAAAAAAATGAATGCCGCCGAGATTGCCGAAAAATACGGCGTTCATCACATTCTTAATTGCCCGGACGTAAAAACAGCGGAGGAAATGGTCAAAGCCTGCAATAAAATCTCCACCACCGGCGACTCGGCAGGCGGTATCGTCGAAGTAGTTGTCCGCGGCGCGCCAGTTGGTTTGGGCGAGCCGGTTTTCCAAAAATTAGATGCCGAACTCGGCCAAATGCTCGGAATCGGCGCCGTTAAAGGCGTTGAAATCGGAGCGGGCTTCGGCGTAAAAAATATGACAGGCTCACAAAGCAACGACCAGATGCACGCAGAAAACGGCAAAGTCATTTTCGATTCCAACAACGCAGGCGGAATCACAGGCGGACTTTCGACCGGACAGGACATTGTAATAAAGTTGGCTGTTAAAGGCACCCCGACAATAGATAAACCGCAGCATACGATTGACAAATACACGCTTGAAAATAAGAATTTAGCCGCGATTACAAGACGCGACCCGACGATTGTAGCGAGGGTTTGGCCGGTTGCGGAAAATTATACCGCGATGATTATCCTTGATAATCTAATGGCACACTATGGCTATCAGGCAATCAAACAGAAGTTTGAATAATCGACAGCAGCAGACACAAAAAAAGCCGCTTTTAAAGGCGGCTTTTTTCGTTATAAAAATCCCAATGATTACGATTACTCCAATGGGGCGAAATATTCTCTTTCAGCTTCGTCCTGCAGGATGATTGTAGGCTTTACCAATACGAGCAGGATGTCCTGGTCTTTTACTTTGCTTCTGTTGCTGAAAAGTCTGCCGATGATTGGTGTCTTTGAAAGGCCCGGCACGCCGGCTTCCTTGTTAATCTCTGCGCCGAGTTTCTGGCCGCCTATTAGTAGCGTTCCGCGATCAGGCACACTCACGCGGGTCTGAACTTCGGCAACATCCAGAGTAGGCAAACTAATCGGGAACGAGTCGCCGGACGTGGGCGAGAAAACATCAAACGTCGTGAGGTTGGTTTTGGTATAGTTCGTACTTATTGCGAGTATAACATATTTCTTATCCGCGCTTATTGTCGGCGTAACATTCAGCACTACGCCGCCTGTAACAGTGTCGGTCGTCGGGTCAGCGATAACTCTTACCGGCTGACTGTCGCCACTGCTGGTTATATCCTGAAAATCATAATCCGAAACATAAGCGGTTTCCTTTGATACCCTCATAGCCGCCGATTCGCCGCTAAGAACAGTAACCCTCGGAGCGGTCAGCATCTTGGCATCCCTGTGAGCCTGCGTAGCTCTCAAGAAAAATGATAACGACAAATCATCAAGAACGGAGCCGTAATCAAATCCGGTAGAAGCAATCGCAGCGCTTCCGCCTGCCAGACTTCCCGGGACTCCGGTTTCTCCGGCATTTGGCGCCGCAAATTCATAAGAATTCTGCTGAAACACAATCCCGCCCTTGCCAAAACTGCCAATTCCATGAGGCAGATTTATAGTCATATCAAGGCCGATATCCTCAAGGAAGTTTTCGGTTACGAACAGGAATCTTGTCTCAATGGAGACTTGCTGGCCGAGCGATTCTCGCAGGCCGACCGTGAGCAGTTCCTGAATCTGTTCGTGAACCTGCGGGGTCTGGCTTATAACAAGCCTGTTGCCGTGAGAATTTATAGTCCCCTCCCCGCCGTTAATCAGCCATGTATTGGGAGCAACGGTTTCCTGTATCATTTGAATTATAGTGCCTGCATTATCAGTGCGTTCCTGCTCAAGCTGATCCGCGCTGGTGGTATTAGTGCTCTGACTGGTACGCGCATCTTCCTGCGTGGACAAATCTGCGCTGTAATTTGCCGGCGTACCGATAAGTTCCGTGATATCATAGGCGTGGGTAACTAATTTATTTGGGAGCGATTCTTTCGTCGCCACCGTTATAATTCCATCATCAACAACATAATCGATTTTCGTAACGCCGCCGGAAACGGAATCAAGCAATTCCTTAAGTCCCTTGCCGACCGGAATGCCGCTTAGTCCCTGCATACTGATTACCGTATCGCGCTCGATATAGGCGTTTTCTTCAAGGTCTTTCCAGCGTACAACTATCTTCAGCGGAGGCTCAACTGAATTTTTAATCAATTCAATCGCGTCGGAAAACGGCGTATCAGGCGTAAGACTGCTCAAATCGACCGGCGTTTCAAGCAATTTATAAACCGCAGCATCCGCGGCGGAAAGCCCCGTTATAGTTTTCGGTTTTCTCTTAGCGGCTATGTCCTGCCAATTCTTGGGATAGGTCATCAGACCGGCGTGCGGAATCATAGATTCCTGATTGTCCACGAACAGCTTCTCTTCTTCCTTGCCCATTTCTTTTTTAATTTCAAGCTGTCTGCGAAGGTTGATAATATCCTCAAGCGTCGCCTGGGTTCTAAGAGCCTCCCGATTCGTCGGGTCTATCACCAAAAGCGTTTCAACCTGCGCTAACGCCTCCTGATACCGCTGCTGCTCCTGATATTCAGCCGCGTGCGTCAGCAGGTCTTGTATTCTCTTCTGTCTGTCAGCGGCCTGCTGCGCTCGGAGTTTTTCCTGTGAAGCCTGCGCCTCATCTTTTGCCTTTTGGGCTTTTTCCGCCTCAACCTCTGTCTGCCTTGT
>JBAZTW010000033.1:0-25226 GCA_041661665.1 Phycisphaerae bacterium | reverse complement strand
AATCAGCGTCATCAGTGATTAAACTTTGTGCCTTAGTGCCTTTGTGGCTAACGGCTATTCTACGTCCATCAGTTCTTCCCACCGTTTATAAGCGGCGGCAAGTTCACTGCTGAATTTTTCCAAATCGCTTCCTGCTTTTGCGATAATCGCGCCATCCTGTTTATAAAATGAAGGCTCTAACATTTGCTCGTGCAATTCGGCGACCTGCTTTTCAAGTTTTTCCACAATGCCCGGCAGCTTCTGCATTTCCTGATTTTGCTGATATGTCCGTTTGGCAGGTTTGGGGCGTTTTACAGCCTGGGGCTTGTCTTTGGCGGCGGCCTCTTTTTCAGCGTTCTGGGTTTTCTTCCGCTGAACAATCCAGTCATCATATCCGCCCGCGTATTCCTTGACCACGCCATTGCCTTCAAGAACAAGAGTGCTGGTTACGACATTGTTGATAAATTCCCTGTCGTGGCTGACAATCAAAACCGTGCCGGTATATTGAATCAGCATTTCCTCAAGCAGTTCCAGCGTCTCGACATCGAGGTCGTTTGTAGGCTCATCAAGCACAAGAAGATTTGACGGCTGAGTAAAAATCCTTGCGATTTGCAGACGATTACGCTCGCCGCCTGAAAGATTAGACACCGGCGAAGTTGACTTGCTCGGCGTGAACATAAAATCCATAAGATAAGAAACTATCTGCTTTCGCCTGCCGTTGATTACAATCGTGTCGTATCCGTGCCCGATATTATCGGCAAGACTTTTTTCGAGTTCAAGCTGACCGCCAAGCTGGTCGAAGTATGCGCACTCGACATTTGTGCCGAGTTTTACGCTGCCTGTCGTCGGATGGATTTCGCCAAGGAGCAGCTTGAGCAGCGTTGTTTTGCCCATTCCATTGGGGCCGATGATGCCGACCCTGTCGCCTCTCATAACGGAAGTATTCAGAGAGCTGATAATCGGCTGTTCGTCTTTGCCGTAAGCGAATCCGGCGTTTATAGCCCTGACCACAAGCTCGCCGGAACGCACGGCCTTGTTGATTTCTATTCTGGCGACGCCATCTATATTTTTCCGCTGACTGCGCTCGAGCCTCATTTTTTTCAACGCTCTTACCCTGCCCTCGTTGCGGGTTCGACGAGCCTGAATACCCTTTCGTATCCAGCGTTCTTCCTCGGCTAATTTCTTATCAAAATGCTCCCACTGAATCTGTTCAGCGTCAAGAAGCTGCTGCTTCCTCTTTAGATATTCATCGTAAGAGCAATCCCAACTGGTAAGTCTGCCGCGGTCTATTTCAAGAATTCGAGTCGCCAGTTTCTTCAAAAATTTTCTGTCGTGCGTTACAAACAGCAGCGTTTTTGAATATCGCAGCAAAAAATCTTCCATCCAGCTTATCGCATCCACATCGAGATGGTTTGTAGGCTCATCAAGCACCAATATATCAGGCTCGGCAGCCAGCGCCCTTGCCAGCAAAACCCTGCGTTTAAGCCCCGCTGAAAGCTGACTGAATTCCGCATCAGCATCTAAAGACACCTGCGATATAGCTGTTTCGACAACCCGCAGTTTTTTCCACGCATCAGTTCTGTCAAGCTCACTATGCAGCTTGTTCATTTTTTCTTCGTTCACACCGTGGCCTGTCGCTTTTTCGTGGTCAATGCTGTGATATTCGACAAGCAGCCGACCGGCATCGCCAAGCCCCTCTGCCACAACACTAAATACGCTGCCTGTGGTTTCCTGCGGAACGGATTGTTCGAGCATACTGATTCGCATATTCGGCTGACGGTTAATTTCGCCCGCGACGATTTTCAGGTCTTCACGCAGTATGCGCAGAAAGGTTGACTTTCCGCTGCCGTTCCTGCCGAGCAGACAAACTCTCTCGCCGGGGCTGATTTGGAAGTTCATTTCTTCCAGAAGCAGCGGCCCGCCGAAACCGAAACTTGCGTCTTTCATCGCTATAAGCGGCATTAAAACCCCTTAAAAAAAGCCCTCAATAAAATTAAGGGCTTAAATTGCTTAGTCTACTGCCTACTGCCTACTGGCTACTGACTACTGACTACTGGCTATTATTTTATTTCCGAGTGATATTCCTGCAGGGATTTTACTTTTCCTTTGCCCTTTTGTATAGCTTCAATTCCTTTTGCCGCTGCGATTGCCGCCGCCGTTGTCGTGATATAAGGCAGTTTATATTTTATCGCAGCCTTTCGGATATAAGAATCGTCGCTCTGGCTGGCCTTGCCCGCGGGGGTATTTATCAAAAGCTGAATTTCCTTATTCTTTATCGCATCGAGGATATTCGGCCTGCCCTCCTGCATCTTGTAAATCATCTCAGCCTTGATGCCATTGTCCTTGAAACTTTTGCACGTTCCTGCTGTCGCGAAAATTTTGAAACCGAGTTTTTCAAATCTTCTTGCGACATCAACAGCGGCGGATTTATCCGCATCGTTGACGGTAATTAAAACTGTGCCCCCTGCCGGCAAAGTCTGTTTGGCGGCATCCTGCGCCTTATAAAACGCAAGACCAAACGAATCTGCCATACCGAGAACTTCGCCCGTAGAACGCATCTCCGGCCCCAATATCGGGTCAACTTCCGGGAACATATTAAACGGAAATACCGATTCCTTGACGCCGAAGTGCGGAACAACTTTCGGCTTCAATTTTATATCAGTAAGTTTTTTGCCCATCATAAGCTCGGTCGCGATTCTCGCCATCGAAACATTGCAAACCTTTGAAACCAAAGGTACGGTTCGCGACGCACGCGGATTGGCCTCAAGAACATAAACCACATCTTTAGCAATTGCGTACTGCATATTCATCAAACCGCAAACCTTCAACTCAATCGCGATTCTGCGAGTGTAATCGTAAATCGTGTCTAAGTGCTTTTGCGGAATGCTTATAGGCGGAATAACGCAGGCTGAATCGCCGGAGTGAATACCCGCAAGTTCAATATGCTCCATAACCGCAGGCACAAACGCGTCTTTGCCGTCTGCCATTGCGTCCGCTTCGCATTCAATCGCGTCTTCGAGAAATTTATCAATCAGCAGCGGCCTGTCAGGTGTAACACCAACCGCGGCATCAACATATTTTTTCAGCATCTCGACATCGTGTATGACTTCCATACCGCGTCCGCCGAGAACGTATGATGGGCGAACCATAACAGGATAGCCGATTTTGCCCGCGATTCTTTCCGCCTGCTCAAATTTGCTTGCCATTCCCGATGCGGGCATCGGAATTCCGAGCTTCTGCATTTTTTCTCTGAACCTGTCGCGGTCTTCGGCAAGGTCGATTGATTCAACTGATGTGCCGAGAATTTTTACGCCCGCCTTTTCAAGCTCACCGGCGAGATTTAAAGGTGTCTGACCGCCAAACTGGCAAATTACGCCTAACGGCTTTTCCTTTTCATAAATGCTCAAAACATCTTCAACCGTCAATGGCTCGAAATAAAGTTTGTCGCTCGTATCATAATCGGTCGAAACAGTTTCAGGGTTACAGTTGACCATTATGCTCTCATACCCCAAATCACGAAGCGCAAACGCCGCGTGGACACAGCAATAATCGAACTCAATGCCCTGGCCGATTCTGTTCGGACCGCCGCCGAGAATCATAATTTTCTTTTTATTGCCGCTGGCTGATGATGTATCGGCAGCGTTATAGCTCGAATAATAATACGCCGCGTTCTCAACGCCGCTCACAGGTACAGCGTGCCAGCCCTCGACAACGCCAAGAGCGGTTCTCTGTTTTCTGATTTGTTCTTCCTTGACCTCAAGGATTTTTGCCAGATACTTATCAGCAAAACCGTCCTTCTTAGCCTGTATTAAAAGTTTATCAGGCAGTTGTTTGCCTTTATATTTCAAAATCTGCTCTTCAAGCTCGACAAGCTCTTTCATTTGTTTCAGGAAATGCGTCTTGATATACGTCTTTTTGAAAAGCTCATCAATATCAGCCCCTTTTCGCAGAGCTTCATACATAATAAACTGTCTTTCGCTCGTCGGCTCATTGAGCATTTCCATCAGTTCCGCCAGCGGCTTCTTGTTAAAATCCTTGGCAAAGCCCAAACCGTGCCTGCCGTTTTCAAGCGAGCGAATAGCCTTTTGCAGGGCTTCTTTGTAATTCTTGCCGATACTCATTACCTCGCCGACCGCTCGCATCTGCGTACCAAGTTTGTCCTGAACGCCTTTGAATTTTTCAAACGCCCATCGCGCGAATTTCACAACAACATAATCGCCGCTTGGCTTGTATTTTTCCAGCGTCCCCTCTTTCCAGTATGGAATCTCATCGAGCGTAAGCCCGCCTGCCAGCATCGCCGAAACCAACGCTATCGGAAAACCTGTCGCCTTGGAGGCAAGAGCACTTGAACGTGAAGTTCGCGGATTGATTTCGATTACAACCACCCTGCCTGTTTTCGGGTCGTGAGCGAATTGAACATTCGTTCCGCCGATTACCTCGATTGCCTCGACAATATCATAAGAATATTTTTGCAGTTTTTTCTGGAGCTTCTCATCTATCGTAAGCATCGGCGCTGCGCAATATGAATCGCCCGTATGAACGCCCATCGCGTCAATGTTTTCGATGAAGCATACGGTAATCATTTGATTTTTCGCGTCGCGAACAACTTCCAGCTCTAATTCTTCCCAGCCGAGCACCGATTCCTCGATAAGAATCTGCCCTACAAGACTTGCCTGTATTCCGCGAGCCGCGATAGTCTTGAGTTCTTCGATATTATAAACCAATCCGCCGCCTGTGCCGCCCATAGTATATGCAGGCCGAACAACAACTGGATAGCCCAATTGCTCAGCGATTCTCTCCGCCTCTTCAACTGTGTAAGCAGGCTCGCTCTTTGGCATATCGATACCGAGTTTGTTCATTGTATTTTTGAATGCTATTCGGTCTTCGCCGCGCTCGATAGCGTCAACGTTCACGCCGATTACTTTCACACCGTATTGTTTCAGAACTCCCGCCTTGCTGAGTTCAGAGACAAGATTAAGCGCGTTTTGTCCGCCGAGGTTCGGCAGCAATCCGTCTGGCCGTTCCTTCTTGATAATCTCCGTCATCGCTTCCAGCGTCAAAGGCTCGATATATGTTATATCAGCCATACCGGGGTCGGTCATAATGGTAGCGGGGTTGGAATTGACAAGCACTATTTTATAGCCCAGCTTCCGCAGTGCCTTGCAGGCTTGTGTGCCTGAATAGTCGAATTCGCAGGCCTGACCGATGATAATCGGGCCCGAACCTATTATCATTACTTTCTTTATATCTTCCCTTCTTGGCATAAAACCTCCTTAAGAATCTACAAAATAGTATAAATTACAAATTTGTCGGATTATAGACAGTTTTGCGGATGAATAAAGCAAAAAATCGCAGAAATATTTAATTCCTTATTGCAACATATTCAGAGCCCAAGCGACAGCGCAGGGAGCAGTTTAGCCGTCGTCGGCACGACGACGTATTCCGATTGAAATCAGACTATCAGCATACAATCGCCATAGGAATAAAACCGATAGCCCTTTTCGATTGCGTGCCTGTAAGCCGCCATAATTTTGTCCAGACCTGCAAACGCACCAACTAATGCCAACAGAGTCGATTTGGGCAGGTGAAAATTGGTGATAATGCCATTTACTATTTTAAATTCATAGCCGGGCGTTATGAAAATATCAGTCTGCCCGCTCCGCGGCGAAACTTTTCCGCCAACAGCGACCGTTTCGAGCGTGCGAACAGTAGTTGTGCCGACAGCGATAATTCTTCCGCCGCTGCCGATGGTATCGTTTATGATTTTGGCGTTTTGTTCATCGAGCGAAAATCGTTCACTGTGAATTTTATGCTCTTCAAGCGTCTTCGTCTTAACCGGCAAAAAAGTCCCTTCCCCAACGTGCAGAGTAATATGCGCAATCGCGATTTGCTTTTCACGAATTTGATTTAAAATCTCCTGCGTAAAATGCAGTCCCGCCGTCGGAGCGGCAACAGCCCCCGCCTGACGGGCATAAACCGTCTGATAACGAGCGGAATCTGTTTTGTGCTCAATCGCAGGCTCAATCCTCTTTATATATGGCGGCAAAGGAGCAAAACCTATCCTGCCCAAAATCTCCTCAACTGCCATTTCAGATTCAGGCCGCAAAAACCACTCGCCAGCATCTAATTTTTGAAAAGGAACGGCACAGCAGAATGGCTTTTTATCCCTGTCAAGCAAATCGAGCGTTTCGCCCTGTTTTATCTTGGCCGAGTTTTTCAGCATTACAAGCCAGCTATTCTGATGCTGTTCGAGAAAAAGCCCTTCAATTTTCGCGCCTGTTTTCCGTCTGGCAAAAAATTTCGCGGGCAAAACTTTCGTATCGTTTATGACTAAACAGTCTCCTTTATTAAGATAATCGGCAATATGACTAAACACCGTATCAGCGATGCTGCAGCTCTGCCTGCTCAAAACCAGCAGCCTGCTCGCGTCCCTCTTTTCTGCCGGTTTTTGAGCGATAAGCTCCGCCGGCAAATCGTAATTTAGTTCTTCAATGTCCATACCGACAATTTATCAGACCTTATCAAAATTTACAGAAAAATTTCCCCCGCATTTGTTCATAATAATTGTATTTTTCGCGTTTATCGCCTTTTTTGAAAAAGTCATAAGCATTTTGTCCCGATAAAACAGGCGTAAATTGTTTGTTTTGTTTTTTTGGGATTTTTCACAGATGGATTCAGCTCAGAATTTTGAACGTTTGGCTCGCAGCATATCTGCTCTCGACAGAGGCAATGTCGAAAGAAAGATTAAGAATTTCAAGGGCAGATTCAAGCTCGATTTCTCTGAAGACTATATTAAAAGTCTCACCGTTGACCGCCTGCGCCATATCCTCTTTGCAGCGATGGCCGCAAAACGCAAAAAAGTAAACTAACACCGCTAAATAATTGCGACTGTTATACGCAGGCAAGCGAAGCGGATATAAAGGGTTACAAATCGTTCAACACACAAATAATAATACCAATTTGGTATAAAACATTTCAACACTGCTTTTAGAAATGCCATTTCTATGTGGAATTTTGCGCAATAAAAAAGGCTCAAGCGGGGGGACACTTGAGCCTTACTGAAGCAAAACCCTTCGAAATTTTATTTTATAGAGCTATTGGGTTATAAATAAACATTTCGCTTCAGTTGAACCAAAACCTTATATAAGAAAAAAAAGAGCATTAATACATTACACATTATACCACAGAACCCATAGCCTGCAAGAGGAAAAATAAAAAAATCTTCATATTTTTATAACTCCTTGTAAAAAATAGAGTTATCTTATTAAAAACCCCTGTCCAAACACATCGCAGGCCTTTGGTTAGCCCCCAGCTTTACCTGTCCTCCGTAGCTTTAGCGAAGGAGGATGCTGGGTTGGATTAGTTAGCCCCCAGCTTTATGCTGGGGGTTCAGAGCCTGGAGCGACAGCGACAGGAGCAAAAACTATGTTTTATTGGTTGCAAATTTTATTTTTAGAGGCTGCCTTGATTTTTAATTTTTGATTTTCCGCTTTTTCGTTTATTATGCCCTCCATTATACTGGAGAAATTTATAAATGCTTAGCAAATTATATAGCGTTACTCTCGAAGGTATCGAGGGGGTAATCTGCGAAGTCGAGGTGCATATAACCCGAGGCGGATTTGAAAAATCGCTCATCGTCGGCCTGCCCGATACCGCCGTTAAAGAGAGCGTCGAACGAGTCCAGTCCGCAATCACAAATTCCGGTTTCAGCTACCCAAAGACCAAATGCGTCGTAAATCTTGCGCCTGCTGATGTAAAAAAAGCGGGGCCGGCTTTTGATTTGCCAATCGCACTTGGCTTTTTGCTCGGCCAGGGCGCTATCACCTGCGACTTCGCAAAAGATTTCGTCATCGTCGGCGAGCTTGCCCTCGATGGCAGAATTCGTCCGGTCAATGGTATATTGAGTATGGCAATGGCCGCCGCCGAAAAAGGCTTTAAAAAAATGCTCGTCCCGCTCGAAAATGCCGCCGAGGCCGCTGTCGTTGACAGCCTCGAAGTCTACGGCTCAGGCTCACTCGCCCAGACCGCCGCGTTTCTGTCCGGCAGGCTTTTGCTTGAACCAACCAACATCGACATTGATGACATTTTCCGTCAGGCCGCTGCTTATGATGTTGATTTCGCCGATGTCAAAGGACAGGAGTCGGTCAAACGCGCCCTCACCATCACCGCGGCAGGTGGACATAATATCCTGATGATTGGCCCTCCCGGCGCAGGCAAAACAATGCTCGCCAAAAGACTGGCGACAATTTTGCCGCCGCTGTCGCTTGCTGAATCGCTTGAAACAACGCAGATTTATTCATCCGCGGGCCTGCTCGACACCGGCAAATCGCTTATGGCCACTCGGCCTGTCAGAACGCCCCACCATTCAGCTTCCGGCGTTGCTCTTGTCGGAGGCGGAACAAACCCGAAATGCGGCGAACTTTCGCTCGCTCACAACGGAATACTTTTTCTCGATGAATTTGCCGAGTTTCCTCGCCACGTCCTCGAAATGATTCGCCAGCCGCTCGAAGAACGAAAAACCATTGTCTCGCGTGCCAAAGGCACAATAACATTCCCCGCTAATTTTATGCTCGTCGCCGCGACCAATCCCTGCCCGTGCGGATATTTCGGTTCAGCTCAAAAACGCTGCAAATGTACGCCGAACCAGATTGAACGATATATGGCAAAACTCTCCGGTCCCCTGCTCGACAGAATTGATATTCACATTGAAGTGCCGACCGTCAGTTTCAGCAAACTGCGTTCCGAGCAAAGCTCTTACGATTCCGCGACAATACGGCAGCAGGTTACCGCAGCAAGACAAGCCCAGCAAAAACGCTTCGGCGAAAACAAAACAACAACCAACGCTGTTATGACGCACAGACAGGTCAGCAAATTCTGCGGACTTGACCAGCAGGCGGAAATGGTCTTGAAAAACGCGATGGCAGAGTTCGGCCTCTCGGCAAGAGCGCACGACAAAATCTGCAAAGTCGCCAGAACCATTGCAGACCTTGAAAGCAGGGAAAACATCTCCGCTGAACATATTTCAGAAGCGGTCAGTTATCGAAAATTAGATAGAAGCCTTTAAGGAAAATTAAAATTTAAAAATAAAAATGTAAAATTATGGAAACCGCCTGCAGCGGATGCTATTTTTGATTTTTTATATGTCATTTTTATTTTTGCATTTTGATATTTGATATATTTTTTACAAGTTTGGATTTATATGAATAAGGTTATAAACGATATAATGTTAGTAGGAATTGACGAAGCGGGATTGGGTCCATTGCTCGGCCCGTTAGTCGTCTCTGCCGCTGCGTTCACAATCCCTGCCGGCGTGAATAAAGAATCTATGTGGCTTATGCTCAAGGACTCGGTCAGCAACCATAAAAAAAATCTGGCGGGCAGAATGCTGGTTTGCGATTCAAAAAAAGCATACACGCCCGCGCTCGGCATAGCATATCTCGAAAAAACTGTCCTGGCCTGTCTCAAACACTTAGACAAAACGCCGACCTCTGTCGCCCAGCTTGTCAACGCCCTTTGTCCGCAATGCGGCGACAGACTACGGCAATATCCCTGGCACAAGAACTATGACAACAGACTAATAAAATTCAACGCCGATGACATTTCAATTTGCGCAGGAGCTTTCGGCAAAAATCTCGAAAAAAATAAAATGTCTTTGTCCGCGTTAAAAAGTTTTTGCTTCGACACCGCCTATTACAACGATATGGTACAGAAGGTCAACAATAAATCGACGGTGGTCTTCACCGCTGTCTGCGGCCTCGTCGATGAAATAATAAAAAGCTCGTATTGCCGGAATTTCCATTTCGTAATCGACCGCCAGGGCGGCAGGGAAAACTACGTCCGCCCGCTGCGCACGATGTTCGGCGATATGGAGTTGAAAGTTTTAAGTCAGGATGACCTCAAGAGCAGCTACGAATTAAGCACGCAGCACAAAAGCGTCAGAATTGATTTTTGCGTAAGAGCCGACGCCGAGCATCTTCCGGTTTGTCTGGCCTCGATGGCAAGCAAATATCTTCGCGAGCAGTTGATGGGCTGCCTGAACGATTATTTTATAAGCAAATGCGCCTCGCTCAAACCAACCGCGGGCTACTGGACAGACGGCAAACGATTTTTAAAAGACATAAAAGAAATCGCTCCGCACATCACTTACGACTCAAACCAGCTCATCCGCAGCAGATGAAATGCGTGATGGTGTAGGGGCAGACCTATGTGTCTGCCCAGTCAAGCCGTCAATCAGACACTTGCTTATTACCGCTCATCTGTTAATATAATGCCAATAACCTTAAACTACTGACTATTGACCACTGGCTACTAATTATGAACATACTTTTAACAAATGATGATGGAATTACCGCTCCGGGAATCGCCGCTGCATATAAGGAATTAGTCAAACTCGGCAGCGTTACCGTTGTCGCCCCCTCCGACAGAATGAGCGGTGCCGGCCACAGCATTACCGTCTTTGAGCCTTTGAAATGCGAAAAAGTCAAAGTCGCAGACCTCTTCGAGGGCTTCAGCGTAAGCGGCTCACCAGCCGACTGCGTCAAACTGGCACTGATGGAAATCTGTCCGCAAAAACCGGACATAGTCGTCAGCGGCATAAATCACGGCGCAAACGTCGGCATAAACGTCTATTACTCCGGCACAGTCGCCGCCGCTATGGAAGCAGCCTTTTACCACATCCCCGCCGTCGCGCTCAGCTACGCCTTTGAAGAACCGTCCGACTTTGCAGCAGCCGCCAAATATGCTGTCGGAACTTTCGACAAGGTAAAGGATTTAAACCTCTCCGCGGTAATAAACATAAACATTCCAAGATTGTCCGCTGGAAAACCAAAAGGCGTAAAAATCGTGCCGCAGTCAACGATGGGCTTTGCGGAACAGTACATAAAACAGACCGCTCCCGATGGCGGCCAGCTCTATCAGCTCACAGGCGGAGACCACAGGGATATTGACATTCCCTGCGATACGCTCGCTCTGGTCGATGGCTTTATTACTGTAACAACCCTCGGCTTCGATATGACAGACTATAAAAATATGGAAAAACTCCGCCAAATAAATTGGTAATCTCAGAGCCCAAGCGACAGCGCAGGGAGTAGTTTGTAGGGTGGGCTCGCCTGCCCTGAGCTTGCCGAAGGGGTAGCCCACGCGGTTTTTAAAAATTCTGCCGCCATAGGCGGCTTCCTTATTCGATGTTGGAAGTTGGACGTTCGATGTTCGACGTTCTTTTGAGTTCTATATTTTTTTCTGATAACCGATAACTGCGTTTCTATTATGTACAATAAACGATTAAAAATCTTTGCCCTTTTCTGCGGCCTGTTCGCCCTGGTCTGTGTTATCAGGCTCGGCTGCATACAACTTAATTCCAGCAGCGTTTGGCAAAGTCAGCTTGAAAAAATCCGCACTGGAGCGAACAAGGTTCTGCCCGCCCTGCGTGGGAGAATTCTCGACCGCAATGGAAAAATTCTCGCTGTCAACGAGGCCAGATTCGCACTGTGCATCGATTATAAATATGCCAGACTGGCTGACGAGCGGTTCTGGCAGGCGGAACTCCAGAGGGATATTCGCAAGTATGGCGATTCTGACGACCTCGCCGAAAAAATCCGCACCGAATATGCCGAGGACTTCAACAATCTGAATAAAATCATCCTCAAATGCGCAGAATTCACAGGCCAAACATTCGAGCAGGTAAAAACACAAATCAACGAACAGATTAACGAGCCTGTTTGGCAGCTCCGTTTCTATTTGGCGTGGAAGCGCAAGTGTCCTGATAAAGTTTTTGAAACTGACATCCCCGACGGAAACGACAGGCTTGTTCTGGCTTCCTATATCGATGTTGCCGAGATGCACTATTCGCAGGAGCTTTTCAAATTTGAAAATGACGATGAGGTTCTCGCCGCCCAGCTAAAATTTATCGACACGCCAGGCGTTGAAATCCAGTCCGGCTCGGAAAGAATTTATCCGTACAAAAATTCCGCCGCCCAGCTTATCGGCTGGGTACGACCCGCAAGCCCCGCAGACAATGAAAATTTCGCGGACAACGAAGACCTGCGATATATGTTCGGCGAAATGACTGGCTTTTGCGGAATCGAATACGTCTGCGAACCGTTCCTGCGCGGCAAACGAGGCAGAATCGTCTATAACATCGACAACGAAATCACGAGCAAAACAGAAACTACTTTCGGCGGCGATGTCAAACTCACCATTGACATCGACTTGCAGCAAAAAATTGAGACTGCTTTAAAAACGCCCGACCCCGTTAAAAATCCCAAATGCGGCCAACCCGCCGCCGTCGTTGTCGTCGATGTCAATTCAACAGATATCCTCGCGTATATTTCCCTGCCGGATTCCGACCTCAACACCGCTCGGCAGAATTATTCAAAATTAAAAGACGGAAAAAACTCGCCCTTCATCGACAGAGCCATCAATCAGGAATATCCGCCGGGCTCATCGGCAAAACCGGTTATGCTCGCCGCCGCTCTGGCTGAAAAAAAAATCACGCCCGACGAAATAATTTCCTGCCCTTCAACTCCCGCTCCCAATGGCTGGCCGAGATGTTTGATTGAAAGAACCTCAGGCTCAGGCCACGACCAGCGGTGGGCTGACGAAGGCGGAAACAATGCAAAAAACGCCCTAAAAGGAAGCTGCAACTGCTATTTTTCACACCTTGCAGCCAGAGTCCCACCGCCGGACTTGCAAAGATGGCTCTACGATTTCGGTTTCGGTAGAACCGCTCTTCTGCTCACCGATGAAAAAATACTCGCCTCTTTCGGCGACAGACCCGCTCGACAGTTCACACAAACAATAGGACTAATCTCCAGCGGAATACTCAAAACACAGGATGTCGTCCTCGAACAACGCCCTGCAATTGACTCCGCAGAGCGGAGATTTTTCGGAATAGGTCAGGGCAACTTCCGAGCGACGCCTCTGCAGATTGTCAACGCCTTTGCTATGCTCGCCAGAGGCGGCGATTTCAAACATTCAAAAATCATCGCCACCCAGCAGGCCGACTGCGGATTCGAAACTGCTTTAAACAAACAACTCCTTGCACCGGTCTATGAAGGTATGTACGCCGTCGTCAATGAACCGGGCGGCACAGCTCACACACAATTCGCAGACAGCGGCTTTGAATACAAGGGAATCAAAGTCTTCGGCAAAACAGGCTCGACCGAAAAACCCTATAACGCCTGGTTCGCTGGCTTCGCCGCCGATTCTGCGGGCAGAACCATAGCTTTTGCCGTCTTAATCGAAAACGGCGCACATGGCAGCTTGGATGCAGGCCCAATCGCAAGAGACATCGTCGCCTTCCTAATCGAATCCGGCTACCTTAAAGAAAATTAACAACCTCAGAGCCCAAGCGACAGCGCAGGGAGTAGTTTGTAGTTTGTAGGGTGGGCTCGCCTGCCCTGAGCTTGCCGAAGGGGTAGCCCACGCGGTCTATCATCATATTTAAAATAATTCGTGTTCATTCGTGGCTAATTTCGGTTGCTAATATTCTTTGCTTTTCGCTGCCCCTGAAATCCGGTAATTCACAAAAAAGTATCGCAACGCATCAATCGGGTGGTCATAAATCCCATCTTTCATCGGCAGTTCAACTGCTCCAGCCAGCCCTGAGCCTGTCGAATGGGACTGCGGATAATGATAGCTCGTCATCGCCTCAATCAATCGTCCGCATTTCGGGCTGATTACAAAACTGCTTTTTCCATCGCCGCTGCGTAATGCCCTTCTGACCAATTCGATTCCCTCAAGAATCGTGCTTCGCTTATATCGCACATTTACGCCTAATGCCCGCAAGCGTCCTACCGCGCTTGTTCCGCTCACATCATTAACGCCCGTCCCCGCAGGATCGCAAAACGTCGCGACTGCATTTTCTTCGCCACCCGCTGTTCGTTTCCTGATTTCCTCGGCGTGAACATCAATTGTCATTCTGCTTTTCACATACTCATCAATCACAAAAACCTTTCCCTCGCCGTCCACCTGAATCCACAAACACACAAACGGATTTACAAATCCGAAATCAATCGTCCGATACAGCGGCAGCGCGGGATTATATTCAACCGGCGAAACGTGAATATCCGTATCGAACTCCGCGAACACCACATTTTCCAGCGATGGCCTCAAACACAGCATTTCAGATTCAAACGCGCTTCTGCTGCTTCGTCGCATCTGTGCGATACAATCGTCAATCTTAAAATACCCGTCTGCCTTTTTCGCTCTGCCCTGACAATCGCTGTTCAGCGGACATCTCGAACAGCTTCTCTCGCCGCTGCAATTCTCAATCACTTCCCATACGCACCATTTAAAAATCCTCGTGCCGTTATCCTCCGCCCTGCCGATAAGGTCGTGCATAATCCCGAATGGCTGATGCATCGTGCTTAAAACTTCCATCGCTCCGCAAATTTCGTCCGTGCTTTTCATCGTGAATTTCGCCGCCTCAAAAATCTGCCTGTCGAAAAGCTCCACTTCATCGCAGCGGAGTTTTTGAATATGACTGCCGCGCACGCTCGCCGCCGATTGCGTTAAAACCTCGACATTCGAGCCGTTCTTAAAAACGCATCTGTTCTTGCAAACACGCTCAGCTAAAAATCCTTCAAATCCGTTATGCAGAAATCCCGCCAGATAATCGAACATCCTTTGCGCCTGCTGGCCGCTGCCCGCAAGAATTCGCGTCTTACAGCCGGGCTTAAAAATACTATCCAAAAGCGTCGCCGTTGCCGCAAGCATCGTTTTCCCTCCGCCGCGCCCCGCCCAAACAACGCAATCGCCGTCAGTCTTCGACGATTGCTCCGCGTAGCTGTGCCAAAGATAATCCATTGGCGTATCGTGATGCGAACAGATTTTTTTATTGCCGACATTAAGCCCCAGAAAACCCCGCAGATAATTTTTCAAACCCGCTTTCGTCGCTGGCCGAATCCGCCTCAGTTTCTTATGAATGCCTTTTGCCTCTTTACGCAATTCTTCAGTAAGCATAGATTATCTCCAATTATCAATAGTAGGGGCGAACCTGTGTGTTCGCCCAGGGCAGACACATAGGTCTGCCCCTACGGTTAATTTTTTCTTTGTGCCTTTGTGCCTTTGTGGCTACAATTCATAGAATCTTTTGTTCGGCGGGTCGGACGACCGCTGCTCCCGAATTTGCGGAGCGGAGGAAAGTCCGGGCAGGATAAAGCACGGCGACGGCTAACTGCCGCCTCCCGCACCTATTTTTTTATCGCTCGTAGGGGCGAACCTATGTGTTCGCCCGCATTGACAACGCAGGGAGTTCTGTTGTTCGATACCGAAATAGGTGCGGGACGGGAAAGTGCAACAGAAAATATACCGCCCCCACGCTTTCTTGCGAAAGCAAGAGTGGGGGTAAGGGTGAAATGGTGCGGCAAGAGCGCACCGCATCAGCAGTAATGTTGATGGCATTGCAAACCCCGCCGCCTGCAAGACCAAGTATGTCGGTATGCCTCGCTTGGGCGTTAATCCGGCGGGTAGGTCGCTTGAGCCTGTCAGTAATGGCAGGACCAGATAAATGGTCGTCCAAGACAGAACCCGGCTTATAGACTCGCCGAACAAAAGTTTTTTCTTCTCTTTTTCGTAGATAGTTTATCAGAGCCGCGACAGCCTGCCGTGAGCTTGTCGAACGGGTAATGGAGCGGTATTAACAGAGCCCAAGCGACAGCGCAGGGAGTAGTTAGCCCCCAGCGTTACCTGTCCTCCGTAGCTTTAGCGAAGGAGGATGCTGGGGGTTCGTGCCCGTCCCGTGAGATGCCGCTTAGGCTATCTCATCGGGGTCATTCCGACCGCCCCCTGTCATTTCGACCGCAGGGAGAAATCTTTTTAAATTCCATCAGCCGACAGGCGATTCCACAAATCTTCATTCTTCAATTTTCAATTTCAACGCCCGCCTCTTCCGCCGCCGGGCACTGGTATACCACGCTGCTCTGCTCTTTTGCGCATATCAGCAAAAAACTGTTCTCGCTTCGCCCTTTGTTCAGGTGTGCCTCGCTCGCTTCGCGCACGCATACGAGATGCATCTGGCATTCTTCTGCCTCCCTGTCCTGCTTGTCCGCCTTGACCGCGAGAACGATTCGGGTCATTGGCGTCAGGCCGTCGCCTGTTAGGCATCTGCGCGCGTGCCTGTTCCATATCCTTGCGCATCGCCTGCATCTTATCTATCATCTGGTCGAGAAACGCCGTTCTGTTCGTTGCGGGCAATGAAAAATATTTATCCATCTGATAATCTAATACCTTTTCGCCGCCCTGAAACACATATCGCATCCGCTGCTGAGGGGTCAATTGCTTAAACGCCGCACTATCCGTATAAGCCAGAATTTCCTGCGGAGACTGTTTGTCGGTGTTTGGTAAATTAGCGTCAGGAGGCATTCTGAACCGCCCCCTGCCGAACTCATCTTCATTGGACTTATTCCCGCCGAATGCAAAATATAACCCGCCGCTCGCCGCAAGACATACAACAACCACAACAGCGGAAATAATTATATATTTTTTCCTGTTAGATTCAGGCCTTCTCAATCTGCCGGCTAACTTTCCCATTATTTTGCCCTTTCCCTATCAGCCACAAGAGTATCAGCATAAAGATACATCACAGAGCCGGATTTGTTCTCCGCACCGTGAAAGAAACTGTAATCCCTAAGTAAGAATATCTCATTTATGCCGAATCGCTCTGCCATTCGGCTGTTTTCTATCCGCTGACCAGCCAAACGAGTGTTATATTCGTAGCTTGAGCCTTCTTCTCTCCAATAGCTTGAATTTTTTTCCGGATACCTGTCCGCAGGACATTTCAGGGCTTCAGGACCGGAAATGTATTTGCCCAGCACTGTGGGCAGTGGTTCATTAACATCGCTTAGATGCAGACTGGGCATATTGACAATCACAGGCATAATGCTTCTATTATCATCGAGATACATTCTAAAGCCAATAGCGCAGCCGTGAAGATTCTGCTTGCAGGCCGTTTTGTATGCGCTTCTGCGAGCTCCAGCCAGCGCGGGCAAAAGAATACCCAGCAGCATTGCGATAATGGAAATCACAACCAAAATCTCAACTAATGTAAATCCAGACTTTTTTGCTCTCATACCCATTAACCACTTTCAAATTATTGAACTCAAACTGCTCCAAAAATATATCTTCAACATAACTCTTTGCGAAATCAATCGTTAAAGAAACTTTTTATTAAAATAGTCTCGGCCAAAGGCCGATTCCTTAATTTTGATTTTTAATCTTTTATTTTTTATTTTCAAACAAGTGCGCACCAACTCTGCTGCTTTAGTGGACAATTCGTAGCAAAGGTAACAAAAATTTAGTCATAATCTTTGACGTCTACAGCCGTGGATTTATTGCGGGAAAATTCCCCTATACCCTATACCCTATCCTCTAATACTGTCCCCAATAGCCCGCTAACTCTGCGAAGTCTTTAAAGCCAACCCAATTATCTCCGCCGATTGGATATATATCAGCAGATGGAATTGATGGAGCAGAAAGCCACTGTTCCGCTAATACTTTAAGGTCCAGCATATTGACCATACAATCGCCTGTTATGTCGGCAGGACAATCATTATAGATATAAGCCGCCCCTGCATCTGAGCCTTTTGTATCGTCTAAATATGCGCCAATCGCGATTAAATCGTCGTCAATCGAAACGCCGCTGCCCAATGTGCCGATTAAAACAATAATTTTTTGCGTCTGCACCCACGTCGAACCTGACAGTGTGAAAATATAAACTGCTCTTGTACCGCCGTCAGTATCGCTGTCACGTGGTGCGCTTATCGCTATGGTATTTCCATCAATAGCAACCGCAGACCCAAAATGGTCATAGCTTGCGGCATCTTTTGCCCTAAGCTTTTGAACCTGCACCCACGTCGAACCAACAAGCTTATAAACATAAGCCGAACCGTCTCTTACTAATCCGCTGCCATTGCTGTCATCAGGCGAACCAACTACAATATATTGCCCATTGCTGCTGATTGCCGCAGATTTGCCAAAATGGTCATTCATTGCTATCCCGCTGACAGAAAGCCTCGCCAGTTGAGACCAGCTTGAACCTGAACGCTTGAAAACATAAGCGCCGCCGCCGGCAGCAATGCCCGAATAGTCCGCATTACGGGCTCCTATTACTGCATAAGGGTCTGCCATAGCAATTGCACAGCCGAAATATGCTGATAATTCATAATCGCTTGCCGTGCATATTGCTGAATATGACCACACACCGGATAAATTTTTCTTATATACAAAAACACTGCCAGAATTGCTCGCGTTTTCATCATCTTGCGGCGTTCCAGCCATCGCATAATCACCATCAATCGCGACAGAAAATCCAAACTGGTCATAATTTGTCGGCGATGGTGCCGAGAGAATTGCCGTCTGTAACCATTTGGATGTTGTACTGGAGAATGTGAATATATACGCCTGACCTTTTTGCGACCCCTTGTAGTAAGAGCCAACAATTGCCTGATTGCCTTTCACACATACAGCGCTTCCGAAACGGTCGTTATTCGCGCTATCCGAAGAAACAAGTATAGAGTGTTTTGCCCATGTCCCTGCGTTATATTTATAAACATAAACTGTGCCGCAGGTTTTGCCGGAATTGACATCATAAGGTGTGCCTATCATCAAATAATCACCGGATAGCGAAACCGCCATACCGAAATTATCGCCGGTCGCACCATCAGACGCAGTGATTTTCTGCCCCTGGTTCCAACTCGCAAACGCACAGGAACAAATTACTGCATAAAACAAAATTATCGCTATTTTATTAGGAAATTTTCCCACATCTTAACTCCTAAATAATTGATATTATAGCAAATTTACAACCATAAATCAATAGCAAAAAAAAATTCCGTAGAGACGCAAGGCCGTGCGTCTCTGCTTTGCGTCTTTACTTTTTTTCCGCCAAAACCGCCAGAAGCTTAGCCGCTGTTTCATCATCAAGCATATTTTCTTCATCATCATCTCCAGTATCAGCTTCAGCTTCTATAAGCTGGCCGCTGCTCCTCACCTGTAATCCAAGAATATCAAGGCACGCTTTTCGACTGGTTTCTTCCTTATCGCCGCCGCAGAGCTGAATCAATTTTGCCGTCGCCATTGGCACATATTGTACGGCAAGAATCTGACTTTGCCGATGCATTGCTTGTACTTTATCCGCTATCGCCGCCTTAAACGCCTTATCCGCAAGCCATTTTTTCCATCTCTTGTGCGTGATATTATACTTCCGCAAAACAGCCGCCTCATCTCCGCCGTTCTCGAACAAATCATCAATAACTTCCAATTGTTTTTTTATCAGCGCCATATAAATTTCCTAAATTAATAATTGAACATTGTAAATTGAAGATTGAAGATTTATGGAATTGCCTGCGGCAAAGTTATTTAAAATTCTTCATTTTTCAATCTTCATTCTTCAATGCAGCCTTCGCTACTCCCGCCTGATATTCTTCCTCACTGTAATGCGTCAGTGTTGTAATCCACCTCATCGCCCCGCCGCTGAGCAACGCGGTCAGAAGCGTCCACAACGCGCCGGGACTGTCTAACGAACCGACAATGGTTTGATATTGTTCTTTCGCCTGCCCAATATTCACATCCAATTCATTTTTTGCGATTGAGTGCTTGCCGTTATCAATATCCATTTCGCTTTTGAGTCGAATCTGTTTTTCTAAATAGGTCTCTTCGACCGCCAATTGAATTTTCTCGACATTTCCAAGCGTCGTAATTGGCAGTTTAAAATCATTTGGGTCTTTGCCCGCGTATTTCACCGTTACAGGCGAAACCTGCTCAGCAGGCCAGAACTGCTCCAAACACCCGCTGATTACAACAACACTTAATAATACAACAATTACAATCAATACCTTCTTCATTTCTCATACCCTTTCAAAAAAAATGTCATTTCGACCGCAACAGAGCCGCGAGCGTTAGCGACCGGTCATTAAAAATCTTATCGTCGCAGGCGATTCCGCAAATCTTCAATCTTCATTTTTCAATCTTCAATTTTCAATTCTTCTCATCCACTCTTCCGCAATTCTCGTTATCGCATCCGCCATTTCCCCAGCTTTTAATTTTTTATTTTCTTCGTGTCTTAGTGTCTTTGTGGCCATACCAATCGCCGCCTCAACTATCCGCATCTGCTCATCATTCAGAAAAAACACCATCGAATTCGGCATTTCAGTTTCGTAGGGTGGGCTCGCCTGCCCTGAGCTGCCTGTGGTGAGCTTGTCGAATCCAGCCGAAGGGTCAGCCCACGCTGCCATTGATTGCTCGCTTTTAATTTGAGCTTCTATACTCTTTAATTTTTCAATTACCGTTTTCGTATCTGGCAGAAGCTTCGCCAGCTCTCTGCTGTTAAATTTTTCGCTCAGATTTTTAATTAGATTTATTTTCGCATCGAGTCGGTCTCTGCCGCCAAGCCTGTTTAATGTCGCCAGCAGAATCCTTGTCTGGTCATCATCAACCTCCCATTCAACGCAATCCGCATAACTTTCGCCAAGTTCCCGCAGAGCCCGCGCACGATGATGCCCATTAATAATTTCAAACGCGCCTTCAATCGCCGGATGCCTTCGCACGATCACCGGCTCATAATTATGCGATTGCCCGATATGCCTTTTAAGTTTTTCAAATGTACTCTTGCTCATCCTGTTCGGATTTTCAGGATGTGCAAAAAGTTTATCTATTGGTATTTGAATAATTTTTTTGGGCGTATGCATAAAAACTCCTCAGTTTAGCCACAGTTAGCCCCCAGCTTTATGCTGGGGGTTCAGTTTTTCTGTCATTCCCGCGCAGGCGGGAATCCAGTTTTTAATTTCGGTCATTTGATATTGTTTCGGATTTCGATATTCGAATTTAGAAATTTTCAATCTTCATTCTTCATTCTTCAATCTTCAATTATTTATATCTCTGTGTCCTCTGCCTGTCCTGAGCTTGCCTGCGGTGAGCACCGTCGAACAGTCGAAGGGGTAGCCCACGCGGTTTTTCTGTCATTCCCGCGCAGGCGGGAATCCAGTTTTTAATTTCGGTCATTTGATATTGTTTCGGATTTCGATATTCGAATTTAGAATTTTTCAATCTTCATTCTTAAATCTTCATTTTTATCGCCGCGTTTCGCCACAAATAATACACAGGCCTGTCCGCCAATTTGCTCAAAATAAATTCCGTCCTCATCTCGCAATCAGGCAGATTCCTGCCTCGCCTGCCATACGCCGCAAGAAAGCCCGCGATTTCCTTCTCAATAAACGCTTTACCCTTAGGCCTTAAAACCTGCAATTTGCCGTGCACCCGCTCAATATCAACAAAGTCCCGCTCCTCAATCCCGACAACACTCAGCGCCTGCTTCATCTTTACGCTTCGCAAAGACTCTGCCGCCTCAAACTTCATCATTCCCGCCTTCTGAAAAAACGGATTAACCTTCCCCATCACCGCCAGAGCCTCGACATAAGGCATATCCAGCAAACATATCGTTTCTTCGATGAGCCAGTGAGCAAGCCCAAGACTTCTATACCTCGGCTCAATTACCACTCTCCCGATTGTGCGGACATTCGCGTTTATAAAATCCAAAGCCGCGCCCCTGCCGAGTTTGCAGAACAATCCGCCCGTCGCGGCATTCCGCATCTGCACATTTATCACGGGCATCGTATAAATTATAACCCCCACGACAGGCTCGATTAGACCTCGCATCGGGTGCGTATCGACTATTTTATAAACCCTCGCAACCGCACCAACCCTGCCCGCTCGATAATGAAATCTCGCCAAAGGCTTATAATCCGCAATCGTCCCCTCAACAATCTTCAAATATTTTTTTACCGTACATTCCATAAAAATCTCATCCCACACCACTGTCATTTCGACCGCAACAGAGCCGCGAGCATTAGCGACCGGTCATTAAAAATCTTATCGCCGCAGGCGATTCCACCTACTGCCTACTGTCTACTGACTACTGGCTACTGTTTGTATATTATCTCCGCCTCCCCCGCCAGATGCTTGATTACAATCACATCGGGCCTCAAATCCGAAAGCAGGTCATCGTGTGCGCTTGCAAGAATGAATACCTTTTGGCTCTTTTCTGCGTGTTCACGGATATTACAGCTTATCACCGCCGCCATAACCCTGTCGAGATTCGAGCAGAACTCATCAGCGAAAATATACTTTTTATCGCTGGCCAAAGCCTTTGCGATTCTGTATCTGTACTTTTGACCGTCAGATAAATTCGCCGGCGAATTAAGAACGCAGAACACATCGGTAAGCCCCGCTATCGACAGATTTTTCAGCGTCTCCAAAACTCCGCCATCTACACAGTCAACACAGGTCGTATTATCAGGCAGCGGAATCTGGTCGATATTGATTTTCTCATCGCCTGCAAATGAATTATAAAATTCGCGAAGTATTACGCTCTTGCCGCTCCCCGAAGAGCCGGTAATATAGCAGACCTGCCCCGCCGATATTTTTATTTCACAATGGTGATTGATTACATTATTTTTCAATCGCTGCACTGTAATACCGAACGCCCGCATCACATCCGCCGCCTTTTCACTAATTGGCAGATTCCACTCAAATGTCTTATTCGCACTTAATACCGCTGTCATTTTTTACTCCCTCAGTAAAATTCCATTCTAAATTATTCATTATTCACTATTCATTATTCATTGTTCATTATTTCATTCCCGCCGCCCCCTGTCATTTCGACCTTTCCTTGTCATTTCGACCGCAGGGAGAAATCTTTTAAAATTCCATCGGCCACCAGGCCGATTCCACAAATTTTCCCTTCGGCAAGCTCAGGGCGTGAGCCTGTCGAACGCAATTTTCAATCTTCAATTTTCAATTCTATTCCCTATCCCCTTTTTTATCATCTTCCAGACTTTATATTTGCTCATTCCCGTTTCGATTGCTATTTGTCTTGCGCTTTTTCCATTGACGTATTTTTTCTTTACAACTTCTATCTTGGCATCGTCCGTCAAAGCTGAAATAAATTTGTCGTCGGAAATCCTTTGGGCTATTTTACGCAGCCGTCTTGCGACTGTCGCCTCATGCACATTTGCCGCCTTGGCAATACATTTGAAATCCCCGATACTCTGAAAAAGCCTCACAAAAGCCTTCTGTTCCCCGACAAGCAGTTCGATTCGCCCTGCCAGCCGGCCAAAAGTGTCTAATAATTCGTCCTTTGTTATATTTACATCTAACATACCGGTATTTTACCATAAAATCTTAACAAGTCAAGAAATTTTTGTAAAAAATTTACAAATTTTTAACTTTTTTTACTATCTATCTAACAAAACCCGCATATTTCTCTAATTTCACAGGTTGGTGGAAATTTCATTTAATCTTCTTGCCTGCCCAATTCAGAGCCCAAGCGACAGCGCAGGGTGTAATCAGAGCCCAAGCGACAGCGCAGGGTGTAGAGGAAAGTCCTAAAACATTTTGAAAATTTTTTGGTCTTTTTCGTTCTCTGTCCTATAAAAACACCCCGTAAAAAAAACTATGCCCGATTCTAAAAAAAAAATCCAAAAAAATTCTCCCGCCTAAAAATTTCCCCTCTGCAAATGCTACACTAACGCCACGCGGTACTACGAGTTAAGGTAAGAAGAAATAGTTGAAGATTTTAGGAGTGAAGAAGATGAAGGTTTGTATTTATGTCTGTTTAGCGGCGATTCTCTGTGCACAATCTCTGGCCGGTGCGCAGACAATCGAAATGACCGATTATGGTTTCTCTGTTTTCAATGATACAGGCTGGGCATCGGACAATCGGCTTAATTTCACCGTCGCCATCTCAGATGAGGGACAAGGCAAGGTTGGTTTTGTCTTTAAAAACGCCAGCTCGATAAGCTCATCCATAACCGCTGTTTATTTTGACGACAGCAGTCTTTTAAATTCAGTTAAGGATATTTTCAACGGTTCGGGCGTAAGCTTTTCAGCAGGGGCAAGGCCTCGGTCTCTGCCGGCAGGCAATGAGCTTGACCCTGCGTTTGCCAAAAAGCCGTTTTTCGCAGCCGATTCAGACCCGCCGACTTCCAAAAATGGTATCAATCCTGGAGAATGGCTTAAAATCACTTTTAACCTGAACGCCGGCAAAAACTTCAGCAGCGTAATCGAACAAATAACCGCGGGCAGCAGCAAAATCGGCATCCATATACAATCCCTGCCGAAAGACGATAGCGTTTCAGCGATAAACAATACTACACCCGTACCAGAGCCCGCCACCGTAGCGATTCTTTCGTTCGGCAGCTTCCTTGTAATCTGGAAACGCAGAAAATAACAAACTGCTCCCGCAAACGCAAAGGGCTCTGCGATAATCGCAGCCCTTTTTTGTTTATTTGAAAAACAAACCGTCCAACTGCATATCTGACAGATAGTTATAAAAAACAAGGGCATCTCTAAAAATGCGTAAATCAGAGCCCCAAGCGTAAGCGCGGGGTGTTTTATTTAGCCCCCTGGCCTGCCAGGGGGTTCGTCATTCCAATCGCATCAGAGCCGCGAGCGTAAGCGACCGGTCAAAAACAACGTTTATTATGTTTGATTGTCAATTTTTAGAGATACCCACAAATTTATGAGGCAAACCGCTGGTAAAAATTATTGCCTCAAATCCAAATGCCGGTATAATCAGTGGTTTGTGAAATTTTATAGTTTTTATTCTTACAGGGCTTAAAAAAAATGATACTCACACAGATCCTCAAACCTGCGTGTATAAAAGTTCCGCTTCAGGGAAAAAACAAGGAGGCCGTAATCACAGAACTGGTGGACATTCTAAACGCCGAAGGCGCAATTCAGGACAGGGATGGTGTTTTACAGGCTGTGCTGGCACGAGAAATGATAAGAAGCACGGGAATCGGCTCAGGAATCGCGATACCTCACGGCAAATGCACTGGCGTCAGAGAACTCGTTATGGCGATTGGCATCTCTCCTCAGGGCGTTGATTTTCAGAGCATTGACGAAAAACCGGTATATATCGTTGTTATGCTGGCTTCACCGATAGACAAAACAGGCCCCCATATTCAGGCGCTCGCTCGAATCAGCAGATTGATGCTCGATGAGGATTTCAAAAACAAAATTCAGTTTTCGACTTCCGCGCAGCAGCTTTACGAACTAATCAGCAGTAAAGAATCCGAGTAAAACAAAAAACTATTGAAAATGGAAGATTGTAGAGGGTCGTTTATTCAGAGCCCAAGCGATAGCGCAGGGTGTTTTGTTCAGAGCCCAAGCGATAGCGCAGGGTGTTTTGTTCAGAGCCCAAGCGATAGCGCAGGGTGTTTTGTTCAGAGCCCAAGCGATAGCGCAGGGTG
>JBAZTW010000032.1:0-26152 GCA_041661665.1 Phycisphaerae bacterium | reverse complement strand
GTGGACGGCGGCACGCGGACTGGGTGGCTGGCGAGCGACAACCGTCTGCCGCAATCATTCACGGTGGACTTGGGCAAGCGTACAGAGATTTGTGGAATCCGCTTGATCTGGCAGGGTGATGCGACTCGGCAAGTCGAGGTTCATCTTTCCGACGATGCTGAACACTGGCAACCCGTTTCTGGCCAAGTGCAAAACGCGATACTGCCGGTACATCGGCCACCGTTGATATTTCAGGATCAATCCCTCATCTTTGGAGGGCAAGGTCGCTATATGCGGATCGCAATCACACAAGTCTCCGACGGCGGTCCGGCGGGCTTCAACGAGTTGGAGGTTTACGCGAAGCATTAGACTGCCAGAAACAAAAAACAAGACGCTCGAATATATCGAAAAAATGCGGCACACACATAGATAATGTGAAGGGTAGCTACTGGGAATCTGCGAGATAATCTTGCCCACCGCCAATTTTAATACGGTCTTGAAGAGACATATCCTTATAATTTCCAGTCTGAAGCGTTTTTTACGAGTTTGTTCTGGATAATCATACCGATGCCTGTTGTGAAAATTAGTATTCCCGGCAAAAACCAGTTGTGATTATTCACCAGCGAATAGATATTGTTCGTCGGGGTCGGCTGCGTTTTTTCATATAGGTGCAGCAGCGCAAGGAAACCGACAATCACCAGTACACTGCCGCCCATACTCGTGAACAGCATTACGGAAATTTTGAAAACGATAAATGAAATCATACCGCCGGCGATAATGCCGATAATCGCTCCGGCCCAGATATAATGCTGCGGAAGGTTTAGAGCGAACCAGATTCCGCCGGTAACAATTCCGCCCGCGACGGCTCCCAGCAGGCTGACAGCCCATTTCATCAATGGGATGGACAATATGGCAAGACCGAGAAGTCCGACTACTCCGCCCCAGAGAACCGAGCCGGCCATATGACCGAATTTCATACCGGCAAACAAACCGAGCATACCGAAGCAGACAACGGTAAGGACTTTAAATATACGCCAGCCGTACAGCAAATACACCGCGCCGAACGAAACGGCAATAAGCGCCTGGAGCCATGACAGTGCGCTTATCTGCTCCCATACCAAATCTATTGGAACAATATCAACTGATTTACCTGCGGCTGTTCCGCCGGCCTGCGCAAGAACAAAAAACATATTCATTTTTATTCTCCATTCTCTTTCTTTGAGACATTTGGTTTTATAATTTTCGGTTCTGCGGGCGAAAGCAGCAATTGCATTATCGTCCCGAACACCGTCATCGCACCGAAAGCAATGCCGTAAAATTGAGGCTTTGCCGCTATTAAACTAATCGGCTCAGAGCCTTTATAGAACAAAAGCGTTACCATGCCGGCAAAAATAACTGCTGAGCCTAAAGCCGCTGAAATCACAGCGACAAAAAATCTTGGCAGAATAAAACAAAAGAATATAACAGCCAAAATCACTCCAGCCGCCCCGCCATAAGCAGTGATGCCTGCAGAAAGAACCGTTTTTTTCGCAAGGCCGATTAAATGAGCCGACATTTTTACGGTTATATCTATTGCCGCAGGCGTTGGAATAACAACTCCTTTTTGCTGATACTGCGGCCAAGTTGGATAAGCCGAGGAGGACACAAAATCATCAGCCGCAATCTCTTTAGTATTGAAGCTATTAGCGTCAAAAAATTCTACCCCACCGGCTTCTGCCGGTTGCAATCTGCCGGATACAACAGTTATCACAAGCAGCCCGCCGACAATCATCGCGAAAATACCAAGCATAAATCTGCCAGCTATCGCCCCGACAATAATTCCTACCGCAGATGCTACAAGCAGTATTTTCGCCGGATAATCGCCAAACGTAACCACGCCTGCCGCGGCGACAATAGCACCGACGATAGCACTGACTATGCATTTAAAGCGCAGACCTGCCAGCCAGATGCACAGCCCGACCAGAACAATTGCGATTCCCGCAGTAGTCAGAAGCTGACCCTGGAACTTTTGAGCAAGACCTTGATAATATACTAACGATTCAAACATACTGTTATCAGTGTAATTATCGACATTTGTGCCAAAAAGCCTTTAATTTAGGCAAAATTGGTAATTTCGGAGTGATTTTTCAGCTCTTTAATAAGTTCAACTGATGTCGCGAGCTCAGTTTGCCTTTTTGCATCGCTCAATAAACTCATCATCTATTGTTACTGGCTTGGCATTGGGGTCTGCTTGCAAAGTTGCGAAAACGAGCACAAATTTTTCACACATTTGTCCGGAAACGCTTTGAAAGCCAATCTGAAGTTTTTTAATGCCCATGGATGCATCGCCGCAGTTCACAGCAACGGCGTACACTTTCCCTGCTTCAAGTGCAATCGGCAACGTCCACTCAATGCCTGCCGAATCAAACGCCGGCACGCCCATAGCCTGAGGCAAATGAGCATAATCAAAAGATGAATAAAACCATTCGGTCTTTTTCATCGGTTCACTGAACATTATTTTAATTGACGCGGTATTTGGGTCAACATCCTCAGCGTAAAGTTTCGGAATTGTATCGGAGACAAAAACTTTCGCTTTTTCTTCCGCTTTTTTGCGGGACTCGTTCAGGCGAATCTTGTTAAGCATTTTTTCAGATTTTAAAGCCGCCGGACTTTGCGGATATTTATTTATGACCGATTCAAACTGCCTTATTGCCTGTTCACTGCGTCTCATTTCGACTAAACAAACGCCGATTTGATAAGCTGCACCTGCGGATAATTTCTCATCTGTCTGGCCGTTTTTTATGACGTACTCATATATTTTTACTGCCCTTTCAAACTCGCCCTGCTCCTGGGCGGCAAGACCTTCTCTAAGCTGACCTTTTATAGATAAATCTTTTACGGCGGATACCGAATTACTGTCTTTTGTGATATATTCCTTCTGAATAGCTGTTTCAATGCGTTTTAATATCTCGACATAATCCTTCTTCGCCCTGCCGACTTCGGTTTTGTAATCGAATAAATCATTTCCATCCGATGTCAGTGTTGCCTTTATGGTATTATTCCTGAGATATGAAAGCCACTGGCCGCCTGAAAAAACAAACATCACGGTTTGATTGTCAAGCCGCTGAAAATTTTCACTGTTTTCTATTTCGCCGGGCATCGCCGCAACAAAATTCATACTGAATGTTTTGAACATCTCCGACGGCAGTTTTTTTATTTGCGGGTCTAATCGGAAATTGTCCTGCAATTTAAGTTCGACACTCGACTTTCCATCCCATCGGCGGGTAAACTCAACTTTAATGCCGGTTTTAGCCGAGCCGATAAAAAAATCCACTTCATTAACATCGTTAAAATACGCTGTGCCTTTGAAATAGCATCTGCCGTCATCAAGGATTTTCCAGTTCACATCGCTCCAGGCTTCAAATCCGCCGGAAGAAACCATCGTCTTTATCTGCTCAACGAAAAATTTCTCCGCCCCTGCACAATCCGCGTCCGTTTGAGAACAATAAGCCGGGTAGTCAAAAAGTCCTTCGATGCTGACTTTTCCACTGCCGTCTTTGTTCAGGCTCAAAACCGCCTGACCGTTGATACAGCCTGCCGCGAAAACAAATGGCAGAATAAGAAACAGAAGATATTTTATTCGTCCCATTAAAAATCACCTAAAAAAACTACTTGGCAAAGTCTAACCAAAATCTCAATTTTCTCAACCCTTTTGCAAAAGATATTTATGGATATAAATATCCTATAACTTCGGTAGAAAATGGCGTTATCAATATATTTTTCTAAGAATTTTTAATCCTTGACAAACCGAACGTCCGATAGTTAAATTAGGAAGTTAAGGCAAATTAGGATAGTGCATTGATAATATGTAGAAGTTGACTACTAAACTATTGGCTACTTAATTAGAATATGGATATTCAGGCGAGGGAATAAAATGATGGATACATTGAAAGACCTTTACACCACCGGTGAGGCTGCCGATATTTGCAGTCTCAGTCAACAAACAATAATAAGGTGCTTTGATTCCGGCAGGTTGCGCGGTTTCCGCATCCCAGGCTCAAAATTCCGCAAAATACCCCGCGACAATCTGCTGAAGTTTATGAAAGAAAACAGCATCCCGATGCAGGTTCTGCAAACCGGCAAAAAACGGCTGCTGATTGTTGATGATGATGCCGAAATTGTAGAACTTATGGTCGATGTCCTCGGCAGAGACGGCAGATTCGATATCAAAACCGCATCGACAGGCTACGATGCGGGCATTATGACTCAGAAATTCCGTCCAGACCTTATTCTGCTGGACTATATGCTGCCCGATGTCAACGGCAATATCGTTTGCAAGACGATTAAGGAAAATCCGGAATTTTCGAATACACGGATAATAATAATCAGCGGCGTAATCAATCAGCTTGAGATAGACGACCTGCTAAAGGCCGGCGCTGAGGCGTTTATGAAAAAGCCATTCAGCATTACCGAGCTGATTGACAAAATCGGCACTGTGCTTGAAATATAAAATACGCCGCACAGGAAGAAGATAGATTAAATGACTGCGTTTGCGACTAATATCTCCGCACAGAGAGTAAGGCTTTCTGTCTGTAAGCTAAACAGCTTGACCGCGCACCCTGCCTGTATCGCGGGCTGCCTTGAATCTATAAATAACGCTGATGAAAACTTACGGCTGTACAGCGAATCAGACCCCGCAATCGCTTTGGCGATTATTAATTTGTGCAGGCAGCAGGAAATACCTCTCGATTTTGCGAATCTTAATTTCGCTTCTCTGCTCAGACAGATTCCCAAATCCCAGCTCGTCAAAACAATACTCGCCATAGACCAGCACGAGTCGACAAACGAGCAGAAGCTTCATTTTATTATGAACTTAAATCTCCGCAGCGGGCTTTCCGCATATACAGCAAGGCTAATTGCGGAAAAATCAGCGACGGCTCTTGCCTCGCAGGCATTTATCGCAGGGCTTTTCGCTGATATAGGCCTGCTCGCTCTTGCGCAGCTTTTCAGCAAGAGTATCGAAATGCTCTTTGAGGAAGCAAAAGGGCAGAGAAATACGATGCTGGAGCTTGAGAATCAATATCTGGGCAACACAGATAACGCGCTTTCAAATCAACTGCTGACCAAGCTGCAATTTCCCGCAGCTATCGCGGAGGCTGTCTGGCTCGCTCCAAAGGCAACGGGCGACTTAATCGCAAAACTGCCGAACGGAAAACTTATCGCCATTGTCAGGCTGGCCGAAATTTTGAGCAGTCCGACAATTACCGGCGACATTTCATACCTTACCAAACATTTATTCCTTACGGATTCCGACATCAGTCAAATCAGGCAGAAGACCGCCGACCATCATACTCGAATCGGCAAACTATTTGGCCCAGAAAATAAGGATTACCGTCGGGCTTATTTGGAAGCTATAGAAAATATCTATTTGAAACAGCTTTCCACAGAAACAAGCGAAGATAATTTTGCACAGTTTGCGCAAAAATTTCTCGGTACCTTCCTGCCGAATTCTTCGCTGGCCGATGCGGCTGAAACAGCGGCAAAAATTTTCGCAGAATCTTTTCTTGCTCAAAAACTCTGCGTTTTCACGGCAGATACCGCAAACGCCGATTTGATTTTATCTTATGTAATCGACGGCTCATCGGCAAGGTCCGTGCTGCTCAATTCGCCCGATGGTTTCACAATCGCGGATGCTGAAAAAGACGATTTACCCCTCTGGCTGTTTGAGCAAATCGGAATCGAAAGTGAAAAAAGCTATTATATCCCGATTAAAAATGCAGGCCAAACCGTCGCTGGCATAATCCTTGATGGCCCGATGCCCGACAAAAAACTGCTCGATAAAATTACTTCGCTGCTTGGCGTGATATTCGCTCTGGCAGGCGAAAACGACCATCAAAAGCAAATTACGCAAATAACCCTCGATACCGCCGCTGTTTCTGAACCTGTTCAAATTGCCAAGCCCCAGCCAATTGTGCAGGAACAGCCGATTGTCCCTGCTCCTGCCGCACCGGCAGAAAAACAGAACATTACTCAGCTCGCCGCCGAGCTTGCCGCAGGCGCCGCCCACGAATTGAATAACCCACTTGCCATAATTTCAGGCAGAGCGCAAATGCTCATTCACGGTGAATCTGACGAAACAAGACAGCAGATATTGAGTCAGATTGTCGAAAAGACAAAGGATATAGAAGAAATCATCGGCCAATTAATGTGTTATGCCAAACCACCCGCTGCGCAAATTCGCACAGTTTCGCCATTCATCGTAATTAACAACTGCCTTGAAAAAGTCAACGCCCGTTACCTTTCTGAGCCGCTCGATATTCATCTTGAGAACATCGAAAACCTCAGCGACATCGAAGTAGATGCTGAGCAACTCGCCGAGTCGTTCGCACAACTCATTTACAATGCGCTGGAATCCTATGAAAGCGGCAACGGCCAAGTTCAAATCATCGGTGCCGAAAACTCCCAAAGCGTCGAAATTACAATCAGAGACTACGGCTGTGGAATGAGCGAAGAAACTCTCGCCAAAGCCGCCGAGCCTTTCTTCTCCGACAAACCCGCAGGTCGACAGCGAGGAATGGGACTTTCCATCGCCGCAGGCCTGCTCAAAAACAACAACTGCACTATCAAAATGGAAAGTCAGCCCGATGCCGGCACAACAGTACGGCTGACTCTGCCGAGAGCTTTTTAACCCGGACTGACCGTCGGCCAACTTGGAAAAGAAGCAATGATGTAAGGAAGCAAGGAAGCAGAAAGAATTGCGACGAAAGCATAAAAAATCCTTACTTCCTTATTTCTTTTCTTCCCTGCTTCTTTTTCCATGCAAGTCCGAAAATTCCTGATTATCGCCGCCACCAAGCCGCAAGACCGGTAAAATCACCTTATTCAGGTTATCAAAGTACATTTATAGGGCTTTCGTCTTTAACCTCAATTCCTCTAAACCATCACTCCGTCTCTGTCGAAGTTATAAACGAACAATAGCTCTTTGGAGATACACTGTTGAAAGAACAAAGAAACGCAAGAATAAAGCAGCTTGTAAGGACGCTTAACAAAGTACGGAGGATGCAGAAGCAGAAAATCGATATCCTCTGCAATGATATTCTAAAGGCACATGGCGAATTCATAAGCCATCTGAAAAATTTCAGATTCGCCGCTGACTTTTTTGAAAATCTGCTCGAAGCGACTACCCCCGACAGTCTGGCACGCTGCGCAGGCGAATTTCTGACCGAAAATATAGATGATTGCAGCGTCGCTGTGATTTTCACAACACCAACAGCTCCTGAAATCCATTTTTACTCTCACAGTTCGAAGCTTGAGGATGTACCATCGCAGTTGAGCCCCTGCCTGACGACAAAAATCATCGAGTCCGTCTGCCACAGCAGCCAAATATGCACCAACGATGACCTTTGTGAAATGGAATTTTTCGCAGGCCCCGCTGTTTTGAAAAAAATATCTTTAGCTGCCATAGGTCTAAATAACTCCGGCCCGGCATTGGGAATGCTTTTACTTTATCGCCCCGCCGATAGTCCTTTCAGCAAAACCGAACTTACGCAGGTCTCATCAATAACAAAAGGCCTGTCAAAAGCCGTCAAAGCTATGCACGGCAAAACAACCTGCGACAACTACGCATAACACACAGTAGCCATTAGTCAGTAGTCAATAGCAACTGCTCAAAGACCGAGGACTATTTTTATCTCGGATTCCCCTATAAAAGTGACACATTTAATATGAGAATTCCCAGGTAATAGGCGTTTAATCTACATCAGTAACCATTCACGGGGGCAAAAGCAGTTTTTAACCTAAAAAGCTGGTTTTTACCGTGAACTGTTACGTTTTTTCTTGACATCTCACAATATTCATACATAATACCATATCATAGTTAAACCATAGTATTAGTAGGAATAAAGAAGGAAAATAAGATGAATGCTCATGTCGGCTGATTTACACCCGGATAATAATGTTGACTTTGAAGATTTTTTGATTTTCGCCGGTCACTGGCTCGATTACTGCCCGTCCAATTGGCCGCTCTGATTGACTTTTCAGACATGGATAAACTGAAAAAAAGAAGTAAGGAAGATTCAATGAATGACCACATAAAAAAGTGATCAAGGATGTAAAAGTTTTGAAAAAGTTCATTTATGAGAAAGGAAAGAAGATGAAAATTAAAATGAAAAGGCTAATTACAATTTGTGCAATATTAGGCCTGATATTGGCCGTCAGCGGCGTCACACAGGCGGATGTGTTTGGAACAGGCACCAATCAATTCACAATCGACTTCGTGCCGATATCTGGCAGCACGAACCCCAGCAGCGGGATTAGTCAGGGGGGAGGCAGCTTTATCTTTACGGGAGTCAACAACGACTATCGCATGGGCACCTGCGAGATCACCAACGACCAGTGGGACAAGTTCAAAAATGCCTATGGCACCGTGACGGGAAACCCGTTGAATGCGTACGACGACGCGCCCATCGGGGCGCTAACGTGGCCAACCAATAATGTGAGTTGGTACGAAATGGCGCAGTTCGTCAACTGGCTGAACACGAGCACGGGCCATCATGCGGCATACAATTTCACCGGTACGCAAGGCACGAGTAACTATACGTTTGCCCTTTGGAGCGCCGCCGAGGCCGACAATGGAACGAATCTCTATCGCCACAAGGATGCAAAGTACTATGTGCCTACGGAGGATGAGTGGGTCAAGGCGGCCTACTGGAATGCCACAAGCCTCACATGTCAGCTATACGCGAACGCGTCACCCAGTGACCTTATTTCCGGCGTGCCGGATCCTACTAAATGGAACTACCGAGACACTCCTATTTCTCCCCATCAACCCTGGAATGTCGGCAGCGGCAGACAAGAACTCAATGGCACGTTTGATATGATGGGCAATCTCTATGAAGTGACGGAAAGTCAGTATAACAATACTGGAGGTTATTCATGGACTGCCTATCACGGCGTCCGCAGTGCGTCGTATGCGGCCTGGTCCTACGAGCTCAAATCGATCATCCGGACTACCTTATCCCCGTACGACGAGAGCAGCAATATTGGTTTTCGTGTCGCCTCTGATATGAATACCGTCGTTATCAATCCGGCAGACCTCACGGGTGACGGGATGGTCAATTATCTCGATTTGGCGATATTGGTTGACCAGTGGCTTCAGCCCCCGGGCAGTCCCTCTGCAGATTTAAACAGCGATGGCATCGTGAATTTTGTAGATTTTGCCACATTCGCCGAAAACTGGCTCGGTGGTATTTAACAATTAATTATAGTTTTTATGGAAATATAAACCCTCACAAAATGACTGCAAGATGAGTCTGGCTGATGTTGCGCTTTTAGTCAATAACTGGTTAGCAGACTGTAAGGCCGACCCTGGCAATCCGGCTTGTGTCCCCGAATAACATTGACAAAGCAAATATCAAACTGACTGATGGCAGAGATTTTTATATTATAAATTTCCCTTTATCGTAAATTACTTCGCCATCTGCGAGTATCTGGCCATCGTTCATATCCGCCAGCAAATCCCAGTGAATCGCCGAATCGTTTGTTCCCCCGGTTTCGGGATATGCCGCCCCCAGAGCCATATGGATTGTGCCGCCCATTTTTTCATCGAACAGCATATTCTTGGTGAATTTGTTCACTCTCGAATTTGTCCCAATCGCAACTTCGCCAAAACCTCTTGCGCCGGGAATTTCCAGAACCTTATTCAAAAGCTCCTGTCCCTTGTCTGCCGTACCCTTTACAACCTGGCCATCCTTAATCTCCAGCCGAATGTCTTCGATTTCCTGCCCCATAAATATTCCCGGATATGAAAATCGCACAACACCATTGACGGAATTTTCCAGCGGAGCGGTAAAAACTTCGCCGCTGGGCATATTATTTTTGCCCGATGAGTTAATCCACTTTTTGCCCTCGGTGCTGAATCGAACATCAATTCCGCTGCCTTTATATTGTATCTGCGTCTTGTTGTTGAGCAAATCAACTAATTTTTGCTGGTCTTTTTCTAATTTTTCCCAACAGGCAATCGGATTCTCCTCATACAGAAAACAGCAGTTATACACAAAATCAGCATATTCCGCCTGACTCATTCCGCATTCCTGCGCCTCTGAATTTGTCGGAAAAACGCACAGCGTCCAGCGAAGCTCGTCGTTGGCCGCCCTTTGCATAAATAGTTTGTTAATTTCCGCTCTTGCCGCGCTGCATTTCTGTTTTTTTGCAGGGTCAACATTCTGCAATTCCTTGACATTAAACGGAGCGATTATATTCAAAACCGCATCGTATTTTTCATAGACATACCTGCTCAAAGGCGAAATATATTCAAGCTGCTGGTCGGATGCGTTATCATAAAATATTTTTTCCATGCCGTTCAGAGCGATTTTGAATTCAGGATACGCCCCCGCCGCAAGAGCATTGGCGTAAACCTCTTTGAGCAGTTCCTCAGCCAGATAACTGGAATTTATCAGCAATCTGTCGCCCTTTTTGATGCCCAGCGAATACTCAACAAGCAATTTCGCATACTTTTTAATAATATCGTTTGCCGCCATAAAATTTTCCCTTGTAAAAACAGCCTTTAGAACAGAGAATATACTGTTTTAAGGGTTTTATTTCAATATGATAAATGTTTTTATAAATTCGTTCAGCATAACTTTTCAGGCGCTTTTGCAGATTCTGCTCGTCTCGGTCGCCGGCGGATTTCTAATCCGCAAAAAAGTCATAACACAGGAACATCTAAAATCACTTTCAACAGTCGTTGTCCGCGTTTTGCTCCCCTGTATGACATTCTCAAATATCGTCCGAAATTTCCAGCCGGCCAATTTCAAAATCTGGCCGCTTGTGCCTTTAGTCGCAATTTTAACTATCGGGCTGGGGCTGCTGGCTGCAATAACGCTGTTTTGGCCGAATTTAAAAACAAACAAACATCACTTCGCCACAGCCTCCCTGCAAAACGCAGGCTATCTTATTCTGCCTCTTGGTAAAATCCTCTACCCGAAACAGTTTGACGAATTCGCAATGTATTGCTTCCTTTATATTCTCGGTATGAGTCCGCTGCTCTGGTCGATGGGCAAATATTTAGTAAGCTCAGGCGAAGACGAAAAAATTTCTTTCAAAGGCCTGCTCACACCGCCGCTCGTCGCCTGCATCAGCGCAATTATAATAGTTCTTGTAAGAATACAATTCCTAATTCCAAATATTATCCTCGATTCATCCGACCTGATAGGCTCTGCCACAGTGCCGATTGCAACATTTATTCTCGGCGCAGTCCTCGGAAGTATTTCGTTCAATATAAAATCGCATATTGGGGACGCTGTCAAAGTCCTGTTTGTGCGTTTGATTTTTGTGCCGATATGTACGATTGCCGTTCTTATGCTCACCGGCCTGCACAACAACTATCCGCTTTTGTGCAATCTGTTTGTTTTGCAGTCGTCCTCATCGCCTGCAACCGGATTGATTTTACAGGTAAAACACTATGGCGGAAACGAAGAAGAAGTCGGCTCAATCCTTATGCTCTCCTACATCGCCTGTATATTCACAATCCCATTCTGGCTCGCCGTCTGGACAATGCTGATTGGCTGATTACAGGATGATACCCTGTCATTCTCGCACAACTGAAAATTCATTTTTATTTGATTGGTCTTTCACACTCACCCCCTTCACCTGAATCAGCAGCCCTTAACTTTTTACCAACGCCACCTTCAATATAAAAGTCATCATGAAAACCATGATTGACATTCACAATAAAACCTTTTTTGTCTTTAATTGGATTATAAGTTACATGATAAGGAATCATTAACTTACAAACAGTGGTAGCAAAGCAATTTGGATCTTTGATGCCAAAACGTTCCTCTATCTTCCAACTTGGAATAGATTCCGGGCATATGCCATTGCTGTCGCAAGCCGCCTGAATCCCTTTTGCAAGCTTAATACCATATGCATCTGCCATATTTCCAGATACTATATGATATTTGAAAACACATACAAAAACCAAAATTGTAAGAGCTGGCCTGATAAGTTTTATCATGATTAACTTGTCAGGCGACTTAAACAGAATTGCTATAATTCTTTTAAAAAGCAAAATAATCGAACCTAAAAAAAACAAAAACAGCGGCAACCATATTGCTAAAAGAACAGTCGGGTTCCGAAGGGGAGGAACTAAGGCGAAAGGAACTACTAAAAACGGCGGCAAAAGAATATAAACCCATAGGTGTGAGCGTTTTTCCTGTCTATACGTGCGAGGAAGCATTCTTGAAATCAAAAAAGCCATGATACCTACAGTATACACTAACACTATGAGCCAAATATTGTAAATTAATTCAACACCTGTCCACATTTGATTAATCCATAATCATAACATAAACATTTTTATCTCTTATTTGCTATTATTACATCTTCAAATCCACTGAATCGGTAATGCGTTTGCCTTCAGCAGTAGTGCAGATTGCCTGCAGAATATACTTTTTGCCGGATTCAATGCCAGCCTCAAACACAAGCTCGATTTTGTAGCACCGCAGATAATCCTGCCAGGCGCTGAAATTTACGCCTGCATCCGTCAAATCAATATCCTTCCACAGATAAACCCTTGCGCCCCTCGACTCTGGCGTTCGCTGTTCGTATTGAAAAAGCTCAAACCGCCAAACACCTGATGCTTTTATTCTTGAGCCGAACTGGTCAAGCACATCAGCATAAACATTAATTTGTCCATTGCCGACATATTCGGTGAGCTGATTAAATTTTATCTTATCCGCAGCAAAAATACAGTCTTTGCGAACACTATTGCTGTCAGCGGAAAGCCCTGAATTATAGGTTTGCACCTGTCCTTCTTCACAGCCGCAGATTATCGGCAGAACAAACAAAACGCACATCCAAATAATTTTTTTCATAGTTCTCATCGCCTCCGGCGATTCCACATTTTTTATATTTGATTTTTGATTTTTAATTTTCTTCTAATCTAATATATGTCCGAACCTGTCTTTTTTCGTCTTCAGATAATTCGCATTATGCGGTCCAGGCTTTGTCTGCAGCGGTATCTGCTGGACAACTCTAATCCCATAAACTTCAAGTCGGGATGTCTTCTTGGGATTGTTCGTCAGAATTTTAATCTGTCTCAGCCCCAAATCCCTGATTATTTGCGCCCCGATTCCATAATCGCGTTTATCCGCCGCAAACCCAAGTTCAAGATTCGCCTGCTCGGTATCAAACCCCTGCTCCTGCAATTTATACGCGTGCAGCTTATTGGCAAGCCCAATACCCCTGCCCTCCTGACGCAGATAAATAATCGCTCCGCAGCCGGCCTTTTCTATCATTTGCATCGCAGTAATAAGCTGATAGCCGCATTCACATCTCTGCGAATGAAACAAATCACCCGTCATACATTCCGAATGAACGCGCACAAGCACTGGCTCATCGACAACAATAGGTTCGCCATTACTGTCAAGTTTGCCTGCATTCCCCTTGCACAACGCAAGATGCGGCTCAACGCTTGTCTGACTTTGATACCCGATAAGCTGAAATTCGCCGTAATCCGTCGGCAGAAATACCGATTGAATCCGTTTAATCTGACTCTCCCGCTGTAAACGATATTCAATCAGCTTGGCAATGGTCGTCATTTTCATTTTATGCGTTTTGCAAAACTCCAGAAGCTGGGGCACACGAGCCATCGTACCATCTTCATTCATAATTTCGCAAATCACGCCGGCAGGCTTCATTCCCGCCAGCCGCATCAAATCGACCGACCCTTCCGTCTGCCCTGCTCGCGTAAGCACCCCGCCGTCCTTCGCCCGAAGCGGAAAAATATGCCCCGGCCTTGCCAAATCTGCCGCCTTAGCTCCGTCAGCAATAGTAACCTGTATGGTATGCGCCCTGTCAGCCGCGCTTATGCCGGTCGTAATTCCATCAGCCGCGTCAATACTCACGGTAAATGCCGTACCGAGTTTGGCAGTATTTTCGACTGCCTGCGGATGCAGACCCAGCTCGTCGCATTTTTCGCTCGTCAAAGGCAGACAAATCAGCCCGCGGGCGAATTTCGCCATAAAATTTACTATCTTCGGCGTAGCCGATTCTGCCGCGCAAACCAAATCGCCTTCGTTTTCTCGGTCTTCATCATCAACAAGGACAATCATCCTGCCCTGTCTCAAATCTTCCAATATTTCCGGTATTTCACTAAACATAATAGTATCTTTTACTACTCCAGTTTTTTCTTCGTGTCTTCGTGCCTTTGTGGCATATTCTTCTCGTATTCTTCTATACATTTAGACCCTGCATTGGTATAGAGAAGAGTCGCTATGATAGCAGTACAGGCCGAAGACCACCATAAAAATCTTAAAAACCATATCCACCATCCAAATACTCGACTTGCATCAGGCGCTATCAAAATCGCCGCAACCATTGTCAGTTGCAGAGCCGTCGCGAACCTGCCTATTCTTACAGGCGAAAGTTTTATTTCCGTTGTAACAAAATACAGCGTCAAAAAACCCATCGCCAGGAACAAATCTTTGCCGATAATCAGCACTACAACCGTCGGCGGCAGTCTGAAATCGTCGATAGCGGTCTTGCTCACGCTCAGCAGAATACACGCGCAGGTCATCAGCAGTTTATCCGCCATAGGGTCGAGAAACGCGCCGAGTCTGGTTACCTGCTTTTTCTTTCGCGCCACATAGCCGTCATAAGCATCGCTGAACGCCATAATCAAAAAAATGCCCAGCGCAGCGTATCGCATTGCCCTTCCCGTAACAGGCTCGTGAACATTGAGCATACATATTACGAATGGCAAAATCAGAAGTATCCGCATTATAGTTATTTTATTCGCGTGATTTATCATTAATCTCTTTCCCTTCATCACTTCTTATTTTTCACTTCATCGTCGTCGCTATCTAAATGTATAATATGCAGAAGACGGTGCGCGAACGGCAAAACAAGAATGCCCGCAAAGGCTATAAATACAAGTCCCGCAAAAAGCGCATAGCAGCCGGCAAACAATTTTGCCGATGTATAATGCAACTGGTCAACCGGCCCCATCCCGCCAAGAATCATCGAGGCATTGAGAAAAGAATCGAGCCATGAAAGCCCCTCAAAACTATGATAGCCGACCACACCTATCCCAAGCGCGACAGCCAAAACCGCCAACGCAAGCAAAGCGTGCCAAAGAAAACGATAGACAAACTGCCTTATAGGCAGCAGCGGCTTTGAATGATGTTCATACATTATCCACTCCTTATAACAACACACAGATTTATTCTGACCATTCTACTCGCAAATCTTCATTCTTCAATTTTAAACTTTGGCAATTCGGACTTGCCGTAATTTTCTTTTTTTCAGCCACAATGCCCTAAACTACAAATAAAAAAAGCCGCCGGTAAAACCGACGGCTAAATACAATTCGTGAGTTAAAAGTGCCGCATATACAAAGACCGACTCCCGGCCTTACATATTTTTAAATTAGCAGGATTTTTAGGGGATATATTTATATGCCCAGGCATCATACATAAAGTCTATGTCACGCCTTTGACCAGCAGGGACAGGGTTCATTCCAAACATTGCACCAGGCAACATTTGTCTTACAGCCATCTCTAAGGTCAGAGGTTCTCTCCATTTATGCAACTTGGCATGGCCATCGCAAAATGCCATAGTGCTGCTGTCGCCATGTAAAATCGCTAAAGGACTCCACCACGCCGGAGGGTTCACGCCATGTTCTGGAGCAAGCAGCGCCCACCAGGTTATATTGAAACTTCGTGAGTCAGTCTCTTCAACCAGCATATAAGAGTTTGAAGTGGATTTGATTTCATCCATTTTCTTTATTTGACGGTCTAACATCATCAGTTCCTGTGTATCATCGGTATTGTATCCGTTTAAACATCCAATCATCGCATAGCTGCGTTCCACATGCGTCCCCTCCGGCAACATTCTCGGATCACCAGAGCAAAAGTACACTTTTATAGTTTTTAAATAAGGATATAAAAGCCCCGCTTTAATTCCGAATATCCTTTCCTCAAGAGTGCCTTGACTGGCCAAACCCAACCATCTATTTGCCCCATACATATTTTGAGAGTATTGCACCCATCCAGTTTTTTTGCCTGTTCTTACTCGTGACGGCATAAGCTTCCCGTTATTCTCTATTGAATAGCACTGATAAGCAACTGCTATCTGTCGAACATTCGACAAACACATACTGCTCAGACCAAGCTTTTTAGCCTTTTGCAGGGCAGGCATCATGATAGCGAGGAGTAGTGCAATTATCGATATGACCACCAAAAGCTCAACCAACGTAAATGCTTTTTTCATTTTTATTTTCATTTTCATATCCTTATCAACCAAAACACTCAATTTCATAAACTACGTTTTACCAAAAGCAGGCATTGGACAAATGCGCCCAATACATTAGCACAGCTCCAGCGTTGCCTTAGTTATGCCAGTAATCGACCTGAATATATTCTGACTTTCTGCAACGAATTCCCCATCAACATAAATCTGTTGAATAAGCTTGCCCGATATTATTTCCCAGCTTTACCTAACCGACTTGTATAACTCCAATTATAAACAAATGTGAACAAGAAAAGCAAGTTTTTTATTGAAATTTTTGTAAAATTTTCAGACATCCCAATAAATAAGCAGATAGGGTTGTAAAAAAGGACACAGTTTTATTATTATATGTGGGGGAAAAACCACCTATTGAAGCATAAAGCTATGTCCAATGGTTTATTGTATCATATTTATCTTTGGTATTCGTTCTATGCAAGATATCAATACCGATTTTTGGCGGAAAAACGGTCTTTCGAGGTTCACTGCACCCCGGCAGAAAACATATCGAACTGTCGGTTCACACTCCTCTACTGTTCTGCAGGAACTGCGGAACGATACGACAGGCGAATCTTGACTTTGCCGACCCTAAACACCCGTTCGCTTGAACGGTTTGTAATTGACCTGTGCAAAATGATACCTACTTATTAATAGGATAAACCAAAAAAACAAGGCTATTCAGAGGTCTCATACAAAATCAATACAGAATTATTAAATTTTTAAAATTTTTTGTACATTTTTACAAACAGTCAAGAATACCATACTGCTTGTTTTCTTAAATTATAGCGTTTTGTGTTCTTAAATAATGTTTTTGTTTTCTTGTTTGACATTTCACATTTCGTACGTTATTATGAATGCGTACATTATTGTTAATTTACACTATATGGGATTAGAAATTTAAGGCAACTCTAAAAATGTCTTTGCGAGGAGCGAGGCAACGAAGCAATCTTCATTATTGCCTCAAAAAAAATGGGCGAGCGATGGTTGGGCAGACGATTTTTATTGTTTAAAATTCGCTTGTTGATGGCAGCCTGCAGATTTAGCGATATGCCTGACGAAAGCATTATAAATAGTAGCTGGGTTTAATTTTTATGAAAGGATAGTTATGCAGCAAGCTGAATATGGGAAAAAAATCCGGTTGTTCAGGAAAAAAGCCGGACTGGGGTTAAGGAATTTGGCAAATCTGGCGGGACTGTCGCCCGCCGCGATTTCCGCAATTGAGCACGACAGAAGCAGCCCAACGCTGGCGACCCTGCACAAAATTTTAAAGGCTCTTAATACTGATTTTGCCGATTTTTTTTCCTCCTATCAGACGCTTGACCATACACCGGTCTTTGCGCATGAGGACATGACAGCTATTTCAGATAAATGTCGCAAATATACCCTCGTTTTCCCCAAACGAGAGGATATTCAGTTTGAAATTAGTATGGAAACCATAACCTCTTTTGAAGATGAGTGCGAGTGGGAAGTTCACGACTGTGATGTCGGAGGGGTTGTGTTGTCCAGCAAACACGCCAAGATTGAAGTTGAAGGACAAGGTGAATGGCCATTGGCACAAGGTGATGCTTTCTACATAAAGGCGGGGTGTAAGCATCGGCTTGTGAATTTGGAGAGGGCCGCTATGAATCTTATAACAGTCTATTATCCGGCGAATTATTAGAAAGACTTAAGCGGTTATTCATTACAGAAGACCGAATAATAGGCGAAAATAATGTCAAATTAAGAGCAATAATAAATACTGAAAACAATATAAAAGAAAGGTTCTTTTGTATGAATATTAACTTGGTTTGGATAAAAGAAAGGTCTTTTTGTATGAAGACGAAATTGATTTGGCAAATCGTGATGGCTGCAATGTATGCATATAGTTGTAATGCCGGTGCGCAAACTGTGACACCCGACTATATCAGTGATATGCAAAATACGATTGTTTTTGCCGCACAGTATGGCAAACTTGGTATTGATGAGTCCTCATATATGCCCGGTCAGAAAGGCTCGCCTTTGCGGATCAAGGACAAGCTGTACAAGAAAGGCCTTGGTACCCATGCAAATAGCAAAATAGTAATCGACCTGGGCGGCGCATACAGCGCTTTTGAATCGGAAGTTGGTATCCAGTGGCACGGAAGTGATGCCGGAAGCGTTATCTTCAAAGTATTGGCAGATGACAACGAAATCTTCAACAGCGGTACGATGACCGGGACCACCCCGGCAAAGTCGGTCAATGTGTCTGTTGCCGGAGTACAGTATTTAACGCTCATCATGGTTGATTCCGGTGAACAGCCAAGCGTAGCATTTAATGTTGGCAACTGGGCTGAGGCTCGTATTACCAGAGCCGAAGGAATCGATACTCGTGCAAAAACCAAATTAGAAGCCATTGATATTGCGCCTTTTGGCCGTGTTCTGACATGGGATACTTCTCGTATGAAAGGTTGCCAAAATGGCCGTTTCGAAGAATTCACGGTAGATGATCTTTACCCTGAGACCGATGTGGTTCCGAATGCTGATGGGACATATACTGTGCCAAAGGCAAAAGACGGCAGAGGCTGCATCGGAATGCAATGGCTCGAACAACGACATATAAAAGAGGTTGGAATTCAGTTCACGAATGAATCTGCGATGCCGTCAAGCGATGGCGTTCAGGTTCAATATTGGGTTATGACCACGCAAGGCGGGTCCCCCGGCGGATCCGTATGGCAGGGCAATTGGGAGAACCTCAATGGTGCGATAGAGAAAAACAAGGACGTATGGACCTACGTTATTGACTGGAAGGGGAAGGAAAGCGCGAACAGGCAAAAGGGCACTCTAAAGATTAGATGGATATTCCCCGCATCGGCGAAAGCGATATCTGTTCGTCGGATGTCAGCGTTTCCGGATTCGAACTGGAAAACTGTCGATTTGACGCTTCAGTTTAAAAAAACCGGCGCAGGCGCAAAAAAACGCGGCTCCGTTAAAATGTATAATGGCGAAATCATTGGCAGCGACGGCAAGTCTTCTATTGCCGCCGACTGGGATTTAAGTAAGCCGCTTCATTTGAAAGTCCGTTATTGTACAACCACCCATTGGATGACAGACCGTACCGTTCTTCGTTTTAAACTTCCAAATGGCTCCTTTGGCGTGGCGGTAGATGATGTGCTGCTCAACGGCTGTGTCTATGTTAAAGACTTCGGCCTGTTTGTTGCGCCGGAGCCTGCCAGGATGACTTTTGCCCAATATAAAACATCAATCGCGGAGAAGAAAACGATTCTTGAACGGGTCGGTACAATGCCGGACCAGACGTTTAAACAAGCTGAAGAGCATATTCATCGTGCTGATGCCGACCTTGGTCCTACCTCGCTCTCTCTGGCGTGCGATAACCACAAGTTTGTCGCTTCCCGAGATGGTACTGTGGTGTTCGATAATGACCCAAATATTTATAATGTTGTTGACCATCAACTCACTAAGGGATATTCCTGCATGATGAAACCTGAGTTTGGTTCAGGGACAAGCAAAGATATCAGCCGGCAAATGCGGGACGGCTGGATTCCAATTTTTACCACGACCGTGAAAGATAACGGGGTTGTGTATCGTCAGCAAACATTTGTCGCTCCTTATGATTATGACAATACAAGCGCGGGTTCCCGGCTTTTCGTGAACCGCAAACCGCTCTGTGTGGCGCAGTTCACCATTGAGAACCCTCAAGACAAACCCACAAATATATCTCTTGCTATTAAGATGCTCTCCGATTTGCAAAAAGGAAAGTTTGCTGAGATGAAACCGACTTCGCATGGGGTTCTTGCTATGAAACTTGGAAAACCTCTTGCCAGTTTGTCGGTATCAAATATCGCTCCTCTTAAACACGAAATCAAAAACAGCATCTGGACGCTCACCGGCAGCCTTCCCGCGAATGGAAAGGCCGAATGTACCGTATATATTCCGGGCTGGGATACTACGGCCGATAAGATTGCAGCTATCGGCGACGATAAAAAATTAGCTGCCGACACGGAAGCGTACTGGAAGCGTGTTATGGAACCGGCTATGAGTGTCGAGATACCGGATAAGTTTCTTCAAAATATCATCATTGCTTCACAAGTCCACTGTATGATTGCCGGCCGAAACGAGAACTATAATAATGTTGCCGCATGGATATCCTCAATAGCCTATGGTCCGCTCGAAAGCGAGGCTCAGTCGCCCATCCGAGGAATGGAGTTCACAGGCAACTACGACTATGCGCGCAATGCCCACGACTATTTTATAAAACGCTACAACAAGCAGGGGTTTATAACGCCGACCTACACCGTTATGGGTACAGCCTGGCATCTCTGGTGCCTTGGTGAGTATTATGAACTCAGCAAGGATAAAGAATGGCTCAAAAAGAATGCAGATGAGATAGCCAGGGTCTGCAAATGGGCCATGGCTCAACGTGAAAAAACCAAGAAAGTTGATGCTTTTGGCAATAAAGTGCCCGAATGGGGTCTTCTCCCTCCTGGCGCTATGGCCGACTGGGAAGTTTTCTGTTTCTATTACTATATGAACGGCTACTACTATGCCGGGCTGAACGCTGCCGGACACGCATTAAAGGATATCGGGTATCCCGGCGCTCAGGATATGATTGCCAGCGCGGCGGATCTTCGAGAAAATATTATCAGGGCATTTCATTGGACTCAATCGCAAGCTCCGGTCTACCCATTACAAGATGGAACATGGGTGCCTGCATATCCCACACACGTTTACTGTCCCGCTCCAATAGATAACTTTTATAAAGGTGAGGATGCCGGACGAAGCTGGTGTTATGATGTGGAACTTGGCAGTCACCATCTTATTGCGCAGGGAGTTATAGACCCTAACAGCAAAGATGTGAATTGGATAATGAACCACATGGAGGATGTACAGTTCATGGGCAATGGATGGCTGTATAACGGCTATTCCTCAGAAAAAAATCACAAGGACTGGTTCAACCTTGGTGGTTTTGCCAAGGTACAGCCCTACTATGCACGGACGGTGGAAGTCTATGCCCTTCAGGACAACGTGAAAGCGTTCATTCGGTCGTATTTTAACTCTGTTATATCGCTGCTGAACAGAGAAAATTTAACTTTATGGGAACATTTCCTGAATAGTTGCTACAACAAGACTCACGAAACGGGTTATTTTTTGTACCAGTCAAGAACGATGTTTGTGACGGAGAGAGGCGAACAGCTCTGGCTGGCGCCATTTGTTACCAACAATTGGCTTAAGGACGGTATGCAGGTTGCCATAAGCAATGCCCCGACCAAATGGGGACCGGTGGCCTACCGAATCAAGTCGCACGTAAAAGATGGATATATTGAAGCAGAAATCACACCGCCCAATCGCGAAATCCCTAAGGAAATCGTAATCAGGCTGCGCCATCCGGAAGGAAAGCAAATCAGTTCGGTGAAAGTCGATGGCAGGAAGTATAGTAACTTTGACCGTGACAAGGAAACTATAACCTTGACCCCGACCAAAAAGCGTATTGTAGTCCGTGCGACATTTTAAACATGCGTTTTTCAAAAGCTCAAAAAGCTAAAAGGAGTTAGTATCATGAAGAGTTGCTTTTGCCTTGTGTTGGTAATTAGTCTCGTGGCAGGCCTCGCCAAAGCAGAGCCCGTAACGGAATATCTGAGCGATGTTGTCCAGGGTATTGCAACATTTACCGGGACTATGGGAATTGACACTACTCCGTACCGGGTCTGGCCTGAGGCTATCAAGGGCAAGCCGATCCGAATCAAGGATGAAAACTTCAGCAAAGGCATAGGTATTGACGCGCCCGGCCACATTCTCGTATCGCTCGATAATGCTTATGAGAGGTTTGAGGCTAAGGTTGGCATTCAGTGGCAGGGTAACCCTGTTGGTACAGCAACCTTTAAAGTATTTGTTGATGGTCAACTGCAATTCGACAGCGGCGTAATGCACGAGGCTGACCCCGCAAAGCCGGTGAGCTTATCCCTGAATAACGCTAAGGAGATGCGGCTGGTGGTAGAGGGAAGCGGAATGTGTAATTGGGCAGATGCCAAGTTGACTCCATCTGCTTCTGCTGCTGACGCTTTTGGCTCGGATAGCGTTGATATGGCTCCGTTTGCGAGAGTCGTGACATTTGACCCCAACCGTATGAACGGTACGGTGGTAGATCGACTCACTGAAATTCCCGCAGAGGAAATCTTTTTTGACACTGATGTCAGGCTGTCGGCGGACGGTAATTACACGGTGCCTGTGAATAAAAACGGATTAGGATGTATCGGACTGCAGTGGATCGAGTCAAGGCGTATCAGGGATATCGGTATCGAGTTCGCTAAAGACTCGCATATACCGTCAACCGCGGAAGTCAGAGCAGAATGCTGGGTCGGCCTGGGAGTCGATCACGTTTCCGGCGAATCTAACTGGCAGGGAAACTGGAAGCCGCTCCCCGCGAAAATCGAGCAGAACGGCAATACATGGGTAGTGAAATCACTGCGGGAGACCCGCAAGATACGCTGGGTATTCCCGAAAAGCGATAAGCCCATCATTATCCGCAGGCTTTTTGCGAATACTATTTCCCACTACAAGACAGCTGATGTAATGTTGCAGCTCGAAGAGCCCATGCCTGGTAAACACGCCGAGGTTGAGATATATAACGGAGAAATACTTGAGCCATCCGGCGTCGGCAGGATATGCAAGTGGGATCTGAGTGCCCCGCTTCATTTGAAGGTGAACTATACTACACCTCAGCAGTGGGCGCTCGACCGTACTGTTCTTCGGGTAAAACTACCGAATGCTGCGTTCGGCGTAGCCATCGACGACCTTCTGCCTGACGAATTTCCGCTAACCCCGGGGCCTCAGGCCAGTGCGAACTTGCGAATCAGAGCCGTGGACGATGTAGTAGATGACCTATACAAGCTTGGGTGCGTTTACGTCAAGGACTATGGCTTCTTTGCGACGGCGGACCCGGCCAAAATAACGCTTGCCCAATACAAAGAGAAAATAAAGGGGCGTAAGACCATTCTCGAACAGGTACGGCAAATGCCCGATCAGTCGTGGTCGCAGGCTGTTGAAAAACTTTACTTAGATGCCCAGAGTAACTGCCCTACACTGATTTCGTTGGCATGGGATAACCGCAAGGTGGTAGTCGATCGCGCCGGGACAGTGCATTATGGTCCAATGGTTCTGGATTATGGCCAATTCAAATCGTGCTTCGAAATAACGCCGCGGTTTGGTTCATGCAGCGATGCCGCCGCCGATGCCAGTTTCAGCAGAAAACTCGACAACGGCTGGATGCCGATGCCGCATATTTCTGTGAAAAATGGCGGAGTGATATATCAACAGTTGACTTTTGTAGCTCCATTTGACAAGTCGCTGTTAGACCCGAATTCGCCTTGGCTCTACAAGCGACCAATATGTGTTGCGGAATATACGATCGAGAACCCGCAGGATACGGCGGCTGCCGCGTCAATGAAATTGTCCTTCTTAAGCGATAATAAAACCGGCAAGAAGGCTCAGTTGCAGTCTCTGTCCGGCCGTGTGCTTGCGATGAAGCAGAATCAGGTACTGGCCGTTGTCGATATCCCGGTGGCAGGTGCGCTTGCTGCCGATGCGAACGATGGTGTGCTGACCCTGACAGGGACTGTGCCCGCCAAATCGCAAATCCGCTTCTGCGTTTACATCCCGCTCGAATGGCCGTTGAATTCGGAGGATCAGGCCATGCTTGCAGGCGGGACCAAGCTGCGCAAGGCTGCCGAGGAATACTGGCGCGAAGTGATGAAACCAGCTATGGAAATTGATATCCCCGATACTCAACTCCGGGATTTGATTCTTGGTTCGCAGGTCCACTGCTTAAATGCCGCTCGCAGTGAAGAGGAAGGCAAGCTCGTTGAAGCATTTATCGCCGCGACAGTTTATGGCTCGCTCGACAGCGAGTCGCACGGGATCATCCGGGGAATGGACTTCATGGGTCAGCACGATTTTGCCAAACGTGCTCTAAATTATTTCGTCAAACGCGAAAATCCCGCGGGCTATTTCTCTCATGGCTACACGTTGATGGGCACCGGCCAGCATATGTCGGGCCTTAGCCAGCATTATTGGCTAACCGGCGATGAGACATGGTTTAAAGGCATCGAACCGAAGTTGGCAAAAATGTGCGAATGGATGCAAAAGCAAAGTGAAAAGACCAAACAGCTCGACCTCGACGGCCAAAAGGTCCCCGAATACGGCCTCCAACTGCCCGGCACCGTCGCCGACTGGCAGCACTGGGGCTACACGTTCTGCGGGCAAAGTCATTATTACCAGGGCATTAGGAACGCTTCCAGGACGCTCGCCGAAGCGAATTACCCCGATGCCGCCAGATTCGTTCAATTTGCCGATAGTTTCCGCGATGAAATTAAGCGAGCCTTTGATTGGACGCAGCAGCGAACCCCCGTTGTCCCGCTGCGCGATGGCACATGGGTACCCGGCAGCCCGTATGAAGTTTATACGCCAGGCCCGGTGCAGCAGTTTTTCCCGAACTACACGATCCGGCTCTATGATGAGATTCTCGGTTCCCATCACCTGGTCTCTCAGGGTGTTCTGAATTCGACAGGCAGGCATGTTGACTGGATTATGGATTATCTGGAAGATATCGTGGACCTCCGCGATACCTTCTATCGCCAACCCAAAGAGTACCACCTGGCAAAGAAAACCGATCCGTTTAACTGGGGCGGCGTACAGAAATTCCAGCCCTATTACATGAGGAACCTGGAGGTCTATGCCGCACGTGACGATGTCAAACCGTTTATTCGCGCCTACTTCAACACCGCCGCCTCGGTGTTCAATAAAGAGGATATGTCCTTCTGGGAAGGTAATTGGACTATCGGCGCATGGGATAAGACCGCCGAGACCGGCAATTTCCTGTATCAGACCAAGCTGATGTTTGTTATGGAACGCGGCAGCGAACTCTGGCTGGCGCCATTTGTTGCAAACAATTGGCTTAAGGACGGTATGCAGGTTGCCGTAAGCAAGGCCCCGACCAAATGGGGACCGGTGGCCTACCGAATTAAATCGTATGTGAACAATGGATACATTGAAGCAGAAATCACACCGCCCAATCGCGAAATGCCCAGGGAAATCGTGATCAGACTGCGTCATCCAGAAGGAAAGCGAATCAGTTCGGTGAAAGTCGATGGCAGGAAGTATAGTAACTTTGACCGTGACAAGGAAACTATAACCTTGACCCCGACCAAAAAGCGTATTGTAGTCCGTGCGATATTTTAACATGGGACTATTTTGGATGATATTCAGGCATAAAACGATGCGAAATCAAAAACAATATATAAAAAGAGGTTTTTCTGTATGAAGACGAATTTGATTTGGCAAGTCGTGATGACTGCAATGTGTGCATATATTTGTAATGCCGGTACGCAAGCTGTGACGCCCGACTATATCAGTGATATGCAAAATACGATTGTTTTTGCCGCACAGTATGGCGAACTTGGTATCGATGAGACCTCATATATGCCCGGCCAGAAAGGCTCGCCTTTGCAGATCAAGGACAAGCTGTACAAGAAAGGCCTTGGTACCCATGCGAATAGCAAAATAGTAATCGACCTGGGCGGCGCATACAGCACTTTTGAATCGGAAGTTGGCATCCAGTGGTACGCGGGGGGACCCGGCAGCGTTATCTTCAAAGTATTGGCAGATGACAAAGAAATCTTTAACAGCGGCAAGATGACCGGGAACACCCCGGCAAAGTCGGTCAGTGTGTCTGTTGCCGGAGTACAGTATTTAACGCTCCTTGTGGTTGACACCGGCGAGGGTATATCGAATGATGTCGGTAATTGGGCCGAGGCTCGCATCACTCGAGCCGAAGGGGTCGATACTCGTGCAAAAACCAAATTAGAAGCCATTGATATTGCGCCTTTTGGCCGTGTTCTGACATGGGATACTTCTCGTATGAAAGGTTGCCAAAATGGCC